>NZ_JBXWNS010000005.1:0-413195 GCF_059610485.1 Ruegeria sp. CDSC081 | reverse complement strand
CGCTGACGGCCCAGCTCGGACGTGATCGAGCCGAACAGCTCTGGGTCGCGCGCTGAGAGAGACTGGGTGAAAAAACCTTGAGTGCGTTGCGGGGCGTTCACTTTGAAACCTCCTAAAAGGGTTAGCCGGTCCAGCCAAGGCCAGCGGAAATAGCGTTCATGGATTGCAGCAGGGGAACAGGAACCGATCCTGCCTGAGGCTCGGATCGAGCTTGTCGCAGCAATTCGACCTGCAGCGCGTGAATGCGGGCCAGTTCAGCCCGTTTGCGATCAAACCGCTCGCACAGGCGAGGGAAACGGTGTCCGATAGTTTGTCCTCCCGTCAGAAATTGCACTGCACTGCAGGCGCTATCGTATTCCGCTTTGATTGACTGAAAGACGATTTGTCGGGTGTTCTCATCGTGCACTAGTTCGCCGTATTGTGCGGCGATGCCCATATCCGCCTGATAGAGCGATTTCTCCATCTCATCGACGGCAAGGCGGAACAGCCGGGAGTGCTGAAACATATCCTGCAGCACTTCATCACCGCGCGCGCCACGAAATTTGCGGAAGCTGGCCATTGCAGCCCCGAAACCATACCAGCCCGTGATCAGGTGGCGGTTCTGCGACCAGGCAAAGACCCATGGAATGGCGCGCAGATCATCCAGACTGGCCGCGCCAAAGCGACGTGCCGGACGAGATCCTATTTTCAGGCGGGCTAATTCCTCGACCGGGCTGGCCTGCTGGAAATAGTCCAGAAAGCCTGGCATCTTCAAAAGCGAGACATAGGCTGTCTGTGACAGTTCCGACAGAGCATCCAGCGCGTCGTCGAACTCGGGTCGGGCCAGGGTTTCGCCGGGATTGGCGGTATGACGCAACGTGCTTGAGAGGAGCAATTCCAGATGGGCCGCGGCTGTACCGCGGTTGGCGTATCTGGTCGAAACAACTTCGCCCTGTTCAGTTACGCGCAAGCGCCCGGCAATTGTTCCGCTGGGCTGCGCAGCAATCGCCCGCCCAGTGGGAGCGCCGCCCCGACTGACTGAGCCGCCGCGTCCATGGAAAAACGTGACCTTGAAACCTTGCGAAGCCAGTGCCGTCACGATGCGACGTTGGGCGCGCTCCAGCTCCCATGTTGAGCAGAAATACCCGCCATCCTTGCCGCTGTCCGAGTACCCCAGCATCACTTCGATTTCATTTCCATCGGTTTTGAGGCTGCGGCGGGCAAGCGGTACTGCCAAAACGTCCAGCAGGATCGCAGGGGCATTGCGAAGATCTGCAATCGTTTCGAATAATGGCACCACCGAGATATCCAGTGTCTCGGACCCGAAACCGGAATAGCGGGCCAGCAGGTACACACCGAGAATATCATCGGCAGACCGGGTCATGGACAGGATAAATGGCCCAATTGCCTTGGGATCCGGCCCCGAGCGAACACTATGAACAAGCGCTAAAAGCGCCAGCATTTCCTGCGCCTGATCGCTCAGCGCCTCGCGGTTTTGATAGGGCAGGTTTTGATCTGCCAGCTCTGATCGCAGACGGGTAGACCAGTCGAGCGAGCCATATTCCGGTGTATGTCCGGATTGCGACCAAATTTCCGTCAGAACGTCATTCGTGACGGTTGAATTCTGACGAATATCCAGGGTTGTGGTTCGGAACCCGAAAACCGCAGCGGCGCGGCACAGCGGACGGATATGCCTCTGTGCCAGGACGTCGGCGTTGACCGCGCACAAAGCCGCATCAAGTGCCCCAAGATCGCTTACGAATTGTGAGATGTGATCGTAGCCGCCATCGGTCAGCCGATAGCGAATGGCATTGAGAGCCTGCCGGAACGGTTCGTTTCGATTGCGATCGTCGTCCGGTGTCCGGTCGATAATTTCTTGTACACGTGCACGGTTTGGCTCAGGAAGCGGCAATATGAGCGCGCTGATGCTCAACCGGCTTGCAGCTTGATCGATGGCCTGACGATAAAGATCCTGAACCGTTTCACGGCCGCGTTGCAGGGCCAGTGCGGTCATCTCGGTTGTGACATTCGGATTGCCATCCCGGTCGCCGCCAATCCAGCTGTGAAAGCGAATGTTGGGTGTTTTGGCTAGAGTCTGACCCAACACATGCAGGCAGGCCTGATCGAACCGATCCATGACCTGTGGGACGGCGTCAAAGATTGCATCCCGGAAGAATTGCAACCCCCACTCGATCTCGTCGCGCAAGCTTGGGCGTGACAGGCGAAGTTCGCCTGTCAGCCACAAAAGATCAATCTCGCCTTCCAGACCATTCAGCAATTCGGTGCGTTCGGTCGGGGTCCATCGTTGCACTTCAAGACTGACAAGATTGCGGTAGATCCGCCGGTGAATTTCCAAAACGGTGACCCGCTTGGCCTCGGTCGGGTGCGCGGTTAGGGTGGGACCGGCGCATAGGTCAGCCGTCAGTTTTTTTGTCTGGCTGTCCGTTAATTGCAGTTCAGACAACACCTCAGCAAACCCGCCTTCGACCGCTTCCGCGCCGCTTAGGGTCTCGGTAAGGCGCCGGTCCCGGACATGGGCGTTTTCATCAATGATGCGTAACAGTTGGAACCAGATCGATAGGGCTTGCAGATACGGCGTTGCCTCGAGCCCTGTAGGGATGGGTTGCAACGGCATGGCCTCGGCCCATGTCGCCACATGCGGCGCCCGCTTCGACAGAATATTCCGCCACAACGCCCGCAGTTCCGAGCGCAATTCCTCGGCATAGCCCGAAGGGTCCGGGGTGGACGGAATATTGCGGGCCAGCGCTTGCATCAGATCACCTGGTCCCGCGGGGTGCGACCTGCGAAGAAGTCGGCCAGATTGTCGAGTACGCGAAAGCCCATGGCCTCGCGCGATTCTTTTGTGGCGCTACCCAGATGGGGTAGCATCACCAGGTTGTCGCATTGCAACAGATCCGGGCTAATGCGAGGTTCGCCATCGAACACGTCCAAAGCAGCCCCACCGATCGTGTCGAACATCAGCGACTGCACAAGCGCGTGCTCATCCACGACCTCACCGCGCGCAGTGTTGATGAGGAAGGCGTTGGGCTTCATCAGATCCATTCTGCGCCCGTTGATCAGGTGCCGGTTTGCGGCCCCACCCGGGCAGTGCAGTGAGACGAAATCGCTGTGCGGCAGCAGATCGTCCACGGTATCGACCTGAGTTGCGTTGAACTGTTTCAATACCTCAGGCGAGACAGTGCTGCGGTTCTGCACAAGAATTTTCATGCCAAACCCATGGTGCGCGCGACGGGCCATTTCCTGACCGATGCGGCCAAAACCGATGATGCCCAGAGTCTTGCCGCTGACCTTGGTGCCGACCAGATGGGTCGGACGCCAGCCGGTCCAGCCGCCCGCGCGCAGCTCACGTTCGCCTTGGCCGGCGCGGCGGGCTACCATCAGCAGCAATGTCATGGCCAGATCAGCCGTGCATTCGGACAAGACATCAGGCGTATTGGTTACGGTCATACCAAGGCTGCGCGCAGCGGGTTCACAGATATGGCTGTAACCAACTCCATAATTGGCGAGGATTTTGGTTTGCGCCGCAGATACGTCCAGCGCCTCGGCGCTGAGCGTGTCGGTGACCGTGGGCAGAACCGCGTCATAGCGTTTCAACGCATCGCGGATCTCGGCAGGGGACAATGGTTTGTCCCCGATGTTGAGTACGGTGTTGTAGTTTTCGGCCAGTTGCGCCTCGACGGCGGCGGGCCAGCGACGGGTGACAAGGACCGAAGGTTTGACCATCACGCAGCCTCTCCCATGACGCGGGCGATGGTCTCGCCAATTACCGCAGGGTTTTCAGCAACAGTCACACCCGCCGCCGATAGGATTTCGACCTTTTCCGAGGCGCTTTCGCCAAATGCCGAGATGATAGCCCCGGCATGACCCATGGTCCTGCCTTTAGGTGCGGTCAGACCGGCGACATAGGCCACGACGGGTTTGGTGACGTGGTCTCGGATATACTCGGCCGCCTCGGCTTCCTGAGGGCCGCCGATTTCGCCGATCATGGCGATGACCTCGGTGTCCTCATCCTGTTCGAACCGCTCAAGGATATCGCGGAAGGACGAGCCGTTGATCGGGTCGCCACCGATACCGACGCTGGTTGAGACGCCAATGCCACGCTCCTTCAGCTGCGCCGCAGCTTCATAGCCCAGCGTGCCCGAACGACCGATGATGCCGACATTGCCCGGCAGGTAGATATGGCCCGGCATAATCCCCAGCAGCGCCTTGCCAGGGCTGATAGTTCCAGCACAGTTCGGGCCGGTCAGCACCATGCGATTGTCCTTGGGATAACGATACATATAGCGTTTGACGCGGATCATGTCCTGCGCCGGAATGCCGTCGGTTATGCAAACGCAATAACGGATACCGGCATCTGCGGCCTCCATGATCGAATCCGCCGCAAACGGGGGCGGCACGAAGACAAGGCTGGCCTCTGCGCCGGTGGCCGTGACCGCTTGTTTGACAGTGTCGAAGACAGGCACGCCTTCTACGATTTCGCCGCCCTTGCCAGGGACGACACCGCCAACAACATTGGTGCCGTATTCCAACATATCCTTGGTGTGAAAGCGCGCCATTCGTCCAGTGATGCCCTGAACAATAACACGGGTGTCGCGGTCCAGAAGAATGCTCATTACACAGCCCTCATCTTGGTGTTTTGGGTCAAATCGTTTTGCCACGCACCAACGGCGCGTTCGGCAGCTTCCATCAATGTTGTTGCACGAATAATCGGCAGGCCGGACTTAGCGAGTATTTTCTGACCTTCTTCAACATTCGTCCCGGCAAGGCGCACGATGACTGGGATGTCGATATCCAGTTCCTTCAGAGCCTGCACGACGCCTTCGGCAACCCAGTCGCAGCGGTTGATGCCGGCGAATATGTTGACCAGAACCGCTTGGACGTTCTTGTCGGACAGTACCAATCGGAAAGCTTTGGCAACACGTTCTGGTGACGCGCCGCCTCCGATATCGAGGAAGTTTGCAGGCTCTCCCCCGGCCAGCTTGATCGTGTCCATCGTCGCCATGGCCAGACCGGCACCATTCACGATGCAGCCGATATTGCCGTCCAGCCCGACATAAGACAGGCCACGATCCGCCGCGCGGCTTTCACGGGGGTCTTCCTGGCTTTTGTCGCGAAGCTCCGCGACCTGCGGGTGGCGGAACAAGGCGTTGTCGTCAAAGCTCATCTTGGCGTCCAGCGCCAACACGCGATCGTCGCCGGTGATGACGAGCGGATTGATTTCAACCATAGTCGCGTCCAGCTTGTTGAAAGCGGCGTAACACCCTTGGAGGGTGCGGACCATGTTTTGGATCAGACGGGGCTCCAGTCCCAGATTGAAGGCAATCTCGCGCGCCTGAAACTCCTGCAGACCTACCGCAGGTTCGACGATGGAGCGGACAATGCTTTCAGGGCGTTCTGCGGAAATATCCTCGATCTCCATTCCGCCCTCGGACGAGGCGACGATCATCACGCGTTGGCTTGAGCGGTCGAGCACAAAACCCAGATAGATTTCCCGATCGATTGGAACGGCAGATTCGACGTAGACGCGATAGATGCCTTTGCCATCGGGGCCGGTCTGATGCGTCACCAGCTTGCGGCCAAACATCTCGTCACAGGCTGCGTATATTTCGCTTTCCGAATTGCACAGCTTTACGCCCCCAGCTTTGCCGCGGCCACCTGCGTGAACCTGGGCTTTTACAATCCACTTGTCGCCGCCCAGCTCACGTGCACGATAGGCAGCTTGTTCGGGGCTGTAGGCCAAGGCCCCCGAAGGGACCTCGACGCCGAAATTCGAAAGAAGTTCTTTCGCCTGATATTCGTGGATATCCATCTGCATTTCCTCCCGTTTATGCAGCGATAGATGTGCCGTAGCGGCTTTCCAGAAGCGCTTCGATCGCTTCGAGATTCACCGAACCACCCATCTCGCGGATTGCTTCGGCAAACAAATGCACGATGCGGCCGATCGACTGATGATTCAGTTGGTTCAGGATGCCGATGCGGACCTGAACAGGGGCGCTGAGGGTTGGCCAGATGCCAAAGCCGCGGGCCCGGCAATTCTGCACCAGCTCCATTTCGCGGCCTGCAAGTTCAGCGGGCAGGTTCAGCACCACAAGGCTGGACATGTCCGAGGTGACCTCGCAGCCCATCGCAATGACGGCATCGCGCAGCACGGCCTCATGCGTCTTGTAAGCATGCGCGCGCTTCGCCAGCCCCTCCTGCAGGGTCAGGCGTAACGATTCATGAAAGGCCGCGACGGCATAGCCCGAATGTGTGCGGTGATATGTGCCTTTTTCGACATCCTGGCCATCGACGATGCCCCAGTGGCGGGCCTCGAAAATGGGATTGTGAACATAGCTGTAGGCACCCGTTGCTTTCAGGCTGTCGATATATGCGTCGGTAAAGCTGACGGGAGCATAGGTAAGCGGCAAGCAGCACAGGCCCTTTTGCGGACAAGAGGCCCAGCCCGCGATGCCCGGATAATCATCAACCCGGAAATCTTCGACACCCAAAGACGAAACGGCGTCGATCAGACCCATTGCACCATGGTGCTCGCAGGCATCCGAGAAGCCGCGCAAATCATTGATGCGTCCTGATCCCGTTTCCCAATGTGCCATAAACGCCCATTTGGGCTTGTGTTCAGCCAGTGCGGCTTCGACCATGTCACCGGTCACCGACTGACCATGCGGCACGTCGATGATCGTGACACTGGCGGCCTGCGGATCCAAGGGGTTGGCAGCATGTTCGTCCGGTGTCGCTGCCTTGATCCGAAGGGTCATTGTATCGATGCCCGAAAAGGTCCCGTTGTTGAACGCAACAACCGTGTCACCGGGCATGACAGCCGAGAACATGGTGTCCAAAGCGCTCCAACCAGTGCCCGCGACCGCAAAGGTGTATATGTTCGTGGTGCCCCAGATTTCGCGCAGCATGTGCTTGCATTCGATCATGCCGCGCAAAACGTCGCCCTGCATGTGATCCGCAACTCCGGCGCTGGAAAAGGCCTGTAGAACGCGCGCGTCTGTATTGCCCGGCCCGGGGCCTGCGGCCAGCGTCTCGGGGATTTCGAGCGTTGGATAAATCTGGAAAGTCATTGCGATCCTCCTTGATCGTTGGGGTGGTCAACCACGCCCAGACATCTCGTTGTGGATCAGGAAAGCCTTGCTTGCGTCATCGCGCAACGTAACTTACTACTGCTTTAGGACTTCTAATGGGATGGGGAAAAACCTACCCGTATTGGCAAGAATACCGAAGTATACCAAGTTTTGCCCTATACGAATGGGTAGTTTATTGAGGATTTGGATGTAAAATCAATGACAGAGCCTTCACAACAACCGATTGACGTCATGCTTGCCGACAACAATCCGCTGGTCTTATCGGCCATGTCAGAGATTTTTGAACGTGATCCGCGATTCTCTTTGGTCGCCACATCGGCGACTGCTGAAGGGTTCCTGGGCGCGGTCATGAGAGTTCCGGTCCAGGTGTGTGTGATCTCCTGGAGCTTGCCGGTTCTTGGCGCGGCCAAATTGATCGAGGTTTTGCGAGAACAGGAAGGCGCGCCCCGTTTTGTCATTTACGGCGATGATGTCGGAGATGTTCCGCGCCTTGCAATGCAGGCAGGAGCTGCGGGATTCTCATCCCGGTCAGGTGAAGTTGAAGCGTTGCTGGAAACCTGCGCGGACGTGGCTGCTGGCAAGATGGTGTTTCCGTTCATCGATGTCCGCCAGATGCAACAGAATCCGATCCACAGCCTGTCGCGGAAAGAGCGCGCGATTCTGGAAGCTCTAGCCAAGGGCATGTCCAACCGCGAGTTGTCCAAAGAGCTTCAGATATCGACCAATACCGTGAAATTTCACCTGTCAAACATTTACGAAAAACTATCGGTTAAAAATAGGACGCAGGCCATCGCGTATTACTATTCGTCTAATGCGGCCTCGCATTAGATAGATTTGCCCAAATGCTCCAATGGTGTGGTCATTCTGTTGGTCGCGTGATCGGCCTTTCTTAGGAACCCGTGGGGAATTGGGTGGCGGTTTCGGAAAAGCTCTGATCGACGGCGACGGTCGCAATGCAAACCCGAACCTGTTCTTCGATAGCTCTGCGCGCGAAAGAGGTCGCGGCTGTGTCCGACGCGAAGGCATCGTAGATTACAGTTGGTTGAGCTTCGATACTATATCGAGTTGGAAACAGAAACACGTCAATCTCACCATAAAAATGCTGTTTTTTTTCGCCATATAGCGGGCCGTCCCATCTGATTTTGTCTTTGGCGACGGCGTCTTTGATCGCGGTCAGGTCTTGCTCCAGAGGGCCGGTCCGGCCAGGATCATTTCGACATCAACCCAGAGAGAGTGCAGAGATCCGGCTGTTTCAAGAAAATCGTACAGCCCTTTCTCGCGGGACAGGTTGCTTAGAAGCCCGAACCCGCAAATGGCCAGGAGACCGCAGGCTGGTCTGTGTTTGGGGGCGAAAAACGCGTTTTCGGCGACGTGCCATTTTGATTGCTTCGGTAAGCGTTCGGGCGCCAAACAAGGTCAGAAAAGTCGGAACATAGGCCATAATGGCGTCTGTTTCACGATGAGCATCCAATAGGGTCAGTTCGGTGCAGTAAGGTGCTGATCCAGTTTCTTCAGGCCAGAAGTAAGGAGCCAAGTTCAGGATGGATGATTTGGCTTTAGCAATATGGTTCCCCAACTTCCGCGCCTGCTTCAGGGCGGTTCTATGGGGTTCACATGCTCGCTTGAAAGTTGCAATGGCTCTGGGCCCGCTAGGCCAGATTTTGTCCTTCACGGGCGTGATGACTGAACAACAGCTTGTTTGATTGGACATCGGACAGAAAATCAGCAGTGCGCCCAGACAGCGCGCGATAAAAGGACAGAAGACCGGGTTCGATTTCTTTGGCAATGTCGATGCAGTTTTGGCGCAGCTCATCGGTGCGCTCCAGCGGTTCACGCGCACGTATGGCCGACAAAAGTTGAGCATGCGCATCGCGTAAGTTCTGGAATGCCTCGCTGTCGAGCATGTCCTGATCGCCAATCAATATGTAAACGGGCTCCAGGTTCTTTTTTCCTTTCAGGTCCACAAACCCAGCTTCCAACATCGCCAACTCTTGTTTGCCTAGAATGTAAACTGAATTCGAAACCAAGATGTCATAGTCGACATGTCGGCAGCTTTGTTCGATCCTGGCGGCGACGTTCACCACATCTCCGATCACAGTATAATTGAACCGCCGCCGCGACCCGATATTGCCCACACAGGCCTGTCCTGTCGCGCAGCCAGTGGCCAGCGCAATGGGTGGCCGTTCGCGCATGATTTCGGACCTATTGAACTGTGCCAATGCACCGCGCATCATCAAGGCTGCCCGTGCAGCGCGACAGGGATGATTTTCGACCGGAAGCGGAGCGTTCCAGAACGCCATGACTGCGTCGCCGATGAATTTGTCGATTGTGCCTCGCTCGTGCAAAATCTGATCTCCGACCTGTGAAAACAGCTCATTCAGAATGGCGACGAGCTCCGTGGCCGAAACCGACTCGGATAACGGGGTAAATCCACGGATGTCGGCGAACATGACGGTGATCTCTTGTGTTTCTCCACCAAGGACCAACTGATGGTCCGAGCCTTCCATTTCATCCAAAATTTCAGGAGCGACATAGTGAGAAAAAATCTTTCGGATCGCTCTTTTCTCGCGCTCGGTCGAAATGAATAGATATCCGGCCAACAGCCCGAAATTCGCCATCCCACCAGCAAGTGGGAAGGTTGCATCAAATAATACGAGTTGATTTTGAAAGGCCATCCAGCTGATCAGCACAACTACGGCTGCAGATACGCCACCCGCAATGAAGGATGCGACCGCACCAAAGCTGGACATGACGGCGACGACCACTAACCCCAGTAAGACGAATGAGACCAACTCAAGCGCAGCGGTCACATCGGATCGGCTGAGCATTTCGCCCGTTAGGACCTGTTCAAGTAACTGCGCGTGGATCGAGACGCCGGGCACGGATTCTCCGAGCGAGGTCTGGTGCATATCAAACAGACCCGCCGCAGAGGTGCCAACAAGAATAATCTGGTTTTCGATCCGGGACCGCAGCGCAGGATCATCCGGATTCGTCATAACGTCATTGGCAGAAACATACAGTTCAGGCTGGTCTCGCCTGTACCGGATCCAGACTTCGCCGTTCTGAGTTGTTGGCAATCGAAAATCGCCCAGTTCAAGCGCCAGCATGACACCGGATTCATCGGGCGCGCCCTCGGCGAAAATGACTGTTTCCCCCATGGCCACCCTAAGGGCCTCAATTCCCAGGCTTGGCAGGGCGCCATCCGGTCCCCCCCAAAGTACCGGGACCCGGCGGACCACACCGGTCCCACCAAGTGGTGAGACATTCACGCCCCCAATGCCTGTTGCATCTGAATAAAGTGGCGGAGCAGGTGGGGTCCAATGCGGAATCTGGACGAGCCCTGAGGTCGGAGACTCACCGATCTCGATGATCCCCGCCTTGGATATGACGGGCTGACCATCATCGGCCACACGGGCCGCTACACCCAGAACAACCGGCCATTTGGCGATTTCGGCTCCGAAAAAAACATCGTTGTCCAGGTTTTGGGCGTCTTCATCTACCGAGAGCACCTCGGCCAACGCAGGGTCTTCCAATAATCGAGCAGGCGAATAGCGGTCGGGTTCGACAAACAGCATGTCAAAAGCGATGACCGCAGCGCCATTTTGGCCGAGGTTTTCAACCATCTGAGCCATGAGATTGCGCGGCCATGGCCATTGCCCCCAGTTGGCCAGTGACTGTTCGTCTATGTCGACAACACGGATTGGCAGGTCGGGGGTGTAATCGCGTGGGGCCATGCGCTGAAGGATGTCGAAATATATCAGCCGAGTCATGCGCACGGGAAATGGATCTATGACCCTGACAAAGCATCCAAACAGGATCAGGCACAAACCCACAAGGCGAAAACCCCTGCGGCGAGTGCTCCGTTCTTTCGACTTAACCGTCACGGTTGCCTCCGAAGACAGTGGTCGCTTTCACTGCCCGACATTACCGATTACCCATATCAGCCGATGCTCAGTTAACAGGTCTATTCGGTTTCGTATCCGGCGCTGCACCACCTTCTATACTGGGCGCCTCAACGGGTGCAGATGCTACCGAAGCCTTCACCGCTTGCCGCTGCGGGGGCGCTGGGCGGGGCTCGGGAGCGTCGGATTTTTCGATGGGCTGCACTGGTGCTGATTCTCCGGCGCAGCCTTCGATATTCACGCGCAGCGGACTCAGAAGCCGTTCCTGAGACTGAATGAACGGAAATCCATTTTTCACTGCTTCGTCGTACTGTGCCTGATCGGCCGGGCGGCCCACCTTGCCTTTTTGACTGGTGGCAAACAGGCTGCATTGACGTCCAGTTGATCTGCAGCCGCCTTTCAGGCCGCACATCTGCACGGTGCCTTCCAGCACCAACATCGAGCTTTGGGTGCCAGGCACAACCCACATGTCGAATATGGTCCCACGCACAGCCATTGTCGCAGTCGGGGTCTGGATGGAATAGGCACGTTTTCTGCTGTTGCCCGAGATGAAACGAAAGCTTCCACCCAAGGCCTGAACGGCAAAATTCTTGGCCTTCTTCTTGTTTCGCAACATGGTCACATCCAGCGCCATCTTTGCATTAGGCCCTATCGCGATCTTCGTTTCGTCAACAAAGATCAGCTGAACTACCCCTCTGCTGTCTGTGGATATGGAATCACCCGAGGCAACTTCCATGCCTTCAAGCAGTGGCCGGGAATTCCCGGCTCGGGTAATTTCTGCGCCTTGTTTGACGCTTACGACAGTACCAATGTTGGCCAGGATCTGCGACGGCAGTATCAAAACACAACAGGAAACACACAACACTCTTAACCAGACCAAACTAATTATCCCTTCCCCAAGGTTATTCCAGAGCGCAATGCGCCCGCTGCCCGGTCTGTGCCTCGTGGAATTTATTTCTTTGTATTATTTGCAAAAAATCTAAGCAAATATGCCTTAATGCCTATGTGTTTGGCAAGTTTTCTATGAAGCTGGAGAAAATTCCCACCTAATTGGGCTGACCCAGAGCTTCGGAAACTCTCTGTTTGTACATTGCCGGCGTCTTGGACAGGGCCCTTTTCAAATCAATGTTTCGTTGGGCCGTCGCTCGCTTTCCCAGCCGACGTCTCTTGGGTCTGATCGCCTTATGGAAAGCCCGGCAGACACGCATTGCGGGTGACGTTTCGCGGCTGCCTTTGATCAAGCCCGAAAGCCATAGACATCATGGATTTGACTTTTTGAAGATTTTTTCACGAGGTCCCTTGTATTTCTTGGCGCTTATCGAATACACCGGCCAGCGGAGACGTGGCCGAGTGGTCGAAGGCGCTCCCCTGCTAAGGGAGTAGGCCCGGAAGGGTCTCGAGGGTTCGAATCCCTTCGTCTCCGCCACCAAATCTTCGTATGATGTTTTTTGTGATGGCTTACATGTTTTGAAGGCTTTACCCCCCACATACGCCAAGAAATAACGTGATCGGAAGGTTAGGGGTTTCGTTTCCAGCACTCAATGACCCGGCCCTTCGAAATACACGCGGGACGCGGTGGGTGCGAAGCTTGCTCTCGTGATCGACTAATGGTGCCTGGATTGTCGGCAAATCCGCTTATACCACCGAAACCGGTACCGTTGGTGTTGCAAGAGCCAGCACTATCGGGGTTGCTTCTGAATTCGGATGACTGTTCGGTATGAGGCTGCTGGCGCTCGAAAGGTTGACCACCGGTAAAGTTGATTCAGCGGACAGGTCCTATTTGCCGATTTGACTGCCTTGGAACAGACTGCGGATTACCCGCTCAACTCCAAACTGGCCGATGGAAAACTCTGCAGAATTCTACCGGTCCATTCCTTTGGGACGGCGCAAAGAGCTGTGGACAGACCGTCAGCTAAGGCTGCATTGGGTGCGGAAACGGAAACAGTGTGGTTGCTTGGGCTTGGGCCGAATGGGTTCAGTATATGGCCGTGGTCGCCAGGCAAGAGCGTGCCTGCAACCGAAGATGTGGCTACTGAGCGTTCTCGCAAAGTGATCTTCTTGAGGACTGTATTATTGTGACCCGCAAGGCCGACCCGCCAGTCTTGCCCGTCACCTCGCTGACCCATTGCCGCGATTTCTCCCATGTTAACCAGAACATCGCGTAAGCCAAAGGACCGTAACAGCGCCGCAATGCGATCGGTGATTGCGCCTTGTGCGATACCGTTCAATGTCAAGGCTGAGACACCGGGCTCCGGCAGCTGGATCGCATCAGCGTCATATCGGACTCGGTGCCAGCCGACAGTTTCTTGGGCGGCAGTCAATTCAGATGCGCTGGCGCGCGCGGCCATCGCCCTCCAGACGGGTTGTATTGTGGGGTCAAAAGCCCCGTCTGATGCACTGTGAAGGGTCGAACACAGGCTCAGTACATTCAACAGTTCGGGGGCTGGTTGCTGCAGCAATCCGCTTCGGTTCAGCTCTGAAATCTGTGACTGCGATCGATACAGACTAAAGATACCTTCCAGCCGGTTCAGTTCAGCTTCGATTGATGTCAGCAGGGGCGCCGCCTCTGCCTCAGAAAGGCCAACAAGGTCAAGGCTGGCCCTGGCCCCCAGCGCGATGCCACGCCAATGCGCGACTGGTGCGCCAGATGCGGCCGCCGGTAGCGCGGCGCATGCCGCAGACATGATCAGAAAACGACGTCGGGACAAACGGCTCATGCTGGTGTCTCCAGTTTCAGGTCCAGATCGACGGGGCCAAGCACTTCGGCGTCGGGTATGTCAGTCAGGGGCAAAGCGGACCCTCCGTACAGGATGATGAAGCTGTCCGCATCGGTCGGGTCTGCAAAGGGCACGACCTCGCGCGCGCCCATGCCGCCGGCGACATTGGCCCCGACGACGAAAGTCGCACCTTCGGCATTGATCCAGTTGGATTGACCTGGTTGATGCCAACTTGGGGCGGTTCCCATATCGCTGACATAGATTGCAACAATGGCTGCCTCGCGTTCGGGGCTTTTGAGATAGGCAACCATGTCGCGAACCTGCGCAAAAAACAGTGGTGTGGGATAGCCGTCGAGGTGAATCTGTCCTTTTGGACCGCCATGTTCAGCAATATTCATCTGGCAAAAAAAGCTGAGTGCGTCTGGCGTCAGATCGACCGGGTCAGGCGCGGCAATCTGTTCTTCCTTACAGGCAGTCAGGGCGAGTAGAGCAATCAGGAAAAGACGCTTCATGGCTCGACCCTTCGGAACGCGAGCCGGGCAAGTGCAAGGCCTAGCAGGGGCCAGATCAGCAAAGACAACGGGGCGGCCCAGACGGGCAGAGCCTGCGCAGCGCCGGTCATGCCGGATGCCATCGCGACGCCCTCGGTTGCGGCGATATTCCACAGACGGAAAGCGTCGGCCGGGTTGGCCACCATCACCCATGGAAAGACGGATTGAGTGAAGGTGCCGCCCTTGTCCATGACGACGGCCCCCAACAGGCCCAGATCATAGAGGACGACAAAAACCAGCCAGAGCCCGGCCGACAGACCTGCTGCCGCCGTGGCCCCCTTTGCCAGGGCGGACAGCAAGTATCCCAATGCCAGAAACACGGCGCCCAGCACGATCGAAGTGAGGATAAGACGGACCAGAGCCAACAGGCTTTCTGGACCGGCGCCACCGAACCATGCTGCCACCGCGCCAGCCGTGCCAAAGCCGATGGTCATCGCAAAGGCAAGCGCCGACAAATGGGCGGTGAATTTTCCCAACAGGATTTCTCCGCGCCCGGCGGGATAGGACAAGAGCAGCGATAAGCTGCCCCGGTCCACATCGCCTGCGATGGCGTCAAAGGCAATCATCAGTGCCAGTAGGGGGGCAAGATAGACCGACAGCGTCGTCATCGAGGCAACCGAGACAGTCAGCATATCTACGCCAAGCGTGCCTGTGGGTGCACTGCCTGCAAAGGTAAGTGCCAGCGCGAATAACACCATGATCAGTGTCGCCATCAGCAGCCAGCGGTTGCGGCGCAAGATCAACATTTCAGTGCGGGTGATGGCGAGGAAGCGGGTCATGGCCTCTTCTCCTGTGCATAGTAGCGATAGAGATCTTCCAGCTTGGGAGGTGTCATTTCCACATCTGCCACCGCATCGCCCAATCCGGCGATCCGGCGCAGGGCCTCCATCTTGTCGTCGACGGTGCAGAGCAACTCAACGGACGCGCCATTGATCCGGCTGCCGCCCAGTTTGGCGGCCAAGGCGTCAGGGTTAGAGCTGGCGCGCACCTTCAGGCGGATTGGCAGACCCGCCAACGCCGAAAGGTTGTTTAACGTGTCATCGGCCACCATCCGGCCCCCGCGCATGATTGCGATCCGGTCTGTGCGGGCCTCGACCTCAGTCAGGGCATGCGATGCGATCAGGACGGCGGTGCCTTTTGCGGCCAGTTCGTCGATGATGGCGTACAGATCCTGCCGAGAAATCGGGTCCAGTCCGCTCGTCGGCTCGTCCAGCAATGCCACTTTCGGCTGGCCCAGCAGCACTTGCGCCAATCCCAGACGTTGCCGCATCCCCTTGGAGTAGGTCCCGATCCGTCGGTCCAGCGCGTCGCTGAGGCCAACACGTTCCAGCAAACCGGGCACATCGGCCTTGGACCCCGAGAGCTGCGCGAAAAGAGTCAGCTGTTCCCGGCCCGTAAGCGCCGGGTGGAAGGACACCGCCTCGGGCAAGTACGCCGTATCCCGCCGCGCCTGTGCGCTGCCGGGTGTGGCGTCTCCGATTCGAATGGCTCCGTCCTCAATCGGGATTAGGCCAAGGATGGATTTGATCAGGGTCGATTTGCCGGCGCCGTTATGGCCCAGTAGCGCCACGCGCTGACCAGGGGCAAGAGACAGGGTGATGTCGTCAAGAACGCGGGTTTTGCCTCGGTCCTTACAGACGTTGTTTATCGTCAGGGCCTTATCCGTCATGAGGCACCTTTTTCATAGCTGAGGGTTCAGGGGCTCGCATCAATGGATTGCTGTCCATCACACCCCCCGGCAATAGTGCCGGGAAGGCTGATTGCGACCAGCGCACCAGCTGCACGGCAGGGGAGCCGAGCAGCAGCTTGGCTGCGGGTTGGGTCCACAGCACATGGTCCATCGAGTCATTGGGGCGATAAGGGGCATCAGCGACGCCGTTGCCATCCACATCATAGGCGGCGAAATCGGACCAGTAATTGCCGCGCCCGTCTTCAGACCACTCGACCCACTTGGTCGAAACGTATTTCACCTGAGTCCGGTTTCCGACAAAGGCGTTGCCGACGATACGGTTACGTTCTGACCCAGCAGTGAAGTGAATGCCGATGCCGCAACCCTCGAACCAGTTGTCGGTGAATTCGTTCTTGTTCGAGTTATACAGGAAGGTGCATTTCTCCTTTGCACCCTTAACGACGTTCCCGGAAATCACGCTCTTGTTGGCGTAGTTCAGCATCACACCATGTTCGCGATCATCAATCGACACATTGCCGGTGACTTTGACATTGGTCGTGAACATCACCGCATAGCCCAGATCATTGCCGATCGAGACGTTATCGCTGACCACCGAGTCGTCGGCATACATGTAGTGCACCGCGAACCGCAGATCGCGGAACAGGTTTCCAGTAAAGGTGTTCTTCTTGGACGAGTTCACAAAGATCCCATCGCGCCCGTACCGGATATCATTGTCTTCGACCCGCGCACCCGGTGCGTTCCAGACATAGACGCCGTTGCCGCGGTCATTCATCCGCTTGTCCTGACGCCCTTCGATCCGGTTGCCGCGCACGACGCTGTCCTTGGCGCCGTGGATGTCGATGCCATAGAGATTGCCCAGCAACACATTGCCTTCGATCACCGGCGCATGGGCCGTTTTGACCAGCTGAATGCCACTGTCGATCCCATCATGGCTCGAGCCCGAACCAATCACGGTCAGACCGCGCACGGTCACGCCCGGTCCGGTCACGGTGATGACGCTGCCGACGCCTTGTCCGTCAATGGTGGCCTGCCCCAGCCCATCAATTGTGACGGGCCGGTCCAGAACCAGTGTTTCCGAATAAACGCCGGGGCTCAGGCGAAGGGTGTCTCCATCCGCCGCCTGCGCCAGTGTTTCATTGATGGCCCCCGCCCGGTTGGGCACATCCCAATCCGCCGCCCAAAGGGGCGAGCCGAGTAGGAGCGGTATGAGCAGTGGCCAACGCATGGGTTATGCTCCCTGCGGCTCGACCAGCATCCGGCCGCGCATTTCCATGTGCAGCGCGTGGCAGAACCACTGGCAATAGAACCAGTGCACGCCCGGACGGTCAGCGGTGAAGGTGACCGAAGCGGTCGCCATCGGCGCAACTTCCATCGCGATGCCGTAGTTGCCAAGACAGAAGCCGTGGGTCACATCGTCCACGTCATCCAGGTTGGTGATGTAGACTGTTACCTCATCACCCTGTTTGACGGTGAACTTCTCAAGGCTGAAGGTTGGGGCCTGCGAGGTCATATAGACCCGCACCTTGTTGCCGTCCCGGATCGGTTCCTCGGCACCATCTTCCAGATCGATGCCATCGGCCTCAGCCTGTTTGCGGGCGTCCTCCCAGGTGATGTCGTTACGGTCCCAGACGTTGACCGGGTTGACGATGTCAGCGCGCACCATGATCGAGTCATGCGGCTCCGCAAAGGTCGGTCCGTCGTGAACCACCTTCATCTCGTTGGTTGAGATATCGATCAGTTGCTCGTTCTCAGGCTTAAGCGGACCCGTGTTCAAGAACCTGTCTTTCGAGAACTTGTTCATCGAAATCAGCCACTTGCCATCAGCCTCCTTGGTTTCACCCATGGTGGTCGAGTTATGGCCCGGCTGATAATGCACATCGACCTTCGAGATGATCGGATCTACATCGGCGCCGCCGTAAGCCTCGATTGCCTTGTCGAGGTTCCACTTCACGATCTGACTGTCCAGGAATAGCGTGGTGAACGCGTTGCCCTGGCCGTCATAAGCAGTGTGAAGCGGGCCAAGACCCAGCTGCGGCTCACCCACGATGCAGGACCGTGGATCGGCATCACTTTCGAACAGGGCGTCCAGTTTGGTGACATCCATGATCGATACGGTCGGCGACAGTTTACCGTTGATGCAGACATGCTTGCCGTCAGGCGCAGTGTTGATGCCGTGCGGTGAGTTCGGGATCGGGATGTAACGGGTGTATTTCTTGTTCTGACCCTTACGGCCGTCCAGAACCTTGACGCCTTTCAGCTCCTGATAGTCACCTGCTTCGATACCTGCTTCGATTTCGGCGAGGTTGAAGACAACAACATGGTCCATCTCGTTCTCGGTCATCTCGGCCAGGTTCATACCCATTTCCGAGTTGTACGAGGTCGAATAGGCGTACTTACCCTGATAGTCGCAGTCGGTGTTGTCGAGGTTACCCGACACGATCACCTGCCATGCCACTTCCATGGTGTCGCCGTCTAGCGCGGTGAAGATGTTCACGTATTGCGACGGATCGTCCAGCACAGTGCCGTCATTGACCAATGGAGTTTCATCTTCGCCATTGGCAAAGACATAACCAGTGCGCGGGAATTTCTGCGGACGCAGACCATGGATCGCCTTGGCGTTCGGGATTTCGGTGATCTTGTCGCATTTCATCACGTCGCAGCGTACGCGAGCAACGCGCGTGTTGGCCTTGTCGTTCATGAACAGGTAACGGCCATCGTAGGTGCCGTCGGTGAACGACATATGCGGGTGGTGCAGGTCACCGTTATCGTAGGTTTTCATGCCGCGCTTGGCGAGGAATTCCTTGGTTTCCGGCAGCAGGCCATCGGTCATGATCTTCAGCGATTCATTGGTCTGACCCCAACCGGTGGCCGAACAGCGGTTGAACACCGGCACCCGCATCAGCTCGCGCATGGACGGGAAGCCCAGAATGCGCAGCTCACCGGTCTGACCCGAGGACCAGAAACCGTAGTATTCGTCCAACTCACCAGGTTCGAGATTGGCATTGGCCGCGGCGCTGGCCTGTTTTGCGGTCATCAGGGTTGATCCCAGACCGGTTCCGGCCAGCACGGCGCCAGTGGCGGTCGCCCCCAGCATACCGCGGCGTGTGACGGTTAGTTTGTTGTCATGTTCCGACATGATCGTTCCTCCTTTTAGGAAACGGTTTTCGGTTTGGCGTTTGGATGGTTCGCCGGTGGTTGTCCGAGTGGGGTCTTGAGATCGACCGACCCTGTCTTGGCCCGCCGTTTCAGTTGACGGATAACGACGGGACATTTGTCCTCGGACTGGTAGAGCACCTGACAATGCAGGCAGGTGACGCACTCGTTCGGATTGATCTCACCTGTGGGGTGGATCGCCTGAACGGGGCATTCATTGGCACAGGTCTGACAGGGGGTGCCGCAGTCCTTGTAACGGCGTAGCCAGTCGAACATGCGCATGCGGGCCGGGATCGCCAGTGCTCCGCCCAACGGGCAGAGATAGCGGCAGTAGAACCGCTCAACGAACAGGCCGATCCCCAACAGGGCCAGCGCAAAAACCACAAACGGCCAGTCGCGCATGAATTTCAGAATGATCGCGGTCTTGAAAGGCTCGATCTCGGCATACTTCTCGGCCAGCGGGATGGAGACAAAGCTGAGGCCGAAGAGACCCAAGAAGATCATGTATTTCGCGGGCCACAGCCGTTCATTCAGGCCCCAGGGCAGGGTCCATTGCGGCACGCGAAAAGCCCGCGCGATCTTGTTGGTCAGTTCTTGCAGCGCACCAAACGGGCACAGCCAGCCGCAATAGGCACCGCGTCCCCAGAACAACAGGGCGGCTGCCACGGCGAACCATTGGATGAACACCAGCGGGTCCAGTAGGAAGGCATCCCATGAGAAACCCGTGCGCAAACTGCCCGCCAGTGCCATCAGGTTCACCACGCTCAACTGGGCATTCGCGTACCAGCCGATGAAGAACAGGGTCATTGTCAGATAGCCGATGCGGAACCAGTAAAAGACCCGCGCGTTCATCGTGGCATGGAACTGGAAAAAGAAGGTCGCCGTCAGTATCAGCAGCATGACGCCCAGACCGGCAATCTCGACTGTGCGATCCTTCCAGATACGTTTCCAAAGAGCGGCTTTGGCGGCGGCTTCACCTGTGGCGTCATCCACAACGGTGGGGGCTACGACTGGCAACAGGTACTGCTCAGGCAGTTTGTAGCCCAAATCGAAGGTCAGGAACGTCTTTTCAACCGCACCGACGGCGCGTTGCACCAACAGTTGCAGGCGGAACGGTTCGGCCGGATCAAACTCTGCCTCAGCGGGGATTTTGAAGATATCCAGCTCGGTGAAACTGGGCGCATCGGCGGCCGCAACTCTGCCCAGACGCTCTTGCTGTTTATCAAAGAAGCGTACCGAATTATCACCTTGAATCAGCTGAATACGGTCGAAAATCCCGCCACGTACATAGCCTGACCCCTTGAAGCTATAGGCGCCACGACCCAGCACCAGGATGGCTTGCTCGCCCTCGCCCAGCCACTCGGTCAGGTTTTGATACTCGGCCTCGCCCAGCAGTGACTTGCCGATCGACGGGACCGAAACCAACGCCAGATGCATGTCGATGAAGGTGTCGTCGGGCGCGCCCCGTTCACGGCGCCTGATGGCGCGCTGGTCGCCGGTGGCCTCGAACGCAGCGTTGACCTGACCGACATCCAGTGTCAGGCGTCGGACCGAGCCGTCACCCGAAAGCGTTGTCCAGTCATAAGTGGCGTCTTGTGCCATATCGACTTCGCGCTTCGGCCCGTCGGCCTGCAGCGGTGACAAGCCACCCAGCCCCAGCGCCCGCGCTACCTTGATGCCGCCACGCACGAGACTGTCGTCGATCACCATGATTGTGACAGTCGCGCCCGAGATAATGTCGAGGTCATGGCCCTCACCGCCTGTTTCAGCCTCAACCCTAAGGTCCAGGCCGGCATAGCCTTCGGTCAGTTCGACCATACGCGCGTTCGGAATCCCGATCAGTACGATGGGTTCCGAATGCTTGACCAGCTTAACGCCAGTAAGCACCGCATCATTGTCGATCGCTGCAACGACGTGAATGGGTTTGCCGGAATAGCCTGTGGTGCCCACGAAATCCGAGGTCAGAAAGGCCCAGGCAATCGTTTTGCCCCCTTTCAGGATCGGCGCAACCGGAATGTCTTTTCTGATCGGGCCAAATGCCTCGGCGCCGGGGATCAGGTCCGCGGGCTCAAGTTCTGGCAAAAAGCTGGCAAGGCTGTCGGCATGTGCGCTGATCGCCATCAGGCAGGACAGAAAAAAGGCCAGCAGGAAATGGATTGCGCGACTTACGACCACGGCGCACCTCCAATGATTGGGGTGGACGCCATGGACGCGCGCGGGGCGCGTTCGGTTTTAAATTCTGGTGCAGGGGGAGGACCCCGGGTTTCTGGCCACAGCCGGTCAGAGCCATTTAGCTCGAAGGACCTGTTGTTTTGGCAAGATAAGAATTGAACCCTTCCTCGTTGCGTCACTTCCAGCGGCATGGGCAGAGGTGCGGCACCGGTCACGGCGCACAGCGCGCAATCGGCGCATTTGGGGCAAGGTGCGGTCGGGTCTGCATCGCCTTTTTCAAGATCAACCTCGACCCAGACCGCGCCGCCCTCCGAGCAGATCTCAACCCACATGCTTTGCCCGGGACTCGCCAGCGCCGGGCTAAGCAGCTGCAAAAGCAGAAGGATTATACCTGCCACCGCACAAGCTGCGCGGGACGCGCAAACAGCTGAAATGTGCAAAGGATTATGGGCGGGCATGGAGAATCCAACTCGGTGATCTTTCCCAAGTCCTAAGAGATTCCCGAAAGCAGATACTTGACTTCGGTTAGGCCTTTGGAGAATCCGACCTAGCCGTCTGCTTCGTCCATCAAACTGCGTACCCAGCGCCCTGCAAACCAGCAGGCAGGTACACCCAATGGGATTGACCACAGGATGGCGGTGACAGGCTCAATCACTCCGAATCCGGCGCTGTTGGCGATCAGGCCAGCCAGAAAAAGGTTTATGGCCACGGTCAGCGCAGACGCTGGATACAGCAATATGGCCAGTTTCCACACCGGCCATTTGCCCTCAGTGGCTGGTTCCTTCCGAGAAGGTGATTTTGTTCCAGACATTGTACTTTCCCGAAGGTTTGCGCATCGGCAGACGGCGGACCTCTTCCAGTGTTTTTGCATCATAGATGATCACCGCGCCGTCATCTTCCCAGATCGAAACCAACGCATGGCTTCCGTCCTTGGTGAATTCCACATGGGCCACGGTTTTGCCCGGCGCTGGGCGCAGGGTCCGTACGATCTCAAGGGTTTGCTTGTCGATCACATGCATCACATCCTTGTTGGGCCCAAAGAAAACATCGGCCCAGACATATGGCGAGTTTTCATGGCTGCGCATGAAAAACCCCGGCCCTTCGGTCTTGATCCGCTTGACCGTTTCCCATGTCTCCATGTCGATCACCGAGACGGTGCCATCAGTCAGGTGCGGCGTTGCCATCACAGTTGTATCGCCGCGCCGCCAGGTAATCCCGGAACCCAGATGCGGCATGCCGGGCAGATCCAGGTCAGCCACTTTTTGGCCAATGACCAGATCAATCACCTGACCGCCGTTCCCGTCGCGAGATGCGCCCATGACGTATTCATAAGTCTGGTCGAAAAAGAAATCGTCCAGATAGTCGGGCGTAGTGATCTTGCGTACTGGGAAAGGGTTCGGGTTCTTGAACTGCCCTTCGATACGAAAATCGTGTCCCAGCCCGGATTGGGGTGGATTGGCGCCATAGAAGACCTCCCAAATCTCTGGCACATCCTTCAAGGCCAGCACAAAGCTTTCCCGTGGCGGAGCTTGATAAACGGCCGAAACGCGGCTGGGATTACCTTTCCTGCTTTTAATCTCGATGACTTTTGCCACCGAAAGATCCCGGGTGGACAAAAGGGTTAGGCTGTTGGGTAGGTAATTCGCCACCGCCAGCCATTTGCCATCGCCTGACATGGCAATGTTGCGGCTGTTTAGTCCCGCCCGCACGCGACCCACCTGTTGCAACGCCCAGATGTCATATTTCTGGACCCAGCCATCGCGGGACATGATGAACACGTAACGTCCATCGGGGCTGAACTTTGGGCCGCCATGAACGGCAAAAGGAGTTTCAAATCTGTCCAAAACCTCAAATGTGTCACCGTCCAGAACGCTGACATGGTGGTCTCCGGTTTCCACCACCAACGTGATGTTCATCGGATCACTGGACCAGACGGGCGCATCAATCTCGACATAGTCTGCGTCCAGCGTACGGCTGGCCATGA
This sequence comes from Ruegeria sp. CDSC081, assembly GCF_059610485.1. Lineage (NCBI taxonomy): Bacteria > Pseudomonadati > Pseudomonadota > Alphaproteobacteria > Rhodobacterales > Roseobacteraceae > Ruegeria > Ruegeria sp. CDSC081. Next base: position 389,938 of record NZ_JBXWNS010000005.1, on the reverse strand, counting down.
TGTCCGCCTCGGCCCAGTCCGGGGCGGTCTCGAGCGGGGATTTCAGCCAACCTGCCAACTCCTCGATCTGCAGGGCGTTCAGATTATGCGCAAAGGCTGGCATCTGGGTGGCGGTGCGCCCTTCGGCGATCACGGCGGCGACCCGCGGGCCGCGCATGCGTTTTAGCGTTTCGGGTATCAAGGCCGGACCAACACCGCCCAGCCGGGTGTCACCGTGGCAGGACGCACAATGTTCGGCATAGTCGGACTGGGCGTCGGCCCATGCGGCGCTGGTCAGCAGAAGCGCGCACAATGTTCCAAGCGTCCGAGCCCTAAAAGAACTGATGCGCCGGATCATGGCTTTTCCCCCGGAAAGGTGTGACCTGCAGGCGTTTGCCCACTTTTTCCACGCCAATTTCATCGTTTGACAGGTAACAGGCCGGGTCCTCGGCCCAGGGATCGCCCGTCAGTTGCAGGGCCCGGATGCGCGTGTTGCCACCGCAAACATCCCTGAGCTGACAAACTCCACAGCGCCCTTTCAGCGGACGTGGGCGAGTGCGCAGCATGGCCAGCATCTTGTCGTCCCCGGTCCACAACTCGGAAAACGGCGTCGTTTTCACATTCCCGACCGTGTAATCTGACCAGTAGGTGTCGGGATGGACCCGACCAAGATTGTCGATATTGGCCACCCCCAACCCGCTGGAGTTCCCGCCCCAGGCCGCCAAATGCGCACGTATATGCGAGGTCTTTTCGGCATCAAAATGCGTCCTGACCCAGTTCAGAAAATATCCGGCGTCGGCATCGTTATTGCCGGTGACGATATCCAGCGGGCGCCCGCCCGAGGCAGCCTCCCACGCGCGGTCCAATAACAGATCCAGACCTTTGCGCGTGCGCAGATGCTCGGCATCCTCGCCCCTGTTCTTGTCGCCGCGACCGGCGTAGACCAGATGAGACAGGTAGAATTTGTCGACCCCCTCATCATCACATAGCTGCAGGAGATCGGGCAGATGGTGCTGTGTGCCCTCGGTCAAACAGAATCGCAAACCAACCTTGATGCCGCGTTTCTTGCACTCGCGCACGCCGCGCAGGGCATCTGAAAAGGCGCCCTCGACACCTCGGAACCAGTCGTTTGTGGCCCCGATTCCGTCAAGTGATATGCCGACATAGTTAAAGCCGACATCAGCGATCATATCGGCGGTTTCATCGTAAATCCGCGTGCCATTCGTCGACAGCGCCAGCATCGGCACCAACTTGCGCGCCCGGTTGGCGATATCAAAGAAATCGAACCGATCCAGCGGTTCCCCCCCCGAGAGGATCAGGGCCGGGACGCGAAATTGGCCGAGATCCTCAAGGGTTACCATGGCTTGCTCGTGGCTGAGCTCACCCGGGAACGCGACATCCGCCGAAACAGTATAGCAATGGCGGCATTTCAGGTTGCAGCGCCGGGTCAGATTCCAGATGACCACCGGCTTAACCGGGCCGGGGCGGCGCTTGCGCACGGGGGTCGGGGTGACCAGTTGCTGCATGTATTCAGTCAGGCGGAACATGGCGTTTGGCCTTTCGGTTTCAGGCGCAGCCCGGTCTTTTTCAGGATGCGCGTTGAATACAGGATGTCCTTGGCCCGGCAGGCACTGCCCAGAATACCGGCAATCTCGGCCCGTTTTTCTTCGACTTCACCCCTGTCTTTGCCATGGACCATGGCGAACAGGTTGTAAGGCCAGTCGGGCAGGGCACGTGGACGTTCATAGCAATGGGTGACAAAAGGCAGACCGCCAATATGTGCCCCCAAATCAGCGATTTGACTGTCATCGACGTCCCAGACTGTCATGCCGTTCGAAGTCATGCCCAGTTTGTAGTGGTTCGGGGCTGCGGCGATACGACGTATAACGCCGCGCGCCTTAAGTTCTGCGAGGCGATACAGCAGCGCTTGTTCGTCCATTCCAAGGCTTTCAGCGACCCGAGCGTAGGGCGAAGGCACCAGGGGCAATCCGCCCTGCAGAACCTCGATAATCAGTCTGTCTTTTGCGTCGATCATGCCGCCACCCGGAAGCCGATGAAGAATTCCTGCAACTTGGGAAATCTGAGAACTTCGATCCCCGTCTCTTGTTCGATCGCATCGGCGCAGGCCTCAATCCCTTGGGGCGTTTCGGTGGCCAATACGAACCACATGTTCAGCCGGTGCGTACGTTCATAATTATGGGCAACTTCGGGATGCGCATTGACTTTGGTCAGGACGGATTCAAATGCCTCTGTCGGTATGGCCATGGCACATAGGCAAAAAGCCCCGCCCATCGCGGCCGCGTCAAAGAACGGGCCAAAGCGCGTGATGACCCGTTCATCCTTCATCCGTGATAGGCGAACCAACAGATCCTGTTCCGAAATCCCCAGTTCTTGGGCCACCATCGCATAGGGTTGTGAGGTCAGAGGTAAGTCGTCCTGCATTCGGTTCAGGATTGCCCGATCAGTTTCGTCCAGGGTCATGCCGCTGTCTCCTTGGGTTGGATCAGCGCGCCGGTCTGTTTGAAACAGCGAGTCGAAAACAACACCTTGTGCTGCGCGCCAAACAGCTCAGGCAATGCCGCAGCCCCGGCCAGGACGTTTCGCGCTTCGCTGCGCGAGCGGGCGTGGATCATGGAATACAGGCGGTAGGGCCAGATGTTTTCAACGGGTCGACGCTCATAACACAGTGTCACGCCAGGGTATTTTGCCAGCGCAGGTCCGGCACGATCGACCTGATCAGTTGGCATATCCCAGACCACCATCGCATTGGCCGACCAGCCCAGTGCCCGGTGTCTTACGATCACGCCAAGACGCGAGACAATTCCAGCCTCGTGTAAGATCCGGATCCGCGTCATGGCGTCCTCTGGTTTACGGTCCAAAGAGGCGGCCAGTGCTGCGTAAGGTTCGCAAACCAGCGGTAAGCCGGAACTAAGCGCCTGCATCAACGAGCGATCACCCTTTTGCAGAACGGAACAGTCCACCTTGCGCGGTGCTGGTACGTTGCGTTGCTTGCCTGTCATTCGAAAGCCCAAATCAACATTGAACGGCCGAACCAGACGCAAGTCCAAAACCTGCAAACCGGTTTGCAGGCCAATCCGGGCCAGAGTGGCGTCCACATGCGCGCGATCAGGGCCGGTCGCTACAAACCAGAGGTTCCATTTGTCCTCACGTTGATAATTGTGGTTCACACCGGGCTCTGCGTCGATCAGGGCGGCAATGTCCTCCAGATGCTCCTCGGGTGCGGCCACCGCGGCCAGAGTGCTGGCCGTCACCGCGCCCGGAGTGATCGTGGCCCCGACCCGGGTGATCCGGCCGGTCGAACGCATTCGCGCCAGACGGTTCAGCACTTCAGCTTCGTCCAGCCCCAGCGCCTTGGCCACTGGCTGAAACGGGCGGTCGACAATCGGAAATTCGCGCTGAAAATCGTCCAGCAGGCGACGGTCGATCGGGTCAGTGATATGTTGCATGGGTTACAACCCTGTTCTGTGCGCGCGGGCGGTGAAAAAGATACCCGAGGGGCTGTCCGCCGCGATCTCGCGCAGCTTTTCAAAGCTATGCGTGTCGTAGACCACGACCTTGTTGGCGTCGCGGACACTGATCCAGACCTCATGCCCGCGTGCCGTGAACTCCATATGCAGGACGGCAGGGCCCGGAGAGAATTCGTGGATGACCTGTTTGCTGACGCTGTCGATGACCTGAATCGTATCGTTCAATGGATGGGCAAAATTCACCCAGACCTGTCGCCCATCCGGGCGCGCCATGGCAAAGACCGGCTGACCATGGGTTTGGGTGCGGCCTGTTTCTGTCAAGGTTTCGGCGTCAATCCAAAGAACTTCATGGTGGCCGACCGCGGGCAGGACAAATTCGCGATCCGTCAGTGCCCAGCCCTCAAGATGAGGCATCTTGTATACCGGCATCTCTTCCTGTCCGCGCCCATAGCCTGGAAGCACGCGGATCGGTTTTGGATTGTCTGCCCATAGGTCCAGCGCGGTCAGCCCGTCCTCACCAAACAGACCGGTGATATAAGTGCGACCATTGGCGGTGATCAGCGCGTCATAGGGGTTCTTACCCATATCGGTGATCTTGGTGATCTCGGGCGCGCCATTTGCGAAATCAGCAATCCAGGTCTCGCCCGTGTCCCACATGGAAAACACGAACCGACGGCCCGGCGCATCGACAAGACCTATGGTTTTGCTGTCGGTGGGAATGTCGGCAACCAGTTCCAGCGTATCCGCGTCGAACACGCGTACGCCACCCGGCTCATAGTTCGACACCGCAACCAGTTGGCCGTCATCCGAAATCGCGCCGCCAATGGAATTGCCAGCCTGCACGACCCGATTTGCAATCTGACGGGTCACTATATCAACCTTGGTCAGCCCGCCATCGCGGCCAAAAACATAGGCAAAGCGTTCGTCGGGTGAATAGACCAGGGAGGCGTGGGACAGATCGCCCAACCCTTCGATCCGTGCCAATGCGGCCCGGTCCGACTGGTCCACCAATAAGACCGACCCTTTTGCCCGTTCGATCACAAGGCCCAGATCTCCGGTGGCGGTGGGGTCTGCATTGGCAGGTGTCATCATCATTAGGGCAACGATGCCAAGGGCAAGTTGTTTCATTTTGCCTCCTGTTCCAGCAGGTATCGGGCGATCCATTCGGCCTCTTCTTCGCTGATCAGGGGGCGCCAGGGGGGCATAGCCGTGTCGGGGATGCCGTCCAGTATGACCCCCGTCAGGACGTCCGCCTCGTAATGTTCCAGAGTTTCCGGTCGCAGATCAGGACCAAGCCCGCCTTTCAGGGACAATCCGTGGCACGAGCCGCAATCCTGGTGGACCAACCGTTTCAGGGCGGTTGGGTCGATGGCGTCAGCGGCCAGAGCGGAAGTGGCAACCAGAACGACGGCAGTCAGAACAGTATGCGCGGCCCAGCCCGGCTGCTTGCGGTCCATATGCGCCAGGCTACCCATGCGCCCGCTCCAAAATCTCGGTCAGGGCCTGATTGGCATAAAGCGAAACGACCTTTCCGATAATGAATAAGGTAGGAGCCTTCAGATCCGCCTTGCGCGCATCCGCGGCAATCTGGTCCAGTCGGGATACAAGGCGGCGTTCAGAGGCACTGGTGGCCTGCCCAACAGCCAGGACCGGGGTGGATCCGGGTAGGTTCTCGGTCATCAAGCCGATGGCGATCTGGCCGATATTGGCCACGCCCATATAGACGACCAGCGTCGTATCCGGGTCCGCCAGTCGTTTCCAATCCAGATCAAGAACTTTGTCGGACTGCCTGTGCCCGGTGACATATTGAACCGAGGTCGCCAGTCCGCGATGGGTCAGGGGCACGCCGGTCGAACAGGATGCGCCTTGTGCCGCCGTGATGCCCGGTGCGTATTCGACCGTAACACCGTGTGCCATCAGAAAAGCGGCCTCTTCCGAGCCGCGACCAAAGATCATCGGATCCCCGCCTTTCAGCCGGGCCACAACGTGACCTGCGCGTGCGTGTTCCAGCAGGATTTCGTTGATGCGATCCTGAGGAACAGTGTGGCACTTGGGGGCCTTGCCGACGGCGATCAGCCGCGCGCCCTCGGTGTGCATGGCCAGAATTTCATCCGAAACAAGGCGGTCATAGACCACCACGTCCGCCTCCTGCAGCATACGCAGGGCGCGCATGGTGATCAGTTCGGGATCACCAGGGCCGGCACCAATCAGAAAAACCTTACCGCTCATGTGCAAACTCGCTTGTTCTGAATGTCTTCGGAACCCGGTGTTTTGGTCGTTTCCATGCGCGAATATGGGACGTTGCTGGGGGAACCGGGCGTGTCATGGAAACAAGTTGGCGCACAGGTAAACCGACCTCCTTGACTTAAGTTAAGGAGCACGGGAATTGCGCCCGCGCATCTTTCAGCCTGCCGCTTATCAGGGCTCTACGGTGACCATTCCGAACATGTTCTGTGTCTCCCAATGTGGTCCGCACAGGTAATCCTGGGCGCCGGGAACAAGAAATGTCAGATCAACAAATTCCTCGGGGAACAGGCGGTCACTCTCGGCTTTGCTGCCATCTTTCAGCAGGACGCTATGGCTGGTGCGTTTGTCTACGTTCACCCAACGCACTGTGGTCCCCGCTTTGACCGTCAGTTGGGCTGGGCAGAAATTGTATTTGTACATCAGCACAACCTCTGCATCTTCCACATCTGAAGACGGCTGACCGAACAGATCCACGTAGCGGGTTTCTGCCTCAGCGCAGATCTCAGCTGTGTCTTCGTCAGCGGCCACCGCAGGTGACGCCAAAGCCAGAAATGCAGGAAGAAGTAGGCGGATCTTCATCGTCCAAGTCTCCATACCAAATACATTGGGGCCGGTTTACCCGGCCCCATCAGTCATTGTCCGACCACGTTGATATTGGCACTGTCGTCGTCCAGCGCGAAGCTTGTGTTCAGCGTCACGTGGTGGAATCGTGCCGCGGCAAAGTCATCGTGGATTGCAAAGCCGACCGTATAGGTCTTGCCCGGTTCCAATGGCACATCACCTGGTGCGCCCGAGTTTAAGGGCCGCGAGAACGTGACGGTCCAAATACCACCCGACAAGTTGGCCGAGGCGGCGATTTCGCCATCATTGACTATGCGTTGTTCCAGTAGATAGCCGTTGCTGGCGCTGCCATCGGCATAGACGCGCATCAGATCCAGATAGGTGCCGTCATCCAGATATTGCGCGATCTGCGCTTCGGCCTGCAATTTGTCCCAGCCACCCAGAGCTTTCCCACGCCGGCCTTTGACTTCGACCTCGGTGCGGCTTTCGCTGATATATTTGGTCACAGTGTCCTGAGCGGCCAGGCGGCCTGCAACATCGCCATTGGCGACAATCGCATCTGCACCCGGGTCAAACGGCATATAGGTGTTGTCCGCGTGGCACGAGGCCCAGCAGCCCACCTGATCCCCCATTTCGATCCCGGTTCCGGTGATCATCATGGCGACCTTGATCTGGTTGTCCGGGTCCATCTTCCCGCCATCCACAAATGGTGCAGGATTGTGACCTGCATCCGGCCATTGCAGGCGGATATAGAGGTTTTCGGCATCATGGGCCGCCTGAACAGTTGCGTCGATCACACCACGTTTTCCAGGGATCGGGGTTGGTTCCAGCTCGCCGCCTGCGACGATCTTGTTTCCAATCATGTCCAATTCCTTGGCATGACAAGTCGAACATTGGTCGCCACCTTTTGTCAGTGGCCGGGCGCCGCCGTGGAACTTGCCATTCTGAACCCATTCAAACGAAGCCTGACCGGGATAAAACAGCTTCAGATCCGCGCTTGCGATGCTGGTCCAGTCGATATCGCCTCCGATATCGCTGCCACCGCCTGCCGGGGCTGTAGATTCTTCACCGCTTGATTTGGCGCGTTCTTCGGCGACTGCAGCGTCCACAGCGGCTGCGATCTGGGCTTGCACCGCCTCTTGTTGTGCTGTCTTGGCCGATTTTTCGGCTTCGGCCTCAGCCGCCTCCTTGGCTTCTACACGGTCGAGACTGGCCAGGTATTCTGGCGGAATTGCACGGATGAAATCAGGATTCGGGGCTTCAATCTGTTCCAGATATTCATCTGTGGCCCTGTCGCGGATGTTCGAATGCGCAATCCCTTTGTGGCAGTCGATGCAGGTCTGGCCTGTCTCCATTGCGTTCAAATGTTGCTGGCGCGCGCGGGGGCGCTGGAACTCGGGCATCATCGATTCAAAGTCGTGGCAGTTGCGGCACTCGCGCGAATCTGTGGCCTTCATCCTTTCCCATTCATTCATCGCCAGATGGATACGCTTAGCTTCGAACTTCTCGGGTGTACTGATCGAGCCAACCACCTTGCCATACAGTTCTTTGGACGCCTTGATCTTGCGGATCATCTTGTGGGTCCAGTCCTTGGGTACGTGACAGTCGGAACAGACCGCCCCGACCCCCGATCGGTTCACATCGTGGATGGTCCCGGTGTATTCTTCATAGACGAAATCGCGCATCTCATGGCACGAGATACAGAACTCTTTGGTGTTGGTGGCTTCCATGGCGGTGTTGAACCCACCCCAAAAGACGATCCCGGCGGCAAAGGCAGCGGCAATACCGGCCACAGGCATTCCCCACAGGAAATACCGACGCCAGATCGGTGGTTTCTTATCTGGATCGGAGGTCATGTCCGGGCTCCGTTTTGGCTGTGTTGACTGGCGCGGCGTGTCAGGCCTGCGCATTCGGCTGATGGATGAAACAAGGACAGGGCGGGCGAGGGGCCCGCCCTGCTCCGAGTTGATCGAAACCCGTCAGGTGACGTGGTTCGACCGGTTGTAGACGTTGAACTTGCCGGTCGGGGCGTACAGCCCTTCGATGCGACCGATCTCTTCCAAAGTCTTGGCGTCAAAGATCACGATCTGACCGTTGGGTTCTTTTGAATCCGACAGGTTCCACTTGGACACCCAGACCTCGGTTCCATCCGCGTTGAATTCAAAGTGAACAGCGGCGCTGCCTTCGTCTTCGGTGATCTGGATGGTTTTCACGATCTCGCCGGTTTCTTTCGAGATGACCTGCACAGATTGCTGCACTTCCGGTTCCGGGTGTTTGGTCTGGTCAGCCCAAATATAGTCCGATTCCGGATGCGTACGGACGAACAGGCCCGGGCCGTCTGTTTCCACTTCGTAGCAGATCTTCCAGGCGTCATCGGGTCGGTTTTCGGGGTCGTTGCCCCAGACCGTCACGGTGCCAACCCCGAGGTGGGTTGTGCCAGCTACCGGCCCGCAATTCGGGTCAATCCAGTTTGCGCCCGGACCGGGATGCGGCAACGCGGCCGTGTCGATCATCGCCTCAAGCTTGTGGGTCTCGGTATCTACAACCACCATCTTGTTCGATGCGTTTGCAGCGATCTGGAAATACCGGCCCGTCGGATCGAAGAACCCGTCATGCAGGAATTTGGCGCTGTCGATCTTGTCGATCCGCAGATTGTCTAGATCAGTATAATCTACTTGCCACAGTTGCCCCAGCTCTTTGACGGCAACGATCCAGGTCGGCTCATTTGGAGTTGTGTAGATAGCGGCCACGCGAGCCTCTTCCACATAGTCCCCGTCCACGTTCACGCCGCGGGTCGATACAACCTTGACCGGCTCCATCGTTTGGGCGTCAACGATTGCAAAGTGCGGCGGCCAATAGCCCCCGCCGATGACGTATTTGCCATCGCCGGAAACAGCAACGTCGCGGGCATCATAGGCAATCTTTACCTCAGACACCAACATCTTGTCCGGCGTCTGCCAGAGGTCGATCTTGGTCATCTTGCCGTCGCGGCCCATGGTGTACCAGAAACGACCGGGCTGTTCCGGCTCTTCCAGCGAATGGTGTTCGGATGCTTTCAGAACGTGCACCGCATAGCCGGTCGGAATATGTGTCAGCACCTCTTTGGTGTCGCCATCGATAACAGCGACTTTGCCGACGTCGCGCTCGATAACAACAAAGAAGTTTTCCCAGTTACGGCCATGCATCGGCTCGGTTGGGTAGTCCTCTTCTTCAACATATACCTTGCGGGTCGCCATCATCTGGTCCAGCGACATTTCAGGTGGTTTGGGCGGCTCCATCATGATGTAAGTCGCCATGTCTTTGATTTCCTGCTCGGACATGATGTCCGAGAAGTTGTTCATCCCGCCTTCGGTGCCCCAGGCGATGATCTTCTCAAGCCGCTCTTGCCCAAGCGCAAGTGTGCCGCCTTCGGTCACGGCGCCGTCAGCTGCGGTTTTCTTCCAATGCGGTTCAAGATTCTTGCCAGTGGCGCCTTTACGCAAGACACCGTGGCACCCCGCGCATTGTTCAAAGTAAAGTTGTTTGGACGCTTCAAACGCTTCTTCGTTCAAAGTTGGCTCTTCGGCGAAAGCTGGTGCAGCGACACTGCCCAGCAACATCGCCAAACCGACCCCGAAGACGCGGCCCGTTTTGGTATAGCTGATTCCAAGTGACATGATCACTCTCCATTTGCTGGTGAGGCGGTCCAAGCGTGGGGCATCGCGCAAGGGTGCTCCTTGACGAAAGTCAACACCAGCCGCGCAATTCAGGTGGCGGGCAGGGAAAAACGTCAATTTTCCGGCTGGGAAAATCTGTATCTTTGGCACACTTTTTCGGCCGGTTTGATTTTTGTTAAGTCGCGCAGCCGGGCGGCTTGCTAGGGCTTGGAAAACACCAAGGAGAGCAGCCATGCCCGCAATCATCACCCGCGTGTTTGGTGAAGGGTTTCGTGTATTCTTTCTGTCCGCCGGCCTCTATGGCCTCTTTGTCGGAGTGGTTTGGGGGCTGTGGCTGACGGTGCCATATGCAGTGCCGGATTATGGCATGGCCCCGCCCATGTGGCACGCGCATGAGATGATCTTCGGCTATGCAACAGCCGCGCTGGGCGGGTTCTTTCTGACCGCAGTGCCAAATTGGACCGGCGCACCAGATGCGCGTGCGCAGTTCATAACGTTGGCCGCCGGATTGTGGTTGGCTGGTCGGATGGCGATGTGGTTTTCGGGGATGCTGCCTGCGGCGCTTGTGGCGGTGGTCGACCTGGCCTTTGTACCGATTCTGGCGGTCAAGATTGCAACCCAGCTCATCCGGAAGCCGAAACCTCAGAACATGCTCTTTCTGCTGTTGCTCAGCTTTATCTGGATTGCTGATCTGTTCACGCATCTTGAATGGACCGGGATGACGGATGACACATTGCATACCGGGCTGCGCGCGGGGTTGCTGGCGCTCTGCGCGATGATTGCCATTCTTGGCGGACGGATCACCCCGGCCTTTACCCGAAACGCCATGAGACGCGCGGGCGTTCCCGAGGCGAACTGGCCAATATCTGTGCCAATTCTGGACAAATCAGCGATGGCGGTTGCCCTGACCCTGCCACCAATCGTTCTGGTGCTGGGGTCAGGTGCTGTGGCTGGATCGATGGCGCTGGTTCTAGGGGTGGCACAGGTTTCGCGCATGGCCCGCTGGCGCGCGGGCTGGGCTACGCGGGAGCCGATCTTATTGGCACTGTATCTTGGGCTTGCAATGCTGGCGCTGGGACTGATCCTCTGGGGGCTGTCAGTGCTGGGTTTCGGAAACGAGATCGCAGCCCTACACATCCTGGGCATCGGATGCGTCGGCGGCATGACCCTGGCGGTCATGAGCCGCGCCGCGCTTGGCCACAGTGGTCGCGCGCTGGTGGCACCCGGCCCAATGGCGGTGGCCTATGGTCTGATGGCGGTGGCGGCCCTGTCGCGGTGGATTGGTGCAGATCTGAATGCAGGTTACATGGTTGCGATGCTGCTGTCGGACGGGTTGTGGGTCAGCGCCTTTGCGCTTTTCCTGATCGCGATGTGGCCGGCGCTGACGGGTCCCAAGGTGCAACGGTCAGCGTGATTTCATTTCCTTTTGCAAGTCTTGACTTTCGTTAAGGATATACCGTGCCCATCCCGTCATTTTAGCCAGACTAGCTAATCTGCGCAAAGGAGAGCGCAATGCGAGAAGTCATGACCAAGAGCATGGCACGCAATATATTCTATGGCGGGTCACTGTTCTTTATCCTCATCTTTCTGGCTCTGTCGGCCCATTCTCACTGGTATATCGTGAACTCTGAGAACGCAGCAAAGCTCGATGAAAGTGTGATCAGGGGCAAGCACGTCTGGGAAAAACACGCCTGCATCAACTGTCATACCATCCTTGGCGAAGGTGCATACTTTGCACCCGAGGTTGGCAATGTGATGACACGTTGGGGCGTGCTGGACGACCCGGAATCGGCCTTTGAAGCCCTCAAAGGCTGGATGGAGGCGCAGCCGACAGACATTCCCGGTCGTCGTCAGATGCCCAATTTCAACCTCAGCGACGAAGACATCCGTGATCTGACCAACTTTTTGATCTGGACGGACAATATCGACGCTCAGGACTGGCCGCCCAACGAGGCGGGCTGAGAAGGGAACGGAGCAATGAAATACGAATCCCAAAAAATCGCCTATGCCTACTTTGCGGTGGCAATGGCCCTATTCGCGATACAGGTTCTGGGCGGCCTTCTGGCCGGCTTTATCTATGTATCACCCAATTTCCTGAGCGAGCTTTTGCCGTTCAACATCGTGCGGATGCTGCACACCAACTCGCTGATCGTGTGGCTGATCCTCGGGTTCTTTGGTGCGGCCTATTTTCTGATCCCGGAAGAGGCCGAGCGTGAGATCCATTCGCCCATGCTGGCCTATCTGCAGCTGATCATTCTGGTGGTCGGTACACTGGGCGTGGTCTTGACCTATACGTTCAACCTGTTTGAAGGCAACTGGCTGCTGGGTAAAGAAGGGCGCGAGTTCCTTGAGCAACCCAAATGGGTCAAGGCCGGCATCGTCGTGGCCGCACTGATCTTCCTGTACAACGTGTCGATGACCGTTCTGAAGGGCAAGAAGACCGCGATCACCAACATCTTGTTGCTGGGTCTTTGGGGTCTGGCGCTGCTGTTCCTGTTTGCCTTCTACAACCCGGGCAACCTGTCCTTGGACAAGCAATACTGGTGGTATGTTGTCCACCTGTGGGTCGAAGGTGTCTGGGAACTGATCATGGCCTCGATCCTGGCCTATCTGATGCTGAAGCTGACCGGGGTAGACCGTGAGGTTGTCGAGAAATGGCTCTATGTCATTGTCGCCGCCGCGTTGTTTTCGGGTATCCTTGGTACAGGTCACCATTACTATTGGATAGGCACACCAGGGTACTGGCAGTGGATCGGCTCGATCTTCTCAAGCCTCGAAGTGATCCCCTTCTTTGCGATGATGGCCTTTGCCTTTGTGATGGTCTGGAAGGGCCGTCGGGACCACCCGAACAAAGCGGCGCTGCTGTGGTCGCTGGGCTGTGCCACATTGGCCTTCTTCGGTGCCGGTGTCTGGGGCTTCCTGCACACGCTGCACGGGGTGAACTACTATACCCACGGTACGCAGATCACTGCGGCTCACGGTCACCTGGCGTTCTATGGTGCGTATGTCTGCCTCAACCTGGCAATCTTCAGCTATGCAATGCCGATCCTGAAGAACCGCGATCCTTATAATCAGGTTCTGAACATGGGCAGCTTCTGGCTGATGTCCAGCGGTATGGTTTTCATGACCTTTGTGCTGACCTTTGCTGGAACAGTGCAGACGCACATGCAGCGGGTGGTCGGAGATTACTTCATGGATGTGCAGGATCAGGTCGCGATCTTCTATTGGATGCGCCTTGGCTCTGGCATCGTCGTGGTCTTGGGTGCGCTGCTGTTCATCTACTCGATCTGGGTTCCCCGGAAAGAGATCATTGAAGCCGGCGCGGCCGAAACCCCAGCGGAGTGATGGATATGGATGGCTCCATGAAACTGAGAACGGGGGCGGCTGACGCCCCCTTCTACCTGCCACAGGGTGATGAATGTGACGTGTTCGCTGCTGCCTATACCAACAACCTGCCGGTCCTGCTGAAAGGCCCGACAGGTTGCGGCAAGACCCGGTTTGTGGCGCATATGGCCGCCAGTCTTGGCCGCCCGCTTTACACAGTGGCCTGTCACGATGACCTTGCCGCTGCGGACCTGATCGGGCGCTACCTGCTGAAAGGCGGGGAAACGATCTGGGTCGATGGGCCCCTGACCCGCGCGGTGCGCGAAGGCGCGATCTGCTATCTGGATGAAGTGGTCGAGGCGCGCAAGGACGTGACCGTCGTGCTGCACCCGCTGACTGACGACAGGCGCATCCTACCGATCGACCGCACCGGTGAGGAGCTTGTGGCCGCGCCCGGTTTCATGCTGGTCGCCTCATATAACCCGGGATATCAGAATATCCTGAAAACCTTGAAACCCTCGACCCGGCAGCGGTTCATCTCACTGGAGTTCGACTTTCCGTCGCCCGAGATGGAGGCAAAGGTGGTCGCTAAAGAAAGCGGGCTGGCGCTGGAACGCTGCAAACCGCTGATCCGCTTGGCAGGTAAACTGCGCGGGCTCAGGGGGCAGGATCTTGAAGAGGGCGTTTCCACCCGTCTGGTCGTCTATGCCGCCACGCTGATCGCGCAGGGCATGTCCACCGACCGCGCGATCCTTGCCGCCATGATCGAACCTCTGACAGATGACGAGGACATCAAACGCGGGCTCCTCGATCTTGTCACGGCTGTCTTTGGGTGAGGCCGGCCGATGCTCAGGATCGATTTTGAGCCATGGGAACCCGAAGAAACGATCGGGAAACTGTGGCACTCCCTTGCCAGCCGTCTCGATGCACCCCAGGTGCATGTTGGAGCCGCGGTCGACCTTTCTGAGGTCGCGGGGCGGCTGGCAGTCCTTTTTCGCGGGCTTGGGGGCAGTCCGGGTGTTGAATTGCGCCCGGTCTCGCCCGAAGTTTCACACCATCGCCTAAGCTGGCGCCGTCGGTTGGGTACCGAAGTTGAACTGATGCCGCGCGCTTCGTTCGATGGCGAAGTGCTGCGCCTCCCGGACCGTCTGGCGGTGTTTCCCGCGCGCGAGGCGAACGGAGCGCTGTATGTTTGGCTGGCCGCCGCAGCGGCCCATGCGGGAACCCGGATCGTCGAAGATGATCCGTTGCGCGCCGATCTGCACGCGCTGAGCGCCGCACAATCGATGGTTAATGCGACCTTGGACAACGCCCCCGGCTTGCGACCGCTTTACACCGAGCTTTGCAAAGGTGTTCTGCATGACCGCAACAAATCCGGCCTCCCGCCCGTGGAAACAGCGGTTGAAGAACTGATCCGCCATCGGCTGGGCGACCCCGCGTCTTTATCCCCGAAGGCCAGGCAATTCATGTCATTTGACGATGACCTGACTGCCCCACGCGGATATCAACATTTCCGCCCTGTCCCTCTGTGGCCGGAATTGCGCGCTGTTGGTTTTTCAGAGCATAACGATGTCGAAAACCCCGATACTGAAGGCCCGCCCGAGGAATCGGGTGAGAAAACCCACCGTGCCCGGCGGCGCAAATCCGACCAGGCTGAACGCAGTGACAGTTTCATCCTTCATAAATTCGAGGCGATCCTCAGCTGGGCCGAGTTTCTTAACATCAACCGGCGCATTGATGACGATGATCCCGACAATGCCAAAAAGGCCGCCGATGATCAGGATGAGATCGGTTTGGGCCAGATTTCCAAGGCGCCACCGACCAAGCTGAAATTGCATCTGGACCTGGCACCCGAGGATGTGAATCGCGAACGTCTGTCGGGCCGTATTCTCTATCCGGAATGGGACGTGCGCACCGGGCAATACCTGCCCGATCACGTCAACGTTCTAACCTCGGACGCCGATATTCGTGAGGATGCCGCCGAGTTTGGAAAAGACCCCGCCACCGCCCGCCGTATCCGCGCCGTCAAACGCCAGTTCGAAGCGCTGCGCCCGGGCCGCGTGATGACCCGAGGCCATCTGGACGGCGATCAGCTGGATATCGAGGCCGCCGTTCGGGCGCAGGTTGACCGCTGTGCAAACGGGGAAGGTACCGAACGCATCTGGCAACAATCCCGCCCCGAGGCACGCGATCTGGCGGTTTCTATCCTGCTGGATGTCAGCCGCTCGACCGAAAGTGCCGTGACTGGACGCGCCGTGATCGACATCGAACGCGAGGCGCTGGCAGCGCTGGCCTGGGGCCTGAACGCCTGTGGTGATGATTTCGCCATTCACGCCTTCAGTTCACTGAAACGACAGCGGGTCTATGTGCAACGCTGCAAACGGTTTGATGAGGTGATGGGCAGCCAGGTTGAACAGCGCATCGCATCGTTACGCCCAGGGCACTATACAAGGCTGGGTGCCGCGATCCGCCATTGCTCGGCCGATCTGGCCACCCAAACGCGTAAGCGCCGGTTGTTACTGGTGATCACCGATGGCAAACCCAATGATCTTGACCACTACGAAGGCCGCCACGGAATCGAAGACACCCACATGGCCGTGCGCGAGGCGCGCCGAGCCGGGCAATCGGTCTTTGGCGTCACCATCGACAAGACAGGTAAAAGCTGGTTCCCGCGGATGTTCGGGCAGGGTGGCTTTGCCGTCATCCCGGACCCGCATCGCCTGACTATGGCGCTGCCGCAAATCTACCGCCAACTGGTCGGCGCATGAGCGACGCGTCCCTTATCGACGAGTTGCCCGGCGAATTACTGATGTGGGTTCTGATCATTTCGGAGCTGCTGGTCTTTGGCGCGGGCCTGATCGCTTTCATGGGCGTGCGCCTGACCGATCCGGCGGGCTTTGCCGAGGCGCAATCGCATCTGCACCGCACCGGAGCCGCGCTGAACACTGCGGTTCTGGTCACCTCTGGCTATCTGGCCGCGCAAGCCTTGCATTGGCGGCAGATTGCGCGTCGGACTGCTGCCCGCCTGGCGTTAATCGCAGCTGCCGCGCTGGGCGTTGTATTCCTGATTATCAAAGGCGTGGAATACACGGACAAGGCTGCACAAGGAATTACCTACGAGACCCATCCGTTCTTCCTGTTCTACTATCTGCTCACCGGCTTCCACGCGGCACATGTGTTGGCTGGGGTTGTTATCCTGCTGCTGGTCGCCTGGAGGGACAATCCCCGCAATATCGAGGCCGGCGCCCAGTTTTGGCACATGGTCGATCTCGTCTGGATCATGCTGTTCCCCGTGATCTACCTGCTGGGATGACGGGCATGACCCAAACCTCACCGGATCAAAACAGCTCCCGCTGGATGCTCTCAAACCCGCTCACCCGCGCATGGCTCAGCCTGTTGGTTCTGAGCACCGCTTCGGCCCTGCTGACGATACTCCCCCTGTCCTCACCGGTGTTGAGCGCAGGCATTTTGATCCTGGCCCTGTCCAAAGCCCGCATTATCCTTGCACGATATCTGGACCTGACGCACAGCCCGGCCTGGCTTAGCGGTTTCACCAATGTACTGACCGGATTTGCGATGGTGATCTTCGGCCTCTCACTGTTTTGACATGAAAAAAGCCGCCCCCGTGGGGCGGCAGTTCTCCAAGCGCAGGGACGCCTCAGTTATTGTGCGGCCATCGGCATTCGCGCGATCTGACACCGTTGCCACAGGGCCGATAAGGCACCGACCAGATGGTCGATATCTTCGTTCGTATGAACCGGAGAGGGGGTAATTCTCAGGCGTTCGGTGCCTTTGGGAACGGTCGGATAGTTGATCGGCTGAATATAGATCCCGAATTCTTCCAGCAGCGTATCCGAGATGAATTTGCATTTCACCGGGTCACCTACCATCACCGGGATGATGTGGCTGGGATTGGGCAAATGCGGGATGCCTTCGGCGTCCAGTTTGGCGCGCACCTGCGCAACGCGGGTTTTCTGCAGATCGCGCTCGGTATTGGATTGCTTGAGGTGTCGGATCGAGGCGGCAGCGCCTGCTGCTATTGCGGGCGGGAGGGCGGTGGTAAATATGAACCCGCTGGCAAAGCTGCGGACAAAGTCACACAAGGCAGCGGATGCCGCGATGTAACCGCCAACCACGCCGAAGGCCTTGCCCAGCGTCCCTTCGATGACAGTCAGGCGATCCATCAACCCTTCGCGTTCGGCGATGCCACCACCGCGCGAGCCATAAAGGCCAACGGCGTGGACCTCGTCCAGATAGGTCATCGCACCATATCTATCCGCCAGGTCGCAAATCTCTTTGATCGGAGCGATATCCCCATCCATCGAATAGACAGATTCGAAGGCGATCATCTTGGGCGCATCTGGATCGGCTGCGGCCAGCTTTGCCTCGAGGTCCGCCAGATCATTGTGCTTCCAGATCACTTTTTGTGCCCGCGAATGGCGGATGCCTTCAATCATGGAGGCATGGTTCAAAGCGTCCGAGAATACGATCAGACCTGGGATCTTCGCAGCCAGCGTCC
Organism: Ruegeria sp. CDSC081; assembly: GCF_059610485.1. Taxonomy (NCBI): domain Bacteria; kingdom Pseudomonadati; phylum Pseudomonadota; class Alphaproteobacteria; order Rhodobacterales; family Roseobacteraceae; genus Ruegeria; species Ruegeria sp. CDSC081. The sequence continues at coordinate 372,164 of NZ_JBXWNS010000005.1, read as the reverse complement.
CAAGTGCCGCCCAGTTCGACACATAGCCAGAGGTGAACAGAAGGGCGGCTTCTTTCCCGTGGAGGTCGGCCAGTTCCTGTTCCAGCAAAACGTGGTCATGTGTCGTGCCCGAGATATTGCGTGTGCCCCCTGCGCCCGCGCCGCAACGGTCGAGTGCCTTGTGTATTGCCCCGACTACATCAGGATGCTGGCCCATTCCCAGATAGTCGTTGGAACACCAAATTCGTACGTCGCGCTGTAAAGCGCCGTCCGTCTGGCGTGCATTCGGGAACGCGCCACAGCGGCGCTGTAGATCAATGAAGATGCGGTAGTTGCCTTCGTCGCGCAGATGCTCAAGGCTTTGGCTGAAAAAACGCTCGTAGTCCATCTCGAACACTCCCGGGAATACTGGCTTTCCAGCAAGACTATGTGCCGGGCCCGCTACGCAACATGACAAATGTCAAGCCGCAGAAAGGAAAGGCTGGCTTGGAAGCCGAAGGTTTGGCATAGCCTTAAGAGGACGGACGTACTGATCGGGTACGCAACTAGAAAAGAGGGGAAAGCTTCGTGGCGCATGAGGCACTAAAAGCGATCGCCAAGCAGTCACTATTGCTCAAGAGCTTTCCCGAGCATCATATCGACACGCTGTTAAGCCACGCGATCTGGCGGAAATATGATCGCGGAGAGACGATTTTTCTACAGGAAGAAAAAGCCCAGGCCATTCATGTGGTTCTGTCGGGCTGGGTAAAGCTGTTTCGCATGTCCCCTACCGGTGCCGAAGCAGTTGTCAGCGTTTTCACCCGCGGCGAAAGCTTTGGCGAAGCGGTCGCCTTGCGTAACGTTCCCTATCCGGTTTCGGCCGAGGCAGTTTCGGCCTGTGAGATCATGCACATTCCAAGTCCGGTCCTTTTGTCCCTTATGCGAGAGGACCCGGAAATTGGGGTGTCAATTCTGGCAGCTACCTTTACCCATCTGCATTCTCTGGTCGCCCAGCTTGAGCAGCTTAAGGCCCAGACCGGCGCACAGCGGGTGGCAGAATTTCTTCTGACTCTCTGCGAAGCCGAGATGGGGGACTGCGTTGTCGAGCTGCCCTATGACAAGATGTTGATTGCCGGGCGCCTGGGCATGAAGCCCGAAAGCCTGAGCCGCGCCTTTTCGCGGCTAAAGCCGTTTGGCGTTAAAATTGACCGGACACATGCCCTGCTCTCGGACATTCAAGTACTGCGAGACTATGCAGAAAGTGACCCCTCCGAAAAGTGACCGAATTTATTGGCCGGTGCTTTGCCGGGTGCGCCAAAGAGCCCCGAGAACGTGCTTCTTTATTCAGGCTAGGACATGCGCATCGATCCCGTGAACACGATTCCCTGTTTCCGGATAAGGGCCTTGTGCAACGTCAGGTAGTCCAGAACTCCAAAACAAGCTGGTTTTGGTGCTTCCTGGATCCACGCAGCTGAGTGATATGCCGTCAAGTTCCAGTCGGCATCTTCCGCCTGTACTTAGGGTCGAAATCGAATGGGAAACTCTAACCTTTAGGGGCTACTACGATGTCAGAAATCTGTTCAACGACTATCTAATTGGAACCGGCATTCTGACAGAGCTGATTATCGCTTTCCTGTCGATAGTCATTTCTTTTGCGGCTTCGGCGGAGGAAGATTGTCTCAACATCTTTGCCCACATGCGGGATGTTTTGCTTTCGGTTCTAGAGTTGATCGAAACTGAGCGGCTGCCTGAAACCAACACCTTTATCCAGCATATGTATGGCGGATCCAAATTTGTAGCAGATGATGATAAGCATGTGAGCACCGGATACGAACAGCATGGTGCAAAGGCTTATATCCAGGGACCCGTGTTTACCACCGGGTCAGCGCATCTTCGTCTTCGTCCTTGGCCGAAACCCACTCCGCACCAGCGGTGGTGATTTCTTTCTTCCAGAAGGGGGCGCGGGATTTTAGGTAGTCCATCAGATATTCGGCCGCCTCGAACGCATCCTTGCGATGCGGTGCGGCAGTGGCCACCATCATGATCCGATCCCCCGGAGCGAGCCTGCCATGCCGATGGATCACCAGCACATTGCCCAGCGACCAGCGGTCCATTGCTTCTTGCGCAATCTGGGTCAAGGCCCGTTCCGTCATGCCCGGATAATGCTCAATCTCCATCACGTCCAAATCGCCCGTGGCCAGATCACGCACAACACCGGTAAAGGTCACGATTGCGCCATTTGCAGCATCGCCCGCCGCAAAGTCATTTGCCTCGGTACCTAGGTCAAACGGGTCTTCCTGCACCACGATGCGCATGACCTCAGCCACCTGTCATTGGTGGGAAAAAGGCAACCTCACGAACGCCCGCCAACGGGGCGTCAAAATCCGACAATTCCTGATCCAGCGCAACACGTAAGGCCGACAGATCCGCAAAGGCCGCTGCATAGCGATCCTCGCGCGCGCTAAGTTCTGCGACCAGATCGGATACGGTGGCGGCCTCGGTTTCAACCCGTTCTTTCGGCAGTCCGATCCGTTCGCGGACCCATGCGAAATACAGCACATCCATCCCTTAGTTCTCCTTCAGGTGTGGCATGGCTTTACGTAGGTAGTCATAGCCGGTGATCAATGTCAGCGCTGCTGCGATCCACAGCAGCCACAGGCCGAACCGACTGGACCAGAACATCCCTTCAAGATGCCAGCGCAGGCCGTTCAGGTCTTCTTCTTGCCCGGTCAGAATCTGGTCGATCAGCGTTGGGTCCATGCCGAAGCTGGCCATCACAAAGTAATGCTCGAAGATGCCCTGTGAAAACAAGACGGCTATCGCCACCATCTGGGCCGTGGTTTTCCATTTGGCAAGTTTGGTAACTTTCAGCGTCCCAGCCGTATCACCCAGATATTCGCGCAGGCCTGACACAAAGACCTCTCGAAACAGGATCACAGTGGCAGGCAGGACCAGCCACGGCGTCCAGTGTTCGGCCGAATACCCGACCAAGATCATCAGCGCGATCACCACCATCGCCTTGTCGGCAATCGGGTCCAGCATGGCGCCAATTTTTGTTTCCTGCTTCCACGCTCGTGCCAGATAGCCATCGAACCAGTCGGTTAAGGCGGCTGTCAGGAACAGGATCAACGCGAACCAGTCGGCATAGGGCCGGGTGAAATACAAAAACATCACGGCCAGCCCCGGGGCTGCCAGCAGACGCAGGACGGTCAGAATATTGGGTAGGTTCCACTTCATGCAGCGGACCCTACATCGCTAAAATCCAACAGAAAAGATAGACAGTCAAAAAACCGTACTTGTCCCATGAACTTGGTCAAAGCGCCGCAGGCAGCGCGTGGTGCGTCCATGCCCCTTGGAGTTTGTTCTATTTGCGGTCAGGTTCACCGCACGTATCCGGGACAGAAGGCACATCATGACAGCTCATATACAAACCGATGCCCGGTCAAATCTGACCGGCAGCCTGTGGATGATCGCCGCAATGGCGGGGTTTGCGCTGGAAGACGCGCTGTTGAAAGCGGCTTCGGGTGCCGTACCGATCTGGCAGGTGATGGTTCTGTTCGGGGTGGGTGGGGCGCTGGTCTTTGCGGCGGTTGCACTGGCGCGCGGCACGCAACTGTTTCAGCCGGATGTCCTGTCGCGCCCGATGAAAGTGCGCGTGCTCTTCGAGGTATTCGGACGGTTATTCTATGTCTTAGCCATTGTGCTGACGCCTTTGTCCTCAGCTACTGTGATTTTGCAGGCCACTCCGTTGGTCGTGGTCGCTGGCGCTGCGCTGATCTTTGGCGAAACAGTTGGCTGGCGACGGTGGAGCGCGATTCTGATCGGTCTGATTGGCGTTGTAGTCATCCTGCAACCGACCGGAGACAGCTTTTCGGCGCTGTCCATTCTGGCGGTGCTGGGCATGTTGGGCTTTGCCGGTCGCGATCTGGCCAGCCGCGCAGCCCCGGCGACACTGGGGACCGAGGTTTTGGGCTTTTACGGCTTCCTCAGCATCATCGTTGCCGGTTTGGCCTATCGCCTGTGGGAGGACGTGCCAATCGTCCCGCTCGATCTGTACAACGGTCTGTTTCTGACCGGTGCGGTGCTTATGGGTGTGATGGCCTATGCCTCGCTTATGAAGGCGATGCGGATCGGAGAGGTCTCGGCCGTGACGCCGTTCCGCTATACGCGTCTGCTGTTCGGTATCGGTCTGGGCGTGTTCCTGTTCGGCGAGCAACTAGACCAGACCATGTGGATCGGCAGCGCGTTGATTGTGGCCTCGGGGCTGTACATCCTGTGGCGAGGGCGGCGGGCCTAGCCCTTGTCGTGGAAGAAATCATAGACCTTTTGCGCCAAGCCGGCCGAAATCCCCTCGACCGCTTTCAGATCGGCCAGGTTGGCCCGGCCAACTGCTTTGGCGCTGCCGAAATGAGCCAACAGGGCACGTTTGCGCGCGGCCCCCACGCCGGGGATTTCATCCAGCGGTGTGGCCCCCACGGCCTTGGCACGCTTGGCTCGATGGGTGCCGATGGCAAACCGGTGGGCCTCGTCTCTTAAGCGCTGAATGAAATAGAGCACCGGGTCGTTGCGTTTCAGCGCAAAGGGCCTTTGGCCAGTGCGGTGAAATTCTTCCTTACCATGGTCGCGGTCAACGCCTTTGGCGACACCTATCATGGGGATCTCCTCGACCCCGTGCTGCGCCATAATCTCATGGACGGCACTCACTTGCCCGGCGCCACCGTCAATCAGCAGCAGATCGGGCCACATTCCCTTGTCACGGTCGGGATCTTCTTTTTGCAGGCGGGTAAAGCGGCGGGTCAGCACCTCTTTCATCATGCCAAAGTCGTCACCGGGGGTCAGGTCATCTCCACGAATGTTGAACTTGCGATAGGCATTTTTCATGAATCCGTCGGGGCCGGCCACGATCATGCCGCCCACGGCATTGGTGCCTTGAATATGGGAGTTGTCGTAGACTTCGATCCGGTTTGGCGGGGCATCCAGATTAAATGCCTCGGCGATCCCGCGCAACAGTTTGGCCTGCGTGGCACTTTCCGACATCCGCCGGGCCAGGGATTCACGCGCGTTGCGTATGGCCCCTGCGACAAGTTCTTGTTTCTCACCACGCTGGGGTACAAGGATTTCTACCTTGCGACCGGCTTTTTCGGTCAGCGCCTCCTGCATCAGATCGGCGTTTTCAATGGCATCTGACAGGATCAACTGACGGGGTGGTTCCTTGTTGTCGTAGAACTGACCCAGAAACGCCTCCATCACCTCGGCGGCTGACACATCTGCCCCGACGCGGGGATAGAAGTCCTTGTTGCCCCAGTTCTGGTTGGCGCGGATGAAGAACACCTGAACGCAAGCCTGCCCACTGTCCATATACAGGCCGATCACATCCGCCTCGGCCACACCGCGCGGGTTAATGCCTTGGGAGGTCTGCACCTGCGTCAGCGCCCGGATGCGATCGCGTAGGCCAGCGGCGCGTTCAAACTCCATCGCCTCAGACGCGGCCATCATCTGTTCGGCCAGCTCCTCTTGCACTTTGGTCGACCGGCCTGACAGGAATCTTTCCGCATCCTTGACGCTTTCACGGTAATCCTGATCCGAGATCAACCCGACACAAGGCCCAGAACACCGCTTGATCTGATAGAGCAGGCAGGGACGGGTGCGGCTTTCGAACATCGAGTCAGAACAGTTGCGCAGCAGGAAGGCCTTTTGCAGCTGGTTCAGGGTTCGGTTCACGGCACCCGCGCTGGCGAAGGGGCCGAAATACGCGCCCTTTTCCTTTTTTGCTCCCCGATGCTTTTTGATCTGTGGAAAGACATGGTCCTTTGCCACCAGAATATTGGGAAAGCTTTTGTCGTCGCGCAGCAGCACGTTGTATTTCGGTTTGAGCTGCTTAATCAGGTTCTGTTCAAGCAGCAGCGCCTCGGTCTCGGTCCGGGTCGTCAGGAACATCATCGAGGCCGTGGCCGCAATCATCCGCTCGATCCGGCCAGAGTGTCCCGGTCTTGTATAGTTCGACACCCGTGCCTTCAGATTGCGCGCCTTGCCGACGTAAAGAACTCGGCTGTCCGCATCCAGCATCCTGTACACGCCAGGTGAACTGTCGAGCGTTTTCGCATATCGCTGGATGCAGGCGTATCCTGTCGACTGGGCCGTCGAATGGGCGTCATTCTGAGAGCTGTTGGTGTCGTCTTGAGAGGTCATGGCCAAAATATGTGATTCTTTGACCATGGCTGCAATCTTGAGCACTTCAGATCAAGGGAAAACAAATCCACGTATTCTGTGGATAACTGTGCAGATAACTTTTGTGGGGCTTGAATTTTCCCTTGTTTCATTAAGGATTCCTTGATTTGCTTAAAAAATAGGCACATATGTAATCTATTGAATTTAAACAGTAAAAATTTCTACACATGGCAAGTGTATGAAAAAAAAGACATTTTTGTAACGGATTGATAACAGAAATGAGAGCGGTGCAAAACTTCCAGCACCAAACGTTATTCCACGCCCAGAACATCCGGTGTCTGCCATCCCAAATGCTGTCCGCCATCCACGCAGAGAATCTGGCCGGTGACCGCATGAGCATCCAGGAAATACCCAAGTGCAGCGGTGATGTCAGAGGGGTTTGACCCACGTTCCAGAATGGTGTTGGCGCGCTGTGCTTTGAAGTGATCTTCGGATTGCCTGTGACCCTGCATCGTCGGTCCCGGTCCGATGGCATTGACGCGGATCGCCGGGGTTAGCGCCTGAGCTGCAGTACGGGTCAACGCCCATAGCCCCATTTTGGCTACGGTGTAGGACATGAATTCGGGCGTCAGTTTGCGGACTCGCATGTCGACCATATTTACGATCAGGCCCGTTGCCAGCGGCTCTCCTGCATCATCGGTTTCAGGTTCCAGACCCTGTTCAGCCATCGCCTGAGTCAAAACGAATGGCGCCCGCAGGTTGCTGTTCATGTGGCGGTCCCAGCTTTGCCGGGTGGCCGTGTGGATGTTGTCGTATTCAAATATCGAAGCGTTGTTGACCAGGCAGGTAATGGGTCCGCCCAGCGCCTCGGATGCGCGTGGCAGCAGGGCAGCCACGCTTGCTTCTTCTAACAGGTCGGCCTGCAGAGCTACCGCATTGCGGCCTAGGGCCCTGATTTCAGCGACAACCTTAGATGCCTCTTGTTCAGAGGAGGCGTAATGGACCGCCACGTCGTACCCACGCCCGGCCAGATAAAGGGCCATTGCCCTACCAAGGCGAATTCCGGCACCGGTAACTAGGGCTCGGGTCATGCGGCCTCTCTTTGTGTCACACCAACAAGGAAATAACGTAAACCGCGTAAAGACTTGTCAACAGAATTCCCCATCCGCGGGTGATATCCCGTTTGAAAAATACAAAGGGGACCAAAAGGAGTGATGCGCCCAGCATGACCCAAAGATCAAATCGCAGGAATTCTGGATCAACAGGAATGCGCCCAAACAGGGTTGCAATGCCGACGATGGCCAACAGATTGAACATGTTGGACCCGATAACATTGCCCAATGCGACATCGGCTTGTCGGCGCAGTGCAGCCATAACAGTGGTCGCCAGTTCCGGCAGAGAAGTTCCCACCGCTATAAGTGTCAGTCCGATTACAGTCTCGCTGACGCCGTAAGTGCGGGCAATGATTGTAGCGTTGTCGACCAGAAGATGTGCGCCCATCGGCAGGCCTATCAGTCCGAGCACCAGGTAGACTGAAATCTTCCAATAGGGCATGTCTGGATCGGCTTCTTCCAGGCCATCAAAATCGTCATCCTCGGCGCAGGCTTTGCCACAGGCCTTGCGATGGGCATGGGCTTCTCGGAAGGCGGTCCATAGAACAAAGCTGAGAGCAGCCAGCAAAATCGCGCCGCTGAACAGGTTGAACACGCCGCAGAAGGCAAGGCCGATGAACAGAACGGTTGCCAGCAACATGAACACATAGTTCTTGCGGCTGTCACATTCGCTGGTGTGCAACGTGGCAAGCAGCGCAGGCAGGCCCAGCACCAGCAGGATATTGGCCGTGTTCGACCCCACAACGTTACCCAGGGCGATGCCCGGTGCGTTTTCCTTAATTGCACTGATTGCAATCAGAAGTTCTGGCGCCGAGGTGCCGAATGCCACGATCGTCAAACTAACGATCAACGCCGGTACTCCAATCCGCAGGCTGAGGTTTACGGCACCGCGTACCAGCGCATCCCCCGCCAGCAACAGGATCAACAAACCGAGACCGGATAACAGCCATGCCGTCATGCGCGGCCTCCTTTTTCGCAGGCACAGGGACCTTTGCCGATCCTGAACCGATGACAGCGCGGGCATCTTGCGGATTGCAGTTTTTTCTGCCCCGGGAACCGCAGTTTGCCGAACATTGCCAGGACGCCCATGGCAATCAAAAAGAGGGTCACGATCTTGATAATCACGTTACAAACCGAAACGTGCGTATGCGGCACGCTCCTCAAGTCCGGCAACCGCGTCCTGTGCCAAGGAGGCGCCGAACCGTGACCAGAATGGCTTGCGCAGCCCGTAACGGCGGAATTTTACTTTATTGCCAAATAGGTCCTGCATTTTGGGTTTGAGATGCGCGATGCCGTCGATCAGGCCAAGTTCATGTGCGCGGCGTGCCAGCCAGACTTCGCCAGTGAACAGATCAGCACCCGTTTCAAGCTTTGCCCCGCGTCGTGCTTTGACATGAGCAGTGAAGTTTTCGTGGATATCGCGTAGCAGGCCTTCAAGCCTTGCGACATCTTCGGGTTTTTCCGGGGCAAAGGGATCCAACATGGATTTCGAATGACCCGCCGTGTGCACTCGCCGTTCGAAACCCTGCCTCTCAAGGAAAAGATGTGCGCCGAACCCCGAAGAGATCACGCCAATCGAACCCAGTACCGAACTGTCATCGGCGTAAATCTCATCAGCTGCCGCTGCCAACCAATAGCCACCCGAAGCTGCCACATCCTCGACAAATGCGAAAACGGGAACATCCAATTCTTTCGACAGACGCTGAATGCGCGCACCGATCAATGAGCTTTGGACCGGGGATCCGCCGGGCGAGTTGACCTCAAGTGCGACGGCGGCAGGTTTGCCTTTGCGAAATGCTTTTTCGAGAACCGGTGCCAGAGTTGTGTCAGACATCGACCCGCGCCCGGACATGCCGATTGCACCCGATAAGCGCACGACCGAAACGGTTGGCTGTTTTTTGAGAAACGGCAGGCTGACCTTCATGGGTGCCGATGTAGAGTGCGCCCACGCGGTAAACAAGGGAGCGGCTGACCGTTATCGGTCGCGTGAACGTATTTACTGAAGGTGATGGGCAAAAATGCAACGCCGTGCATGGCCTAACTCCGGATGCGCCAGCCAGTTTTGAAGATCCATCCGATGATGCCCAGACACACGCCGGTAAACGCCAGTATGGCCAAAAGGCTGAACATGATCGGCACATCGGCCAGGCCGTAAAACGACCAGCGAAAGCCCGAGATCAGATAGACGACCGGGTTGAACAGGGTGATGGTCTGCCACAGCGGGGGCAGCATCGAAATCGAATAAAAGGTACCGCCCAGAAAGATCAGCGGTGTCACCACGAGTTGCGGAACCAAAGACATCTGCTCGAAATTGCTGGCCCAGATGCCGATGATGAAGCCCAGCAAGGAAAAGCTGAGGCAGGTCAGGACCAGAAATGTCACCATGGCAAGCGGGTGTTCAATACGCAAATCCACAAAGAATGCAGAGGTCACAAGGATCACGACACCCACAAACAGCGACTTTGTCGCCGCTGCTCCGACATAGCCGATGACGATCTCGATGAAATTCACCGGCGCCGAAAGAAGCTCATATATCGTTCCCAGAAACTTTGGGAAATAGATCCCGAAAGAGGCGTTCGAGATCGACAGCGTCACAACAGATAACATGACCAGCCCCGGAACGATGAACGCACCATAGGATACGCCTTCGACCTCTTGTATCCGGCTGCCAATCGCCGTGCCAAAGACAACGAAATACAGCGATGTCGACAGGACCGGAGATATGAAGCTTTGCGCAAGGGTGCGGAAGAACCGGGCCATTTCGAACCGGTAGATGGCAGTAATGGCGGACCAGTTCATGTGGCTTCTCCCGACACCATATTGACAAAGATCTCTTCAAGGCTAGACTGACGCGTTTGTACATCGCGTAAAATCAGTCCGGCCTCGGCCACATCGTTCAACAGGGTGGTGATGCCAGTGCGGTCGGCGTTTGTGTCGTAGGTATAAACCAGCGCGTCACCCTTGCCATTCAGTTTGAGATTGTGTGCGGCCAGACTGTCGGGGACGGTTTGAATGGGCTGGGTCAGCATGACTTCGATCTGCTTCTTTCCCATCTGCGCCATCAAAGTGTCCTTGTCCTGAACCAGTAGCAGTTCACCCTTGTCGATGACACCGACACGGTCGGCAATGGCCTCGGCCTCTTCGATGTAGTGGGTGGTTAGAATGATGGTGACACCGGCCTGCTTCAACTCGGCCACGATTTCCCACATGTCTTTGCGCAGTTCGACATCAACACCTGCGGTCGGCTCGTCCAGAAACAGAACACGTGGCTCGTGTGCCAGCGCTTTTGCGATCAGAACCCGACGTTTCATACCGCCCGATAGTTCTTTGATTGCGTTTTTGCGTTTTTCCCACAAAGACAATTTTCGCAGAATTTCTTCGATACGTGCGTTGTTCTGCCCAAGCCCGAACAGCCCGCGCGACAATCGCACAGTGTTCCAGACCTTTTCAAAGGGTTCGAGCGCGATTTCCTGCGGAACCAAACCGATCATCCGGCGGGCTGCGCGAAAATCAGTCTGGATATCGTGGCCGCCGACGGTCACGCTTCCTGAGGTTGGCGTCGTTATTCCACACACCGTCGAAATCAGCGTGGTCTTGCCTGCACCGTTGGGACCCAGAAGAGCCAGGATTTCTCCCTGCTCGATGTCCAGAGACACGCCCTTTAGCGCCTCAAAACCTCCGGCATAGGACTTTCGCAAATCCCTGATGGACAGAATTGTTGTCATGCGCCTCCCCCGTTCTGGCGGCGACACTACCCTGCGAGTTAGCCACAGAACAGGCCCAATTCACACATTTTGCTCAGCTTTCCAATTGGCCTTTCCAGTCCGGGCTTGCATTTTCTGGCTGGCCCCGAAACCCTGCGCGGGCAGGAGGACTGGTATGTTAAGTGGAATTCGGATCATCGAAATCGAGGGCTTGGGCCCCGGTCCCTTTGCCGCCATGCTGTTGGCCGATCTTGGTGCAGATGTGATCACCATCCACCGCAAGGGTCAGGCCGCGACTCCGGGCATGCCCGAACAGTCAGTTCTGGATCGGGGCAAGCGGTCGATCAGCCTGAACCTCAAAGACCCGGCCGATCTGGATGTGGCCCGGCGCCTGATCGCCACGGCTGATGCACTGATCGAAGGGTTTCGACCCGGTGTGATGGAAAAGCTGGGCCTTGGCCCTGATATCTGTCGCGATCTGAACCCAAAGCTGATTTATGGCCGTATGACGGGTTGGGGACAGAACAGCCCCTTGTCCAAGAATGCCGGGCACGATCTGAACTACATCGCCCTGTCCGGGGCGCTCTGGTACGCGTCGCAACCGGACCAACCGCCGCAAACCCCGGCCACTTTGGTGGGTGATATCGGTGGCGGTGCCATGTATCTGGTCGCGGGCATTCTGGCCGGATTGCTGAATGCGGCACGCACAGGAAAGGGCTCGGTCGTGGACGCCGCCATCTATGATGGCTCGGCCCATATGATGAACCTGCTGATGAGCCTGCGCCAAACCGGAAACCTGACAGATACTCGCGGACACAGCCTTCTGGACGGTCCCCATTGGAGCCGAACCTATGCCTGCTCTGATGGTGGATTTGTGGCGGTGCAGTGCCTGGAGCCGAAATTCTATGCCGAGTTCCTGCAGATATTGGACCTGTCTAGCGATCCCGAATTTCGGCAGCAATATGATGCTTCCACCTGGTCCGCGCTGACCCGGCGACTGGCTGAAATCTTTGCTGGCAAACCACGTGATCATTGGGCGGCGCTGTTTGCAGCAAGTGACGCCTGTGTTGCACCAGTGCTCAATCCGTCCGAGGCGCAGAACCATGCCATGAACACAGCACGCCAGACCTGGCTTGCCCCCGACGGTATGCTACAGGCCGCCGCCGCGCCGCGGTTTTCCGAGCGGGAGTGGAAGCCCAGACCCAGCCCGCGCCGCGGAGATCATACACAAGACATACTGACCGAGCTGGACGCCCGACCCAAAGCCTAGCGGTTGCGCACTGCGTCGATCATACGCTGAACGTTGTCGGGATCGGCATCGGGCGTGATGCCATGACCCAGATTGAAGATATGCGGCCCTTTGGAGAATGCATCGACAATCCGCCGGGTCTCGTCCACCAGCGCTTGACCGCCGGTCACCATATGCGACGATGCCAGATTGCCCTGTACGCAACCATCCACCTGGACATGCTCGGCGCCCCATTCCGGCGAGACCGAATTGTCCAGCGCGACGCAATCAACCCCCGTGGTTTTGGCGAACCCGATATAGCCATCTCCGGCCTCTCGCGGGAATCCGATCACCGGGATGCCGGGGTGACGTTCCTTGATGGCCTGGGTGATTACGCGGCACGGCTCGACCGCATATTTGCGGAACGCCTCACCCTTCAGCGATCCGGCCCAGCTGTCGAATATCTTGACTACCTCGGCCCCGGCCTCGATCTGGGCTGAAAGATATTCGATCGTGGCCAGCGTGATCCGGTCCAGCAACGCTTCGAACAGCGCAGTATTCCCCTCGCGCAGCGCATGGGCGGGGCCTTGATCCGGGGTGCCGCGTCCGGCGATCATGTAGGTCGCCACTGTCCACGGCGCGCCAGCAAAACCGATCAAGGTTGTCTCGGACGGCAACTCCTGTGACAGGATGCGCACTGTCTCATAGACTGGCGAGAGTGTTTCGTGGATATCCTCGACCGATTTCAGCGCATCAAACTCGGATTGCTGCGTGATGGTCGACAAACGCGGGCCTTCACCGGTGACAAACCAAAGGTCCGCACCCAGCGCCTGTGGTACCAGCAGGATATCCGCAAACAGGATAGCTGCATCGAACCCATAGCGACGGATCGGCTGCAATGTGACCTCGGCCGCAAGCTCGGGATTGTAGCACAGAGACAGGAAATCCCCGGCCTGCGCGCGCGTTGCACGATATTCTGGCAGATACCGCCCGGCCTGGCGCATCATCCAGATCGGAGGCACATCCTGCACCTGTCCTGCCAATGCCCGCAGCAGTTTCTTTGTTTCGGCCATCTGTGCCCCCAATCGTCTGGTTTGTGGCAACGGGTCTTCCTTCGGCGGCAATTTGTCAAGCTCTGCCCCCATTGTCAGGGCAATGTGACGCGACTAAAGCTGTGTCCATGACATTGACCCTGCCTTCACCCGCCTCACCGCTGAAAATCGGCACCCGTGGTTCGCCCCTGGCGCTGGCGCAAGCCTATGAAACCCGGCAGCGGTTAGGCACAGCCTTTGATCTGCCCGAAGATGCATTCGAAATCGTGGTGATCAAGACCACCGGCGACAATCGCGCGATGATCGACGCGGACCGCCCGCTGAAAGAGATCGGCAACAAAGGCCTGTTCACCAAGGAAATCGAAGAAGCGATGCTGCGAGGTGATATCGACATTGCTGTGCATTCGACCAAGGACATGCCGGTCGAACAGCCCGCGGGTCTTGTGTTGGACACGTTCCTGCCGCGCGAAGATGTGCGCGACGCTTTTATTTCGCCCAGCCTGAATTCTATTCATGACCTGCCCAATGGCGCGGTGGTTGGCACCTCGTCTTTGCGCCGCCGAGCTCAGCTGTTGAACCGGCGCCCTGACCTGAATGTGGTTGAGTTCCGTGGCAACGTGCAAACGCGCCTGAAGAAACTGACCGATGGCGTAGCGGATTGCACGTTTCTGGCGATGGCAGGTATCCGGCGCCTGAATATGGACGACGTTCCCGCAACTGCTATCTCGCCCGAGGATATGCTGCCCGCCATTGCACAAGGTACAATCGGTATCGAACGTCGCAGTGACGATCCCCGTGCTGCAGGGATGTTGGAGGCAATTCATCATAGCGAAACCGGGTATCGACTTTTGGCCGAGCGCGCCTTGCTGGCCGCGCTTGACGGGTCCTGCGAGACTCCGATTGCCGGGCTGGCTGATATCAGTGGTGGCATTCTGCGCCTGCGCGGAGAAGTCCTGCGCCCGGACGGGTCTGATTCTATCGCTGAAGACGCCACTGGCGTGATTGGTGATGGTGCAGAAATGGCGCGCGCAATGGCCGAAAAACTACTGACAAAGGCCGGCCCCGGGTTCTTTGATTGGAAGAATTGAAGAAAAATTTATTTAATGTGAACTAGTTCACTGTCGCGCTTCCAAAGATCAGGCATTAAGGATGCACACCGATTGAGAAATCGGGTTGGTCTCGAAGAAGTCGAAAGTTTTTGTTAGTCTGTCCATTTTTAAGTGGTATTCGAGGGGGCGAGACCAAACCCCGACATTCAGTCAGTAAGGGCCGCTGTCTCATTAAGACGGCGGCCCGTTTACTTTTGGGTGTCTTAAATCGCCGCGACGTCTTGAACCGCTTGCACAATCGCAGCCCGCTGGTGAAGCGATGTCAGTACATATAATTGCCTGGCTTCAAGACTGGATGCGCGGGGCAGTGGAATGATCCTCGTGCCAAGGGGCTAGAAAATTCGTCACATTTTCTTAACCGGCGTAAAGTGCAAGCGTTGATAGTACCTGTAAGAGGCGTAGAGTGCATCAGCGCACCGCTTCATTGTGACGATTACCGGAGACCAAGATGGCCGATACTTTCGACGAAGATCTGTTCCTCAGAGGGCTGGAGCAACGCAAAAGCACCCTGGGCGCGGAATATGTTGAGAAAAACCTGGCCGCCGCCGACGATTTTACCCGACCGTTTCAAGAGGCAATGACCGCTTGGTGCTGGGGTTTCGGCTGGGGCGACGATGTGATTGACGCCAAGACCCGGTCAATGATGAACCTGTCCATGATCGGCGCGCTGGGCAAGATGCACGAATGGGAACTCCACTGTCGCGGCGCCATCAGCAACGGCGTCAGCAAAGAAGAAATCCGGGCCATTATTCACGTGATCGGCATCTATTGTGGCGTGCCGCAGGCGCTGGAATGCTTTCGTGTCGCGCGCAAGGTTCTGGACGAGGCAGAAACAACCTCTGAGACATGATCATGAATTGAACTGTGCCCAAGCTGCATCAAGCTGAGGGGATTTTCGGGCCCGGTTTGGCAGGTGTCTGAAACACACAACGGCGCCCCATATTTGCGGGTGTCGCAAGTTGCCGATTCCTCTAGTTCTCTTAGTCCGCGTTGTTGATCCGGCCGCGTAATTCTTCGGCCTCCTGCCGCGCAGCGCGCAACCCGTCCATGGCAGCGCCCAGTTCCGCCTCGGTCTGGGTGAGCTGATTGGTTAGCTCGGCCTCGCGCTGTTGCAGATAGGTGATGGCCTGATCGCGGGTTTCTTCGGCCTCATGCAATTCCTGGCTCATGCGATCCAGATCGGCGACGTCGCTTTGGCGAACACGAGACAGACGATGGGCCAGCCAGTTGGCGAACCACCCCATGCAGAAGGCTGCGAACAGGATGATGGCGGTGGCAATGATGAATTCTATTCTGTTCAACTTACTGATCCTCTGCGCCGGTATCTGCGGCGTCTTCTGGCGTCTCTGTCTCGGCCTCCAGCGCCTCAAGCCCGGTCTCGGAATTGGCAATGGGCTCGGGCCGGATCAGGCGGAATTCAATGCGACGGTTTTCTTCTCGGCCAGCCTCGGTATCGTTGTCTGCGATCGGTTCCGTTTCGCCATATCCCACGGCCGAATAGCTTGAGGTCGGAATGCGGCGTCCGCGCAGCTCGTTCAGGATCGACTGAGCCCGCGCCTGGCTAAGCTGCTGGTTCATCTCTTCGCGGCCCTGACTGTCTGTATGGCCTTGAATTTCGATCCGGATGGGGCCGCATTCGCGCAGAATCTCGGCGATCTGATTCACTGTATCGCGAGAATCCGCGGCAACCGTGGCCGATCCCGGTTCGAATGCGATTTTGCTGCTGGCCTGAACTTCGGCAAGCTGGTCTTCGCACAGCTCCGGGTCGGGCAGGCTATCTGCGGGTTTCGGCGGCTCTTGATAGGTGATCGAAAGGGTGAAACCTTTGGCATCCCCAAGCTTTTCCGACAGCAATCCGGCGATACGGGCTTTGGCGTCCGGGTCGTAGCTGACCCCGCTGAGAGAAACGTCGTCAGGGGTAACAGTCAGAGCGCCGTTATGCAGCAGAGACAACGCTTCCAGCCCCGCCAGAACACGCACCGGCCAGTCAGCGGGTAAGTCGGAGGCGATGCGGGTGGCGGTATAAACCTGTTCCGATCCAAATGCCGCGCGGGCAAAACTGTCGGCCATGTCGCGCGATGTCTCATTGCTCAGACGACCGCGCATTTGGACCAGCCCTTCGGGGCTGCGCGTGGTCGAGAACTCGGGGGGGCCGGTGGAGTCGTCGGTTTCGGCTTTGGGCAGGACGGCGTGCAGGGCGAAAACCTCGGGCAGCGCATTTTCCAGCTCGCCCACCACACGGTCAAAGACCCCAGCCTCTGTTCCCTGCGCCGCCACCAGCGTGATATCCGCATCCGAAATCGTGACCGAACCCTGACCAATCTCGGACAGGGCGCGAATGCTGAGCGTTGCCGCTTCGGGCCAACGGGGTGAGGGCACGCCCAATCCGATTGTACAGTTAAACGGGCCGGCAAGGCCTGCCTCTTTGGCAGCAGCGACGATGGCATCCCGCGCTTTTTCATTCTGGGCCGAGCAGGCATCGAACTGGCCGCCGTTGGCATCAATCAGGTAGCGCAGTGTAAAGGGGGTGATTACGGGGCGCGGAGCCGAGATCGACAACCCGATTCGCAAACTGGGAGGTGCTGCGCGGGTCAGGCTCTGTTCCAGTCGTTCTTTTTCCCGCAGGCTGTCTGCAATGGCGGTGATTTTCACCAAACCGGGGCTGGCCGATATTTTGGCGCGCGGCAGGCGGGTCAACGCTTCGAGCGCATAGTTCAACGCGTCGTCCCAGCCTTCGGGTATAGGGTAATCCGCCGTTTCCATCAGGTCCGAAACGGTGTCGCCGTCCATCCGGCGCAACCTTTCGATCAGCTCGCTGCGGTCTTGGCTTGCGGGTATCAGACCAATAATCGAAATACCGCTGTCGTTTCGCAAAATTTCAGCGGAAAAGCGCGGTGCTGCCAGTTGCCGGGTGGGGGCGACCTGCATGTCGTCAATAACGCGTGAGGTATCAACCTCGGTCCCGGCTGCGGTCAGCGCATTGAACCGCGTTGCTTCGTCAATGGCTGTGCCGGTCAGGACAACGCGCAGGCCATCGGATTCGACTTCGGCCCAGTCATGCCCTTTTAGGTCAAGCGCACGCCGCACGGCGAGTTCCGACGCTTCTTCGACTTTGGTTACCGCATATCCTGCGGCCACAAGCGACAGGCTGGCCGAAACGAGGAATATCAGGGAGGCAGCTAGGAAATAGGGCAGGCGCATGTGCGGGCAGACGACTCCTGAAGTTATTGAGCAGGACTCTTACAGAGGCCCGCGCCGAGGTGCAATCAGAGCAGCACAGCAATGCAAAGGAAGATCAGCGGAATAAGGCCGGTGTCACGATTGGCGCGGAAAAGTTGCAGTAATTTGGCGTTGTCTTCAGTGTCCAGCCCACGCAGTTGCCACGTCATGTGCCATCCCATCGCCCAAGGTCCGGCAAGTGCAACGAACATGGCTGTAGTTGGGGCCTGCCGCGTCATGGTGTCTATAATGGCCAGCGCCATTAGGGATACAGTGGCGACCAGGAAATACTTTAACCAATGCGCAGTATTTGTCCCGAACAGGCGGGCGGTGGATTTGATACCGATCAGCTCGTCATCCTCGGCGTCCTGATGCGCATAGATCGTGTCGTAGAACAGCGTCCAGGCGATGCCGGCCAGGTATAGAGTGATAGCCGGGCCGCCGACCGTTCCGGTATGCGCGGCCCAGGTCAGCAGGATGCCCCAGTTGAAGGCCAGTCCCAGAAATACCTGTGGCCACCAGGTGAACCTTTTGGCGAAGGGGTAGACAGCGACGGGCAACAGGGACAGCACGCCCATGGCGATGGCGGCCTGGTTGAAGCTCAGCAGAACCAACAATGCCAGCAGGCATTGCAGCACCATCCAGATCGCGGCCTGCCGAACACTGACCTGCCCAGAAGGGATCGGGCGCGACCGGGTCCGTTCCACTTTTGCATCAAAGTCGCGGTCCGAAATGTCATTCCATGTGCAGCCCGCGCCGCGCATCAAAAAGGCACCGATGGCACAACCGATGGCGATCCAGAGGTCCTCCCACCGCGGGGTGCCGTCGCTGAGGATGGCCAGCGCCAGCCCCCACCAGCAGGGGATCAGCAGCAGCCATGTGCCGATAGGCCGATCAGCCCGGCTCAGCCGCAGGTAAGGGCGCGAGAATTCCGGCGCATAGGTGTCGACCCAGTTGCCGCTGACCGCATCAGCGACCTGACCGTCTGGTGTTGGCGCATTGCCTTGCATATGTAAGGTCTCATGAGTGCAAAGATCAGACTGTATGTAGAGCACCCTTTGGGTCCGGGGCAATCGGTAGAATTGACGCGCGAGCAGGCACATTACCTGTTCGGTGTCATGCGCCTGGCTTTGGGGGGGCAGGTTGCCTTGTTTAACGGACAGGACGGAGAATGGCAGGCCAAAGTGGCCGAAGCGGGAAAGCGTGGCGGTGTACTGACCTGTGTCGAACAGACCAAACCGCTGCAACGGCCACCCGACCTGTGGTTCCTGTTCGCCCCAATCAAAAAGGCACGCACCGATTTCATCGTTGAAAAGGCGGCGGAAATGGGTGCGGCGCGGATCATGCCGGTGCAGACAGAATTCACCAATTCCGAACGTATCCGCCAGGACCGCTTGCAAGCCCACGCGGTCGAGGCCGCCGAGCAATGCGGAGGTACCTTTGTGCCCGAGGTCGCCGATCTGCAGCGGCTGGACCGAGTTCTGGATAGCTGGCCCGAGGGGCGTCAACTGATGTTCTGTAACGAGGCCGAGGTCGGCTCGGCCCTGCGCCTGGCGGCGAATGAAAAGGGGTTGCCATGGGCGATCCTTATCGGACCCGAGGGCGGCTTTTCCCAACGTGAACGCGCCCGGCTGACCGCCTTACCCTATGCCCATGTCGTCAGTCTTGGCCCGCGTATCCTGCGCGCGGATACAGCAGCCGTTGCGGCTCTGACCATGTGGCAGCAGGCGTTGGGGGACTGGTCATGATTTGGCGTCTCGCGCAGGAGGCGGATCTACCGAAGATCGACCAGTTTCTAATGCGCCACATTCAGACGTCGATGTTCCCCTTGGCCAATCTGCGTGATTTTGGATTGCGGGGCACGGACCGACGTGCCGTTAATATCTGGGTGTTGGGCGACGAACCCCGTGCGGCGTTCTCCATCACGAATGAGGGCATGGTTTTACCGCAATGCCCCGATTGCACGGATGAAGAACTGGCCGCTGCGATTGATCTGATCCGGGGGCGTGCCTTGTTTGGAATGGCGGCTGAGGCAACACAGGCCCGCCGGATCATGCGTCTTGCGGGGTGGGAGGAACGGCCGGCAACGCTGAACAGCGATGAACCGGGTTTCACGCTGGATTTGGAACAGCTTACTATTCCGGATGCTACAAGCGCAGAATTGGTGCCTTTGGGTGCGTTTGATCGTGAAATCGTCGAAAGGTGGCGGTCTGACTACCTGATCGAAGCAATGGAATTCAATTCGTCACGAGCGCAAAAACAGGCTGGCTTGGATTGCGACGCCTATACCGCACGTGATTCTCATCGTGTGTTGCTGGTCGACGATCGGCCTGTCGCCATGACTGGTTTTAACGCGCGCTTGCAAGAAGTCGTGCAGATTGGTGGGGTCTTTACACCTCGTGAAATGCGCGGCCGTGGATATGCGCGTCTGGCCGTCGCGCTGCATCTGGAGGAGGCGCGCCGTACGGGTGCGAAACGCGCGGTTTTGTTTGCGGCTTCCGATTCCGCTGCGCGTGCTTATATCGGTATCGGTTTTCAATCCGCGGGGCAGTACTCGCTCATCCTGTTCATAAACCCAGAGGATACCGCATGAGTTTCATCCGACCCGAAGCGAAACTGGCCCTGTGGCGCTGGCGCGAAGTGCTGGTTGCCGGTGTCATTCTGTTGGTTGGCCTCAGCTGGATCAGCGGCCCGGGTGGGTTGCTGGGCTGGTTGGGCTGGGTTTTGGTGGCGGTGTCGGTTGCACTGGCCGTGATCGGGGTTCAGCGCGCCAGGTTTCGCACCGGCGTCGGTGGCCCCGGAGTTGTGACCATCGACGAAGGCCAGATATCCTATTTTGGCCCGCTGGACGGTGGCATGGTAGCGACGCGGGAAATCGAACGGTTGGCGTTGGACCCATCCTCGAATCCGGCGCATTGGGTGTTGGAACAGCCTGGCCAGCCGACACTTCACATTCCTGTGAATGCCGAAGGGGCCGAAGCGCTGTTTGACGTGTTCTCGGCGCTACCGGGGTTGAAAACAGAACATATGTTGTCGGAATTGAACGGTGGGGCCGTCCATCCCGTAGTAATTTGGGAGCGTCAGCCGATGCGCCCTGCGCATATGCGGTTGCATTGACACCGCCGTCGTTTGCGACCACGACTGACCAACAAGACAGACACATCAGGATCGGAGCACGGTTCATGTCCATCCCCCAGTCCGGCGGCGGACCGATCGAACGCCACGAGCAACTTGCCGAATATCTGGAAGCGGGCTGCAAGCCCAAAGCCGATTGGCGTATCGGAACCGAACATGAAAAGTTCGGCTATTGTAAAGACTCACTGAAACCGCTGCCATTCGAAGGCACACGGTCGATCGTGGCTGTGCTTGAAGGGCTGCGTGATCGCCATGGCTGGGCCGAGGTGCGCGAGGCCGGGCATCTGATCGGTCTGGAAAAAGACGGTGCCAATGTCAGCCTTGAACCGGGCGGCGCTCTGGAATTGTCGGGCGCTCCGCTGGAAACCATCCACGAGACCTGCGACGAGGTGAACACCCACTTGCGCGAGGTCAAGGATATCGCGGATGAGATCGGCGTGGGCTTTATCGGTCTGGGCGCGGCTCCGATCTGGACCCATGAGCAGATGCCTCTGATGCCCAAAGGCCGTTATCGGCTGATGAACGATTACATGGAAAAAGTAGGCTCCATGGGCCGCGCCATGATGCGGCGCACTTGCACGGTTCAGGTCAATATCGACTTTGGGTCCGAGGCCGACATGGTGCAGAAACTGCGCGTGGCGCTGGCTTTGCAGCCTGTGGCGACGGCGCTGTTTGCCAATTCACCCTTCTTCGAAGGACAGGTCAACGGCCAGAAAAGCTGGCGCAGCCATATCTGGCGGCATCTGGACGATGCACGCACCGGTATGTTGCCCTTTGTGTTCGAAGAAGGCTTTGGGTTCGAGCGCTACGTGCAATACGCGTTGGATGTGCCGATGTACTTTGTCTATCGCGATGGCCAGTATATCAACGCGCTGGGCATGTCCTTCCGCGATTTCCTGCAGGGCAAACTGCCCGCGCTGCCGGGTGAAACACCTACTCTGTCCGATTGGGCCGATCACCTGACCACCGCCTTCCCCGAGGCGCGGATCAAGAAATTCATGGAGATGCGCGGCGCGGATGGTGGCCCATGGCGACGTCTGTGTGCGCTGCCTGCCTTCTGGGTTGGCCTGACCTATGATCAGGGCGCGCTGGATGCGGCCTGGGATCTGGTCAAGGGCTGGGATGCTGAAACGCGCGAGGAACTGCGCGTTCAGGCAGCCGTCAATGGCCTGCAGGCGCGGGTTGGCGACATCAACATGCATGATCTTGCTCGCGAAGTGGTTGCGATCTCGGAAAGTGGTCTCAAGGCCCGGGCCTATCCCGGCGCCGGTGGTCTGGTGCCGGATGAGACGCATTTCCTGAACGCGCTCAAGGAAAGCCTCGATACCGGCAAGGTTCCGGCGGATGAGTTGCTGGAACACTACAATGGCGACTGGAACGGCGATCTGACTCGAATTTATCCCGAATACAGCTATTGACCCACCGCGTCCCGCTTGCATTCGCGGGGCGGGGCCGATAGCAGGTTGGCGACCAAATTCAGAGGGCGTCATGGACGATCTTAAGGCAAAATATCTGGGGCAAATCGCCGAGGCGGGCGATGAGAACGCGCTTGAGGCGATCCGCGTCGCCGCCGTGGGCAAAAAGGGCGAGGTCGCGCTGAAGATGCGCGAGTTGGGCAAGATGACCCCCGAGGAACGTCAGGTCGCAGGCCCCGCGCTGAACGCCCTGAAGGATGAGATCAACTCGGCCCTGGCCGCCAAGAAAGCCGGTCTTGCCGATGCCGCGCTGGATGAACGTCTGCGCACCGAATGGCTGGACGTCACCCTGCCGACCCGTGCGCGCCGTCAGGGCTCGATCCACCCGGTCAGCCAGGCGACCGAGGAATTGACTGCGATCTTTGCCGAACTGGGTTTCTCGGTGGCCGAAGGGCCGCGGATTGAGACCGATTGGCACAATTTCGACGCGCTAAACATCCCCGGCCACCACCCCGCGCGCGCCGAGATGGACACGTTCTATATGCACCGTGCCGAGGGCGACGAGCGCCCGCCGCATGTGCTGCGCACCCATACTTCGCCGGTCCAGATCCGCTCAATGGAGCTGCAGGGCGCGCCGATCCGCATCATTTGTCCGGGCGGCGTTTATCGCGCCGATTATGATCAGACCCACACGCCGATGTTCCATCAGGTCGAAGGGCTGGCCATCGACAAAGACATCTCGATGGCGAACCTGAAATGGGTTCTGGAAGAGTTCGTGAAGGCGTTCTTCGAGGTCGACGATGTTGAGCTGCGCTTCCGCGCCTCGCATTTCCCCTTCACCGAGCCATCGGCCGAGGTCGATATCCGCTGTTCTTGGGATAACGGCCAGCTGAAGATCGGCGAGGGCGACGACTGGATGGAGATTCTGGGTTCCGGCATGGTCCACCCCAAAGTGATTGCCGCCGGTGGCATTGATCCCGAGGTCTATCAGGGCTTTGCGTTCGGGATTGGCATCGACCGTCTGGCGATGCTGAAATACGGCATCCCGGATTTGCGAGCGTTCTTTGACAGCGACCTGCGCTGGCTGCGGCACTATGGGTTTGCGGCGCTGGATATGCCGAATCTGCATGGCGGTTTGTCGCGTTGAGTGAAGTGGAAGTGATCACGGCATGTGAAAATGTGTGCCGTGATTTCTATTGGCTAGCAAGTTTCGACCCTCGGGTTGTACAAGGGCTGTTTACTTTTACTGCAGCACTCATTGCTTCTTTCACTGCGTTGCACATTGCCAAGAAAGTCTATCCTATTCAAAAGGACAAAGACCGCGACATCAAGATCGATGAAGAAAAGCGATCAGTTTATCGGGACTATCTCAAAAGCGTCGATCTTATCGTCAATCAAAGACTTTACGAGAGCCAAAATGACAAGCTCAAGGCATTTGCAGATTGTAAATCAGCTTTAAACGAAGTTCTGATTTTTGCCGACCAGAAAACCGCGGCAGCAATGTGGGCGCTATACAAGTCAGCTTCAATTCTCGCGAATAAAATGTCTGAAAAGCACGAAACAGATGATGTAAGTGTCGATGAGTTTTCAGATGTAATTTGGGCAGCAAACAGAGATTTTCAGAGTGCTGTCAACGCTGCGAGAAATGAACTTAATGGAGAAGATTTGGGCTTCAAATTAGACCTAGCGATTTTGGCTAGCAAACGCAGCTAGAAGTCCCAGCGCGGAGCAAAGGCCGATAGGCCGCCGCGCCATAGCCAGACCGCCCGCACGGGCTGGCGATTTGTCTCCGCCTAGCACAACGCTCGAACAGTGCACGGATTTGGCTGGCATAAAGTGCCCACCACTTCCCGAGGATCGCCATCCCGCGGTCTGGCTATGGCGCGGCTTGTTTCAGCCTCCCACGGGGTTGTGACGTGACTTCGTGCGCTGGCCGGGTAGGCTCCGAGTTATGTTTCGGATTCTGACCTGCCTGTTTTTCCTTCTCCCGCTCCAAGCTGCAGCAAATGGCTGCCACGGCGACACAGCCTGCCCGCTGGGCGACCGTTCCTATCATGTGCTTGAACCCGATGGCTGGGACGGCGAAAGCCCTCTGCCGGTATTGCTGCATTTCCACGGCTGGGCGCGGCAGGGGGATGTGGTGGTCAACCACGAAAGGATCGCAGGGGCCACCAAACTGCGCGGCGTGCTGCTGGTGGCCCCGAACGGGCGCGGCAAAAGCTGGGATTTCTGGACGTCCGACACTGATGACGTCCCCTTTGCCGATCGGGTGCTAGAGGATGTGGCGACGCGCTATCCGATCGACCCGGATCGCATCTATGTCTCGGGCTATTCTTATGGCGGTGCGATGGCGTGGCGCTTTGTCTGTCAATCCGGCGATGATATTGCGGCCCTGCTGGCGGTGGCTGGCAGCATTCGCCAGACCGAGGATTGCCCGCAAGCCCCGCGCCAGGTGCGACATGTGCATGGGTTGGATGACACGGTGATGGATTTTCCCTTGGGGCCGGGCGGGGACACGACCTATCCGGTGGCGTTGTGGAAAGCGAAGTTCGACTGCAACGGTGCAACCCCGCGTGGCGATTGGAGCGTGAAGCCTTTCCTGACCCTCAGCCGCGTGGAGTGGACCGATTGCGCACAGGGCCGCGTCACGCTGGACACGCATCCGGGCGGTCATTTCATCCCTCATGGCTGGATCGGCTGGCAGTTGGATGAGCTGGCCGGGCGCCCTCCAGCCTATCCCTGATCTGTTTGACAGCCCCCTAACATCCGCGGTCATCTGCGCAGGCCATCTGACCAAGGAGCCTTGCCCGATGAAACCCCTGCTGGTGACCGCCGCGATCCTGACCGCGACCTCTGCCCTGGCGCGCGACGCCTATCCGCCTGTTAATGTTTTGGTGCAAACGGACAAGTCCGTGATCGGAGAGCCACTGGAATACCCGGGCGGCACACCGCAGATCACCATGGCCATCATTACCATGCAGCCGGGTCAGGTGACCGGTAGTCACCGACATAATGCTCCGCTGGTGGCCTATGTGCTGGAAGGGGAAATCACTGTCGATTACGGCGCGGCGGGGACAAAGACCTACAAAACCGGTGATGCCTTTGTCGAAGCGTTCCGATCCCCGCATGTGGGGGCGAATACGGGCGAAAGCATCGCGCGGATTTTGGCGGTGTTTGCCGGATCGGATAGCGTCGCCAACACAGTTGCCGAACAGTAGGTGATCATGTGGCACACGGCCTCTTTCCCCTTGTCTGAATATCCGTTACACGCGGGCTGACCCAAGATTATGCGGAATACGACCGATGAAATTCACCCTTTCCTGGCTCAAGGATCACCTGGACACTGACGCGTCGGTCGATGAGATCGCCGAAACGCTGACCGATCTGGGGCTCGAAGTCGAAGAGATCGTCAATCCGGCGGACCGATTGGCGGGCTTTACGCTGGGAAAAGTGACCCATGCCGAACAGCACCCTGATGCCGACAAGCTGCGGGTCTGTACGGTTGCGACGGATGAGGGAGATCTGCAGATCATCTGCGGCGCGCCCAATGCGCGCGAAGGTATCACTGTCGTGGTATGCAAACCGGGCATGTATATTCCGGGCCTGGACATCACCATCAGCGTCGGCAAGATCCGCGGTGTCGAAAGCTTTGGCATGATGGCCTCGGAGCGCGAGCTGGAGCTATCGGAAGAGCATGACGGCATCATCGAGCTGCCCTCGGGTGAGGTCGGCGATCAGTTCGTTGACTGGCTGGCCGAGAATGATCCCGCAAAGGTCGATCCGATGATCGAGATTGCGATCACCCCGAACCGCCCCGATGCGTTGGGCGTCGCCGGGATCGCGCGCGATCTGGCGGCACGCGGGGTCGGCACGCTGAAAGAGCGCGACTATGTGCCGGTGCCGGGCGATTTCGTCAGCCCGATCAAGGTGACGATTGATGATGACACGCTGGACGGAGCACCGCATTTTACCGGGCGTCTGATCAAGGGTGTCAAGAACGGCCCCAGCCCGCAGTGGCTGCAGGATCAGTTGAAGGCGATCGGCCTGCGTCCGATCTCGGCCTTGGTGGATATCACCAACTATATGACCTTCGACCAGAACCGCCCGCTGCATGTCTTTGATGCGGACAAGGTTCAGGGCAACCTGCGCGTACATAGGGCCAAGGGCGGCGAAAAGCTGGTGGCGTTGGACGAAAAGGAATACACGCTGCAACCGGGCATGATGGTGATTTCGGACGACAACGGCCCGGAATCCATTGCAGGGATCATGGGCGGTGAAGAAACCGGCTGTACCGAGGGTACCGTGAACGTCTTCCTCGAAAGCGCGTTCTGGGATCATGTGCAAATTGCACTGACAGGCCGGGCATTGAAAATCAACTCGGATGCGCGGTACCGATTCGAGCGCGGCGTCGACCCGGAATACACGCTGGAAGGATTGGAACATGCAACGCAGATGATCCTGGATATCTGCGGTGGCGAGGTCTCTAAAGTGGTTGAGGCAGGCAAAGCGCCAAACCATGCGCGATCCTACAAGTTGGACTCGGCCCGGGTGCAATCGCTGGTCGGGATGGTCATTCCCGAAAGCGAGCAGCGCCAGACCCTGACCCGTCTGGGTTTCCGCCTTGAAGGCGAGATGGCCCATGTCCCCAGCTGGCGCCCCGATGTCATGGGCGAGGCTGATCTGGTGGAAGAGGTCGCACGAATTGCCTCCCTGACCAAGCTTCAGGGCAAGCCGCTGCCGAGGGTCACTGATGGCATTCCGAAACCGGTTATGACAGCTACTCAGCGCCGCCAGTCGATGGCGCGCCGCACCTGTGCCGCATTGGGTTATAACGAATGCGTCAGCTATACATTCATTGATCAGACATCCGCAGCGCTGTTTGGCGGTGGCGACGAAGCGACGCAGTTGGAAAACCCGATTTCGTCCGAGATGAGCCATATGCGCCCCGATCTGCTGCCGGGGCTGTTGCAAGCGGCTGCCCGCAATCAGGCGCGCGGCTATGCGGATGTGGCGCTGTTTGAAGTTGGCCCAGTTTTTCACGACGGCGAGCCAGGCGATCAGAAAATCCAGATTGCCGGCTTGCTGGTCGGTCGCGACGGCCCCAAGGATGTGCATAGCGCCACACGCCCGGCGGATGTGTTCGACGCCAAGGCAGATGCCGAGGCCGTTTTGGCCGCCATCGGCGCACCCGCCAAGGTTCAGATCCTACGCGAGGGCGACGCCTGGTGGCATCCGGGTCGGCACGGCAAAATTTGTCTGGGTCCGAAAAAGGTACTGGGCGTTTTCGGCGAGTTGCATCCGCGTGTGTTGCAGGCGATGGACATCAAGGGCCCGGCGGTGGCTTTCACTATCTGGCCGGATGAGGTGCCTCTTCCGCGTAAATCCGGGGCGACCCGCGCGGCGCTGGAGCTGCGCGATCTGCAGGCGGTCGAGCGTGACTTTGCCTTTGTCGTCGATGAAGGCGTCGAGGCACTGACGCTGGTGAATGCCGCTGCCGGGGCCGACAAGGCGCTGATCGAAGATGTGCGCGTCTTTGATGAGTTTATTGGCGGAAGCCTGGGTGAGGGCAAGAAATCTCTGGCCATCACCGTTCGGCTGCAGCCAACAGATGTGACCCTGAAAGAAAAAGACATCGAAGCGGTGGCCGAGAAGATCATCGCCAAGGTTTCCAAGGCAACGGGCGGCGTTCTGCGCGGCTAACGCGACCGTAATCCAAATGCAAAGCGCGCCCTTCGGCGCGCTTTTCTCGTTTCTCAGACGCCAGTGTTGCCGTGCTGCAACGTCCCTGCGTCCTGAAAATCCAGGGGTTGAGTGGAATCACCCCCTGGCCGTAAGTCCAGCCCCCTGATGCAATCACAATCCGGAGTCGGCCCAATGCCAGATCCCAGCCTCGCAAAAGCAATGCCCAAACCCTGATTGCCCGCCAACTGACCGGCGGGCCTGTTTCCCGTTGGAGAGTTGTCATGAAACGCCAAGACATCTCGATGATCCGGCAGATTCTGCCGGAAGAGATGCCATTCTACTATTATACCGACCGGCAAAGCCCCTGGTTGCTGTGCCAGTCGATGGAGGCCGAAATGTCGGTTTCGGATCTAAAGCAATCGGGGCTGTCCCGTTTGCTGGCGCGTCCTTTGCTGAAACCCATGATCGCGCAGTGCGGCGGGGTTTTGCGGCGGCACGATGTGCTGGCCGTGGCCCATGCGGATCGCGCCGTGCGTCTGGAGGGGCTAAGCCCTGCGGCGTTCCATTGTTTAGAAGCGGTCTATCAGTCCGAATGGCTGGATTTCTGCCTGAGCTTTGAGCGCTGGTCGGGTGAACAAACCACGCGCAAGGCGCATAACCTTGTGGTGCAGTTGGGCTTCCCGACCGAGCATGCCGAGCTGTTGTGGAAATTCGAACAGCGCGCGGCGGTGGGTGCGTTCCAAAGCTGTTGGCACCCAGTACGCACGCATGGCCGTCCGACTCTGGCCTGGTGCCGCTTGGATATAGATTTAACAAGTGGCTATTGTCTGATTGAAGAAATTCAGTCCGACTGGTTGCGCTTTGTCGGCCATGCCCGGCGTCGACTGCAATGCCGGGCGCCCCGGTCGCGTGAGTTGCGTCTGACGCGTGAATACGAGCAGGCGCTGCAGCAGAAATATGCGAAAATATGGGCTGAGGTCATGATGTTGGCAGTGTTGGTGCTGCTGCGCGACGAATTCGCCATTCGCGAAGTCTGGATGCACCAGCCAGAACCGGGCGCGCAGCTGAAAGGGATCACCTGGGGACGGTTGCCGCCTCGGTCGATCTATACCCGTTTGCCCAGCAGTTTCGGGTTCGAGCCAACATCCGAGATGCCGGGGTTTCTGGAAAGCAAGCAGCGCAGCGCGGCCCGTAGGGCAGTTCCCAACGGGCAGCCGGTGTTTTGGCGGCTGGCTTTCTGAGCCCCCCTTGGGTCAGGTCCATTTTGTCTTTAGGGTCGCCAATAAAATCAAAGGAGAAATCAATGGGCCTGAACGTCTACCTGTCCGGAGAGATACACACCGACTGGCGCGAGCAGATCATTGACGGGGCGAAAGGGTTGGACATTTCGTTCAACAGCCCTGTCACGGTTCACGAAGCCAGCGACGATTGCGGCGTTGCAATTTTGGGGTCCGAGCCAAACAAGTATTGGCATGACCACAAGGGTGCGATGGTCAATGCGATCCGAACCCGCAAGGGCATTTCAGACGCGGATGTCGTGGTCGTCCGCTTTGGCGATCAATACAAGCAATGGAACGCAGCCTTTGACGCGGGATATGCGGCGGCTTTGGGCAAGTCGATCATCGTAGTGCACGGGCCAGATCATCAGCACGCGTTGAAAGAGGTGGATGCAGCCGCCCTGGCTGTTGCTGAACATCCCTCGCAGGTGGTGGATGTGCTGCGGTATGTTCTGACGGGTAAGCTTCCAAGCTAAATGGATGGGGTGAGGTATTGCCTCACCCCACACGTGTTAACCTGGGGAAGGAATCTGCAGCCCGCGCTGAACGGCAGGACGCGCAAGAAACCGATCAAGATAAGGTTGGAGATTTGCGTACTCATCCCAGCCAACAATGTCTCGGGCACCATAAAAATCCAACCCGCGCAGCCAGGGGACGATTGCAATGTCGGCGATCGAGTAATCCCCGGCGATCCATTCCTGGCCATCAAGTTGATTGTTCACGACATTTAACAGCCGCTTTGCCTCGTTGAGATAACGCTCACGGGGGCGCGGATCTTCGATCTCTTTCCCGGCGAATTTGTGGAAGAAGCCAAGTTGCCCAAGCATGGGACCAATTCCA
The DNA here is from genome assembly GCF_059610485.1 of Ruegeria sp. CDSC081. Taxonomy (NCBI): domain Bacteria; kingdom Pseudomonadati; phylum Pseudomonadota; class Alphaproteobacteria; order Rhodobacterales; family Roseobacteraceae; genus Ruegeria; species Ruegeria sp. CDSC081. The sequence continues at coordinate 342,265 of NZ_JBXWNS010000005.1, read as the reverse complement.
CCCATCTGGAACATGAGCCATTGGGTAATGCGATGTCTGTCGCTTTGTGTCTGACCCATGAATTTCCCTGACTTCTCGGCCAGATACAACAGGATCGCACCGCTTTCGAACAGGCCCAGGGGATGTCCATCAGGACCGTTCGGGTCAATGATTGCAGGGATTTTGTTGTTGGGGTTCAGCGACAGGAACTCGGAGCTTTTGACATCCGCATCCGCAAGCGTGACCAGATGCGCCTCGTAGGGCAGGCCGGTTTCCTCAAGCATGATCGAGGCTTTGACGCCATTAGGTGTCGGATAAGAATAGAGCTGAATGACCGAAGGGTCTTTGGCGGGCCATTTGTCTGTAATGGAATAAGACGCAAAATGTGTCATGGGGTCTCCTGAATAAGCCGATTGGGGAAAAATAGTCACGATTTCCCATAAAAACATACATTTTATAGTGCAATTAGCGCACAGTTGCCGTGCGTTTAGGCGCATAAAAATGACAACAGGGAAAGAGGGATGTTATGTTCCAGGAGTTCAAGACATTCATTGCCAAAGGCAATGTCATGGATATGGCGGTGGGTATCATCATTGGAGCCGCATTTACCGCAATTGTTACGTCGCTTGTTGGCGATCTGATCAATCCATTGATTGGCCTGTTCACGGGTGGGGTTGATTTCACCAACAACTACTCCGTTCTGGCCGGTGATGTCGCCGAAGGGGCGAGCTTGGAAGCGGCGCGGGAAACCGGTGCTTCTGTTTTTGCATATGGTGCGTTCATCATGGCGATCATCAACTTTCTGATCATCGCCTGGGTGGTTTTCATGCTGGTCAAAATGGTGAACCGGGTCAAAGAGGCGGCAGAAGAGGAAGCACCGGCGGAAGAAGAAGCGCCAGCCGGGCCAAGCGAGCTGGACATCCTGATGGAAATCCGCGACGCACTGAAAAAGTGACTCCTGCAGTTACGGCAGAAGAGGACCCCACCAGATAGGTGGGATTCAATTAACGATCTGAAAGCAGAAGGAAACCCGAATTGGAGCAGACGATGGAAATGGCAAATCAAGCCATGGATATGGCAAATGGCTATGTGCCAATCTTGATGAGTGCGGGCAAGGCTCTGATTGTTCTGATATTGGGCTGGATTGCGGCAGGTATGATCGCTGGGGTTGTTCGCCGCCGTATCAACAAAACGCCCCATATTGATCCGACGCTGGGCAATTTTGCCGCCAGCATGATCAAATGGGCCATTCTGGCCATGGTAATTGTGGCTGTTCTGGGCATCTTCGGGATCGAAGCAACCAGTATCGTTGCCATTTTGGGTGCTGCTTCGCTGGCCATAGGCCTGGCGCTGCAGGGTACACTTAGTGATCTGGCGGCAGGCGTGATGTTGGTTGTCTTCCGGCCGTATAAGCTTGGCCAATATGTCGACATCGGCGGAACAGCCGGAACTGTCAAAGATCTGAATCTGTTCACGACCGAACTCGTGACCCCCGACAATGTGCAGATCATTGTACCCAATGGCCAGGCTTGGGGGTCAGTTATCACCAACTACTCGGCACACGAGACGCGTCGTGTAGATTTGGTGTTTGGTATCGACTATGGCGATAGCGCGGATGCGGCGATGAAAATCATTCTGGACCTCGCAATGGCTGATGGGCGCATCCACGGCGATCCCGAGCCCTGGGTGCGGGTCACAAATCTGGGGGACAGCTCGGTCGATCTGACGGCGCGCTTGTGGTGTGCCGCTGTCGATTATTGGGATGTCAAATTTGAAATGACCAAAGCAGTCAAAGAAGCGTTTGATGCAAAAGGCGTTTCGATTCCATACCCGCATTCGGTCGAGATCCAGAAACAGGGATGATGCTCCCGCCCGTCGCTCGGGCATTAAAATACCCTCCTCCGGTTGGGCCCGGCGCCGCGCTAACCGCGCGGCGTCGTTGTTTTTGGTGCCCCGTTCAACGCTGTGAACAGGTCACGCCGCTTCGAAGAGGCGGCGTTATGCCCAACGCTGCAAACGCCCTCGGGAGAGGGCGCTTCAGGGGTTGGAGGCTTCCGTCAGGATTTGATGACGACGTTGGGGGATACCACGTCAATCCCAAGCGCTTTGCCAACCGCATAATAGGTGAGTTGGCCGGCGTGAACGTTCAAGCCAGCCAGCAGGTGCGGATCATCCTGACAGGCCTGTTTCCATCCTTTATCCGCCAGCGCCAGCATGAAGGGCATTGTGGCGTTGCCCAGTGCTATTGTTGATGTTCTTGCAACCGCGCCGGGCATGTTGGCCACGCAGTAATGCATGACGCCGTCAACTTCATAGATCGGGTCCGCATGGGTTGTGGCCTTAGAGGTTTCAAAACAGCCGCCCTGGTCGATGGCAACATCCACCAGAACCGCGCCGGGTTTCATGGTGGACAGCTGCGCGCGCGTCACCAGTTTCGGCGCTGCCGCACCCGGGATCAGCACAGCGCCAATCACCATGTCGGCTGTCTGGATCAGCTCCGCGGTCGCACCTGCAGTTGAATACTGGTTCTTGAACTGACCGCCGAACACGTCGTCCAGATAACGCAGCCGGGGCAGGGACCGGTCCAGTACCGTCACATCCGCGCCCATACCTGCGGCGATCTTGGCGGCATGGGTGCCGACGACGCCCCCACCGATAACCACAACTTTTGCTGGACCAACGCCGGGGACGCCACCCATCAGAACTCCGCGGCCGCCATTGGCCTTTTGCAGCGTCCAAGATCCGACCTGTGGTGCCAGACGGCCCGCAACCTCGGACATGGGTGCAAGCAGGGGCAGACCTCCATTTGCATCGGTCACTGTCTCATAGGCGATAGCCGTACAGCCCGATTCCAGCAGGTCATGGGTCTGATCCGGATCCGGGGCCAGATGCAGGTAGGTGAACAAAAGCTGCCCTTCACGCAGCATCTTGCGTTCGCCCGCCTGGGGTTCTTTGACTTTGACAATCATCTCTGCGGTGGCAAAAACTTCTTCTGCACTGTCCACGATGCGGGCACCTGCGGCGACGTAATCATCGTTATCAAACCCGGCGCCAATGCCAGCTCCGTTTTCGATTATCACGTCATGGCCACGAGACACCGCCTCTTGTGCGGCGTTGGGCGTCATGCCGACACGGAATTCCTGCGGCTTGATTTCTTTGGGGCAACCGATTTTCATTAGGTCTCTCCGTTCCTAAACTGCCTAAATAATGGGCGGTTTCGGGTGCAATTTCTGTGAAACTCTGCCCGCATTCCGGCTTTTCTTCGGGAAAATCTTCGCTACAATGGGTAAAACCCGCAAAGGAATTGCGTGGATGAGCCTTGATACGACAGATAGAAAGATTCTGGCCGCCTTGCAGCGGAATGGTCGTATGTCGAATGCCGAATTGTCCGAGCAGGTGAATTTGTCGCCTTCGGCCTGCCACAGGCGGGTACAGAGGCTTGAGGCCGATGGCTATATCCGCAACTACGTTGCCTTGTTGGACGCGCGCAAGATGAATGTGCCAACAACGGTGTTTGTCGAGATCACCTTGCAGGGCCAGGCCGAGGAAGTACTGGAGGCTTTTGAGAAAGCCGTTGCGCGGATCCCGGATGTTTTGGAATGCCACCTGATGGCAGGAACTGCGGACTACATACTGAAGGTCGTTGCCGAAAACACCGAGGATTTCGCCCGCATCCATCGCCAATATCTGTCTCGACTTCCAGGCGTGGCGCAGATGCAAAGCTCATTCGCGCTTCGGACTGTGTTCAAGACGACGGCGTTGCCGGTTTAACCTAGGCTGGGCCGGGATAGGTGAAAATCACCAGATGCGCCGCGTTAAAGGCGAAATGCATCAGAACCGGAACCCAAAGACGTCCTGTCGCGTAATATCCCAGGCCACATGCCGCGCCAAGAAGGGCTGCAAAGAAAACCAATGCAGGTCCACCTGCAAAATGTGCAAGCCCGAAAAGCAGGCTGGCCGCAGCAATCCCCGCAGCAGCCCCCAGGCGTTTGGAAAGTGCTGATTGCAGATAGCCACGGAAAAAGGCCTCTTCCGTGAGGCAGGTCAGAAACAGGTTGGAAAGTGCAAAGATCATCCACCAATGGGGAAGGGTGAACTCTGGCCGGATGGCACCAACTGAGAGGCCCAGTAGAAACAGGGCCGGCAATGCGACCAGCCCGACCGCCAGCGGCGATTTGCGTATATACGCTACCCCATCATTCATGCGTGGCCAGGCCAGAAGGACGGCGAACAGGATCAGAGGCTTGTCCAGGTTCAGGTACATCGTGAAATCGGTGCTGCCCGGACCGGAAGGAACCCGGTCCAGTACCAGAAGGTTATGAAAGCCCGGAACCAGATGTGCGCCCATGGCCAGGCACCACAGGATCAAGGCGATATGTCCAACAAAGGAAAACGCACCGTTCAAACCGCGTAGCATCAACGCTCCGGCAAGACCTGCTGACGCAATAGCTGCGGCAAAGGGCGTGACCAGACCCAAGGTCAGAGCAATCAGGCCAAAACAGGTCAGCAGAACGAACCCCAAAGACCATTTCCCCGAAACAGCGCATATCTGTGCGGCGATCAGGATAAACCAGGGCCAAACAACCGGCAGAACAGATATGAAATGCGCCACGGCCCCTCTCTGAAATGACCTGTGCTCTGATGCCCTCAGAACACTCGGGCTGGCAAGTCGTGTTAACAGGCTTCATACAAACTGAAGTAGGGGTGGCTCTGGCGATTGAATGATCCAGCCGAGCGGAAATGCCAAGTTTCCGAATTCCTGGGGCAGTGATCTTGCTGACCCCGGCAGATAAGCTTAGAAAAAGGCTTTCATCTACCTCCGTGATGACATCAGGCGGTTACACGCGCCTGATAGGGTCCTGACCCGTTAATTGATAAGGAGCAGACCTTGACCGACGAATTTAACCATGCACCAAAAGACTGGCTCGAAGCCGAGTTGGAAGACGCGCTGGACGAAGATTTTGAGATCGAATTCAGCGAGCCCATGCTGTCGGTGGAAGTGCGGAAGATCTACAAGGATCAGCATCCCGACATGCTGGATCGCAAGGTCTATTTCCGTAACTTGCTGCGACTTCAGGCTGAACTGATCAAGGTGCAGGACTGGGTGCAGCATACCGGTGCCAAGGTCTGTATCCTGTTTGAAGGCCGGGACAGTGCTGGCAAGGGTGGGGTGATTAAGCGGATTACGCAGCGTCTGAATCCGCGTGTTGCCCGGGTGGTTGCTCTGCCGGCGCCCAGCCGTCGTGAGCAGAGCCAGTGGTATTTCCAGCGTTACGTCCCGCATCTGCCCGCCGCCGGTGAGATCGTTCTGTTCGATCGGTCCTGGTATAACCGTGCCGGGGTCGAAAGGGTGATGGGGTTTGCCAGCAAAGATCAGGTTGATCAGTTCTTTCAGGACGTTCCCGAATTCGAACGGATGTTGGTTCGATCCGGGATCATCTTGCTGAAATACTGGTTCTCGATCACGGATGAGGAACAGCAGCTGCGATTCCTTATGCGGATTCACGATCCTATGAAACAGTGGAAACTGTCCCCCATGGATCTGGAATCCCGTATCCGCTGGGAGGCCTATACCAAAGCCAAAGAGGACATGCTGTTCCGTACCAACATCCGCGAGGCGCCCTGGTACATCGTCGAAGGCAACGACAAAAAGCGTGAGCGCCTGAACTGTATTGAGCATCTTCTGACCAAGATCCCCTATACGGATGTACCGCAGGAAAAAGTCGATCTCCCGGATCGCAAATATAATCCGGAATACGAACGGCGTGTTTTGCCGGACGACCTGTACGTGCCCAAGATTTACTGATCACGAAAACGCCCCCGGATTCCGGGGGCGTGGCTTTAGTTTTCGCTTGTCCGGCCTTCAGAACACAAAGTCGTCTCTGGCTAGGTCCGATAACAAGGTATCTTCTAGTGTCAGGGTGTGGCCGTTACCGGCATCGATGATGACGTCATTTCCGGATTGTGAAATGTGGTTCTTCATCAGATCGTTATACCCAACGATAGACTTGGCCTGCCGGAAGTTGACGATATCCTCGTCAGTGAAATCCGTTACAGTATCCGCGCCCTTGGTGAAGTAGAATTGATCCACTCCGGTGCCACCGGTCATGACATCTGCGCCATTGCCGCCAATCAGTTTGTCGTTGCCCGCGCCGCCGACAAGAATGTCGTTGCCCCCTCCGCCTTTAAGCACATCTTTTCCGCCGCCACCGTCCAGCTGGTCAATGCCATAGCCGCCTTTCAGAAGGTCTTTGCCATCCCCCCCATTCAGGTCGTCATTATCAGCACCGCCAACCAGAGTGTCATTTCCGCCTTCGCCGTTCAGGGTGTCGTCGCCGGAGCGGCCAAGCAGCTTATCACGGCCGCCGCCGCCAACCAGGATATCATCACCGCCGCGCCCATCCAAAAGGCCAGCCTGTCCGGATTTCAAAACGAACCAGTCATCCGCAGCAGTGCCGATCTTGCCAGCCCTGACGTCCAACTGCCCCGAGGGCGGTGGAGGTGTGGAACCACCGGAACCGCCCGAACTGCTGGTATCAAGCTGCAAAGGCGCAGAGGTCCGTGCAAAGTTCTGGGTCACCATGATGGCGTTCCAGCCGTCATAGTTTCCGACCTCAAGCCCAATTCCAATAACGGTCACGTTGGCGTCCAGAATATTCGCGCGATGGCCGGAACTGTTCATCAGGCTGTTGTGCAGATCCTGAACGTCATCCGACAGCCCCGGCGCACCGCGGACACTCTGCCATGCGATGTTTTCAGTCGCACGCCAGCTTCCGGAGAATTCGAAGCCCGCATCTTCCATTCTGTCCGATGGTCGCGAACCTCCGGCGCCGGTATGGCTGAACTTATCGACGTTCAGCATCCACTCGCTGTGATCTTCCGCCGCTGCGTTCAGCCGAAGCTCAAGCTTGACCGGTTGTAAGCCCGCCTTCGCCCGCTCTGCATTGATCAATGCGAGCATCTGCCGTTCTAGATCGCTGGCCGTTGACATGATTCTGCCTCCAATAGATTGCGTTATTTTGGCGGGACATTAGTGGCGAGAACTTGGCGACGAGAAGACACAATCGTGCCGCTCGCGGTTGGTGGGCAGATCGCCACCGGAAGTTGAATCTGAGTTCGCGATTTATCGCGCATTGACGCTGGGTTGCGTCAGCCAGTCGCGAAAAAGCGCGCAACGTCACCCTGAAAACGACAAACCCCCGGGCGATGCCTCGGGGGTCGTCAAATAGTGTCATCCAAAACTGGACGAGGAAGGTGCTTAGAGCAAACCTTCGCGCTGTGCTTTCTTACGTGCCAGTTTACGGGCACGGCGGATCGCTTCAGCTTTCTCGCGCGCTTTTTTCTCGGACGGTTTTTCGAAATGTTGCTTAAGCTTCATTTCGCGGAACACGCCTTCGCGCTGCAGCTTTTTCTTCAGGGCACGAAGCGCCTGATCGACGTTATTGTCGCGAACACTAACCTGCATGTGGTTGTCACCACCTTTCTAGATAGAGTTGCAAGGAAATTGCAGGAATTGGCCGTATAGCAAAGCGCCTCTATCTTGTCTAGTACTGGTCCTGATAACCGGAGAACCGCCATGACAACCACCTATGAAGACGCCAAGCAGCAGCTTTTGGATGCGATGCTGACACATGTTCCCTTCGATGGCTGGTCGGAAACCAGCTTTCGCGGGGCGATTGAAGAATGTGGAATGGATGACGTTCTGGTGCGGGCGATTTGTCCGCGTGGTGCCGTTGACCTAGCGTTGGCATTTCATGCGCGCGGGGACGCAGTGATGGCAGATCGCCTTAAAACTGAGGATTTGGGCGATATCAAATTCCGTGACCGGATCGCCGCTGCCGTCCGGTTCCGGCTACAGGCCGTGCCGGATAAGGAACTCGTGCGCCGGGGTATGACCATGTTTTCGCTGCCAAGCCACGCGGCTGATGGCGCAAGGGCAGTATGGCAAACCTGTGATCTGATCTGGGACACGTTGGGAGATACGTCGGACGACGTGAACTGGTACACCAAGCGGGCGACATTGTCGGGGGTCTATTCCTCGACCCTGTTGTTCTGGTTGGGGGACGATTCGCCCGGGAATCAGAAAACGTGGGAGTTTCTGGACCGTCGTATCGACAATGTCATGCAGTTCGAAAAGCTTAAGGGGCAGGTTAGGGACAATCCTCTGTTCAGACCGTTTCTTGCTGTTCCGAATTGGCTGGCCGGGCAGGTGAAGGCTCCGACTAAAACCCACGGCACGCTTCCCGGATTCCTGACACCGCGCAAGTAGTCCTCTTGCTACTGGGCCTTGACGTTTCAGCCTGCTAGGCATTGGCCAAAGGAGATCTACCCATGACTCAGATGATGCGCGCCGTTGAAATCACCGAACCCGGCGGTCCGGATGTTCTGCAACTGACAGAACGCCCGATGCCCCAAGCTTTGGCCGGTCAAGTGATCCTCAAAGTCGCCTATGCGGGGGTGAACCGCCCGGATGCTCTGCAGCGCGCCGGTGCCTATAATCCACCTCCGGGTGCCAGTGATCTGCCGGGTCTTGAGGCCGCGGGTGAGGTCGTGGCCGTCGGGGCGGGGGTCGAAGACCTATCCGTTGGCGATCAGGTCTGTGCCTTGCTGCCGGGCGGTGGCTATGCCGAATATGTGGCCACACCTGCGGCGCATTGTTTGCCGGTGCCAGCGGGGATGGGCCTGAAAGAAGCCGCCTGCCTGCCCGAGACCTTCTTTACCGTCTGGTCCAACGTCTTTATGCGCGGCAGCCTGAAGGCCGGTGAGCGGTTTCTGGTGCATGGTGGTTCCAGTGGTATCGGCACAACGGCGATTCAGCTGGCGAACGCCTTTGGAGCGCGGGTTTTTACGACTGCAGGCTCGGCTGAAAAATGTGAGGCCTGTGAAAAGCTGGGTGCCGAACAGGCGATCAACTACCGTGACGCGGATTTCGTAGCCGCGATGCGGGCCGAGGGCGGGGCGAACCTGATACTGGACATGGTGGGCGGCGACTATATCCCACGCAACGTTAAGGCGCTGGCCGAGGATGGACGGCTGGTGCAGATAGCCTTCCTTCAGGGGCCCGTGGTCGAGCTGAATTTTGCGCTTATGATGGTCAAACGCCTGACCTTGACTGGCAGTACCCTGCGCCCGCAAAGCGATCTGGCCAAGGCAAAAATCGCTTCGGATTTGCACGAAGCGGTCTGGCCCTTGCTCGAGGCGGGAAAAGTTGCCCCTGTCATGGATAGTGAGTTTGATCTGGCTGATGCGGCGGCGGCCCATGCCCGGATGGAAAGCTCTGGCCATATTGGCAAGATTGTTCTGAAAGTTGCGGGATAAAGCTGTGTTTCAGGCCACTGCGCGCCGATAGAGATGCCAGGTGGCGTGGCCCAGTACGGGCATCACGACGATCAGGCCCAGCAACATCGGGATCGCTCCGATGACCAGCAGCGCGGCAACGATGAATCCCCAGCCCAGGATGACGCCCGGATTGTGACGCAACACCCGTACGGATGTCACCACGGCGACCGGAACGCCCACTTTGCGGTCCAGCAGCAGCGGAAAGCTGACGACGCTGATTGCCAGGGCGACGAGGGCAAACAGAAACCCAACAGCGTTCCCGAACAAGATCATGGTCCATCCAGCGGCGGTGGTGAACACTTGGGTTAGAAAGGCACCCAGCGACGCGGGCAGGTCAGGGCCGAGTGTCTGAACATAGATGCTCTGCGCGACCATCAGCCAAACCAGAAACAGCATGACCATGTAAAACGCCAAAGCCAGAATCGCACCCAGGGAAGGGGACTGGAACACGCCAAACGCATCCAGCCAACCAGCCTCGCCACCTTGTTCTCGTTTGCGGCTGATTTCGTACAGGCCAAGGGCGGCCACCGGACCCACAAGCGCAAAACCACCAACCAGCGGTGCCAGCATTGGAACCATGTTTGTGTTCAGCCCAATTCCGAACATCAGAAAACCTGCGATCGGATAGATGAGCACAACGAATATCGCATCGGCCCTTGTATCCAGAAAATCGCTGTATCCTGCCCTCAGGCAGGCCCAAAGATCATCCATCGTCAGCGTACGAACCACTGGCAGGTGTCGTGTATCCGCGCTGCCGATATGGCTGATATTTTCAGCTAGGTGATCCCCGGTTGCACCTATGTTCCGTGCCGCCCAGGTGATCGGATTGCCAATCGTTTTGTCCATTGCCGTCCCCTCCTGCTTTGCGATGTTGCGCAGCGGGGTCAATCCGGCGACTTGTTGCTTTTGGCCGGACCAGCCAGCAACGCCTTGGGCATAGTATAGCACAAATTTTCGCGTTTGGGTTGCGCCTCGCGCAATCGTGTCGATTGCCCTGCGTCACAGGCATGTTAGCTTGGCCTGAGGCTAGAGGAGGACAACATGCAGAAAACGGCACGAACCGTCGTCATCCATGAACACGGCGGCCCCGAGGTTCTGAAGTTCGAAGATCGCCCACTTGGTGAACCCGGCCCCGGTGAGGTTCGTATTCGTCATCATGCCTGCGGGCTAAATTTCATTGATGTATATCAGCGCACTGGGCTGTATCCGCTGGATATGCCTCAGGCTTTGGGCATGGAGGCCGCTGGCGTGATCGAAGCCGTTGGGGAAGGTGTAACGCATCTGGAACCCGGGCAGCGCGCGGCCTATGCTGCCTCTCCGCCCGGAGCCTATTGCGAGGCACGGGTCATGCCCGCCGCACAGGTGTGCCCGCTTCCGGATGGAATTTCTTTTGATGCGGCGGCCGCGATGATGCTCAAGGGGATGACAGTCGAATATCTGTTTCATCGCACCACACCGCTGAAACGCGGGGATACCGTGCTGTTTCATGCAGCTGCCGGGGGTGTTGGCTTGATTGCCTGCCAATGGGCCAAATCCGAGGGGATCACGTTGATCGGTACTGCCGGAACCGATGAAAAATGCAGTTTGGCGCAGTTCAACGGTGCCGCGCATTGCATCAATTACCGGACCGAGAACTTTGCCGAGCGCGTCGCGCAGATCACCAAAGGCAAAGGCGTAGACGCGGTGATGGATTCCATCGGGTCGGACACGTTTGACGGATCGCTCGACAGCCTGAAACCGCTTGGCATGATGATCTCGTTCGGCAATGCCTCGGGCCCGGTGCCTCTGATCGACATTGGTATTCTGGCCAAGAAAGGATCGCTCAAGATAACGCGGCCAACGCTCTTCACACATATTTCGGACCACGCGGTCTGTCAGGCCATGGCGCGGCGCCTGTTCAACAAGGTCGAAGGCGGCGAGGTCAAAATCCACATTGATCAGAGGTTCCCGCTGGATCAGGTGGCCGAGGCCCATCGCGCACTTGAGGCGCGCCAAACCACAGGCAGCACTGTTCTTGAGCTGTAAATGAAAGGAACCCGGCGTTTGTGCCGGGTTCCGTCACTGTTTTCTTAGAATCGGTAGGTGGCGCGGGCCTGGATTGTGGTCGCGTCCACATCAATTCCGGTCGAATCGAAATCGTTGAATTCGTGATACAGGATTTCGCCTCCAACGCTGACATTGGGGGCGACAATCTGTTCATACCCAGCGCCGATGAACCAACCATCGTCACTGCCAAGACTGTCCGTACTCGCCTCGGCATAGCCCCCGATACCATATAGCAGCCCCACCGGAGTCACTTTGTATCCGGCGCGTGCTTTGAGGCGCCAAACGTCTTCGACCTCGACGCCGGGGGTCAGTTCAATGCTGGTCCAGTCGTAGTCGAAGCCGCCACCGACAACCCAATCCCCCAGATCATAATCATATCCCAACACGATACCACCAATCGCGCCATCACCGTCGACGCCCGAAACATTGGTGTCGATATCGGCATAGCCGACCTGAAGGCCGCCGTAAAAGCCCGTCCAGTTGCCCGAGGATTGCGCCGAGGCGCCTCCGGCCGCAATAGAGGCGATAAAGGCCGCAATAAAAAATCTTCCTGTCATTCTGTTAACCTTTCTTTCGAATTGGTCTTCAGCAAACCTGTGCTGCTCATTTGTACGTGGTATTGCCAGGGCCCGGTCTGACGACCGGATCGCTGTTTTTTGGCTGTTTCCGTACCTGATTTCTGTGCCGCCGCTTCGGGGCACTGGCCCACGTTTTTTGGGCTCGTTCCTGCTTGAACAACTAGGGTGAAAAATGGCGGTTTCAAATGGTAATCGGCGGCAGGGTGAACTGCCGCCGATCCGGTGTTTTTCTTGGGCGGATTATTGCGCCTGCAATTCCGAAGGGCTCTTGTCGGCGATATCTTTCCAGTTGGTGTCGGCGCGCTCGTTAAAGCCGGGGATGTCGCCTTCCCAACGTTCCTGAATATCTGCGGACAGATTCAGGTACAGCTTGTTGTCGACGATTCTCCAGTAGTTCGGGTCGCCGTCAAACTTGAAGCCCATCGCGGTGCCGAATGCGCAATAGCCACCATATGCGGGCAGGTAGGCTTCGGGGTTTTCTTCAAACGCGACTTTGTTTTCTTCCGAGGCGAAGCGGTACAAGGCTTCGTTGTGCAGCGCAGTGATGCGGTAATCGCCCTTGGTGGCTTCGCCAGCGGTGAAGTAAGCGACCGGGTCATAGCCCTGCAGCGCCAGACCGGTCGAACTTGCGTTCAGTTCGACGCCTGCAGCCAGGGTTGAGCTTGCGATGGCAACAGACAGCGCGACGCCGCCGATAAGGGATTTGATCTTGTTCATTGTTTTCACCTTTCGTGAATCGAGCTGCCGGGGGATTCCGTAATTGAGTCTGGGCAACCCTGATTGTTTTGTTCCGTGCGGTCGGTAATTGGCCGCCACGACCACGAAGTGGGCAGCGTATTGATCACGTTCAAAACAACTAAAGGTGATTGTGTGCTGGCAAACGGATCCTGTGCGTTTCCGCTCAGGATCCTTGGGTGCGCGTATCAGCAAGGATTAGGGTTCAACCCGGAACCGGCGGGGTTCCAGCCAGCCGATGACCGGCTTGCGACTTGCGGCATATCCTGCAACCGAACGTTCCAGCCGATCCGCAAGAACGGGCAACCGGCTGACAGGAACCTTCGGGAACAGATGGTGTTCGCGGTGGTAGAACATCAGATAGGCCAGCCGCGCCAGCACCCCGCGCTGACTGCGCGCGGCAACGCCACTGTCATGCGTGCCCTGATGGGTTATCCAGACCGCAAACAGGGCGGCAAGGCATTGGGCTGTGCTCATCGCAGCCACGTGCAGTAGCAGGGTTTGCGATCCGCTCAGCACAGCAGTGGCGATCACGGCAAGCACCAGCCCCCAGTCGATCAGGATGCGGCGACGGGCCTTGGCGTTGGCGACCCGCCAGGCCGCACGGTTGATGTCGAAGGGAAACCGGGGTCCGTATACCAAGACCTGCGCCAGGGTCATGTGCCCGCAATTCCCCTCGCAATCGCCCGGACCCATGGCGTGTTTGTGATGCAGCAGGTGGCATTGGCAGAAAGCGTGATTAGAACCCAACATAAGCGCGCTGAGCACATGCATCACCAAGGAATCCTGCCGCCGCGACAGCCCGAGATTGCCATGGATCGCTTCGTGGTTCAGGCGCAGGGCGCACAGAAAGAACAGAAAGCTGGCCATAGCACCAAGTGGCCAGAGGGCAGTACTGTAGAGCGTCAGAGACAGCAGCAGCCAGGGCAGCGGCAGCATCAGTTCCTTGATCTTGTCCCAGCGGTTCAGGGGAACCAGGTCGGCCCATTGGATGCCTTTCGGGGCGCGTTCGGGCGGGCGTTTGGGCTGGATCATGTCATGCTCCTTCTTACATCATATTCTGAGATTTCTGTATTGAGAGAAATTTGAGGGTAAAATTTTTAGGGTGACTTGTCCCCTTGTCCCTTGGGCAGCAGCCGGGCGATGCGTCCGCCAAGTTTGACGATTGCCAGTTGAACGCGGCGAGGTAGACGGTTCACATCGACATACCAGTCGTCGAACATTTGCATGGTCTCTAGCGTCTCATCAATCCGCTGGCGCACTTTGGGCGAGGTGCCGTCATTCTGAGCCTCTTGGGCAACGATACGCAGCGCGGCCAGAGTGGGCGCATATTCACGTTCGCGGCGGCCTTCAACCACAGCTTTGGTCAGGTCAAACATGTCCCGGATCGAATGAAAGTGATCGCGCCGGTCACCCAGGTTTCGGCTGGCTTTGATCAGCTTCCAGCCTTGCAGTTCCTTCAGCCCGGTCGAGACGTTCGAGCGGGCCAGCCCGAGCGTTTCACAGATCTCATCTGCAGTCATCGGTTCGGGCGAGATGTGCAATAGCGCGTGGATTTGCGCGACCGAGCGGTTCACACCCCACTTGGTACCCATTTCCCCCCAATGGAGGATAAAGTCGCGCATGGATTCAGTAAGGTGCATGATTGTATCCAGTAATTTCTGTAATGACAGAAATTACAGATAGAAATGATTCGATCAAGAACCAATTAACTCGGGCGGATATCAGGTCTTGGACCCGATCCTGGGTTCGGTGCCAGCTTTGATGCGCGAGATATTGGCGGCATGGCGCCAGTACACAAGCAATGTCAGGACGATTCCCAGAATAAACGTCGACCCGTCACTCAAAACCATGACCCAGGTTGTAGACAGGGACGCTGCTGCAAGGGCCCCAAGCGACGAAATCCGCCAGATGGCAGCGGCCACCAGCCAAGTTATGCAGCAGGCAATGCCCACGCCCCAGTCAAGCGCTAGCCAGAGGCCCAGAAAGGTCGCGACACCCTTGCCACCTTTGAAGCCCAACCAAACTGGAAAACAGTGGCCCAGAAACGCGGCCAATGCGGCGACCTGTACGGCGTCTTCCCCGGCCATGGCACGGGCGAGCAAGACGGCAGCGGCCCCTTTCCCGGCGTCAAAGATCAGAGTCAGCGCGGCGGCGGCCTTGTTGCCGGTGCGAAGTACATTGGTCGCCCCAATATTGCCCGACCCGATATCGCGCAGATTTCCCAGTCCCATCACCTTGGCGATGATCATGCCAAAGGGGATCGACCCCATCAGGTATCCAATCGCGGCCCAGAGGATCAGCTGGGTCATCGTACTGTCGATCAGGGGCATCAGGGTCTCCGGTAAACTTCTTGGCCTGCCACATAGGTTGCGGTGACCTTACCTTGCATCCTCTGGCCGTCAAATGGCGTATTCTGCGATTTGGATCTAAGCGTGAACCGGTCCAGCACAAAGGGCACATCCGGGTCGAACAGAACCAGGTCGGCCGGCGCGCCCTCAGACAGGCGACCGCTGTCCAGGCCCAGTCGTTTAGCCGGGTTCAGAGCCATCGCGCGGAACAGAGTCGGCAAGTCCAGTTGATCAGCATGGTACAGGCGCAAAGCCGCAGGCAGCAACGTCTCCAGCGCCACCGCGCCCGAGGCCGCCTCTTCAAACGGGAGGCGTTTGCTTTCTTCGTCCTGTGGCGTGTGCATGGAACTGATCGTGTCGATCAGACCTGCCCGCACCGCTTCGATGACAGCCTGCCGGTCATCTTCCGACCGCAGCGGAGGTTTGACCTTGAAGAAGGTGCGATAGTCGGCCACGTCCAGCTCATTCAGCGTCAGATGGTGGATCGAGGTTCCAGCAGTGATGTCCAGCCCGTTCCGCTTGGCCCGCTCCAGCGCGGGCAGGGCGCGGGCGGTGGTAATCTGATCGGCGTGATAGGCCGCACCGGTCATTTCCAGCAACGCAATGTCGCGGTCCAGCCCCATACGCTCGGCCATTGGGGAAACGGCGGGCAATCCGCGCAAGGCGGCGAATTTGCCGCTGGTGGCGGCGGCGCCAGCGCTCAGCCCCGGTTCCTGAGGGTGGGCGATCACCAGCGCACCACAGGATTTCGCATAGGTCAGCGCGCGGGTGAACACTTTGGTATCTGCAATGACATGATCACAGTCGGTAAAGGCGACGGCACCGGCATCCAGCAGAAATCCGATTTCGGTCATCTCGCGCCCCTCGCGCCCTTTGGTCAGGGCCGCCATGGGCAGCACGTTGACCGGGGCATCCGCCTGTGCGCGCCGGGTCGCAAATTCCAGCGTTTCCGGCGTGTCCACGGCGGGTAAGGTATCGGGGCGCGTCACGATCGTGGTCACACCCCCTGCCGCCGCCGCCAGGCCTGCGGATTTATAGCTTTCCTTGTGCCGCTCGCCCGGCTCGCAAACCTTGACGCCGAGATCGACGATGCCCGGTGCCAGGCAATGCCCGCCGCAGTCGATGACCTGCGCGTCAATCGACGGGGCCGCACCTTCGCCCTTGGCCACGATACGGCCATCAGCCACATGCACCCATCCCGGTGCGTCCGCGCCAGTTTCGGGGTCGATCAGGCGGGCGTTGGTGAAGATCAGATTGCTCATGCCATGGCCCTTTCAATAGCGGCTTTGGTAGCGGCGGGATCTGCATGATACTTGATCAGGTGCTTGTCCCCGCCTTTTGTGACGATTTGAACAAAGCTACCCATGGTTTTAACAGCCTCGATCTGGTTCAGCGCCACTTTGCGCGGGCCAGGACCGGTCAGAGTAGTGTCTGTCATTTCCCATGCGGCCGTCAGCTCTTCTGAGGCCAGATACCACGCACGAATGCCGATTGCAGCAAGGCCCGCTGGCGCGCCGGTCCAGACATAGGGATTACCGATCAGCCAAAGGATGACCATGGCCCCTGCCATAGCCGCGGCTGCCATCCACGTGTTGGTGCGGATATAGGCCCCTTTGTCGGGCGGGAAAGTCACAGGATCAGCCATAGGGCACCTCCGATAACCAGAAGGATCAGCAGCGCCAGAACCGCAGAGCCCATGCGACGCGGTTTGTCATTTTGCGGTGCGGATTGCGACGCCGAATACGGTTTCGCGCTTTCCGTCTCAATCCGGCCACCTGCCCAGCTTGTTGCTTCTTCGGTGTACAGGCCGATCAGGCGCAGCCTGCGGTCGGGGCGCAAAGCGGCTGCACGACCGCGAAATGCGGCGCTGCGGACTACCAGAACCCAGCCGTCAATCGCATCCAGCGCTGTGCGGTCCAGCTGATCTGCGGACACGTCGCAGCCCTCGGTCAGATAGCCATAGAGGCCAAGGTCTTCGAGGTCCGAGACCGGAAAGACGTCGACCTGCTCGGGATCCAGCCCCGCTACCCCTAGAATCTGATCGGCGGCTCCGGGTTCGCGCAGAAACTTGGCCTCTTCCGGGCGCATGTCGAGTGCGAACAGGCGGATAACGCCGTGTTCATGGGATGCGACGGCCAGATCGCTCATGCGGCCTCGCGCAGATTGCGGGCCAGCAGTTCCATCGCAGCCATGCGGACGGCGACACCCATCTCAACCTGCTCCTGAATGACCGAGCGGTTGATATCATCGGCTAGCGTTCCGTCAATCTCGACCCCGCGGTTCATTGGGCCGGGATGCATTACAATGGCATCGGGTTTGGCCTGCGCCAGTTTGGCGGCATCCAGCCCGTAGCGATGATAGTATTCACGTTCCGAGGGGATGAACCCGCCATCCATCCGCTCTCTCTGAAGGCGCAGCATCATCACGACATCGACGTCTTGAAGGCCTTCGTTCATATCGTCATAGATCTCGGCTCCAAACTCGGCAAATTGGCTGGGGACCAGCGTTGGCGGGCCGATCAGGCGAATGCGGTTTTCCATCTTGCCGAGCAGGATCAAGTTCGACCGCGCCACGCGGGAATGGGCGACGTCGCCGCAGATCGCGATGTTCAACCGGTGCAGGCGACCCTTGGCGCGGCGAATGGTCAACGCATCCAGCAGCGCCTGTGTCGGGTGCTCATGCCGCCCGTCGCCTGCGTTCAGTACGGCGCAATTCACCTTCTGCGCCAACAGATCAATCGCGCCGGAATGCGGGTGCCGCACCACCAGAAGGTCGGGATGCATTGCGTTCAGCGTCATCGCCGTGTCGATCAGCGTCTCACCCTTTTTGATCGAGCTGGCCTGCATTGCCATATTCATCACGTCCGCACCCAGCCGCTTGCCTGCCAGTTCGAAACTGGCCTGAGTACGGGTCGAGTTCTCAAAGAACATGTTGATTTGCGTCAGCCCCGCCAGCACATCCGAGTGCTTGTTCGGTTGCCGGTTCATCTCGACATAGGTCTCGGCCAGATCAAGAATGGCGGTAATATCGGATTGGGACAGGTGCTCGATGCCAAGAAGGTGACGATGGGCGAAACGCATGGGCGGACTCCTGTCTGACAATCGGCCCGCTTATAGAAAGCCGCGCCGCGCAAGGCAACCTTGGGATCAAGGCGTTAGGGCAGTTTCTCGCACCCGCCTTCGGGCAAGCACAGTTCGCCGGGTTTGCACCATTTGCCATAGCCGCAGTCGATCGCCTTAACCGGCACACATCCTTGATGGTTCGAACATTTGAATCCGGGGCGGCATTGTGATCCGGTTTTCTCGCACAAGAACCAACCGGGCTGCGCGCATCCTCCGCCTGGCAGGCAGGATGATCCGGCCGCACAGGTCAAGCCGTCGTCACAGGTGATGGGGCTGCCGCTGGTGGCTGAATCCGGGTCGAATTCGGGGGTGTTTCGCTGGCATTCCCCGCGCGCGTTGCAAAAGCTGTCGCCGGGGCAGTCCAGACGCGTGGTGCATGCGTTGGCCCCTTTGGGTGCGCAGCGCAACCCGCCTGCCACGCAGCGCTCGAACGGCCCGCAGCTGCGGCCGCCGCCGCAATAGGTGCCGCCCAGCGGGATGCAATGATTGTCGAAACTGCATCTTTGCCCACCGGAACAGCACCGACTGCCACAGGCGAACTGCCCCGCGCGGCACTGGTCGTTACGGTCAAACAGCTGCGCCGAAACCGGCCCACTGGCCAAGGCCAGCAGCGCCCAAATTGAGAGGATTCGAAACAGGATCAGCATGATTGCCCCAATGGTCGGTGCGACCGAGCGCGCAATCAAGGCCAATTCGCTTTCCCTCGGTCAAAAGGAGGTTAGATTGAGGTCTATGGAATCGGCTTTGGATTATCACACAGCGCGGGCTCTGCTGGATTGGCAGATTGAACTCGGCGCGACGGATGCGATCGGGGATATCCCGGTGAACCGCTATGCGTTGCCAGACACTACGCCGAAATCCAAAAAGCCCACAGCGGTACAAACGGCGCCGGAAAAGCCCAAGCCGGTCGATGCGTTGGCGATTGCCGATTCAGTCGCCAAGACTGCTGGATCGCTGGACCAGTTGCGCGCTGCGATGGATGCGTTTGATCATTGCGATTTGAAACGTGGTGCGCGCCAGTTGGTGTTTGCCGACGGGACGCCGGGTGCTCGGGTGATGATTATAGGCGAGGCTCCGGGCCGGGATGAAGATCGCGAGGGCAAGCCCTTTGTTGGCCGGGCCGGGCAGTTGCTGGACAGGATGTTGTCCGCGATTGAGCTGAACCGTGCCGAAAACGTCTATATCACCAATGTTCTGCCCTGGCGGCCCCCGCAGAACCGGGATCCCAAGCCCGAAGAGATCGGCATGATGAAGCCGTTTCTGGAGCGCCACGTCGCATTGGCCAAGCCCGAGGTTCTGGTCGTGATGGGCAATATCAGCTGTCAGGCGGTGCTGGGCAAACGCGGTATAACTCGGTTGCGCGGCCAGTGGGATCAGGCTTGGGGGCTGCCGGTCATCCCGATGTTTCACCCTGCTTACTTGCTGCGGCAACCGCCAATGAAACGGCAGGCCTGGGCAGATCTGTTGGAGTTGAAGGCCCGGCTGGAGGGCAAGTGATGCGCATCCTGGCCTTTTCCGACCTGCATATGGCGCGCAGTCGGGCGGTAGAATTGGTTGCCGCCAGCGCCGAGGCGGATCTGGTGATCGGTGCTGGTGATTTCTGCAATATGCGGCAAGGGCTGGATCAGGCGATGGAGATGCTTGCGGGCATTTCGGCCCCTCTGGTCCTAACCCCCGGCAATGCCGAAAGCGTCCAAGAGCTGACAGTGGCTGTGCCCGAAGGTGTCCACGTGCTGCACGGTACCGGGATGACTGTGGACGGGGTGCGCCTGTTTGGTCTGGGATATGGTGTGCCCGTGACGCCTTTTGGCGGTTGGTCCTGCGATCTGACCGAGGCCGAGGCCGCCGAGTTGCTGGATCGGTGCGACGCTGCCGATATTCTGATTACGCATTCTCCGCCCAAAGGGCATGGCGATGTCACGTCGATGGGCGGCGCCGTCGGTTCGGTCGCGGTGCGCGACGCGATCGAGCGGGTGCAGCCGCAGCTTTCTCTGCATGGCCATATCCATGACAGCTGGGGGTATCGCGGGGCAATCGGGCGCACCCAGGTGGCCAATCTGGGGCCCAGACCAAATTGGTTTGAGCTGCATTGATGATCGAAACTGTAACCCTTCTGGCGTTTATCCCGGCTGCGCTCGCTCTGAACCTTACCCCAGGCGCTGATATGATGTTCTGCTTTGGGCAGGGCCTGCGCAAAGGCGCACGGCCCGCGCTCGCGGCCAGCGCCGGTATTTCTGCAGGGTCGATGGTGCATGTCCTGCTGGCTGGGCTTGGGTTTGGCGCGGCGGTATCCACGCTGCCCTGGCTGTTTGATGTGATCCGTTGGTTGGGGGTGGCCTATCTGCTGTATCTGGCCTGGCGTTCGATCAAAAACGGTGCTGCGCCGACCGAGGCACCGGCACATAGCGGGAAACTTGCGTTTCGTGATGGGCTGCTGGTCAATCTCACCAATCCAAAGGTCATCCTGTTCGTGCTGGCCTTCATCCCGCAATTTGTGGACCCGGCCTTGGGGCCAATCTTGCCGCAGTTCCTGACCCTTGGCCTTATCATCGCGCTGGGCGGCTTTGTGGTGAACGGGATGGTCGGCATGTTTGCCGGTGGCACGGGCCGAGTCTTGGTCTCGAACCCGCGTGCGTCGCGTTTCATGGGCTGGGTGACCGGAGGGATTTTTACGGCGCTCGCCATTCGGCTTGCGATTATGGAAAGGGCCTGACGTCATATGTCACGCATCGACGAAAGCAAAGAATTCATTCCAGTTCGGATCGCCGTCCTCACTGTCTCGGATACGCGGACGCTGCCCGAGGACAGATCGGGACAGACTTTGGTGGATCGGATTCAGGCGGCGGGCCATTTGGTCGCGGACCGCAAGATCCTTCCGGATGAGCGCGCCCAGATTGCAGAACAGCTGCGCGTGTGGATCGCAGATCCTGAAATAGATGCCGTCATCTCGACCGGGGGTACCGGCCTGACAGGGCGCGACGTTACAGTCGAGGCGCATCGGGATGTCTACGAGAAGGAAATCGACGCATTCGGCACGGTTTTTACAATCCTGTCGATGCAAAAGATCGGCACCTCTGCCGTCCAGTCGCGCGCCACAGGTGGCGTCGCCGGGGGCACCTATCTGTTTGCATTGCCCGGCAGCCCCGGTGCCTGCAAGGATGCCTGGGATGGAATATTGCTAAAACAGTTCGATTATCGTCACCGGCCCTGCAATTTCGTGGAAATTATGCCCAGATTGGACGAACATCTGCGACGGAAGTAAGCTGGTTACACGTTCAAATGTGTATTACCGCTTTGTGGCTTGGCATTTTTCGGGGCAAAGCTACCTTCTGAAATGCCAGCCTGATGCGAACGGGGTGATAGTAAATGCGCTTTCTGAGGCAGAGCCTTGCCGGAGTTTTCCTGACGTCCTTGACGTTGGCACTCTTGTTTGTGGCGGTTCAGATGATCGCGGGTGCAGTGCAGGATGTTCTGACGCGCGAGGATGCCGCTCCGCAGGCGCGGGAGCGCATTTTTGCGGTTACTGTCCGGAATGCCGAAGTGGAAACCGTAACGCCTTATCTTGAAGCATTTGGTGAGGTGCAAAGCCGCCGCCGCCTGGAACTGCGTGCAGCGCTTGGTGGCCGTGTGATAACCTTGTCCGAAGATTTCGAAGATGGCGGTGCTGTCACTGCAGGAGAGGTTCTGGTCGAGCTTGATCCGGCGGATGCACAATCGGCGCTGGACCGCGCCAAGTCGGACCTGCTGGATGCTCAGTTTGAGGAACGCGATGCCGAACGGTCGCTGCTGCTGGCGCAGGATGAGCTGAACTCGGCCGAGGCGCAGGCCGAATTGCGGGGACGTGCCCTGCAGCGTCAAAAAGACTTGAAAAGCCGGGGAGTGGGCGCGGCGGCATCCGTGGAAGAGGCGGAACTGGCCGAGGCATCGGCACAGCAATCTGTTTTGGCCCGGAGGATCGCGCTGGCACAGGCGGAATCGCGCGTCGATCAGGCGACGACGTTGCTGTCGCGTGCTCGTATCGCACTGGCCGCCGCCGAACGTGATTTGGAAGACATGACCATCCATGCCCGGTTCGGGGGCACATTGACCGACGTAACTTTGGTCGAGGGTCGCCTCGTGTCAGCCAACGAAAAACTGGCCGAATTGGTTGATCCTAAAGCACTTGAGGTGGCCTTTCGCGTCTCGACCGCGCAATTCGTGCGCCTGCTGGATGCTGAAGGGGATCTGATCAATTCCCCGGTCACTGTATCGCTAGAGGTTACAGGAGCAGATCTTGCGGCGCAGGGCCGCATAAGCCGCGATAGCGGCTCGGCCGGAGAAGGGCAAACCGGTCGCCTGCTTTATGCCTTGCTCGAGGATACTTCGGGATTCAAGCCCGGTGATTTCGTGACAGTCTCGGTTCAGGAACAGCCGCTTGAGAACGTGGTGCGCCTGCCGTCTTCGGTTCTGGATTCAGCAGGGACGGTTCTGATTCTGGGCAAGGATGACCGGCTTGAGGTTCTACCAGTGCAGTTGATCCGCCGTCAGGGGGATGAGGTGCTGCTGCGCGGGCGGGGGTTGGAAAGTCGCGAGGTTGTCATTGGTCGAACGCCTCTGCTTGGGGCCGGTGTCCGGGTCAGGCCGCTGCGGGATGAGGCCAACGCAGGGGGCCAGACGGATATGGTCGAGCTGTCCGAGGAACAGCGTGCCCAGCTGGTGGCGCAGGTCGAAGCCAGTGATGCATTGCCTCAAGATGTCAAAGCCCGCGTGCTGGGCCAACTGGGCGAAGCCAAGGTTCCCGCGTCGTTGGTGCGCAGCATCGAAAACCGAGCCGGAGGTTAGGCGCGATGATGCGCGAAATTCCCGGCGCGGCTGGGGGGATACTCAGCTATTTCACGCGCCACAGGACGGTCGCCAACCTGCTGCTGCTAGTTATGCTGGTGCTGGGCGCGGCGGCCATCCCGAATATGCGGGCGCAGTTCTTTCCCGATGTGATCCTTGAACGGGTGGATGTCAGCGTTAGCTGGGATGGAGCTGGCCCTGAAGATGTTGATAATGGCATCGTTCAGTTGTTGGAGCCGGCCCTTCTGGCCGTTGAAGGCGTGTCCAGCACCTCTTCGACTTCGCGCGAGGGCACAGCCCAGATCCGGATGGAGTTCGAGCCGAACTGGGATATGTCTCGCGCGGTCGAAGAGGTCAGAACAGCGGTCGACAGTGTCACCAACCTGCCAGACGACGCTGATGAGCCGACCATCCGACGCGGCGCCTGGCGCGATCGCGTCACGGATGTTGTCGTCACTGGCCCTGTCGATCCTGAACAGCTGGCCAAGTTCACCGATGAGCTGATCAACCGTTTGTTCGCTGTTGGCGTGACCCGCACCACGATCCGGGGCCTCGCCGCGCCGCGCGTTGTAGTCGAGGTGCCCACAGCACAGCTGATCGCCAACGACATCACCCTATCCGAGATCGCCTTAGCCATCGCTGCCGAGGTCAACGCCAATCCGGCAGGGGATGTAACAGGGGCCAATGCGCGCATTCGCACCGGCACCGAAAAGCGCAGCCCGGAAGAGATCGAAGGGATTACGCTGCGCAATTTCACCGATGGCTCAAAGCTGTTGATCGGTGATGTGGCGCAGATCCGGATCGAGGGGGTTACCCGAAACCGCAGCTATTTTGTTGGCAAGAACCCGGCAATGTCCGTCCGTGTGGACCGGTCAAATCTGGGCGACGCGATAGAAATTCAACACACGGTCGAAGATGTCGTCTCGCAGATGCAAGCCAGCCTGCCCGAGGGCGTAAAGGCCGAGCTGATCCGGACACGGGCGCAAGCGATCACCGACCGGCTGGATATTCTGGTCGATAACGGGCTGGTTGGGCTGGGTCTTGTGGTCTGCCTTCTGTTTCTGTTTCTGAATGCGCGGATTGCCTTTTGGGTTGCCGCGGGTATCCCGGTGGCAATGTCGGCGGCGATTGCGTTCATGTATATTGGTGGCCTGTCGATCAACATGGTGTCGTTGTTCGGCTTGATTATCACTCTGGGTATCGTCGTGGATGACGCCATCGTTGTGGGTGAACATGCCGATTTTCGCGCGCGACGGCTGGGTGAGCCACCAATGGTGGCCGCCGAACGCGCCGCACGTCGCATGGCGATGCCGGTCTTTGCTGCGACGCTGACCACGGTTATCGCCTTTTTCGGCCTGACTGCGATTGGTGGCCGTTTCGGAGAGTTGATCCGCGACATCCCCTTCACGGTGATAGCGGTATTGATCGCCTCGCTGATCGAATGCTTTCTGATTCTGCCCAACCATATGGCCCACGCGATTGCGCACTCTGCCAAGGAACATTGGTATGATCTGCCGAACCGTGTGGTTAACAAGGGGTTTCGCTGGGTGCGTGATACGCTGTTCCGACCGCTGATCGCCTGGGTAATCTGGGCACGCTATGTGGTGGTGTCGGCGATGATCGTCATTCTGGCCAGCCAGATTTCCCTGTTCATCCGCGGGGACGTGAACTGGCGGTTCTTCAATGCGCCCGAGCGTGGATCGGTTACAGGCAATTTTATCATGGCCGAGGGCGCAGGCCGCGCGGATACGTTGGCCATGATGCACCAACTACAGACCTCGGTAGAGGCGCTTGGCCAACGCTATGAAGAGCGGCACGGGCGCAACCCCATTGATTACGTGCTGGCCGAGATCGGGGGATCCGCGGGCCGTGCACTTTCGGCAGCGGATGGCAAGGACACGGATTTGCTGGGCGGGATTTCGATCGAGTTGATAGATGCCGACCTGCGCCCCTATTCGAGCTTCGAGTTTGTCGGAGAGTTGCAGGAAATGGCGCCAAGCCATCCCAAACTTGAGCTGCTCAGCTTCAGGGGCTGGCGGTCTGGTCCGGGAGGAGATGCGATTGATGTGCAGCTCTACGGCGCCGATGTGAACACGCTTAAAACGGCTTCCGAGGACTTGCAGGTCGCGCTTTCGAAATACCCTGAGGTTTCAGCGCTGGAAGACAATCTGGCCTATGACAAGGAAGAATACATTTTGGATCTGACCGCGCAGGGACAGGCGCTGGGCTTTCGGATCGAAACATTGGGCCGGGTGCTGCGGGACCGTCTGAACGGGATCGAGGCCGCGACCTTTCCTGATGGCCCGCGCAGTGCCGAGATCCGGGTTGAATTGCCTGAAGGAGAACTGACCGCCGATTTCCTGGAACGCACACTGATGCGCACGCCCGATGGAGTCTATGTCCCGTTGGCCGATATCGTTTCGGTTCAGCGTAAATCCGGATTCTCGACCGTGCGGCGTGAAAACGGGCTGCGGGTGATTTCGGTCTATGGCGATATCTCCGAGGATGATCCAACACGCGCGGCCGAGATCGCCCGTGCGATGAGCGAGGAAATTCTGCCCAATATCGCAGCCACACGTCAGGTCGAGTGGACCATGGCAGGTCTGAGCGAGCAGGAAGAAGAGTTTCTGTCCGAAGCCCGTACCGGTCTGATCCTGTGCCTGACGGGCATCTATCTGGTGCTGGCCTGGGTCTTTGCCAGTTGGACCCGACCATTGGTGGTGATGGCGATCATTCCGTTTGGTTTGGTCGGAACCATTTGGGGTCATTATATCTGGGAGGTTCCGCTCAGCATGTTCACGGTCGTTGGCCTGCTTGGGATGACCGGAATCATCATCAACGACTCGATTGTTCTGGTGACGACGATTGACGAGTATCAGCAGACTCGTGGGCTGATGCCCTCCATCGTCGAGGGGACATCGGACAGATTGCGGCCAGTAATGCTGACGACGCTGACCACGGTTCTGGGCCTGACCCCACTGTTGTACGAAGGATCGCAGCAGGCACAGTTCCTCAAACCGACTGTGATCACGCTGGTCTATGGGTTGGCGTTTGGGATGGTGCTGGTATTGCTACTCGTTCCTGCCCTGCTGGGGATCCTGAACGATCTGTCGCGGCCAATGACGGCCATGCGTCGCGCAATTCGGGCGCCGGATCGTGTGGTGCAGGGGGCGCTTGTTGTCACCGGGTTTGCCTTGATGCTCTGGTTTGCGTTGACGATGATCTGGCCTGCGGTGACCGGGTCTCCACCGGGCCTTGTTTCGGGGCTTTATGCCGGGCCAGAGGGCCCCTCAATCCTGCGGATGGGGTTTGGAGCTTTTACTGCCGGCGCCACGGTGATTCTGGTGGTGAGCATTGTTTTGTCGGGCCTGTTGTACGCCCGTCTCAAAGGACGCACCGCCTAGCCCTGACGTAGTGCGGTTTCCAACAGGTTTGTGACCCGGTCACTCATGGGCAGTGCGCCTTGTCGGATCAAGTCCAGTGGGAACCAGCGTGCATCCATTGCGTCATCCCCCGCAACCGGTTGCCCGGTCTGATACTGGCAGGCCACGCCAACCAACAGGTAATGAGACAGAACCGCGCCATGAGCGTCGCGGCGCAACAGGTCCAGATTGTCCAGATACCGCAACGGCTCGGCAATCACCGAGGTTTCTTCGCGCAGTTCCCGCTGTGCTGCCTGCAGGACGGTTTCGCCCCATTCCACATGGCCGCCGGGAAAGCCCCATAGCCCCTTATCCGGTTGCTTGCTACGCTGAACCAGAAGGACGTGCCCGTCATGAATGACGACCGCAAGCGCACCGATTTTCGGAGTTTGCATCATGGGGTCAGCCAGCGCTGCACCCCAGAATGTCCACCGCGTGATTGGCACCCAGAACAGTGATCCGGATCTTTGAGCGATCCAGCGCAAACGGACCGCCCGAGGCGTTGATCACCTCGGATGTGGCGACCAGAGTACCGCCCTGCCGTTTGGCGTCGGTTTGCGAGGCCCACAGCTCGGGGTTGCCGGGCTCGATCACGGCAACCTCGCGGCCACCGGCGGAAGGCATGGTGACGCGCGCCTCGATCTGCATTCCGTCAGACGTCGGGGTCAGGTGGCACCGCGCGTTGGCGACCCGGGCTTCTTTGGCGGAATAGGGACGCTTGGCCAGTGCCGCCGCGATCGTCGGGTTGCGCTCTGCTTCGGCGTTCAGGGTATGATCGAAGCCCAAACGTTCCGGGATGCAGACGTCTTTGCAGACCCCCAGATCCACCGTGCCTTTCAGCCGCACGGGTTTGGCCGGGTTCTTCGGCGAAATCTCGACCGGCAGGACCATTTGATTTTCGTATCCAATCGACTGCAGGCCATTCTGGTCAAAGACATCCGGCGCGGGCCATGTGATCGACACGCTGCCGACATTGGTTGATCTTTTCCAGTCGAACTGTGGCGGAATGCCCGCATCGCCCGGCGCCCGCCAATAGGTCTTCCAGCCGTCCTGCAGGGTCACCCGCAGCGCCCCAAGATAGGCTCCATTTGCTGTGCGCCCGCCGTCCAGGATATCCAATTCGGCCACCGAGCCGACCACTTGTGCAGATGCCGGTCCAATCGCGCCAACGGTCACGGCAAGCGCGGCTGCCAGAAATGTCTTGTGAATGTTCATACCCTATAGATGCGTGGTCTCGAGGCGAATTCCAAGTCACGTTCGGGTCACTCGAATGAAATCTAGCGAAATCGCCGCTCGTCCCTTGCCAATACCGGGACTGCGGGGGCATTGTTGATGGGAGCTCAGCAAGAGATGTCGTCTTATGGATCTGACCGGTAAACTGTTGATTGCGATGCCTGGGATGGGCGATCCGCGTTTCGATCATTCGGTTGTCTATATTTGCAGCCATGGCGACGATGGCGCGATGGGTCTGATCATCAACAAACCTTCGGATTTACGCATAAAGACGCTGCTGGGTCAGTTGAATATCGCTTGCCGTATCCCGATCGTGGGTGAGCGTCTGGTGCATTTCGGCGGCCCGGTCGAGATGTCGCGCGGATTCGTCCTGCACAGCGCCGATTATGACGCGAACCTCCATTCCCTGCAGATTTCGGACGATTTCAGCATGACAGCAACGTTGGACGTGCTTGAAGACCTGGCCTCGGGGCAAGGGCCGCTGAATTCTATGCTGACGCTAGGGTATTCAGGCTGGGGACCCGGGCAGCTTGAGGATGAGATCGCGATGAACGGATGGCTCACAACCGATGCGGATTCGAAGCTGGTGTTCGATGTCCCCGATGATCAGAAATGGGAGGCGGCGCTGGCAACGCTGGGCGTCGATCCTCTGACTTTGTCGGCCAGCGCAGGGCGCGCCTGATCAACTGTCACGTGGCGCTGCGGCCCGGCGCAACCGGTCGTTGATAGCGGCACCCAATCCGTGGTCCGGAATAGGGGACACGGCAATCGGGCGTCCGGTGCTGTTGAGCTTGTGCAAAGCGGCAAACAGATTGGCCGCCGCCTCGGTCAGGTTGCCATCAGCGGACAGGTTCAGGTCGCATTCGACCGGCCCAAATCCCAAGAGAATCTCGTCACCATGTGTAGTCTGCGCGTGCAACCGGACCGCCACGTCCGGGGCGTAATGCGACAGCATCTGTCCGGGTGCTGTTAGCGTGTCGCCCGATTGGTGTAGATGCAATGCCGAGCCGAGAGCTGCCTCGATCTGGTCCAAAGCCACCCCTCCGGGGCGTAGCAGAGCAGGTTCTCCAGCGAGGCCGACAATGGTGGATTCCAGCCCGACACCACAGGGACCATCATCCAGAATGGCAGCGATGCGCCCGTCCAGACCGGCGCGGACATGCGCGGCTGTTGTCGGGCTGATCTGTCCCGAAGGGTTGGCCGAGGGCGCAGCGACCGGCCCGTCGAACATCTCGAGAATAGCCCGGGCAGAAGGATGCGCAGGCACCCGAACCGCCAATGTATCCAGCCCGGCAGTGACAAGCGACGATACACCGTGCCCTTCCCGCAGCGGCAGAACCAGAGTCAGCGGGCCGGGCCAGAACGCCTGTGCCAAAGCCTCGGCCTGATCTGACCATTCAACAAACCTGCGCGCGGACTCTACCGATGCGACATGCGCAATCAGAGGGTTGAAACTGGGCCGGCCCTTGGCGGCATAGATGCTGGCGACAGCCTCTCCGTTGCGGGCATCCCCACCCAGCCCATAGACCGTTTCAGTCGGGAAAGCGACCAGCTGTCCCTGCCTCAAAAGATCCGCAGCCTGAGCAATTCCCGCCGGGTCGGCTGACAGTTCGAGTGTACCGTTAGAGATCATTGTGAGTGACGCCGCGTTTTGATTGCTTGTAGCATAAGGATGGGTACGTAATCGTTCAAACCCAGATGAATAACGGCGAGTCAGCGGATTTCCAACCCCGGCGTCGCGGACCGTTCAAGACAGCCCCGAGGTAATATTATGCCCTATCGCGCACCAGTTGCAGATTACGAATTTCTGTTCCGTCATGCGGTTGATTTTGATCGTATTGCAGCGACCGACAAGTTCGCGGAAGCAAGCGAAGACGTCGTAAGCGCGATCCTGACCGAGGCTGGAAAGCTCTGCGAAGAGGTTATGGCGCCGCTTCAGCGAAACGGAGACCTGGAGCCCGCGCGTCTGGAAAACGGCGTGTTGCGTACCTCGCCAGGATTTAGCGACGGTTGGAACGCTATTGCCGAGGGGGGCTGGATCGGCATGAGTGCCGATCCCGAGTATGGCGGTATGGGGCTGCCGATGACCTTGACCACTGCCGTCAACGAGATGATGTCTGCGGCCTGCCTGTCACTGCAACTGGCGCCGCTCATGACGCAGGGCCAGATCGAAGCACTAGAGCACCACGCAAGTGATGAGCTGAAAAACCTGTACCTGCCCAAAATGATCGCTGGTGAATGGTCGGGCACGATGAACCTGACCGAGCCGCAGGCGGGATCGGATGTGGGTGCGCTGACGTCGAAGGCAGAACCGAATGGAGATGGCACCTATTCGGTGTCTGGTCAGAAGATCTTCATTTCCTGGGGTGATAACGATTTTGCTGAAAACGTGTGCCATCTGGTGTTGGCACGCCTGCCCGATGCTGTTCCCGGAACCAAGGGAATATCGCTGTTTCTGGTGCCCAAATACTTGCCGGACGAGAATGGCAATCCGGGTGTGGCAAATGACCTGAAAGTGGTTTCGCTCGAGCACAAGATGGGCCTGCATGGTTCGCCAACTTGCGTGATGCAGTATGATGGTGCCAAAGGCTGGCTTGTGGGTAAGGAACATGGCGGAATGGCTGCGATGTTCACCATGATGAACAACGCGCGACTAGGCGTCGGCGGACAGGGTATCGGTGCCGCCGAAGGCGCCTATCAGCAGGCCCTGGAATATGCGCTTGAGCGGAAGCAAGGCAAGACACCTTCGGGCACAATCCTCGATCACGCCGATGTACGCCGGATGCTAATGAGTATGCGTGCGGATACTTTTGCTGCGCGCGCGATCATGCTTGCAAACGCAGCCGCGATTGATATGGCCAATGCAACAGGCGACGCGGACTGGGTTTCGCGCGCGGCCTTGTTGACGCCGATAAACAAGGCCTTCGGTACCGAAACCGGTATGCGGGTTTCGGAAGAAGGCGTGCAGGTCCATGGCGGTATTGGCTTTATCGAGGAGACCGGCGCGGCACAGTTCTATCGCGACGTCCGTGTGACCGCGATTTACGAGGGCACCAACGGCATTCAGGCCATGGACCTTGTCGCACGCAAGATGATGGATGGCGGCGAAGCGGCGTCCCGTTTGCTGGACGAAATCGAGGATCACGCCGAACGCGCGCGTGGGTCGATGCCGGAACTGGCGGGTCCTGTCTGGGAGGCCACGGAAAGCCTGCGTGAAACGACCGAGTGGCTGATATCGCAGTCCGACATGAACACGCGATTTGCCGGCGCCGTGCCCTATCTGAAGGCATTCGCCCGCGTTCTGGGCGGTCACTATCACCTCAAGGCGGCCCTGGCCGAGCCAAACGGCACCCGTTTCAAGCTGGCACGCTTTTATATCAATGCGCTGTTGCCTGAGTTTTCGGGGCTTTTGGTTCAGGCGCAGAACGGTGCAGATGACGTCTTTGCTCTCAGCGCCGAGGAAATGGTAGCTGCCTGATGGACGGTGATACACATTTGACGATCCGCTATCCTTGGCCCGAGGCTCCGGCCCTGGGCGAGGCCGTTGAAATTGCCGAAGGCGTGCTTTGGATGCGGTTGCCGCTGCCTATGGCGCTGGATCACGTCAATATCTATGCGCTGGATGATGGTGACGGATGGACGGTGATCGACACTGGCATGTCCTCGAACAAGACGCGCCGTATTTGGGCGGACCTGATGGCGGGACCGCTGGGGGGCAAACCCGTGACGCGCGTGGTGGTGACACATCACCATCCCGATCACGTTGGCAATGCTGGTTGGTTTCAATCTGAACACGGGGCCGAGCTGGTCACGTCGCGTACCGCATGGCTGTTTGCACGGATGCTGACGCTGGATGTGCAGGAAAACTGGCCGCAGGAAACGCTGGATTACTACCGAAGCGCCGGGATGGATGCCGATTTCCTTGCCAAAAGGATGACAGAACGGCCCTTCAATTTCTGCGACACGGTCTATCCGATGCCGCTGGGCTTTACCCGGATCAAACAGGGCAGCGTCATTCGTATGGGTGGGCGCGACTGGGATGTTCATATGGGCAATGGCCACGCTCCCGAACATGCAACTTTTTGGAGCCGTGACGATAATCTGGTGATCACGGGCGACCAGGTTCTCAGCTCGATCAGCCCCAATCTGGGCGTCTATGTTACCGAGCCCATGGCGGATCCCGTGGCGGAGTGGATGGAAGCCTGCGAGCGCCTGCAAGACCTGGCGCGCCCGGATCATATGGCGCTGGGCGGGCACAAACTGCCCTTTACCGGCCTGCCGGTCAGGATGAGGCAGTTGATCGACAATCACCACAGCGCGCTGGACCGTCTGCAGAATTATCTGGACCAGCCCAAAACCGCTGCTGAGTGCTTTGTGCCCTTGTTCAAACGCCAGATCGGTGAAGGAGAGTATGGGCTTGCTCTGGTCGAAGCAGTTGCACATCTGAACCATCTCTACCACATTGGTGCTGTTACCCGAACGCGGCGCGCGGACGGGGCGTGGGAGTTTCAGCGCAAAGGGTAGAAGGCATGGACAAGATCGAAACCTCAGCCGAGGCAGCGGAATCAGCAGCATTGCCCCGATGTTACGAGGTGCATGCCAACCCGGATGCGAAATCCGGCGCCAAGGACCTGCCCGGCCAGTTGCAAAAGCCCGTAGCCACCAAAAGCTCGGCGCAATGGGCCTATGAACGGTTGATCCTGTATATCCAGAATTTCGAGAATACGCTGGATGCGGATCATGAGGTCGCCATGGGATTTACTGGCGGTGATGCCGGGGTAATGCGGATCGAAGGGATGGGCTATTTCGACCCTGATATCATCACTTTTTACGGTGCAGATGGGTCCGGGGCGCGAACCCAGCTCGTGCAGCATGTCAGCCAGTTGAATGTGATGCTGCGAGCGCTGCCCAAATCGGTCGAGGATAAGCCCGCCAATCGCATCGGATTCCGGCTGGCGGCTGATCTGGAAGAAAACTGATAGCCTGACTTGCAATTCACGTCTGCGCAGCCTTGAATGAATCAATCATTTGGGGGGCGCAACGTGGCCACTTTCTCTGCCGTTACAAAAGCATACAAGGGCGCGTGGGCACGCCGCCGGGTCTTTGTGCCGATCTATGTCGCCGTGCGCCTGTTGCTGATTGCGCTGATTGCGCCGGGCGTGGCGATTGCGGTGAACCTAGCAGTTTCGCTCTCCAGCCAGACCGCCCTGACGGATCAGGATATTGCCGCGTTCATCCTGTCTCCGCTGGGGTTTGCGGTCGCAATCGCAATGCTCAGCCTGTTCCTGCTGGCCGAGGTCTTTGTCTTCTCGGTCATGGCCGGGTCGCTGAGGATGGGTGAAAGCGATCCGTGGCGCGCGGGGAGCGCGGCGATCAAGTTGATCCTGTCGCGCCTGCCTGCGCTGTTTGGATTTGCTGCACGCCTGGTTCTGCGGATCATCCTGTTGATCCTGCCTTTCGCCGCTATCGCTGCTCTGATCGCCTGGTGGACGCTGACCGAGTATGACATCAACTATTACCTGACCTTCCATCCGCCGTCTTTCTGGATCGCCGTTGCGCTGATCGGAGTTGTGGTGCTGGTCATGGCATGGGTGCTGATCCGCAAGCTGTCCGCATGGGCGCTGGGACTGCATCTGGTTCTGTTCGAAAACCTGCCACCGGCTGATGCTTTCCAGGTCAGCGCGGATCGGATGGAGGGCAAGCGCGGGCGGCTCAAGATCGCACTGGTGTTTTGGCTGGGGCTGAGGGCAGTTCTTGCCGCGCTGATCGCTTGGGGCGCGGGATCATTATTCGCGTTGGTGCCCCAGCAGGGGGCAGAGCATCTTCGGCTGGCGCTAGTCTACAGCCTTCTGGTCGCCGGGCTCTGGTCGTTGGCTGGGCTGGTTTTGGCAGCCACCGCGCTGGGAGCACTTGCGGTTTTGCTGGACGGTTTTTTCGAGATCCGAACCTCTGAACCACCACATCCCGCGCCAGGCAATTTGCGCATTGGTCTGCTGAGTGCTGTTGGCATTGCGGCGGTGGCGGTATTGGTCGGGCTCTGGTTCGGTCAATCCCTGCTGGAACGCGTTCAGGCCCCTGACAGGGCCGAGGTGATCGGCCACCGTGGTGCCGCTGCGTTGCGGCCGGAAAACACCATGGCCTCGGTTCTGAAGGCGATTGAGGACGGGGCGGACTGGGTTGAAATCGACGTGCAGGAAACGGCGGATGATGAGATAATCGTCGCCCATGATAGCGATTTCATGAAGCTGGCCGGGGTGAACCTGAAGGTCTGGGATGCCACGATGGAAGACGTGGCCGAGATCGATATCGGCAGTTGGTATGGCCCGGAATACGCAGATGAACGCACGCCGACACTGCGCGACGTACTGGCTGCGGCCAAAGGCAGGGCCAAGGTGATCATCGAGTTGAAATATTACGGTCATGACGTCAATCTGGAAAACCGCGTTGCGGCCTTGGTCGAGGAATTCGGCATGCAGGATGACATCGCCACCATGTCGTTGAAATATCCAGCTGTGCAAAAGATGAAGGCACTGCGCCCGGATTGGCGCGCGGGGGTTTTGGCGGCAACCGCTGTGGGCGATCTGTCGGGTCTCGAAGGGGATTTTGTGGCTGTCAACGCCGCCATGGCCACGCCGGGGCTGGTACGTTCGGTGCAGGCCGCGGGCAAGGATCTCTATGTCTGGACGGTGAATGACCCGTTGCAGATGTCGGCCATGGCCTCGATGGGGGTGGATGGGCTGATCACGGACCGACCGGCAATGGCCAAAGAAGTCTTGCGTATCCGCGCTGAAATGGGGCCGGCTGAACGTCTGATGCTGTGGCTGGCAACGGTGCTCGGCATGGCCGTTGATACCGATGCGATGCGCGATGAAAGCCCGTAATCTGGCCGTTTCTCTGGCGCTGATCGCGGCGCCAGTCGGCGCGCAGGACTTTATGCGCAGTCTTGAGATGCCCGCCCATCGCGCGCTGATCGCACAGCGGAGCGCTGCGGAATTGACGCCGTTTGAAACGGATGGCTGCTCGGGCGGGTTGTCAGCCAGCTGGCGCTTTGTTGCCGACACGTTTCCCAGCTTTCAGGCCCTTTTCGAGGCGCATCCCCCATGGGAGAGTTGCTGTGTCAGCCATGACCGGGCCTATCACCACGCGGGCGGAGGCCTGCGCCCCGAAGACAGTTATGACGCGCGCCTGTCAGCCGATGACAGCCTGAGAGCCTGCGTGCGGCAACACGGGGATGAGAACGCCGAAATTTACGCCGAACGCTATGACATGACTTCGGATCAGATACGATCCGCCCATGCCATAACCGCCGAGGCCATGTATGGCGCGGTGCGATTGGGCGGGGCGCCCTGTTCGGGCCTGCCCTGGCGGTGGGGGTTCGGATATCGCGGGTGTTCGGTCTTTGATTCCGTGTCACCTGCGCCCGAATGACGTGGTGACAGGCCCGAGATTTTCGACTATCCAACGTATCAAACACGCGAATTAGGATTCTGAAAATCATGGCTGAACATAAGCACGGCGAAATGGACATCACCGTTCAAACCAAAACCTTCAACGGTTTCGTAAAAGCGACCACATGGTGCGTGGTGGCGATTGCTTTCCTTTGCCTGTTTCTGGCGGTTTTCGCCGCTTAATCCCGGGCGAGGCTGACCGCCGTGATCAGATTTGTGATTGCCTGCCTGCTGGCAGCAACAGTGGCTGGCTGTGCCGGTTCGCAGCGTCCGCAGGCCGATCAGACCGAAGTTGTGGCCCGTTCCTATCGTGATCCGGGGCCATCAACACTGACGCTCTATACCATGATCAGCACCCGGACCGGTTCGGGGGCGCATACCTCGCTGATGATAAGCGGCAGCGAGAGGGTGATCTTTGACCCCGCAGGCTCGTTTCGCGCCGATGTAGTGCCGATCCGAAACGATGTTCTGTATGGCATCACGCCGAATGTCGAACGCGCTTATCGCAGCAGCCACGCGCGCGAAACGCATTATGCGCGTATCCAGACGATTCAGGTGACACCACAGCAGGCCGAAATTGCCCTGCAACTGGCCAAGCAGATGGGCCCTGTATCCGAAGCGTTTTGCGCCAACTCAACCTCGCAGCTATTGCAGCAGGTGCCGGGTTTCGAGCAGATCAATACGACCTTCTACCCGGTCAAGCTGTCCGATCAGTTCGGTGAACTCCCCGGCGTCGTGACCACCGAATACCGCGAGAATGACGATGCTGACCTGCAGGCCGGCTTGGCCTCGA
Organism: Ruegeria sp. CDSC081; assembly: GCF_059610485.1. Lineage (NCBI taxonomy): Bacteria > Pseudomonadati > Pseudomonadota > Alphaproteobacteria > Rhodobacterales > Roseobacteraceae > Ruegeria > Ruegeria sp. CDSC081. Next base: position 306,398 of record NZ_JBXWNS010000005.1, on the reverse strand, counting down.
ACAATGCGCGCCTGAACCAGTTGGAAGCGGCCTCAACCCAATAGGTACAGCAAGCCATAGAGCGTGCCCGCCCCGGCAAAGATGGCAATGACCACGTTTTTTGTGATGACACCAACCGCCAAAGCAACCGCTGCGGCGGCCATGCGCGGCACGTCGGGCTGACCATCCGTTGCGGTTGGCCAGACCACCAGCGGCGCAATCAGGGCCGGAACGATGGCTACGGCGGTATAGCGCAGGTGGCGTAACAACCAGGGTGGCATCGGGCGGTCTCCGACGATGCCGATAAAGGTAAAGCGTAGGGCAAAGCTGCCGATCGCCAAGCCAACGATAATGCTCCACATGGTCACCGGATCAATCTGTGTCATGACCTATTCCGCTCTAACATCAATTCGGCCTGCGCCCCTGCGATCATCCCGGCGGTCCCGGCGATCAGCAGGCCCAGGTTGAACGGCACGCCTACGGTCAACAGAGCAACGGTTATGGCGACTAAGGCGGCGATGACATGGGCAAGCGTCCTCATCATCGGCCCGATCATTGCCAGGAATGTGATCGGAAGTGCAAAATCCAGCGCCCAGCTTTCTGGAATCTGTGCGCCCAAAACTGCGCCCAGATAAGTTGCCAAAATCCAAAGCGGCGTGATCGGTGTGACCGAGCCAAAGAAATAGGCCATGCGCTGCGGCACGGTCATATCGGGCTCTTTTTCGAACTGTACAATGGAGCAGGCATAGGACTGATCGACCGTCAGATAGGCGGCGCAGGCCCGTTGCCACAGGGGGGCCGCCCCAAGATAAGGTGTCAGTGAGGCCGAGTACATTGCCACGCGTAGGTTTACCGCCAGGGCCGATGCCAGAACGATCAGGCTGGGTGTGTTGTCCTGCAACAGCTGCAGGGCGGTGAACTGGGCCGCCCCGGCAAAGACAGCCGCCGAAAAGGCGATTGTCTGGACAATATCCAGCCCAGCCTCGGTCGCAAATACGCCGAAAAGGGTGCCGAACGGAATTGCCACAAAGATAAACGGCGCTCCATCACGAAAACCCTTCCAGAAGTATGACTTGGATGTGGTGTAAGCCATGGCAAATTCCTATGGTATCGCCAACAGCAGTAGCGATCTTGGGAAAGGGTTGCAATTGGCCACGAAACCGGATGCCACCGACTACATCATCGCCCCTGATCCTGGCGCGGTCCGCTTGACCCGTGCGGTCGAAGGCATCGACCAGAATGGCGCGGTCAGCCGGATCTCGGTTGTCGAGGAACGCCCCCTGACAATTTTCCTCAACGCGCAGGAAATCGTGACTGCAATGACAATCGGCGATTACCCTGAATATCTGGCGCTGGGGTTCCTGCGCAATCAGGGGATGCTGTTGGCCGATGATGACATTACCGGCGTGGATTACGATGACGATCTGGAAACCGTGGTGGTGCGCACCGCGCGCGAAACCTCATATGAGGATAAGCTGAAGAAAAAGACCCGAACCAGCGGCTGCGCGGTCGGCACTGTGTTTGGTGACATGATGGAAGGGCTGGAGGACGTGCGCCTGCCGCAGGTTCAGGTCCGCACATCGTGGCTGTATGATCTTGCGGCCAAGATCAACCGAACCCCTTCATTGTATCTTGAGGCTGGTGCAATTCACGGCACGGTCCTGTGTCGGGAAAACCGACCGTTGGTCTACATGGAGGACGTGGGACGTCACAACGCGGTCGACAAGATCGCTGGCTGGATGCTGTCCGAAAATGTGGGGGCCGAGGACAAGATCCTCTACACCACAGGCCGTCTGACCTCGGAAATGGTCATCAAGACTGCAATGATGGGCATCCCGGTTCTGGCGTCACGATCAGGGTTCACCGCCTGGGGTGTCGAAATCGCGTGTGAGGTTGGCCTGACGCTGATCGGCCGTATGCGGGGGCAGCGGTTCGTGTGCCTTGCGGGCGAGGATCGACTGGTGCGGGATGTGGACCCGTCGACAGTGGCGGTCGAAGATAAAAAGCATAGACGGAAGAGTGCGGAATGATTTTGGAAGTCTTTGGTTTATTTATTTTATTCGTCGCGACATTGGGCTTGCTGCCATTGATGGTCTATGTGTTCTGGCTCCTTGAGCGGTCGAAACGCGCGATCATTGAGGGTATGGCGCAATTGGAGGTCAACCTGCGTAACCGTCTGGGGTGGGCGCCAGAGAAATACATCAGCATTTGGAACATCGCTGCCCCCTTTCGGCTTGGTTGGCAGGCATGGGCGGAGTTGTCTCAAAAACAAGCACTCGTGCTTCAGCGGGTTTTGATGCACGGTCTGCCTGAGTTTGCCGGGATACCAGATGAGGTCAGAAAGGCGGTGCGCACGTATCGGTGCTGTTTTGCTCTTATCTTTGCTGTTGGGGCCGTCTTAGTGTTTTTGCCAGCCCACTATAGCCTGAGTCACAAGGCGGCCGAATTGACGGGGTGGCCTGCAATTATTTGGTTTACAGCATTCGGATTGGCCGTCTGTCCATTGCTTTTCCTGCCCACCCAGAAATTCAGGAAATGGCCCGCGCTTGAGGAGATCAAATGACCCGCCCCCTCGGCATCATCCTCGCAGGAGGCCTTGCCACTCGGATGGGTGGTGGCGACAAAGGCTTGCTGACCGTCGGTGGGCAGAGCCTGCTGTCTCATGTCATTGACCGGTTTGGCCCGCAGGTGGTCGGTCTGGCGCTGAATGCCAATGGTGATCCCGAACGGTTCGCCGAACTGAACCTACCTGTTCTGCCCGACACGATTGAAGGTTTCGCCGGGCCTCTGGCGGGTGTGCTGGCGGGGCTCGATTGGGCAGCAGAACAGGGCGCCGACAGTATCGTCACCGCCGCTGCCGACACGCCGTTTTTTCCGCGCGATCTTGCGGCGCGCCTAATGGATGCTGCTCAAGGACAAACCCATCCGCTGGTGCTGGCGACTACGCCTCGAACCGGGGATGAAGCACTGAAATCCGGCGGCGGCAAACGGGTCAACCGGCATCCGACATTTGGCCTCTGGCCTGTCGCGTTGCGAGATGATTTGCGGGACGCCTTGAATGACGGGCTGCGCAAGGTTGTGCTGTGGACCGATAAACATGATGGGCGTGAGGCGCTGTTTCCGGCTGAGCCGTTTGACCCCTTCTTCAATGTCAACACGCCCGACGATCTGGCGCGGGCGCAAAAGCTGCTGGAGCAGGCATGAAGGTCTATGGCGTCACCGGCTGGAAAAACGCGGGCAAGACCGGCCTGATGGAGCGTTTGGTGGCCGAGATCACCGCGCGTGGCTTTTCGGTTTCGACCGTCAAACATGCCCATCACGCCGTCGATGTCGACCAGCCCGGCACGGACAGTTTCCGCCATCGAGAAGCCGGTGCGTCCGAGGTGCTGTTGGCGTCCGGCAAGCGCATTGCGATGATGCAGGAACTGCGCGGCGCACCCGAGCCGCCTCTCTCTGATCTGCTGGCACGCTTGGCTCCGGTTGATCTTGTGCTGATCGAGGGGTTCAAACGCGAAGCCCACCCCAAGGTCGAGGCGTATCGGGTGGCCGCTGGAAATCCGTTGATTGCGGCCGAGAACGAAACTGTGCGCGCGGTTGCCAGTGACACAGAGCTGAACTTCGACCGTCCGGTTTTTGATCTGGACGACACCGCAGCCATCGCAGGGTTCATTCTGCACGAGGTAGGATTATGAGCAAACCGGACATTGCCCCACCGCCCTTGCGCAACGATTGTTTTGCCTTGCCTGCGGGCGTGAGCTGGACGCCGGTTGACGAAGCGTTGGCCCTGCTGCGCGACCGCCTTTCGGTCGTGATGGGGGCTGAAACCGTTCCGTTGGCACAAGCCGCAGGTCGGATTTTGGCCACCGATGTATATGCCCAACGTTCGAACCCGCCGCAGGCAAATACGGCGGTAGATGGCTATGGCTTTGCCGGTCCGGTTCCGGATGGGCCGCAGGTGATGCCGCTGCAAGACGGGCGTGCTGCGGCTGGTGTTCCCTTTGATGGTCAGCTTGCGCCCGGCCACGCCATACGGATTCTGACTGGTGCGGCTCTGCCCGATGGGGTGGACACCGTTATTCTGGAAGAGGACGTGACAGTTCAGGACGGGCATATCGCCTTTCGCGGCCCCCTGAAACAGGGTGCCAATACCCGCAATGCGGGCGAAGATGTTGTTGGAGGTGATCTGGCTTTGCCCGCTGGACGCCGGTTGACACCTGCCGATCTGGCCCTTCTCTCCGCGACGGGTGCTGGTGATCTGCTAGTTCGCAAAGCTCTGCGGGTAGCCGTCCTGTCAACGGGGGATGAGCTAGTCGAGGCCGGTGAGGTTGCTGAGCCAGGGCAAATCTACGATGCCAATCGCCCAATGTTGCTGGCTCTGATCCAGCGGATGGGATTCCAGCCACTGGATATGGGCCGCGTTGCCGATGATCGTGAAACCCTGCGCGAGCGGCTGAACGAAGCTGCGAAAGAGGCGGATGTTGTTCTGACTAGTGGCGGCGCGTCGGCAGGAGACGAAGACCATGTCTCCGCGCTGTTGCGGCAGGCCGGAGCGATGCAGGAATGGCGTATTGCCCTGAAACCGGGGCGACCTCTGGCTTTGGGGATTTGGGACGGAGTGCCGGTTTTCGGACTGCCCGGCAATCCAGTAGCGGCATTGGTCTGCACCCTAATCTTTGCCCGCCCGGCGCTGGGCCTGATGGCTGGCGAGGGCTGGCGGGACCCGCAGGGGTTCGATCTGCCAGCCGCCTTTGATAAGCGCAAGAAGCCCGGGCGGCGGGAATATCTGCGGGCCCGTATCCGAGACGGAAAAGCCGAAGTTTTCAACTCGGAAGGGTCCGGGCGGATCAGCGGGCTAAGCTGGGCCGAAGGGCTGGTCGAGATCGAAGACGGCGCGCGCCACATCCAACCGGGTGATCTTGTCCGGTTCATCCCCTATGGAAGTTTCGGAATCTAGTCGAAGGTTCCGGCCACACGCCCCAGCAACATGAAGGCCCGCGCGGTTCTTGTATCACCCAAAGCGGTCAGCTCTGCATCGCTGGCACGGGGTTCAAACTCGATGATCATGTGATCGAACCGGCGTAGAAAGTGATGGGCGGCGTCCCGGAAAATGGGATCCTGCTTCATCCGGGCCGAAGTCAGCGCCAGCGAGGAGCGGTCGCGAATGCCGCCCAAGGCCGCGACAGCCCGTCCGCGCCCACCCTGCGCAAATTGCCGCCAGATCTCGGGGCGGGCCATGTCAGGGCGCAGGTCATCCATATAGATGCCCTCTTGGCTAAGCAGAGTCAGCACGTCCTGAGAGGCCTGTACAAGCTTGGCTGTCTTGCGGTCCTTGAGCGCCAGCCGTAGGGCATCAAAGCCTTCGGTATCTTCCTGTGTTTCCGGAAAATTCAGCGCACGGATAAAGATGTCGGTGCCAAGCGGGGGCACGATATCCCCAGCTTGTGTACCCAGTTCCAGCGAAGTCTGATCGCCGTTCCCCACGGCTGTCGGTTGCTGTGCGGGTTCCCTGCGCTTGGTTGAAAACGTGGCCAGCGCGCTTTCGGCTTTCTTGGCCGTTTCCGCGATCTGATCCAGCTTTTTGGATACGGCTGGCTCATAGGTGCTGGAAGATCGCTGTTGCTGAGCGATATATGCGTTTCGGATGGCGTCAATCGAGGTTTGTAGTCGTGCGCTTTCCTCGCGCATGATCCGGCTGGCGCGCATGGCCATTGCTGCGACCCAGATCATCGCCACCGGCATAAAGACCGCCAGCAAGGTCACGACAAAGCCTCCGCCGTCGACCTCGTCGGGCAGCACCAGAAAAACAACCGAGACGATCAGCCAGATCACGCTGAGGGCGACGGCTGCAATTTCGATCTCGGTTATCGAAGGCTTGGTTGGCCTATCATATATGCCGAGTGAGGTTGGCCGATTGGCTTCCTGCTCTGGCGTAGGCTCGGACATTGGGAACGCTCCGGGGCTCAGGCGTAGGTGATACTCAGGACTTCATAAGAACGTACGCCGCCAGGTGTACGTACCTCGACACTGTCGCCTTCGTCCTTTCCAATCAGGGCGCGGGCAATAGGGGATTTGATGTTCAGTAGGCCGGCTTCGATATTGGCCTCATATTCCCCTACAATCTGCCAAGTCTTTTCCTCGTCAGTGTCTTCGTCAACAAGCGTGACCTTGGCGCCAAATTTGATAGCACCGGACAGTTTGGCAGGGTCGATCACATCGGTCAGTGAAAGGATGCCTTCCAACTCTTTGATGCGGCCTTCGATAAAACCCTGCTTTTCCCGGGCCGAATGATATTCGGCGTTTTCTTTCAGGTCACCCAGTTCCCTGGCCGAGGCGATGGCTTCGATAATAGCTGGCCGCTCGACGGATTTTAGGTTCTTGAGTTCGGCCTGAAGCGCAGCATTGCCCGCAGGCGTCATGGGAATTTTTTCCATATTCTTGTCGTCCACGCTGAAATTGTAACGCCCCGCCGCATGGAACCAGCGTCGGGGCGATTTGATGGGTTGGCAAATACCTGACCCAAATGATGCGTGAAATGCAAGAGGTCAAAGAAGACAGCAAGCTGGATTTGCGACTTAACGCCGTTGAATTGGGCGCCGTGGGCACCTGTTACGCTGTCCAAACAGCTGACCGCGCTGCCATTTCCAGGTGGTTGAGGCCATCCAGAGTGTTTCAAGCATATTGCACCACCTCAAACTCGATGCCGTTCTCATCATCGAAATAGAACCGCCTGCCGGGCTCGTAATCTGCATGCGACTTGGGGGTGAAACCTGCTTTGACCACCTTGTCTTCGGTTGCGTCGATGTCTTCGACCAGAACGCCGACATGATTCAACCCCCCGATGATGTCATAGCTGCTTTCACCCGAGGGTTTGGGATCGCTGGGTGCATAAAGCGCCAAGTAGGTATGTGCGCTACCGACATGCACGGTATAGCCACCCGCGATTGCAGGGCCTTCCCAGCGGGTTTTCCAACCGAAGACGTCCTGCATCCATTTGGCTGAAGCCTGCGGGTCGCGGACGGTGAAATTGGTGTGTTCAAGTGTCGCCATCATGGGATCTCCTATTCAATTTGAGGCTTGTCCCGACTCACCGTAATTTCTAAACCTAACTTTAGGTCAAGGAACTTTTTGAGGGCGAGATGGCGATTTCAGAGGGGCTGGCAATAGGCGCTTTGGCCCAGCGCACCGGGCTGGCGGTTTCAGCGATCCGATATTACGAGGCGCAGGGTCTGATCGCCCCATGGCGCAATGCGGGTGGGCAGCGGCGATATCAGCGCGCCGACATAAGGCGGTTGAGTTTTGTGATGATAGCGCAGCAATTCGGACTAACCCTGCCCGAAATCCGAGAAGTCCTGTCCGGCTTGCCCGGAAATCGTACACCAACGCCGCAGGATTGGAAAAACATCAGCAAGGATCTGCGGTCGCATCTGGATCAGCGAATCGATACGTTGATGCGCCTGCGTGACAATCTGGACGGATGCATTGGCTGTGGGTGCCTTAGTTTGCCCAAATGTGCTCTTTACAATCCTGATGACCGTGCCAAATCCAAGGGAAGTGGCCCCAGATACCTGATGGGTGACACTCCGGACACGTGATCTGCCGCATAGCGGCATAGTTACGCCGTGTTTCGATTGACCTGTGGCTTTCCCAGCATGTAATCAGCCGTGAAACAAAATTGCGCCGACCGTGCGTTAGATGCGCCAATTCGGAAAGTTAGCGAAGGAGCCCGCAATGGCCGAGATTGAACGCGAAGCGATGGAATATGACGTGGTGATCGTGGGCGCCGGCCCCGCGGGACTGTCGGCGGCCATCCGTCTGAAACAGCTGGATGCCGATCTGAACGTCGTCGTTCTGGAAAAGGGCTCAGAGGTGGGTGCGCATATCTTGTCAGGTGCGGTGCTGGACCCGTGCGGCCTGGATGCGCTGATACCGGACTGGAAGGAAAAAGATGCACCGCTGAACACGCCGGTCACCGAAGATAACTTCTATATGCTGGGTGAGGCCGGAAAAATCCGCATTCCGAACTTCCCGATGCCGCCGCTGATGAACAACCACGGCAACTATATCGTGTCGATGGGCAATGTCTGCCGCTGGATGGCTGAACAGGCCGAAGAGCTGGGCGTGGAAATCTTCCCCGGCATGGCCTGTTCCGAGCTGGTCTATGGCGACAATGGTGAAGTCAAAGGCGTTGTTGCTGGTGTCTTCGGCCTTGAGGCCGATGGCTCCTACGGCCCGAACACCGAGCCGGGCATGGAGCTGCACGGCAAATATGTCTTCTTGTCCGAAGGTGTGCGCGGGTCGCTGTCCAAGGAAGTGATCGCGAAATACGATCTGCAAGCCGGAAAAGAAGTCCAGAAATACGGCGTCGGCATGAAAGAGATCTGGGAGATCGACCCGGCCAAGCACAAGGAAGGCACCGTCACCCATACGATGGGCTGGCCCCTGGGCAGCAACGCGGGCGGCGGATCGTTCATCTATCACCTGGAAAACAATCAGGTCTATGTCGGGTTTGTGGTTCACCTGAATTACAAGAACCCGCACCTGTACCCCTATATGGAATTCCAGCGCTTTAAGCATCATCCGATGGTGGCCGAGCTGCTGAAAGGCGGCAAGCGCGTGGCTTATGGCGCTCGTGCGATTACTGAGGGTGGATATCAATCGATGCCCAAGCTGGTCGCGCCAGGCGTGGCGCTGCTGGGCTGTTCGGCGGGCATGGTCAATGTGCCGCGCATCAAGGGCAACCACAACGCGATGCTGTCTGGCAAAGCTGCGGCCGAGGCGGCATTTGATGCCATCAAAGCCGAGCGTTCGGGCGATGAATTGACTGTCTATGAAGCAGATGTTCGCGAAGGTGCCATCGGAAAAGACCTCAAGAAAGTGCGCAACGTCAAACCGATGTGGTCGAAGTGGGGTCTGATGCCCTCGCTGGCGCTGGGCGGTTTGGACATGTGGACAAACACTCTGGGCTTTTCGCTGTTTGGCACTCTGGGCCACGGCAAGAACGACGCGGAATCGACTGAAGAAGCCAGTAAACATAAACCGATCGACTATCCAAAGCCGGATGGCACGCTGTCCTTCGACCGCCTGACCAACGTCTCGTTCGCGATGACGAACCACGAGGAAAGTCAGCCTTGCCATCTAAAACTGTCGGACCCGGCGATTCCGGTCAGTGTCAATCTGCCCGAATTCGACGAACCGGCGCAGCGCTATTGCCCGGCGGGCGTGTATGAGATGGTCGAGGATGAAAATGGTCCGCGATTCGTGATCAACTTTCAGAACTGCGTTCACTGCAAGACCTGCGACATCAAAGATCCCAGCCAGAATATCACCTGGACCACGCCGCAGGGAGGGGATGGTCCGAACTATCCCAATATGTAAGCGAAAAATGGGCAATGGCGGCGTCGTGAAGGCTCTGCCATTGCCTCTTTCTGGTCAAAGCCCTAGCTTATTGCGCAACCGACAATCGCAAGGCAGGAATTTGGTGACTTTTCTCATTCGTCGCACAGCGCTGGCTGTGCTGTTTACCACGTCATTCGCCATTCCGGCTTATGCCGACACTGGGTTCGGTGCGTATCTTGCCGGGCGTCAGGCGATTTTTCAGGACGACTATACGGCGGCTGAGAAATATTTTGCGCAAGCATTGCGCGCAGATCCTCAAAACGACCGGTTGCTGGAGAATGTCGTCGTTGCGCGCTTGTCGCTGGGCGAGGTTAAGCGCGCTTTGCCGATTGCCCAAACCATCGAAGAGTTAGGCCTGCCCAACCAGCCCGCGAAAATGGCGATTGCCGCTAATCTGGTGGCTGAAGGCAAGCTGGATGAACTGCTTGCCCGCGACCCCGAAACGCAAGGCGTCGGGCCGCTGGTTGACGGGTTAATATTGGGCTGGGCCCATATGGGCCAGGGTGCGATGACCAGCGCGCTGGAGCAGTTTGACCAAGTTGCAGCGCAGGAAGGTCTGCGCGAGTTCGCGCTTTACCACAAAGCTTTGGCACTGGCCTCGGTCGGAGACTTTGAAGGTGCCGAGGCAGTCTTTGCGGCCGATAATGGTGTTGTGGCGCGATTTACCCGCCGCGCAGCGCTGGCACGGACCGAGGTTCTGTCGCAGCTGGACCGCAATGAGGATGCGCTGCAGTTTCTGGATGACGTGTTCGAGTCGGGCTCTGATCCCTCGATTGAAGGGTACGAATCGCGTCTGAGCGCTGGCGAAACGCTGCCCTTTACTCATGTCCGCACATCGCAGGACGGTATCGCAGAAGTGTTCTTTTCCGTGGGAGCCGCGCTCAGCAGTGAGGCGGCTGAGAATTACGTCCTGCTTTATGCGCAGGTCGCAGCCTTTCTGCGCCCGGATCACGTGGACGCAATCTTGTTGAGTGCCGAACTTTTGGACGAGTTGGAGCAATACGATCTTGCCGTCGAAGCCTATCGCAAAGTGCCCGCGAGCAGCAGTGACTATCACGCTGCTGAACTGGGCCGGGCCGAGGTGCTTGTCACGGCAGGCAAAACCGATGCGGCGGAAGAAGTCTTGCAGACCCTTGCGACGCAGAGACCGGATCTGCCAAGTGTTCACGTGGCGCTGGCTGATTTGCAAAGACGTGAAGAAAACTATGCTGCGGCTGTCGAAACCTATAGCACAGCGATTGAATTGATTGATGCTGATGGTGGCGGCAACTGGTTCCTGCACTACGCCCGTGGTATCTCGTACGAGCGACTAAAGCAGTGGGACAATGCTGAGGCCGATTTCCGCCGTGCGCTAGAACTTAACCCCGACCAACCGCAGGTCCTGAATTATCTGGGTTATTCGCTTGTAGAACGGCGCGAAAATCTGGACGAAGCGCTTGGCATGATCGAACGCGCCGTCGCCGCACGCCCTGGTAGCGGCTATATCGTCGACAGCTTGGGATGGGTTCTGTTTCGACTGGGCCGCTATGAAGAGGCGGTCGAGCATATGGAGCGTGCCGTCGAGTTGATGCCGGTAGACCCAGTGGTGAATGATCACCTGGGTGACGTTTACTGGGCCGTGGGCCGCGCACGCGAAGCCGAGTTCCAGTGGAAGCGGGCATTGTCTTTCATTGACCTCGAAGACGCCGATGGTGAGGCCGACCCCGAGCGTATTCGCCGCAAGATCGAGGTCGGGCTGGACGAGGTTCTGATCGAGGAAGGTGCCGCGCCGCTGAAGGTCGCCAATGAAGGCTAAGGCTTTCGCGCCCGCCAAGATCAACCTTACCTTGCACGTCACCGGCCAGCGCGTGGACGGCTATCACCTGTTGGATTCGCTCGTGGTGTTTGCCGATCTGGGCGATACGCTGCATTTCACCGCAGGTGAGGCGCTGTCGATCTCTATCACCGGCGAACATGCGGCGGGTGTGCCAAGCGATAGTCGCAATCTGGTGTGGAAAGCCGCCGAGGCTGCAGGCTGGACTGGGCATATTGACCTGAACAAAGTGCTGCCGCATGGAGGCGGGATCGGTGGCGGTTCTTCCGATGCCGCCGCAACTTTGCGGATGATCGAGGGCCAGGGTGGGCACGTCCCGCCAGAAACAGCACTGCGCCTGGGTGCGGATGTCCCTGTCTGCATGGCAGCCAGATCAAGCCGTATGCGTGGGATCGGAGAGTGTCTGAACCCGGTCACCCTCCCACATCTACCAGCCTTGCTGGTCAACCCGGGTGTAGAGGTTCCAACGCCTGCGATATTCGCGGCTTTGGAATGCAGGGAAAACCCGCCCATGGCAGAGGATATCCCGGTATTTGAGGGGCCTCAGGATTGCGCCGAATGGTTGGGAAAACAGCGAAACGACCTGGAAAGTCCGGCCACATCTCTGGCTCGCGACGTCGCGCAGGTGCTGGACGCACTAAAGGATACAAAAGAGACGCTGTTGTCGCGCATGTCAGGGTCAGGATCGACCTGTTTCGCGCTGTACCCGACGATGAAAGCTGCCCATTTCGCCGCCTATGAGATTGGCGCAGCCCACCCCAACTGGTGGTGCCGTGCGGTTCAGCTTAACTAAGGCGCGCGACAACGAAGTCTGCCAAATCGCTCAGCAGGGTGCGGATCTCATGGTCGGGCAGGATGCCTAGCGACGCCTTAGCCTTGTTGGCCCAGCCAAGCGCATCTTTTCGCGTCGCCGCAAGCGTGCCGTATTTACCCATGAGACCAAGAGCGGTTTCGAGGTCACCGCTCTCTTGACGGCCCCGGCCTATGGTGCGCTGCCAGAAGGCGCGTTCTTCGAGGGTGGCCTGCGCCACCGCCTTGATCACTGGCAGCGTCAGCTTACGCTCGCGAAAGTCGTCGCCGACATTCTTACCGGTCGCTTTGCTGTCGCCCTGATAATCCAGCAGGTCATCAGCGATCTGGAAGGCAATCCCCAGCGCATCGCCATAATCGAAGAGCGCCTTGACCTGGGCCTCTGACGCTTGGGCGATGACCCCGCCCACCTCGGTTGCGGCTGAGAACAAGGCTGCGGTCTTGCCGCGCACAACCTGAAGATAGATGGCCTCATCCGTGCCCAGATCGGTTGCAGCAGTCATCTGTAGCACTTCGCCCTCGGCGATCGTGGCAGACGCATTGGCAAGGATGTCCAGAACCCTAAGAGACCCGGTCTCGACCATAAGCTGGAAGCTGCGTGAGAACAGGTAATCCCCAACCAGAACGCTGGATTTGTTGTCCCAAAGCAGATTCGCTGTTGGCCGTCCGCGCCTTTGTGCGCTTTCGTCGACAACATCGTCATGCAACAGGGTCGCGGTGTGGATGAACTCAACCGTTGCCGCCAGACGCAAATGATGGTCCCCGGCATAGTCGAACAGCCGCGCCGCGGCCAGTGTCAGCATCGGACGCAGGCGCTTGCCACCCGCTTCGACCAAATGTGCGGTGACTTCGGGAATGCGGGGCGCGTGTTCTGAGGCCATGCGCGTGCGTATCAGGTCATTGACCGCGTCCATTTCACCCGAAAGAATCTCGGCCAGCCGCTCATGCGGTTTTGAGACTGTGCTGATGTTCATCACACTCCTGATACAAGGCTCGACTTCCGCCTCACCTTGCCCTTACATCCATCCCCATGAAAGAACTTTTGCGCAGCACTGATCCGACGATCCTGGCCTTTGCATCCGCCCTACTTCAGGGCGAGGATATAGACTGCTTTCAGATGGACGTAAATATGAGCATCCTAGAAGGTGGCATCGGTATTTTCCCGCGTCGCCTTATGGTGCGGGCAGATGATTTGACCCGCGCGGAACGGGTGATGCGCGACAATGAGATCCCGCTGGGCCGATGACGCAATTCACTGACCCAGAGCTAAGTTTGAACGACTTTCTTAATGGGCGCGTTCGGCTTTGGCAGCCCCTGTCCGGCTATCGCGCCGGGGTCGATCCTGTCTTGCTGGCGGCAGCGGTACCGGCCAAGGCTGGGCAATCCGTGCTGGAGCTGGGATGTGGCGCTGGTGCCGCCATCTTGTGCCTGATGGCGCGCGTGCCGGGATTGAACGCCACGGGTGTTGAGCTGCAATCGCCCTATGCCGATCTGGCCACCCGCAACGCGGATCAGAATGCGCAGGCGCTGACAGTGGTGCAGGCCGATCTGAGCAAACTGCCCGCTGAACTGAAACAACAGCAGTTCGATCATGTGATTGCGAATCCGCCCTATTACTTGGCCGGTGCCCACAGCCCTGCGGCGGACTCGGGTCGCGGAATTGCCTTGGGCGAGGATACCCCGTTGCGCGATTGGTTCGATTGTGCGGCAAAGCGCCTCGCACCGCGGGGTTATCTGCACATGATCCAAAAGGCCGATCGGTTGCCCGACATGCTGTCAGCCTGTGAGGGGCGGCTTGGCTCAGTCGAAGTTCTGCCCCTGGCCGCGCGGGCAGGTCGGAAGGCTGAATTGGTGGTCCTTAGGGCCAGAAAAGGCGGTCGGGCTGCGTTTCAACTGCATGCCCCGCTGATTTTGCACAAGGGTTTGCGCCACGAAAAAGACGGCGAAAGCTATACCTCTCAGATATCGTCCGTTTTGCGCGACGGTGCTGCGCTGAACGGGTTTTCGGATCAATAGGCGCCAACCAGCCGAATTTGTCAGATTTATTATAGAATCTGTGCGTCTGCAGCGTGACAGGCTGGAAACGATGTGCTCAACTTCCTACGTTATTCAGAGACACCAATGAAGGAGTATCGCCATGAGCGTGAGCGCACATCTGACGGAACTGAAGAAGAAGCACGAAACTCTCGGTCTCGAAGTAGAACAAGCCCAGCGCGCGCCAGGCATCGACGATCTCCATATCGCTCAACTCAAGAAACAGAAGCTAAGGCTTAAGGAAGAGATAGAGCGACTTTCCAGTTAACTTTTAAGGCTGGCGCGCGCGGCTATGGCCGCGCCGCCGGTGACCAGGATGGCTGCGATTGCCAGACCCCAGGATGGGGCTGCGATCCCGGCAACCACCAAAACGACGGTAGACAACAGGGGCGCTGCATAAGACGCGGTGCCAAGAATCTGAATGTCGCCTTGTTTGACCCCGATGTCCCAGACATAGAACGCCAGACCAACAGGCCCCAGCCCAAGTGCCGCGATCGAAGCCCAGCCAAAGGCCGTGCCCGGCCAAACGGTTTCTTCGATGGCTAGATGCAGACCACCCGAGGCGATGGCGGTAAAGATGCAGAACACAGCGACAGAGCTTGTGGGCGTATCCCCAAGACGACGGGAAATAACGGAATAGCCCGACCAGGTCAGAGCACACAGCAGCGCCAGCCCGTAACCGGGTAGGTGGCTGGCCTTAAATCCTGCGCCACCACCCCCGGCGATGATCACAGCGGCCCCAGCAAAGCCCAGGCAGGCTCCGATCAGGTGCCCTGCACGCAGATGCTCGCCCGGTAGCAAACCTGAGAACAGCACAATCAACAGGGGCCAGAGATAGGCAATCAGCCCGGCCTCGGCTGCAGGGGCCATGCGCAGGGCCGAGAAGTAGAGTGCGTGATAGCCAAACAACCCGATGGTGCCAAACAGATAGGTGGTCCAACGCACGGACCGCAACTGCCCCAGCCCGCCATTGGCCCAGGCCCAGACCAGCCCCAGCGTACCCCCGATCGAGAAGCAGATCGTATTCAGCAACAGCGCAGGAACCGGTGCTGAACCGACGGTGAACAGGGCCAGAAGGGACCAAAGCAAAACAGCGACAAAACCGATTGCTGTCGCGGTCATTTTACTCATTCAACGGTCACCTCTTTGACAGGGATAATTTTGAACTCACCCCAGATATTTGAGGTTCTTTCGATCTCTGCCAAATACCAGTCCCGAAAGGCAGCAATCTGCGCAAGGTTTTCCCGACCGGGCAGGCAAACAAACGAAAATCGGGCATCGGTTTCGATCGCAATCTTGAACGGGGTTACAAGCCTGCCCTCAAGCACATCTTTGATGAGCAGCGGTCGTCGACCAAGGAGAACACCGATCCCGGCGCAGGCCGCATCGATCGAATGCTCTACATTCGAAAATTGCATGCCATGTGGCTCAAACCCATTGATTCCGACAGCTTTGAACCAAGCGGGCCAATCACAAGGTGGTTGAAGAAAACTGTCATATTCATTGATAACCAGCGGGGCATCGACAAGGCTCTCAGGAGTGGGAAACTGCTCGGCAAGGGCGGGGGTCATTGCAGGGGTCAACCATTCCTTGCGAGCATGAACAGCATAAAGATCACCATATTCCCCATAACCGAAACGGATCGCGACGTCGGCTTCATTACGGTGCAGATCAACCATCTGGAGCGATGTTGAGATGCGCAGATTAATCTCAGGATAAGCCTTGGCGAAATCATAGAGTCTCGGGGCAAGCCATTTCGCTGTCAGGGCCGGCCCCGCCGCAACGGTAAGCGTGGTTTCATCCTGAAGTCTGCGTGTCGCACTCCATGCAGCTAGCAAAGTGCTAAACCCTTCGGCGGCTCCTGGTGCGAGCTTTCGCCCAGCTTCGGTTAGCTCCACCGCTCGATTAAGGCGGTGAAACAGGGGGCGACCCAGATGTTCCTCAAGAGATTTGATCTGAAACGACAGCGCCGCGGGTGTTACATGCAGCTCTGCTGCGGCCTTGGCGAAAGACATGTGCCGGGCGGCTGCATCAAAGGCGCGCAAAGCGGTCAATGGGGGCAGGTAATCGCTCATAGTATAGAAACTCTTAACTGACCCTTCAAAAAAGCTCGTTTGTAGCTTTTTCAGGTAGGGATCATATTGGCTGCAAGTCAAGTAAAACTGTTTTGAGTTGAGAGGCTGCCATGATTGAGATGACAACAAATCCAGCTGCACAATCGGCGATTCTGCGCGCGCATGAGGCGCGGGGCAAAGCGGTTCTGAATGTGTTTAAGTGGATTTTTGGTTCCCGCTGATCGCAGCGCGCGCGGTCTTACGGGATAAAAGAAGGGCCGGTTCTGCTTAGAACCGGCCCGCTTGCATTTTGACAGCCAACTTAGGCGAAGAACTGAGCACCATTGGCCGAGATGGTCGATCCGTTGATGAATTGCGAGTCTTCAGAGGCCAGGAAAGCAACGCAGCGTGCGATCTCTTCCGGTTCGCCCAGTCGGCCCGCTGGAATCTGGCTGATGATGGAATCACGAACCTTCTCGGGGACAGCCATGACCATTTCGGTTGCGATATAGCCGGGGCAGATAGCGTTGGCGGTGATGCCCGCGCGCGCGCCTTCCTGCGCCAGCGACTTCACGATTCCCAGATCACCCGCCTTGGTTGCGGCATAGTTCACCTGAGCGAACTGACCCTTTTGACCGTTGATCGAGCTGATGACTATGACACGGCCAAACTTGCGCTCACGCATGCCAGGCCAAACCGGGTGAACGGTGTTGAATACGCCGGTTAGGTTGGTGTCGATCACCTGATGCCACTGCTCGGGTGTCATTTTGTGGAATGGGGCGTCCTTGGTGATGCCGGCATTGGCAACAACGATGTCGATCGGGCCAATCTCGGCTTCGACCTTTTCGATGCCCGCTTTGGATTCGTCATAATCCGCAACGTTCCATTTGTAGGTGGCGATTCCGGTCTCGTCGGTGAAATTCGCGGCGGCTTCGTCGTTCCCCGCGTAGGTGGCTGCAACATTGTACCCTTCGGCCTTAAGCGCCTTGGAAATTGCTGCGCCAATGCCGCGGGAACCGCCGGTGACGAGTGCTGTTCGTGCCATTTAGGAATCCTCCAATTTAAGTCGTCTTGGTAATGCTGTTACTATTCCGAACCAACCAGCGCAACAATATTGCGCAGGCAAGTTGCCGCAGCGCTGAGGTTTTTGGTTTCGCCTCAGGGTAGTGTGAGGCCACGATCTTTACCCAATGCACGGCAATAGTCGATCCAGTCATTATTTTCGTTCAGCAGAGCCAATTTGCCAAAGCGATCCTGCCATGTCTCGGACAATCGAACCTGCGCGGACTGGATGTGTTTGTAGGGGTTCTTAATGCCTTCCTTTGCGGCCTGATCACGAGCTTCCACAACGAATAACGCCGCGCTGGCAAGCGCGGCGTCTGTGGTTGTTTGGTCCTTGTTCCGGCGTGCTCTCAGCTCGGCTAGCTCTGTAAAGATGACGCTGCACTCCGTCAGGCTGGTCGAAAGCGGTTGACGGTTCTGTGCGTCTGCGGCCCCTGCAAAGCAAATCACAAGGGCCGAAATAAGAGTGGGCCGAGAAGGCATTGTTAGATCAGTCGCGCTCGACACATAGGGCAACGCCCATGCCGCCACCGATGCACAGAGTCGCAAGACCTTTTTTCGCGTCCCGCCGCTTCATTTCGAACAACAGAGTGTTCAGAACGCGGCAGCCCGAGGCGCCGATCGGGTGACCGATGGCAATGGCGCCGCCATTGACGTTCACGATGGACGGGTCCCAGCCCATGTCTTTGTTCACGGCACAGGCTTGTGCGGCAAAGGCTTCGTTGGCTTCGATCAGATCCAGATCGTCAACCGACCAGCCCGCCTTTTCCAGCGCCTTGCGCGAGGCATAGATCGGGCCGACGCCCATGATCGACGGGTCCAGACCAGCGGTAGCATAAGATGCAATCCGCGCCAGAGGCTCAATCCCGCGCTTTTCGGCATTTGCCGCCGACATCAGCAGGGTCGCAGCCGCGCCGTCGTTCAGGCCCGAGGCATTGGCGGCGGTGACCGATCCGTCCTTAGCAAAAGCCGGGCGCAGTTTGGCCATGGCTTCCATGGTTGCGCCGTGGCGGATGTATTCGTCTTTGTCCATCACGATGTCACCCTTGCGGGTCTTGATGGTAAAGGGGGTGATCTCATCGGCGAATTTGCCTGCCTTCTGCGCAGCTTCGGCCTTGTTCTGGCTTGCGACGGCGAATTCATCCTGCATATCGCGGCTGATCTGCCACTTTTCAGCAACGTTTTCGGCGGTTTGACCCATGTGATACCCGTTGAACGCATCCCACAGTCCATCGCGGATCATTGTGTCGATATACTTCATGTCGCCCATCTTTTGGCCGGCGCGCAGAGCGGCGGCATGGGGCGACAGGGTCATGTTCTCTTGCCCGCCAGCAGCGACGATATCAGCATCGCCCAGTTGGATATGCTGTGCGCCCAGTGCCACGGCGCGCAGGCCGGATCCGCAGACCTGGTTGATGCCCCAGGCCGCGCTTTCCTGCGGCAGACCGGCGTTGATATGCGCCTGACGCGCCGGGTTCTGACCCTGGGCTGCGGTCAGAACCTGACCCAAAATTGTCTCGCTGACTTCGCCTTTTTCGATTCCGGCGCGTTCGACTACGGCTTCAAGAACGGCTGTGCCCAAATCATGGGCTGCGGTGTTCGCGAACGAACCACCAAAGCTGCCGACGCCTGTACGTGCGGCGGATGCGATAACTACATTGGTCATTATGATCAGTCCTTTACCGACATGGTCCGGCGGAATGTCTGACGGCGCAGGTCGAGAGGTTCCCCCCGCAACAAGAGCGCCCCGTAATCCCCCGCTCAAGTATCACTGCAATAGCGCAATGCTGCATTTGCAGCAACGGGCAGCTTGTCTCAGGACCCAAGGTCCCTGGTTTTTTGGGGTTAACCCGCCGATTTCTGTTCGTTTTCCGTTTTCCAGGGCGCAGAAACCGTAGGTGCGCCGAACAGAAATCCTTGCAGACAATCGACACCATTGGCCACCAAAAACTCAGCATCCGCTTTGGTTTCGACCGATTCGGCCGTGACCAGAATCTCAAATTCCCTTGCAACTGCGATCAGGGCACGAACCAGCGCCTGATTATCCGGGTTTTCACTGATGCCGCGGATGAACTGGCCATCAATCTTGGCGGCATCAAAAAGAAACTCGCGGAAATGGCGGAAGCAGAAATTGCTGGCACCAAAATCATCCAGCGCAAATGCAACGCCACGTGGTTGCAACCGGTCCATGAAATCGACCACGAGTTCCGGCACGGTCATGGCCGAACTTTCGGAAATTTCAAGGATCAGCCTTTCACCGATACTGGCATCTTTTTTCATGAACCGGTCAAGAACACGCGACCAACGTCCATATCCGATCGACCTTGCGGACATATTGATCGACATGCGGATGTCCGGGGTGCGCGCCAATGTGCGCAGGCCCATCTCAAGCGCGATGCAGTCCAATTCGCGGCCAATCGGGGTGTTTTCAAGCTGAGGCATAAATTCGCGTGCCGGGATGACACGACCGGTTTCATCCAGCACCCGGATGAAGCCCTCGTAGAAGGCGATACCATGTGGCGCGTTAGCCTGCATGACCGGTTGAAAGGCCAGTTTGCACTGTTTGTGTTTGACAGCATCCGTAGCCATCTGGATCGTTGAGTTGTCGCGCGACAGCACGGCCGCGTTTAACGGGCTGTCTGATCCTTCGGGTAAATCTGCCAGTTTCCTGTCCCGCATGATCGAAATCGCTTCCCTACCGTCGTCGGTCAGGATCCAATTTCAGGGCAAAGATGTGAATCTGCGGTTAATGGAAATGAAAATGTCAGCGGGCTGCGTCCAGAACACGTCCCAGAGATCTAGCGGCACCAATAACTGCGCCCGTAAATCCCAGCACCATCATGGCCAGTCCAAACGCGATCAGCGTTGCGGTCCCGGCGGCCAGCGCTGTCAGCATTGCGACAAGCAGGCCTATCAGTCCTAAAACTGTGGAAAATGTTGTCCAACGGGTCATGATAATCTCCGGTCACTCGTAATGCACATCGTTTGGATATGTGCAGGCTGAGCTAATTTTCAAGAAAATCAGCACGTGACAGGCGGATTCAAGCTTGTTTTGCTTCGGATTTGTGCGTTTCGGTCTCAAAATGCTCAAATCCGGGCGTCCCTCGATCCCTGGGGTTGCGCGAGATATGCTTGGCTTTGATCTGCTCCGAGCTATCCCGGCTGCCGTCATGGCTGTAACCGGGTGGGGCAAAGCAATAGGCCAACCGCTGGCGCAAAGTTAACCCCGATTGCGTGGCATCCTGCCAGATTCCGACCCATTCGTGAAAGGCGACGCGCAACGGGTTGAAGGTTCCGATATTGTGAACCAACCCATAGTCGACCTTGTCATCGACCTGCTCTGGCACAAAGGTGCCGAACATTTTGTCCCAGATGATGAACACGCCGGCATAGTTGCAATCCAGATAGCGTGCGTTGCGGCCATGATGGGCGCGGTGGTGGCTGGGGGTGTTCATAACCGCCTCGAACCAGCGGGGCATCTTGCCGATGGCCTCGGTGTGAATCCAGAACTGATAGATCAGGTTCAGACCGCCGACAAACAGAACCATTGCCGGATGAAACCCCAGCAGGATCAGCGGCGCGCGCACGACCATCATGAAGGTGAATGTATAAGTCCAGGTCTGACGCAACGCCGTGGTCAGGTTGTAATGCTGAGAGCTATGATGGTTCACATGGCTGGCCCAGACCCAACGGATGCGATGCCCGAACCGATGCACCCAATAGTAACGCAAATCGTCCAGCAAAAAGCACAGGATAATCACCGGGATCGAGGTGCCCAGGTTCAGCGGAGTAATCTGCCACAACCACATAAAGAACCCGTAGGCGATGAAACCGAGCAGAAACCCCGAGGCAATATTGCCCGCGCCCATGATCAGCGAGGTGACCGCATCCCGCGTTTCATAGCGCCCGCCCCGGCCTTTGAAAGCGATCCAGACGAACTCGGCCAGAATTGCGGCGATAAAGAACGGGACTGCCCATTGCACGGCATCGGGAAAGGAAATCTGGTCGGTCATGCGGGCTCCATCAGGTGTCGCCAGTGGGCGCGTTCGATGTCATCGAGGTGGATGCGGGTTGAGGGAGTTCCGAAATCATGAAACTGAACTTCGAATCCGTCCGGATGCTCGATCCAGTCATAATCCTGCAGGTGGCGGGCCACGGTATCCGCGCCGAACGACCACAAAAGGCCCGAACCGGTTGTGGTTCGGATCAGCGCGGAACGTTGGTCGTGCGCTACGGTTACATCTGCGATCACGTCATCGGGGAAATGGCGCGACCATTGCGCGCGGGCCAGATCAGGCGTCAGGGCGAACTGCCGCGAACGGCCAGTCAGATGCAGCAGAATAGTAATTCCGCCTATCCCCCCGATGACCAGAACTAACAATATCTCCAGCGGCATGACATCCTCCTGACCCACAAACTGCAAAGCGGAGGCTTGGCTGTCAAAGGTGGCGTCGCGTAAGCTGAAATTCGACCTGAAGCACCGGTTGGGGATCACGGTGCCCGTGCAAAGAGGTCAGTTGGTAATCGTATAGGTCCCCCCGGAATCACCCTTGCCTTTGTTGCGGGTAAAGGTCACCTGGTTCCCTTCTATCGTTACTTTCTGGCAATCCTGCGGGATCTGATTTCCGCCAACAACAAGCGTTCGGCACCAAAAACGTTTGTTCCAGATCCACGCGCCCGAGAATTTGACCTTGTCGCTGGTTTGTCCGGAAATCTTCCCGTCGGGTGAAATAAGCACCCAAGTGCCGCCATCTACCAGTTTTTTACCAGCGACAGCATTCTGAAAATCTTTTTCTTTCCTGATGTCTTTGGCCTCGGCAACCAATGCCGAGCCCAAAACCAGACAGGCAGCGATGGCCAGAGTGAATACGTTCTTCATAAAGAAAGCCTCCTCGTTACAACGACGGGGAGGCTATCATAAATTCAAGACTTCGGGAAAACGACCTTAGCTTTCTTCTGCGACCAGTGCCGCAATGATCGCCTTGGCACTGTCTGAATTCCACTCGGCATCCCCGATCAGGCGGGCGATTTCATTGCCATCGGGGTCAAGAATGACCGTGATTGGCAGGGCAATGACACCGAACTCACGTGCCACGGCCGAGCCCGGATCTTGATGGCGCGGCAGGTTCTCGATGTTGTTTTCCTCGAAAAACTTCTTGATCCCCGCGGATGAGTTGCGCCCGGTGGCCAATGTCAGGACTTCGAATTTGTCACCCCCGAATTCCGCCTGCAACTCGGCGATCTGAGGCATTTCCTTTCGGCACGGTGCGCACCATGTGGCCCAAAAGTTCAGCAGAACGTATTTGCCCTGATAATCCGCAAGCGTTGCGGTGCCACCATCATCTTCCAACTGAAATTCGACCAAGGTGTGCGGTTTGGGCTCTTTGTGCAGGATCAACCGCTTCAGGGTGCCTTCGCGCAGCGGACCCAGAGTTTCCGCATCTGTGGCCAAAGCCGCGTTTGCACCTAGCGCAAGGGCCATATAAAGGGGGATCAGACGAAATAGGTGCATATCAACTCCGGGTTTTCTTACATGACCGATCAATCTTCGAACCAGATGTGGGGCGGCCGCTTTGCCGCCGGTCCAGACGCGATCATGGAGGCAATCAATGCCTCGATCGGGTTCGATCAGCGGATGGCAGCCCAGGACATTGCAGGCTCGCGCGCCCATGCCGCCATGTTGGCTGCCACGGGCGTTATAACTGATAGTGATGCTGAGGCCATTCGGGAAGGGCTGCTCACCGTATTGTCAGAAATCCAGAACCGCGCGTTTCAGTTCTCGACAGCTCTGGAAGACATCCACATGAACGTCGAGGCGCGCCTGAAAGAGATCATTGGCGAACCTGCGGGCCGTTTGCACACAGGCCGGTCGCGCAATGATCAGGTGGCAACCGATTTCAAATTGTGGGTGCGTGATCAGTTCGATGCCGCCGATACCGGTCTGCTGGCCCTAATCCGCGCGCTTTTGGCGCAGGCCGAGGCTGGGGCCGATTGGGTCATGCCGGGTTTTACCCACCTGCAAACGGCGCAGCCGGTGACATGGGGCCATCACATGATGGCTTATGTCGAAATGTTCGGGCGTGATCTGTCCCGCGTCCGCGATGCCCGCGCGCGGATGAACGAATCCCCACTGGGGGCTGCCGCGCTGGCTGGAACCTCGTTCCCTATTGATCGGGTCATGACCGCCGAGGCGCTGGGCTTTGACCGTCCCGCTGCCAATTCGCTGGACGCCGTCAGTGACCGCGATTTTGCGCTGGAATTTCTGTCAACTGCTTCGATCTGTGCAATGCACCTGTCGCGCTTTGCCGAAGAACTGGTGATCTGGTCTTCTGCCCAGTTCCGCTTTGTCACCCTGTCTGACCGTTTTTCGACTGGCTCGTCTATCATGCCGCAAAAGAAGAACCCGGATGCGGCAGAACTGATCCGTGCCAAGGTCGGGCGCATTTATGGCGCCAACACCGCGCTGATGATGGTGATGAAGGGCTTGCCGCTGGCCTATTCCAAGGACATGCAGGAAGACAAGGAACAGGTTTTTGACGCTGCCGATAACTGGATGCTGGCGCTGGCAGCGATGGAAGGCATGGTCAAGGATATGACCGCCAACCGCGAAAGCCTGGCTGCGGCTGCAGGGTCGGGTTTTTCGACCGCGACTGATCTGGCCGACTGGCTGGTGCGCGTTCTGGGCCTGCCGTTCCGCGATGCCCATCACGTCACCGGATCGCTGGTTGCGATGGCCGAGAGCAAGGGCTGCGATCTGCCGGACCTGACGCTTGCGGATATGCAAACAGTGCATGCGGAGATCACCGATGACGTCTTTTCTGTCCTTACGGTGCAAAATTCGGTAAACTCGCGCCAGTCTTACGGCGGCACGGCACCGGATCAGGTGCGGGCTCAGGTCAAGCGATGGAAGGCGTTGGTGTAATGCGAATTCTGACTGCGGCTCTGTTGATGCTGGCAGGGGTAACCCTGGCCGGATGCGGTGCGGATGGCGAACCGATCCAACCAACGATGAGCGCCAATATCGGCGTCGGCACCAGCGGCGCCTATGTCGGGGGCGGCGTTGGCCTGCAACGCGGCCCCCTGAGCGTTTTTCTCGGGCGGTAGTGTTTCCCGAGTTGCAGTTTCAGCACTCAGTTCCCATTTCAGACCGATCAATGGCGCTTGGCCGTAAACCTTGGAAAAAGAAATGAATATGAAGATTTTAGGCCTGTTCTTTGGCCTCGCCATTCTTGCGGCTTGCGACCCATCCTATAAACCGCGACCCGATCCCGAACCCCAATCCGGCGGATCTGGAATTTCGATATCCGGTTATGGGCGGGTCGGCGTTTCGCATATTGAATGACGCGACACCCCTGTTTGCGTAGAATCCATTGATCCGCCGGGGCATTCTGGTCTAAGCGCGTCTTTATGGATCACTTTCTTTACCGCGACGGCGCGCTTTACGCCGAGGATGTCCCGATCTCCGAAATCGCAGCTGCGGTTGGGACACCCTTTTACGTCTATTCGACGGCGACGCTGCTGCGTCATTTCCAGCTGTTCGATGAGGCGTTGGACGGGACCGACCACCTCGTATGTTATGCGATGAAGGCCGCCAGCAATCAGGCGATCCTGAAGACGCTGGCCGAGGCAGGCGCGGGGATGGACGTTGTTTCGGGTGGGGAATACCTGCGGGCCAAAGCTGCCGGAGTGCCCGGCGATAAGATCGTGTTTTCGGGCGTTGGCAAAACAGCCGAAGAAATTCGCACTGCTCTGACCGGTGGCATTCGTCAGTTCAACGTGGAATCCGAACCCGAGATGGAGGTGATCAACGCCGTTGCGCTTGATTTGGGCGTCGTTGCTCCGATCACCGTTAGAGTAAATCCGGATGTGGACGCCAAGACCCACGCCAAAATAGCCACCGGAAAATCCGAGAATAAATTCGGCATTCCGATCGCCCGTGCGTCAGAAGTCTATGCCCACGCTGCCAGCCTGCCCGGGCTGAAGGTCATTGGCATCGACGTCCATATCGGCTCGCAACTGACCGAGCTGGAGCCTTTTGCATTGGCCTATCAGAAGGTTGCTGAGCTGACCGAGACGCTGCGCAGTGAGGGCCACAATATTCGCCGCCTTGATCTGGGTGGGGGGTTGGGCATTCCTTATGCGCGCTCGAACGAAGCGCCGCCGCTGCCTTTGGAATACGGTGCGCTGATCAAAGACACTCTGGGTCATCTGGGATGCGAAATCGAAATAGAGCCGGGCCGCCTGATTGCCGGTAATGCTGGTTTGATGGTCAGCAAAGTGATCTATGTGAAATCCGGCGAGGGCCGGGATTTCCTAATCCTCGACGGTGCCATGAACGACCTGATCCGCCCGGCCATGTACGAAGCCTATCACGATATCGTACCGGTGATCGAACCCGTGCCGGGCACGGAACAGCAACCCTATGATATCGTCGGTCCGGTTTGCGAAAGCGGCGATACATTTGCCAAGCAACGGCAGATGCCGCCACTGGGTGCTGGTGATCTGGTCGCTTTTCGCAGCGCAGGGGCCTATGGCGCGGTCATGTCCAGCGAATACAACACGCGACCCCTGATACCCGAAGTTCTGGTGCACGGAGATCAATTTGCCGTAATTCGTGAACGTCCGAGCTTTGACGAAATCATAAACCGCGATACCATACCCGAGTGGCTCTGACGCAATAGGCGCGCGGGCCAGTGAACGGAGGCCCGACTTGACCGCAAGAGAAACCTTGCCGATCCCCAGATTGTCTTTGCTGCTAACGCAGGTGGGGATGCTAAGCGAGCAGGTTTGGCGGTCTTTCTGGCCGTTTTTCTCAATTTCCATGGCGCTGTTGGCCGCGCTGATGCTCGGACTACAGGACCATGTCGGGTTGGAAACCGTTTGGGCCGCGGGGTCGGCGGCGTTGATTGGGCTGTTGGTTGCACTGATCCACGGCGTGCGGCGGTTCCGTATCCCAACACGAAACGAAGCGTTGATCCGGATGGATGAGACCCTGCCAGGGCGTCCTATCCAGGCTCTGATGGATGAACAGGCCATCGGCGCGATGGATGCTGATTCTGTGGCCCTGTGGCGGGCTCATCAGGCGCGTATGGCGGAACGTGCCGCACAGGCTGCGCCGGTAAAGCCCGATCTCCGACTGGCCGACCGCGACCCATATGCTCTGCGGTTCATAGCTTTGCTGGCGCTGGTGATTGCAGTGCTTTTCGGCTCATTTTGGCGCATAGGATCCGTGACAGAGATGACACCGGGTGCAGCCGTTGCCGGTCAGGGACCAAGTTGGGAAGGCTGGGTCGAGCCGCCACGCTATACCGGCTTGCCAACGCTCTATCTGGCGGATCAATCCGACCCGACACTTTCGGTCCCGCAAGGCAGCCGCATCACATTGCGATTCTACGGCGAGGTCGGTGCGCACAGCTTGACCGAAACCTCGACACCGCTGGGCACGGAAGCGGTCACCGACCCTGAACAGGAATTTGTCGTCGAACGTTCGGGCCGAATGACGATAGACGGGCCTTCCGGGCGCGATTGGGCGTTGGAAGTGATCGTAGATACGTCTCCACAGATCACCGTGTCGGACGTTGCCAAATCCGAAGCAGGCGGCCAGATGAAACTGCCCTTTGCGGCCAAAGATGATTACGGTGTGATAGCAGGCTCTGCCCTGATCGAACTGGATCTGGATGCAATTGATCGCCGCTATGGTCTGATGGCGATTCCAGAACCGCGTGAGGTGATCGAGGTTGAGTTACCGATGCCCATTACAGGCGACCGGGCCGATTTCACGGAGAATTTGATCGAGGATTTCTCACAACATCCCTGGGCGCATCTGCCAGTAAAGATCACTTTGATGGCGCGTGATGCTGCCGATCAGCAAGGGCAGTCTGAACCCTATACAACAGCACTTCCGGCGCGTCGGTTCTTTGATCCGCTGGCGGCTGCGATCGTTGAACAGCGGCGCGATCTGCTGTGGTCACGGGACAACGCGAAACGGGTATCTCAGATTCTGCGGGCGGTATCGTATCTGCCCGAGGACCTGTTCCGCTCGGATACGGCCTATTTGCGCTTGCGGGTGACACTTCGGCGGCTTGAGACATTTACCGAATACGGGTTGAAGCCGACGCAGCAGGAAGAAATCGCGGCCTCACTATGGAAGCTGGCCGTATTGATC
Source organism: Ruegeria sp. CDSC081 (assembly GCF_059610485.1). NCBI lineage: Bacteria > Pseudomonadati > Pseudomonadota > Alphaproteobacteria > Rhodobacterales > Roseobacteraceae > Ruegeria > Ruegeria sp. CDSC081. The sequence continues at coordinate 279,085 of NZ_JBXWNS010000005.1, read as the reverse complement.
GAGGACGGTACGCTTGCCGACGCTCTTGAGCGGATGCGCCGGGCGCAGGAGCGCCTGACGGAGGCGATGCAGAACGGGGCAAGCGACGAAGAGATCGCTGAGCTGATGCAAGAGCTGCGCGAGGCCACCCAGGACTACCTGCAACAGTTACAGCGGTTGGCAGAGCAGAACGGTGAAGAAGGTCAGCAGGGGCAAGACGGAGAATCCTTGCAGATGACGCAGGATGATCTGCAACGGATGATGGATCGAATTCAGGATCTGATGGAGCAGGGCCGTATGGCCGAGGCGCAGCAGGCGCTGGAGGAATTCCAGCAGATGATGGAGAACATGCGCGTCACGCAAGGTCAGGGTCAAGGTCAGCAATCCGAAGGCCAACAGGCGATGGAGGGTTTGGCAGAGACATTGCGCGATCAACAGGGGCTGAGCGATCAGGCTTTCCGCGATCTGCAAGAGCAGTTCAATCCCGGTGCGCAGACTGGTGAAAACCAGGGCAATCAGGGCCGCAATGGCGGTCAGGGCCGTGGTCAGAGCCACGAAGGCCAGGGCGGACAGGGGCAGGGTTCGGACCAGGCTGATGAAGGTCAGCAGGGTCAGGGTTCGCTGGCCGATCGTCAACAGGCCCTGCGCGATGAGCTGGGCCGCCAGCAACAAAACCTGCCCGGCACCGGTACCCCGGAAGGCGAAGCCGCCCGTGATGCGCTTGGGCGCGCTGGCCGCGCCATGGATGAGGCTGAGCAGGCTCTGCGGAATGACGAGCTGGCTGATGCTATCGACAACCAGTCCGAAGCGATGGATGCGCTGCGGGAAGGGATGCGCTCGTTAGGTGAGGCCTTGGCCCAGAACCAGCAGAATCAACCAGGTCAAGGCAGTCAGGAAGGTGATATGCAGGCCAACAACCGCGATCCGCTGGGCCGCAACCCTGGTGCAAACGGGTCGATGTCAACCGATGAGAGCCTGCTGCAGGGTGAGGACGTTTATCGCCGTGCGCGCGAGTTGCTGGACGAAATTCGCCGCCGGACCGGTGAATCCGAACGTCCCGAGATTGAATTGGAATATCTCAAGCGCCTGCTTGAACGGTTCTGATCAGTTCTGGGAAGCGCCAGCCTGGGTATCCAGCCAAAGCCGGGCTTGATCCACCAAAGACACATAAGGTTTGAGAACTGCATCCGCCTGAGGAACAGCCTCACTGATTTGCGGAGCATTGCCGTAGATCAGGAACAGGATCACACCAAGTATCAAGATCAGAGCGAACCCACGCAGAAAGCCGCCGGATTTGCGGGGCGCAGGCGCTGATACCTCGGGCGCATCTGCAGAGGCGTCGCCGCGGAATCCGGAATTGATCGTCTCGACATCGGGCAGGGCGTCACCTTGCCCGGAATCTTTAGCGGTTTCTGTAGCTGTCAGTTCCTTGACCGCCTGTTCGGGGTCTGGTTCCGGCTCGGAAGGTGGATCAAGAGCAAGATCAGGCTGGCTTTCAAGGCTGCTACCTTCCTGGGCCCGCAATTCGGCTTCGCGTGCAGCTTCTTCCTTCAGAATATCGGCGACCGAAGGATCCACATTGCTGACCGGCGCACCATCCTTTGGTGCGGTTTCGGGCTCGGGCTCGGTCTGGTCGGCGGTTTCTGACTCCGCCGGTGGAACTGCCTTATCCTCGGCAGACGTTTCATCTGCAGGTTGCTCAACGGTTGGATCCGCCGGATGTTTGGCCTGGAACCACGTTTTCTCGCAATTCGAACACTGAACATCGCGGCCTTCCTCTGGAATGACCTCGTCTGGCACCTCGTATTGGGCACTGCAGTTGGGACAAGTAAGACGCATGCTGCCTCCGGGCCGGGGGTTGGCCTGATAATAGTTTTTTTAAGAATGATATTCCGTTAGAACCAAACAGCAAAGCGCGTTTTCGGTTTCGCGGGCCAAGTGTCACCATTTGGACCCGGTACGGGCATTGAAACCTGAACCGCGCTGGGGCAAGAAGAGCGGCACAAAAATTGGGGGCCCCCGTGATCGAGCTGGACCATGTCAGCTACACCTATGGTGGAGGTGAATTGCTGAGCGACGTATCGCTTAAGCTTCAACCGGGGTCGTTTCATTTCCTGACCGGGCCGTCCGGTGCTGGCAAAACAACCCTGCTAAAGCTCTGCTATGGCGCATTGCTGCCCACATCGGGAAGGCTGAGCGTGTTCGATCAGGATATCGCCCGCCTTAACCGCGATCAGATGGCCCTGATGCGCCGCCGGATAGGTGTGGTGCATCAGGATTGCCGGTTTCTGGATCACATGACTTTGGCCGAGAATGTCGCTTTGCCGTTGATGGTATCCGGTAAGGCGGAAATTGCCGAGCAAACAGATCTGTCAGATCTGTTAAACTGGGTCGGGCTGGGTGCGCGTCTTGACGCGCTGCCACCAGAGCTGTCAGGCGGTGAACGCCAGCGTGCGGCGCTGGCCCGTGCGGTGATGCTGTCGCCGGATGTCGTGCTGGCCGATGAGCCTACGGGCAATGTGGATTGGGAAATGTCTCAGCGCCTTTTGCGCCTGCTGGTCGAATTGAACAAGATGGGCAAGACAGTCTTGATTGCGACCCATGATCTTAGCCTGATCCGTGCGGCGAAAAGCCAGGTGCAGGCGCGTGTTTTGCGCATCTCGCAGCGCCAAATTCAACTGGCGGGGGCGGATCTATGAACATGGAAACCTTCCGCAACCTGTTGAAACGTGATGGTCGTGCCGATCGAGTTGTTCCGCCCACTGGCTATACTGCACATCTCACACTGTTCGTGTCCGGTGCGATGGGCTTTCTTGCGGTGTTCGCGCTGGCTCTGTCATTGGCGTCGGGGCGAGTGGCAGACCGCTGGGCAAGCGAACTTGCCGGCGCTGCCACGGTGCGGATCAATGCCCCGGCCGACCAGATGGCCGCCCAGACTGAAACCGCGCTGACGGTGTTGTCGCAAACACCCGGTGTCGCCTCTGCCCGGGCGTTGACCATCGAGGAGCAGATTGCGCTGTTGTCGCCCTGGTTTGGCCCGGATTTGCCACTGGACACGCTGCCCGTGCCGCAGCTGATCGAAATTGTCGAAGGTGAGCCAGGTCTGGATGCAGCAGGATTGCGCCTGCGTCTTGGAGCCGAGGTGCCCGGAGCCGTTCTGGACGACCACTCGCGCTGGCGCGAACCTTTGGTTGATGCGGCCCGCTCGCTCCGGAGGCTTGGCTGGGTCTCAATCCTTCTGATTGGCGGAGCGACCGCCGCCATGATCACATTGGCGGCCAATGCGTCGCTGGCAGCCAACGCGCAGATTATCGAGGTGCTGCGTCTTGTCGGGGCCCGGGATCGATTTATTGCCAATGCGTTTGTTCGCCGCTTCACCTACCGCGCATTTTTTGGCGCGATGGTTGGTGTGCTGTTCGGAATGACAGGTGTGTTGTTGCTGCCCGAGGCATCGTCGGACGAGGGCGGCTTTCTGACGGGCCTGGGCTTTCAGGGGGCAGGGTGGCTGTTGCCAGCCCTCATCCCGGTACTGGGTGCTGCGGTGGCCTTTCTAGCCACATGGACTGCGGCAAACCGCAAATTGAAGGAGCTTTCGTAATGGCCACTCCAATTCAATGGATCCGCTCACTGGTCTTCATGATCGTGATCTACATGTGGATGCTGGTCCTTGGCCTCGTGTTTGCTCCTTACGCCATGTTTGCAAAGCGCGGAGCGCTGCATGCATGCAAGACCTATGCGCGCACAACCATGTGGCTGGCGCGTTGGATGGTTGGTATTCGATGCGAAATTCGCGGGACTGTGCCAGTGGACGAGGTGGTCATCGGGGCCAAACACCAGTCTTTCCTCGATATCATCATGATCTTTAGCGCGATTCCTCATGGCAAGTTCATTATGAAGCGCGAATTGCTGTGGACGCCAGTCATTGGGCTTTACGCAAGCCGCCTAGGGTGCATCCCGGTCAATCGCGGCAAGAAGGGCGCCGCTGTGGCCAAGATGGTCCAGGATGTGGCGAAGGAATTTACAGAACCTGGCCAGTTGGTGATCTATCCGCAGGGCACCCGTGTCGCGCCCGGCGTTCACAAACCGTATAAGGTTGGAACTGCCGTCCTGTACGAAGGCTTGGGAATCCCTTGCGTACCTGTTGCAACAAATGCCGGAGTGTTCTGGCCCCGCAGCGGCGTGATGCGCAAACCCGGCCTTGCGATCGTCGACTTCCTTGATCCGATAGAACCTGGCGTCGAACGTGCGCGCTTTCTGGACCGATTGGAAGATGTGATCGAGACGCGCTCGAACGCTTTGATGACAGAAGTGGGGTTTGATCCTGATGCAGTTCATTGACGATATCGAAACGCTTGAGGGGCATTACGGCGCACCGGGCGCCCCATCATTGCGTAGAGTAGCGCACCAGTTGACGCCTCTGTACCGGCAATGGGTCATGGCTTCGCGGCTATGCGTACTCAGTACGGTTGGGCCCGAAGGGGTCGATGGCAGCCCACGTGGCGATGATGGTCCGGTGGTTCTGGAACTGGATCCAAAGACATTGGCGATGCCCGACTGGCGCGGAAACAACCGGCTGGACAGCTTGCGCAATATCGTGCGCGATCCGCGTGTGTCCTTGATGTTCATGGTCCCCGGGTCGAACAATGTTGTGCGCGTCAACGGGTCGGCCCGACTGACGGCGGACCAAGACCTTCGAACCCGGTTCGAAAAACAAGGCAGGCTTCCGGCCACCGTGATCGTCATCGACATTACCGAGGTCTACACTCAGTGTGCCCGTGCGCTGATGCGTGCGCGGACTTGGAGCAGCGGGGACGAAGCCGCCATATTGCCGACAATAGGTGAAATCCTGGCCGAAGCGTCAGACGGCGAGGAAGGTGGCACGCAATATGATGAGGCCTGGGGGCAACGCGCCGCAAAAACGATGTGGTAGCCTGTTTACTTATCAAGGTTTGGTCAAAGAATCGTCACACGGGTAAGTAAGTAGATAACCGTGAGGCAAATACAGAATACAGGAGCCGTCAATGGAGCAGCTTAGTTCAGTTTGGGATTCTTTCCTGAACCACGCCCGCTATGTGTTTACGTCTCCTTTGGATCCCACGAACCGGATTTTCTATGTCTATGTCGGCAGTTCTCTGCTGATTGCCTTCGCCATCTATGCCGTGAAGCGCAGAAACGCGTCACATGTCGACGGAGAGAGTAGCTTTCTCGGGTTTCTGTTTCCCCGCAAGGTCTGGGATCACCCTTCGGCATGGCTCGATATCCGCTATTTCTTTTTCCACAAACTGATCGGGCATTTCCTGATATTGGGTCTGCTGGCCGGATCAGCCGCCTTGTCCTATCAATGGGCAAGCGGTGGGCTTGACCCCAATAACTCACCCCGGGCAGAGCCCTTGGTTGGCTGGTTGGGGGCTTTGGCTACCTTCACCTACATGCTCATTCTATTCCTGATTATGGATTTCATCGGCTACGCAGCCCATTACCTGCAGCACAAGGTCCCGCTGTTGTGGCAATTTCACAAAGTTCATCACAGCGCCGAGGTGATGCACCCGTTGTCGAATTTTCGCGAACATCCGATAGACAATATCCTCTACAATGTTGCGATTGGGTTTGGTGCCGGCGCAGTAACCGGGTTTGCGTTTCGACTGTTAGGGTACCAGCCGAACATGCCGGCATTGCTGGGCGTGCCGGTGCTGATGTTCTTGTTCAATGTCGGAGGCTATAATCTGCGACATTCCCATATCTGGTTGCGTTGGCCGGGTGTGTGGTCGAAAGTTTTTCCCTCGCCTGCGCATCACCACGTGCATCACAGTTGCCACCCGGACCATCTGGACAAAAACTTCGCCTTCATGTTTCCGTTCTGGGATGTGTTGTTCGGCACCTACATCATGCCCGAGGATAACAGGGACGTGAAATTCGGCGTGACCGAGAAGGACAAGGGTCACGAGATGGACACCTGCATGAAGCTCTATTTCCTGCCGTTCAGAGATGCGTGGCGTATTCTGAACAAGAAACGGCGGCCATCGTCTTACCAAGCGCCCGATGCAGATGCCGCCAGTCGCCATTCGGTCAAATAGCGAGCATCTGCGGTGGTTGCCGGCCTGACGTGATCTGCTAATCGCCTGTGTCCGCCAACACCTTGGCGGTGGTTTCGGCTGGGCATAGTGACGCAAACGCCCTCAAGCCGCGGCGGCTCCGATCTTGGCGATCTTGCTGACCCAGCGGTCCACGTGACCCGGTTTGGGATAACTTGCCCCGGCAAAATAGGTGAACCGGGTCGGCTTGAAGCCAACAAATCCCAAAATCTGATCGCGTACCTGGCGGATCAGGGCCTGGCGATAGATCAGGCGCATGAACCAACCCGGCGTATCTGATGTCAGAATGACGCGCGCGGTGCGTCCGCTCAGCATCGGGGCGGGCAATCCAATCTTGGTGGTGTTTCGCGTGTCAAAGGTGCGTCCGGGGATGAACATCCTGTCGATCAGACCTTTGAGCTTTGCGGGCAATCCGCCCCACCACATTGGCGTGGTCAAGACCAGGTGCTCGCTCCATTCGAAATCTTGCAATACCTGCTCAAGAACCGGTTCTAGCGGTTTGAAATCGTGATAATTGCCCTGACCAAAATCAAAGTCGAATTGCATCTCACTCAGATGAACCAGACGCACGTCATGTCCCTTGCCTCGGGCGGCGTCGGCATAAGTTTCGGCAAAGGTCCGCGACAGGCTGCTATCGGCGGGGTGTCCGTCGAGGACGAGTATTTTCTTCGGTTGCATGGGGCTCTCCTAAAAATGACCATGGTCACTTATAGAATCTAAAAGTGACCGCGGTCAATAAAAATTTGACCATGGTCAAAAAACATGCGAGCTAACAATATGCAAAAACCACCCCAGAAACGAACTCTCAAAACTCGGGCCCGGCTTTTGGCGGCTGCCGAGGCGCTCATTGAAAACAGCGGATACGAGGCGCTGAGGGTAGAAGAGGTCGTCCAGAGCGCGGGCGTCGCCAAAGGGACGTTCTTCGCGCATTTTCGCGACAAGGATGCCTTGATGGAGCTTCTGATCGCAGATCGGCTGAATGCCTGCCTCGATCAGGCCGAGGCTGGGACCGCGCCCAAATCGGTGAATGATATCATGACCGCCCTGCAGCCGGTTCACTGCTTCATGACATCCGAACGGTATGTCTTTGACTTGTTGATAAGATATTCGGGGGCGACGGCTATCGCCGATATCGGACCGATCGCATATTGCTTTGAGCGCTACTTTCGTGTGGTGATGATGTGGCTTGACGCTGCGGATGTCCGACAGGACATTCCGACCGAGCTGTTGGCCGAAGGTGTTCAGGCCTTTGCCATTCAGGCCATGTCCCTGAAGTTCTGCGCCTTGCACGCCTCGACCGGTTTTACCGACCGGTTGAGGGTCTATCTGGATGCATGGTTGACCCCGGCGACCTAGTCACCTGGGTCCTTTTGTTAGCTGTGAATTGGCCCGTCACCGCAGGCCAGGGCCGCCTCACGCACCGCTTCGGAATATGTCGGATGTGCGTGACAGGTTAGCGCTAGATCTTCGGCCGAGGCGCCGAATTCCATCGCCACGCAGACCTCGTGAATCAAATCACCCGCAGCCGGGCCAATGATATGCGCGCCCAGAATGCGGTCGGTTTCCTTGTCTGCCAGAATCTTGACGAAACCATCCGAGGCAAAGTTCGCCTTGGCGCGGCCATTGCCCATGAACATGAACTTTCCGACCTTATAGGCACGGCCCTGTTCTTTGAGCGTCGCCTCGGTCTCGCCGACATTGGCGACCTCGGGCCAGGTGTAGATCACGCCCGGAATGACGCCATAGTTCACATGCCCATGCTTGCCCGCAACCTGTTCGGCGGCGGCCATGCCCTCGTCTTCGGCCTTATGCGCCAGCATCGGGCCTTCAGTCACGTCGCCGATGGCATAGACGCCCGGCACGTTAGTCTGCCAATCGGCGCCTACCTTGATCTGACCGCGGGGTGTCATTTCAACACCCAAAGCGTCCAGCCCCAAACCATCCGAGAACGGTTTGCGCCCAGTAGCGACAAGGACGGTATCGGCGTCAATCACATGCTCGCTGTCATCCTTCAGCAGCTTATAAGTCACCTTGGCCTTGGTCTTGGTGGCTTCGGTCTTTTGCACCGCAGCACCCATGACAAAGTTCAGGCCCTGTTTCTTGAGGATGCGCTGGAAGGTTTTCTGAACCTCAGGGTCCATGCCCGGGGTGATTTCCTTGAGGAATTCGATCACCGTGACTTCGGAACCCAGACGGCTGTAGACCGAGCCCAGTTCAAGCCCGATCACACCTGCGCCGATGACGACCATCTTTTTCGGGATTTTTCCCAGCGCCAACGCACCGGTCGAGGTCACGACAACCTTTTCGTCCACTTCGACACCGGGCAGTGCGGATGGCTCGGACCCGGACGCGATGATGATGTTCTTGGCTTCATGCACCTCGTCACCCACCTTGACCTGCCCAGCGGCCGGGATCGAACCCCAGCCTTTCAGCCAGTCGATCTTGTTCTTCTTGAACAGGAATTCGATGCCCTTGGTGTTGCCGTCAATGACTTCGTCCTTATAGGCCTGCATCTGCTTCCAATCGACCGAAGGGCTTTTGCCCTTGAGGCCCATCTTGGCAAAGTTATGCTCGGCCTCGTGCAGCTGATGGCTGGCATGCAGCAACGCCTTGGACGGAATGCAGCCCACGTTGAGGCAGGTGCCGCCCAGCGTCTCACGCCCTTCGACCACGGCGGTTTTCAACCCCAGCTGCGCGCAGCGGATGGCGCAGACATAGCCGCCGGGGCCTGCTCCGATTACGATGACGTCATATTGAGACATGGGTTTTTTCCTTCCGAAAACCGACTCTGTTCCCAAGTCAGTATTTTTGTTTATCGCCTAAGTTCTTGAGCGGGGCGAGGCTGTTTTTGGCGCTAAGCTTTCTACCCGTTCGGAACGGCGTCTTGCAAATTGATACACGTTAGCTCCCGAAAACATCTCGGTACCACGATTCCATCTGGGTGTAGATCACGCTGCAAACTTCTTCTCTAAAGTCGATCTCAGTTAGGTTCATATCCCCGTGGGACGATTGCTCTCTGAACTCTTCGCAGTACTCTAAAGCTTTTATGACCTCAGTAGTGCGCTGAAGTACGCGCATGTCAGTTTCGGCTATCCATTGGTACATTGGGAATAATGCGGCAATCGCCACAAGAATAATCACGATCTTCTCTATAATTCCAAGCAGGTTCGAGAGTTTTTCCATAGAGTAATTTTAGCCAGTTGCTTCGGTAACCAAAGAGCCCATGACAGTTGGGCAAAGATCATATTACGTCGCCCGGACAGGGGCGACGTAGTCTATTTCAAACGGGCTCCAATACCTTAACCTGGATATGCGCCACACCGCCCCGCTCGTGGTGCATGGCCAATTCTTCCGAGTCAAAGAACTCGCGTGCCCGGGTCAGATCCCTTACTTCGAACATCGCAACCGCATGATCACGCTGATCGGGGTCTTTCCAGATGTGGAGGTCGCGGATACCCGCGGCCTCCCGCATTGGCTTGTCTTCGCGAAACACCTTTAACCAGACATCGAAATCGGCAACGTCAGCCTGCCAGAGAACATGAGTTGCCATGGTTATAGATCCATCAGCAGACGACGTGGGTCTTCTAGCGCCTCTTTCACGCGCACTAGGAAGGTCACAGCACCTTTGCCGTCCACGATCCGGTGGTCATAGGACAGAGCCAGATACATCATCGGGCGGATCTTGACCTCTCCGTTGATGGCCATCGGACGGTCCTGAATCTTGTGCATACCAAGAATACCCGACTGCGGCGGGTTCAGGATCGGCGAGGACATCAGCGAGCCATAGACGCCGCCGTTCGAAATGGTGAAGGTGCCGCCCTGCATCTCTTCCATGCTCAGCTTGCCGTCACGGGCGCGCCTGCCCTTTTCGGCGATGGCCTTTTCGATCGCGGCAAATGACATCGAATCCGCATCACGGATGACCGGAACAACAAGACCGGTCGGCGTGCCTGCGGCGACACCCATATGCACAAAGTTCTTATAGACAATGTCGGTGCCATCAATCTCGGCATTCACTTCGGGCACTTCTTTCAGTGCATGACAGCAGGCCTTGGTGAAGAAGGACATAAAGCCCAGACGGACGCCGTGCTTCTTCTCGAACTGGTCTTTGTACTGGTTGCGCAGGGCCATCACCTCGGTCATGTCCACCTCATTATAGGTGGTCAGCATGGCGGCGGTGTTCTGGCTGTCTTTCAGGCGTTTGGCGATGGTCTGGCGCAGGCGTGTCATGCGCACACGTTCCTCGCGGCTGGCATCCTGTGCGGCAACGGGTGCGCGTGGTGCCTGGGTCGCAGGTGCGGGTGCCGCAACAGCGGGCGCTGGGGCCGCGACTGCCTTGGCCACATCTTCCTTCATGATACGTCCGTCGCGTCCGGTTCCCGTGACCTGATCGGCGGACAGGCCAGCCTGGGCCATGGCTTTCTCAGCCGAAGGCGCGTTGGCTATGTCTTTGCCACCACCATCGCTGCTGCCCGCTGCAGGTGCTGCCGCTGCCGGAGTGGCTACTGCCCCTGCTGCTGAACCCGAGATCACCGCCAGCTTGGCTGCGGCATCTACAGTTGCGCCTTCAGGGGCAACGATTTCTGCCAGAACACCCGCCACAGGGGCGGGAACCTCAACCGAGACCTTGTCGGTCTCCAGCTCACACAGCATCTCGTCCTGAGCGACGCTGTCGCCGACCTGTTTGAACCAGGTCGAGACCGTCGCTTCGGTCACGGATTCGCCCAGCGTGGGCACCATCACATCAATGCTGCCGCCCGAGGCTGCCGGTGCTGCGGCAGGCGCAGGTGCGGCGGCTGGGGCCGGGGCGGCACCTTCTCCGGCGACGATTGTCGCCAGCAGGGCATCAACACCAACGGTTTCGCCTTCGGCGGCGACAACCTCACCCATCACGCCAGCGGCGGGCGAGGGGACCTCGACCGTGACCTTGTCGGTTTCAAGCTCGCACAGCATTTCATCGACCGCGACTGCATCACCGGGTTTCTTGAACCAGGTGGCAACGGTGGCTTCGGTAACGGATTCGCCCAGCGTGGGAACACGAACTTCAATGGACATCATTACTTTCCTTCAATGCTCAGCGCTTCGTTCACCAGCGCTTCTTGTTGGGCTTTATGTTGGCTGGCCAGACCTGTCGCAGGTGAGGCCGAGGTGGCGCGGCCGACATAGACCGGGCGGGTATGTTTGGCGCCGATCCGGGTCAGGACCCATTCGATATTGGGTTCGATAAAAGACCATGCACCCTGGTTCTTGGGCTCTTCCTGACACCAGATGATTTCGGCTCCCTTGAACCGTTCCAGTTCATTGATCAGCGAATGCGCGGGGAACGGATAGTACTGTTCGATCCGCATCAGATAGACATCGTCGATGCCGCGCGCGTCACGCTCTTCCAGCAGGTCGAAATAGACCTTGCCGGAACACATCACGACCCGTTTGATTTTGTCATCCTTGACCAGGGTTGTGTCCGAGTTACCCTTTTGCGCGTCGTCCCACAGCACCCGGTGGAAGCTGGAGCCGGTGGTGAAATCCTCGGCCGTGCTGATCGCCAGCTTGTGGCGCAGCAGAGATTTCGGTGTCACCAGGATCAGAGGCTTGCGGAAGGTTCTGTGCAGCTGACGGCGCAGGATGTGGAAGTAGTTCGCAGGCGTCGTGCAGTTGGCTACGATCCAGTTGTCCTGACCACACATCTGCAGAAAGCGTTCCAGACGCGAGGACGAGTGTTCAGGCCCTTGCCCTTCGAACCCGTGCGGCAGCAGGGTCACCAGACCGGACATGCGCAGCCATTTGCTTTCGCCCGAGCTGATGAACTGATCGAACATGATCTGCGCACCGTTGGCGAAATCGCCGAACTGCGCCTCCCACAGGGTCAGAGCGTTGGGTTCAGCCAGGGAAAAGCCGTATTCAAAGCCCAGAACCGCGTATTCCGACAGCATCGAGTCGATCACCTCATATTGTGATTGACCAGCCCGGATGTTGTTCAGTGGATAGTACCGCTCTTCAGTTTCCTGATTGATAAAGCCGGAATGGCGCTGGCTGAACGTACCGCGCGTCGCGTCCTGTCCCGACAGGCGAACTGGATAGCCTTCGGTCAGCAATGATCCAAAGGCAAGCGCCTCACCCGTGGCCCAGTCAAAGCCTTTGCCGGTTTCGAACATTTGCTTTTTGTGGTCCAGCAGGCGGCCGACAGTTTTATGGAGTGCAAATCCCTCGGGGGCCCGGGTTAGCGATGCGCCAACCTCGGCCAGGGTTTCTGGTGCAATCGCAGTATCGCCGCGAACATATTCGTCTTTGTTCTTATCCAGATGCGCCCAACGCCCGTCCAGCCAGTCGGCCTTGTTGGGCTTATAGTCTTTGCCGGCTTCGAACTCATCATTCAGATGGGCCTGAAAGGCGGCTTTCATATCTTCGATCTCGCCTTCGGGGATCAACCCGTCCTTGACCAGCCGCTCCGTGTACAGTGACAGCGTGGTCTTATGGGTCTTGATCTTCTTGTACATGATCGGGTTGGTGAACATGGGCTCGTCGCCCTCGTTATGCCCGAACCGGCGATAGCAGAATATATCCAGAACCACGTCCTTGTGGAACTTCTGGCGAAACTCGGTCGCAACCTTGGCTGCGTGTACCACCGCCTCGGGGTCGTCGCCATTCACGTGGAAGATCGGGGCTTCAACCATCAGTGCGATATCCGTGGGATAAGGGCTGGAGCGCGAGAAATGCGGTGCAGTGGTAAAGCCGATCTGGTTGTTCACCACGATATGCATGGTGCCGCCGGTCCTGTGACCGCGCAGGCCGGACAGGCCGAATCCTTCGGCAACGACACCCTGACCGGCAAAGGCCGCATCGCCATGCAGTAGAATGGCCATGACTCTGGTCCGGTCGGTGTCGTTCAACTGATCCTGCTTGGCGCGGACCTTGCCCAGAACAACAGGGTTCACCGCCTCAAGGTGGCTTGGGTTAGCGGTCAATGACAGGTGTACGCTGTTGCCGTCAAATTCGCGGTCGCTTGAGGCGCCCAGGTGGTATTTTACATCGCCCGAGCCATCCACGTCCTCAGGCTTGAAGCTGCCCCCCTGGAATTCGTTAAAGATGGCGCGGTATGGCTTGGCCATTACATTCGCTAGAATGTTCAGACGTCCGCGGTGTGGCATGCCGATGACAATATCGCTCAGGCCTAGGGCCCCGCCGCGTTTGATGATCTGTTCCATCGCGGGGATCAGTGCTTCGCCGCCGTCCAGACCAAAGCGCTTGGTGCCCATGTATTTCACGTGCAGGAACTTTTCGAACCCTTCGGCCTCGACCATCTTGTTCAGGATGGCCTTGCGGCCCTCTTTGGTGAACGCGATTTCCTTGCCATAGCCTTCGATCCGTTCCTTCAGCCAGGCAGCCTCTTCCGGGTTCGAAATATGCATGTATTGCAGCGCGAAGGTGCCGCAATAGGTGCGTTTCACGATCTCGACGATCTGGCGCATGCTGGCCATCTGCAGGCCCAGCACGTTGTCGATAAAGATCGGGCGATCCATATCGGCATCGGTAAACCCATAAGTTTTGGGGTCCAATTCCGGATGCGTGCTGGCAGCCCGCATGCCCAACGGGTCCAGATCGGCGGCCAGATGACCCCGAATACGATAGGCCCGGATCAGCATCAGCGCCCGCAGACTGTCCAGAACTGCGCGCTTAATCTGGTCTTCGCTGACGGCAACGCCTTTGTCGGCGGCTTTTTCCTTGATCTTCTTACCCGCCGCCTTGGCGTCGATCTCGGCCCATTCGCCAGTCAACGCACCGGTCAGATCATCCGTCGGCATCGGCGGCCAGTCGGACCGCGCCCACGAAGGCCCCTCGGCCTCGCGCTGGACATCAGGCGAGGCGTCGCCCATGGCCTTGAAGAACTCGGCCCAGGCGGCATCCACCGCGCCGGGGTTCTTGGAATACTGGGCGTAGAGCTGCTCCAGATATTCGGCGTTATGCCCCTGCATAAAGCTTGAGGCGTGGAAGGCAGAGTTGGGCGTATGTTCGGTCATTGTAGGACCTCAAATGCGATTTCGGGTTTGGTATGGTTTAGTCTTGCGGATCTTCGGGGTAGTTTCCGGCCTCGAATATCCAGGTCATTCTTCGTCGAACGATATCTATCGTATCTGCGTCGAAATAATCGGGCACCGGAATGCCTTTTCGGCGTTCGGCCATCGACTTCTCGTGCGGCAATTCAAAGCTGTCTTCCGGCAACCCAAAGGATCGATAAATCTCTTTCAGATCTGACTGCAGGTTTTCCTTGCGGACGAACTTGTCCACGATCAGCTTGTTGTTGATCGAGACTATGTCCCAGTTATTGCCCCAGGCCTTTGACCGGATGAACTCTTTGAACTGAGCAATTTCGGTCTGCGGGTCTTCCGAGGGCAATCCTTGCTGATGTTTCCGAAAGTGGTAGTCGGATACAGCACGATCGAATGGATTTCGTACGTTGGCGATCTTTGTATAGGAATCAAAGGTCTTTGCCCCAAGATTGGCTCGAACCTGTTTCGCAGGCATATGGTTGCGCCATGCGTATTTGCGCCAGAACTGCCATTTTGGCCGGACCAAACTTGCAGTTTTCCCACGAGCACCGACAATACCGTATTTCGATACGCGGATTTGCCCATTTTCAAGCCGCGGAAGACCGGGTTCTTCGCATAAAGGCTGAAGCGCTATCTCGGTAGAGGTTCCCGCTGTCTTTGTCGTCTTGAGGTAGACAAACTTATGCTCATGGCAAACCAAAACCATGTCAGATGGCCCCTCTGGCTACAGGGGCCGCTTGTAGAGAGTTTACGCTCAGCAGGTTCATTGAGGGACCTCTGAAGGATTGGGACCGTATTGGTTGGTGCCAGGCTGGCTGGGTCGGGCCAGCCACCACAGCACCAGAAGGGGAGAAACAAACAGGACTATAAATGTAGGAACGACGATCAGCAGTGTGGCGCGGGTGAACAGGATGTCCAGATTGCCACCATGCTGGAAATGCGAGGCGAGACCGATGCCAAAGACCAGTACGGCCCCGGCGCCAAAGAACAGCAGGATTGGCAGCAGCGCATACAGCCCGCTGCGCCCGGTATCATGCATCCGCCGCCATGCGACGGCCAGATGCGGGAAGAACACGATTAGACCAACAATACCCTGCACAGGCTGCGAAGACGTGACGGACACGGATCTGGACGTCTCGGTTTCAGTCACAGCGACTTGCGTGAAGAACTGCGCGTCGATGATCCCGGCGATGATGCTCCAGATCAGGATGAACAGGAAAAAGAACCAGTATTCAGGCCGCGAGGCACGACCCGAGAAGGTGAAGAACTTGGAGAAACAGGTGCGGATGGCGTCGGAGAAGGTCATGGTGCGACCTCTCCATCGTTCACTATTGGATCAAATCGATTTCGGTTTTGCTCTGATTGCCGCGCCAACCAAACGATCACGCAAATCACACTAATAACAGCGATGAGCCAGGCAATCATAAACATCGCGCCGCTTTGCGGCAGCCTCACCGTTTCCGCTATGTCGAACTCTGCCGGAATTGCACTGAGATCAATTGCGACTGGTTGCGATGTTAGAAAGATAATCAAAGCCGAAAGAGCGAACGCAGGAATCGGCAAGAGTACGTGCCAACCCGGGCGGCCAATGTCGTGCATTCGCCGCCAAGCCGCAGAAAGAAGAGGTATTGCTGTCAAGAGTTGTAGAGCAAGCCCCATCCACCCGCCGTCATAGGAGTAATGTGTTACCAAGCCTTGTGTCTGTTCGCCTTGCGAGTTGACTGACACCTTAAAACTCTGGGTTACGGTTGGTCCGAAAAGCACAGAATTCAGAATTGTGACTACGACCGATGCAAGCAGCATGAACAGTACAAATTTCCAGAATTCGGGCCGAGAGGCTCTTCCCGAGAAAACAAAGTACTTTGAGAAGCATGTACGTGTGGCTTCAATAATCGTCATCATACTTCCCGGGGCGCATCACTGTTTCAAACAGGGCGGACGCCAGCCGTCCACCCTGACTACCGAGCTTAGCTCTCAGAGCATATGCCCGGCCCTCGGTCACTTACCCAATCGCTTCCAGCACAGCCTCACCCAGCTGCGCCGGGCTTTCGGCCACGACGATACCGGCTGAGCGCATGGCTTCGATCTTGTCCTCGGCACCACCTTTGCCGCCGGCGACGATCGCGCCTGCGTGGCCCATGCGGCGGCCCGGAGGAGCCGTGCGACCCGCGATAAAACCAGCGGTGGGTTTCGAGCGGCCCTTCTTGGCCTCATCCGCCAGGAACTGCGCGGCTTCTTCTTCGGCCGAGCCACCGATCTCACCGATCATGATGATCGAGTGGGTTTCATCATCCGCCAAGAACCATTCCAGAACGTCGATATGCTCGGTGCCTTTGATCGGGTCGCCGCCGATGCCCACACAGGTGGACTGGCCCAGACCCACATCAGTGGTCTGCTTGACGGCCTCATAGGTCAGGGTGCCAGACCGCGACACAACGCCGACCGAGCCGCGCTTGTGGATGTGGCCGGGCATGATGCCGATCTTGCAGGCGTCAGGCGTGATCACACCGGGGCAGTTCGGACCGATCAGGCGCGAGCTTGAGCCTTCCAGAGCGCGCTTGACCTTCATCATGTCCAGAACCGGGATGCCTTCGGTGATGCAGACGATCACTTCCATCTCGGCATCAATCGCTTCGAGGATCGAGTCCGCCGCAAACGGCGGCGGCACATAGATCACCGATGCGTTGGCTTCGGTCACGTGCTTGGCCTCGTGGACCGAGTTGAACACGGGCAGGTCAAGGTGGGTCATCCCGCCTTTGCCGGGGGTCACGCCGCCGACCATCTTGGTGCCATAGGCGATGGCCTGTTCAGAGTGGAATGTGCCCTGCGAGCCGGTAAAGCCCTGACAGATCACTTTGGTATTTTCGTCGATGAGGACTGCCATTTGGCGTTCTCCTATTTTTACCATTGATGGGTCAGGTGACCCTTAAGGTATTGGTTGTAGGCTCACGCCCATTCAAACTTTGATCCGTGCGCTGAAGTAGTGTTCGCCGCCGATTACACCCACGTCCCGGATGCTGATCGGACCCAAGTCGCTTTGCAAAGCGTTAAAAGTCCCATTGACCGTTGATGGATTTTCGTTGGACACAAACACAATTGAGCAGGCAGTATCGGTCAGTTTGACCGAAAGATCTTGTTTCTGATGAAAGTATGTCGTTGTTTTCGAGTTCTGGACAAATCCATTTGCCGCCGCTGCGTCTTCCAAAGCACTGCGTCCCAATTCTGCCTGACCACACAGCGCGCGGAAATACGCCGTAGCTTGTCCGGCCGAGACCGGATTGGCGCCTGGACCCGCGTTTGATGACCGCTTGATTTCTGGCGGGTTCGACGGCGACGTGCTCTCAGTTGTTGTTTGACAGGCGGCCAAGCTAAGCAGTGCGCCTGCAAACAACAGTGGCTTACTGAAAAGACCCACGAATTTACCCCTTAACCGCCTTCACGATCTTCTCGGCACCGTCTTTTAGGTTGTCCGCTGCGATCACGTCCAGGCCCGAGGTGTTGATGATCTCTTTGCCCTTCTCGACATTGGTGCCTTCCAGACGCACAACCAGCGGAACTTGCAGGCCGACCTCTTTCACCGCGGCCACAACGCCCTCAGCAATCACGTCACAGCGCATGATGCCGCCGAAGATGTTGACCAGAATGCCTTTGACCTGCGGGTCAGAGGTGATGATCTTGAACGCCTCGGTGACTTTCTCTTTGGTGGCACCGCCGCCGACGTCGAGGAAGTTGGCAGGCTCGGCCCCGTACAGCTTGATGATGTCCATCGTTGCCATCGCCAGACCGGCGCCGTTGACCATGCACCCGATCTCACCATCCAGCGCGATGTAGTTCAGGTCGTATTTGCTGGCTTCCAGTTCCTTGGGGTCTTCCTCGGTCGTGTCGCGCAGTTCTGAAATATCCGGATGGCGATACATCGCGTTGCCGTCAAAACTGACCTTGGCGTCCAGCACCTTGAGGTCGCCGCTGTCGGAGACGATCAGCGGGTTGATCTCCAGCATTTCCATGTCCTTCTCGACGAAGGCGGCATAGAGCTGGCTCATCAGTTTGACGCATTGTTTGACCTGTGCGCCCTGCAGACCCAGTGAGAATGCGATGCGGCGGCCGTGATAGGCCTGATAACCGGTGGCTGGGTCAACCGAGAAGGACAAGATTTTCTCAGGCGTGGCTGCGGCCACCTCTTCGATATCCATGCCGCCTTCGGTCGAGCAGACGAATGAGATGCGGCTGGTCTGGCGGTCTACCAACAGGGCCAGGTACAATTCCGTTTCGATGCCGGACCCTGCTTCGATATAGATGCGGTTGACCTGTTTGCCTGCGGGGCCGGTTTGATGGGTGACCAACGTGCGCCCCAGCATCTTCTTGGCTTCCTCGGCGGCCTCTTCAACCGATTTGGTCAGACGGACGCCGCCTTTTTCCCCGGCATCGGATTCCTTGAAAGACCCCTTGCCGCGGCCGCCCGCGTGGATCTGCGCTTTGACGACCCAAAGAGGTCCGTCCAACTCACCGGCTGCGGTTTTAGCTTCCTCGGCGCGCAGGACCGCGCGACCGTCGGAAACCGGGGCGCCATAGCTGCGAAGAAGCGCTTTGGCCTGATATTCGTGAATGTTCATCGAAACTGTCCCGTCTGACTACGATTGACCGATATAGGCGTGTCTAAGGGGTAAGTTTAAAGGCTTTTTTGATGTTGAGTAGGTTTTTCACGAAGATTTTCATTATTTGTGATCACAGCATTTCAGGGTGTGATCACAAAACTTGAGTCGGTATTGAGCGTTGATTCGTCGGGAAATTCACCCAATAGAATATGACGTTTTCAAGCTAGCGCTAACCTATCCGCGTCTGAGGCGGACGATACCCTTTTTCACAGACATCACCAGTTTGCGCAGTTTGCCCAACAAGCCTTTGTCGGCCAGTGGTCGGACTTTTTTCGACGCGCCGGGCGTGAGCTGTGCGTCGGCTTCGATAAGGCTGTTGATATGACGTTCGAGATCGGGCCCTACCAAACCGGCGACAGTTCTAGCGCTGTCCAGCCGCTTGTCATGACGGCTGTGAAATTTGTAGTGATGCAGCAGGCGCGGGGCGCTGTGCAGAAAACCAAACATCTCGGCCTGACGATAATCGAGGAAGTTGTACTCGGGCGGCAGAACTGCCAGTCGCAACGCGCTGGCAAACAGCTTTTCGCGGATCAGCGCCTGATCTGAGGTCAGGTTTTCCGAGATGATAGTCTCTTGCACATCTCGCAGGAAATCCAGCACTGCGTCCGAAGTGCGAATTCCAACCAGCCCGCCATTGAGATGGGGGAATGCGTTGGGCAGCGGAGTTTTCCAAACACGTTGCGCATGGGCCGAGTTGCGCAAAGGGTCATGGACCATCGCGATATCAAACTGCTCCAAGACGGTGAAGATATCCGACATATCTGCCAGACAGCGCACATCGGCATCCAAATAGACCGTCTTTTCGAACCGGGACCGCACAAGGCTTTCGAACTTGGGTCGGAACCAGCTTTTGTCCAGCATGTGGATTTGGTCAAACACTTCTGTTCCCGGGATGTTTTCGAGGTCGGTGAACAGGTCGACCGCTACATCCGGCATGGCGACCTTTAACGACCGAGCCGCTGCCACCGCTGTTTCGATGTAATCCTTACCGCTTGCGGCAATCACAAATCCCTGGGGCGACATGGCAATCTTCCAAAAAATGACCCGGCCCACCAAAGGTGAGCCGGGCACTGTTTAACGGTATTAGGCGGATCAGGCCAGAGAGCTGTCGATGCCTTTACATGCTTCGATCAAACCCTTCACGGCGTTGACCGAGTTGTCGAAACCGGCCTGCTCTTCTTCGTTGAGCTTGATGTTGACGATACGCTCGATACCGCCTGCGCCGATCACGGTGGGTACGCCGACATACATGCCTTCGACACCCAGCTCTCCGTCGCAATAAGCGGCGCAGGGCAGGACGCGTTTCTGGTCTTTCAGATAGGCTTCGGCCATTTCGATTGCCGATGTGGCAGGCGCATAGAAAGCCGAACCTGTTTTCAACAGGCCAACGATTTCAGCCCCGCCGTCTCGGGTACGCTGCACGATTGCGTCCAGTTTCTCTTGTGTGGTCCAGCCCATCTCGACCAGATCGGGAAGCGGGATGCCCGCTACGGTAGAATAACGAACCGAAGGAACCATGGTGTCGCCGTGGCCACCCAGAACAAAGGCAGTGACGTCGCGCATCGACACGTTGAATTCTTCCGACAGGAAGTGGGCAAAACGGCCCGAGTCCAGAACGCCGGCCATGCCGCAGACCTTGTTGTGCGGCATGCCCGAGAATTCACGCAGAGCCCAGACCATCGCGTCCAGCGGGTTGGTGATGCAGATGACAAAAGCATCGGGCGCGTTGGCGGCGATGCCTTCACCGACCGACTTCATGACTTTCAGGTTGATGCCCAGCAGGTCATCACGGCTCATGCCTGGCTTGCGTGGGACACCTGCGGTGACGATGCAAACGTCGGCGCCTGCGATGTCCTCATAGGACTGGGTGCCTTTTAGCTTGGCGTCGAACCCTTCGGAAGGGCCGGATTCTGCGATATCCAGCGCCTTGCCTTCCGGAGTGCCCTCGGCGATGTCGAACAGCACGACGTCACCGAGTTCCTTCATTGCTGCGAGGTGGGCGAGCGTGCCGCCGATCTGACCTGCGCCGATCAGCGCGATCTTGGGTCTGGCCATTTGGAAAATCTCCGGTCGGTATTGAAATCGCGGTTTTGCTAGTCCTAAAACCGGCGCTACGCAAGCCTTCTGCGGCGCGGCATGCCACCGCATACCGTTTGCATGTCTCCTACCGATTGCGCTAAACCGCCTGTGACTCATGCATATTTACGGGACGCCGCATGTTCGAGATGGACCTGATGTTTTTTGCCGTGGCGATCCCTGCTGTGATCTTCGCCGGCATCTCGAAGGGTGGGTTTGGCTCGGGGGTGGCGTTTGCCGCATCATCGATTCTGGCACTGATCCTGACACCGGGACAGGCGCTTGCACTGATGTTGCCAATTCTGATGGTAATCGACGTCGCTACGCTGGGCCCCTATTGGAAACGCTGGAGCTGGCCGGATTCACGCCTGCTGATCGTGGGGGCAGTGCCCGGTGTGGCAGTGGGCGCCTGGCTGTATCGCGCCACGAATGACGACCTTCTGCGCCTGCTGATCGGAGGAATTTCAGTGGGGTTCGTGATCTGGCATGTGGCCCAGAGAAAGGGCTGGATCCGCGGCTTTGCCAATCGCCTGCCGCCATTTGCGGGAATTCTTGCGGGGTTGGTCGCCGGGTTCACCAGCTTTGTCAGTCATGCGGGCGGCCCGCCCGCCGCCGTCTATCTGATATCGCAGCGTCTGTCGAAAACCGAGTTTCAGGCGAGCACTGTGCTGGTCTTCTGGGTCATCAATGTCGCTAAATTCATTCCGTATGCCTATCTGGGTCTGTTCACATGGCACACTGCGCTGGCCGACTTGTTGCTGGCTCCATTTGCCGTGCTTGGTGCATGGCTGGGTGTGCGCGCGCATTTCATGATATCCGAACGCCTGTTCTTCGGTATTGCCTACGTTTTGCTGATGCTGACCGGAACAAAACTGATCTGGGAGGCCCTGAGCTAGACATTGGGCGGTAGTGCTTCGGCCATATCTTCGTAGGACTGGCCCGAAGCCACAAGGCAGGTCATTCCATCCGGTAATGTCACAGTAATAGTCCAGCTTCCGCTTTGATCAGAGGCAAAGACTTCCATCACCGCACCTTGTCGGGCGATGCCAATGCTCTTACGCGTTTCGCCATAAGTCTCGGCCAGTCGAGTTATGACCTCGTCGCGGGGGGCGCAGCTTTGAGCCTGCACCTGCTGGGCGGCCAGAACCATGATACCCAGCCCCATTGTCATATTGAACAGCGTCTTGCTCATCGGTGAACCCTTTTGATTGCGATCTGCCAAGACGGTGACCGGTGCAGACCGAAATACGGTTAAAGGAACGCACGTTGCGTCGTTAATGCTGCGGTGCGGCAAGTTTGCGCTTGAACTTTCCTACAGAAAATGCCCCATTCTGCGCAACATTATTTCAAGAGGCCGAAGCCAATGGACCCCCGTCAGCGACCCTACCGTTCCGTATTGTACATTCCTGGTTCCAAAGACCGGGCGTTGGACAAGGCCCGCAACCTGCCTGTTGATGCGGTTATTTTTGACCTCGAAGATGCGGTCACAGCGGACGAAAAAAACAACGCGCGCGAAACGCTCGGGGCTGCCTTGGCTGCTGGCGGTTATGGGGCGCGGGTCAAGATCGTACGAATCAATGGCCTAGATACCGAATGGGGCCGGGCCGATGCCCAAGCCGTGCGGGACATGGACGTGGATGCGGTTCTGCTGCCCAAAGTGAATTCTGCCGCAGATGTGGATGCGTTGGCCGCAATAACCGGTGATCTGCCGATATGGGCCATGATGGAGACGCCGCGCGGGATGCTGAACGCCGCCGAAATTGCCGCGCATCCGCAGATGGCGGGCTTCGTCATGGGCACCAACGATCTGGCCAAGGAATTGCAGACACGGTTCCGCCAAGACCGCCTGCCGTTGCAGACGTCGCTGGGCCTGTGCCTGTTAGCCGCCAAGGCCGAGGGGCTGATCATCGTAGATGGCGTCTATAACGCCTTCAAGGACAGCGAAGGCCTGGCGGCCGAATGCGCGCAGAGCCGCGATATGGGCTTTGACGGCAAGACCCTGATCCATCCCGCACAGGTCGATGTCACCAACGACGCCTTCGCCCCATCGGATGAGGAAATCGATCTGGCACGCCGCCAGATCACCGCATTTGAAGAGACCGAAGCACAAGGGCAGGGCGTCGCGGTCGTCGATGGCAAGATCGTGGAAAACCTGCACGTTGCAACCGCCCGTGAAATTCTGGCAAAAGCAGAGGCGATTTCAGCTTTGCAAGCGGGGTAAGCCAGCATGGGCTTTGTTCTTCTGATTCTTGGTGTGGCGCTCTGGTGGGCCGCACATCTGTTCAAACGCGTGATGCCGGACCAGCGCGCGGCGATGGGCAAAGGCGGTGCGGGCGCGGTGGCGCTGGCACTGCTGGCGTCAATCCTGTTGATGATCTTCGGTTATCGCATGACCGATTTCATCCCAATCTGGTCGCCGCCGACCTTTCTGGTCCACGTCAACAACCTGCTGGTGCTGATCGCTATCTATATGATGAGCCCCGCAGGCCAAAAGGGCCGTTTGCTGAACAAGCTGCGTCACCCGATGCTGGGCGGCATGAAGCTCTGGGCCTTTGCGCATTTGCTGGTCAATGGTGATCTGGCCTCAATCGTCTTGTTCGGCGGCTTGCTGGCCTGGGCGGTGGTCGAAGTGATCGTGATCAACAAATCCGAGCCGGACTGGACACCGGGCGAGCCGGGCACTTACGGCAAGGATGCGATGTTCTTTATCGCGTCGATCGTTCTGCTGGGCATTATCGGCTATATTCACGGGCTGGTTGGTCCGTCGCCGTTTGGTTCATAAAGGTTTGACAACATGGCAACACTCTATCGTCTGCTGACCGAGGAAGACACCGCAGCCTTCTGTCACAAAGTGTCGGACGCGCTGGCAAAAGGGTGGGAGCTGTATGGTGACCCGTCCTATGCCTTTGACACTGCAAACAACGTGATGCGTTGTGCGCAGGCCGTGACCAAAGAGGTTGCGACCGACTATTCCCCTGAAATGAAACTGGGACAGCAATAATGGCAAAAACCAATCCGGGCCGTTTCTTCGAGGATTATTCTGTAGGGCAAGTGCTGCACCACGCGGTGCCTCGCACCGTGACCGATGGCGAACGGGCGTTGTATCATGCGCTCTATCCGGCGCGTCATGCTCTGTATTCCTCGGATGAGTTCGCCCGGAATTGTGGCCTGCCGCAAAGCCCGATCGATGATCTGGCGGCGTTTCACGTGGTGTTTGGCAAGACTGTCCCTGATGTATCGCTGAATGCTGTGGCTAATCTGGGCTATGCTGAGGGGCGTTGGCTGAAGCCGGTTTATCCCGGCGATACGCTGCGGTCGGAATCCGAAGTGATTGGGGTCAAGCAGAACTCGAACGGAAAAACCGGTGTGGTGTGGGTGCGAACCCGTGGCCTGAACCAGCGCGATGAGGTGGTTATTGAGTATGTCCGCTGGGTGATGGTGCGCAAATCGAACCCTGACGCGCCCGCCCCGGACACGGTGGTGCCCGAGTTGAAACAGGTGCTGGAGCCACAGGATCTGGTAGTGCCACAAGGGCTGAACTTTTCCTCCTATGAATTTGTTCAGGCCGGTGAGGCGCATCGGTGGGGCGATTACGCGATTGGTGAGAAGATTGATCATGTGGACGGCGTCACCGTGGAAGAAGCCGAGCATATGCTGGCCACGCGGCTTTGGCAGAACACTGCCAAGGTTCATTTCGATCTGACCTTCCGTCCCGAAGGCCGTCTGATCTATGGCGGGCACGTGATCTCGATGGCGCGGACCCTGTCGTTCAACGGATTGGCAAATGCGCAGATGATCGTCGGGTTGAACGGTGGCGCCCATGCCAACCCTTGCTTCTCAGGTGATACGATTAAGGCCTGGTCAGAGGTGCTGGACAAAGCCGAAACCGGCATCCCCGGCGTTGGGGTGGTCCGGTTGCGGCTGGTTGCCACGAAGGGCGGAGAGCCATTCGAGTTGAAAAATGACGATGGCCGATATCTGCCCAACGTTCTGTTGGACCTCGACTACTGGGCTTTGATGCCAGTCTGACCCCACATTCATTTGAACGCAGCCTGCAATATTCGTGCTAGGCTGCGACCATGTCTCTGCTTCGCTCTTTCGTCGCCTGTTTCTTTCTGGCCCCGACCGCCGAGGCGTGTGATCTTGCTTTGGCTCTGGCCGTTGATGTCTCGGGATCGGTGGATTCGAACGAATACCGCATACAAATGGACGGCCTGGCCGCTGGATTGCGTGACCCCATCGTCTCCGAGGCGCTCGTGCGCGGGAATGCGCGGTTGATGCTGGTCCAATGGACCGGAGCCTCTCGTCAGAAGGTGACGATCCCCTGGACACATATGGATAGCTTTGAAGCCATAGATAGTTTCGCCAGACAGGTGGCTGCGGATGCTAGAGTCTGGCGCAATTTTTCGACTGCAATCGGTGAGGCGCTTGAGACCACAATGTCCAGTTTCAGCGAGGTAACCGAATGCAAACGGCACCTGATTGATATCTCGGGTGATGGGGTTTCCAACGAAGGGGTTGAACCGTCCGAGATTCACGATGTGTTGCGTGGGAAAGGTGTCACGGTAAATGCCATCGCCATCGAGGAAAGCGAACCCGACTTGACGGCCTATTTCTTTGAGAACGTCATTGTAGGTGAGGGAGCGTTTGTCGTTTCGGCGGCCGGGTTCGAGGATTATCCGGCCCGCATCCGAAAGAAACTGTTGCGGGAAGTGACCCAGCAAACGGCCGGTCTGAAATAAGTGTGGCAGGGATTCGGAGCTGCAGGCGCTAACATCTGTTTCGTCTTATTTGATTTGTGATCACAAGAATATTTTGTGTGATCACTTTATCGCTTAATCTGTCATTTTGCGCGAATTCTGAGCTTTTTTGCAGCTGCAGCACGTGACAGTGTCGCAAAAACCAGTAAAACCTTCGGAAGCCAACCGAAAAGGAGCCGCCATGAGCGATGTAAATCGGGGCAACCGCCCGCTCTCACCGCATATCCGCATCTACCGCCCACAGATGACGTCTCTGTCGTCGATCATGGTTCGGATGACTGGATTGGCCGTGTTCGCAATCGCAGCACTTGTGGTGTGGTGGCTGTTGGCGGCGGCAACCTCTGAGGCGGCCTTTGCAGGCATAGACGGGTTTCTGCGCAGCTGGTTCGGTGATCTTGTCATGACCGGAGCGGCCTGGGGTTTGTGGTACCACACATTGGGCCGGTTGCGTCATGTCTTTTGGGATTTCGGCTACTGTCTGGATGTCGATCTATCTGAAAAGCTGGGATGGGGCATGTTCGTTGGTGCCACGATCCTGACCATCATCACCGTTCTTGTGGTTTAAGGAGACGTTCGATGCGATACCTGACTGACCGTAAACGCGCCGAGGGTCTGGGAGCGGGCAAATCCGGAACCCAAACACATTGGAACACAATGGTCCGGGCCATGATCCTGACTGTTCTGATTCCTCTCTTCATCTTCACATTTGGTGCGGGTCTGGGCGGAACCTACGAAGAGGTTCTGGCTTATTTCAGTCGCCCCTTCCCGGCGATCGTATGCGCGCTGACACTGATCGTTGCCCTGTTGCAGCTGATGTACGAAGCGCAGGAGGCCATCGAAGACTATATCCATGGTGTCGCCGAAAAAGTGACGCTGGTTGCGATGTGGGCGTTTGGCTACACGCTGATGGTTGCAGGGCTGTTCGCCCTGGTGAAACTCGCCCTGTGATGATGCGCGGTAAGGAATAAGTACAATGACAGCAGCATATAAATATGAAACCCACGAATACGACGTTGTTGTCGTAGGCGCAGGTGGTGCAGGTCTTCGCGCAACGCTGGGTATGGCGGAACAGGGTCTGCGCACGGCATGTGTTACCAAGGTGTTCCCGACCCGCTCGCACACGGTTGCCGCACAGGGCGGCATCGCGGCGTCGCTGTCGAATATGGGTCCTGACCACTGGCAGTGGCATATGTACGACACGGTCAAGGGCTCGGACTGGCTGGGCGACACCGACGCGATGGAGTATCTGGCCCGCGAAGCGCCAAAGGCGGTGTACGAGCTGGAGCATTACGGCGTGCCCTTCAGCCGGACCGAAGAAGGCAAGATTTATCAGCGTCCCTTTGGTGGCCACACCACCGAATTTGGCGAAGGCCCCGCCGTGCAGCGGACCTGTGCCGCCGCTGACCGGACCGGCCACGCAATCCTGCACACGCTCTATGGTCAGTCGTTGAAAAACAATGCTGAGTTCTACATCGAATATTTTGCCATCGATCTGATCATGTCCGACGACGGACAGTGTCAGGGCGTTGTCTGCTGGAAGCTGGACGATGGCACTATGCATGTGTTCAACGCCAAGATGGTCGTGCTGGCCACGGGTGGTTATGGCCGCGCCTATTTTAGCGCAACCTCGGCCCACACCTGCACCGGTGACGGTGGCGGCATGGTGGTCCGCGCGGGTCTGGCGCTGCAGGATATGGAGTTCGTTCAATTTCACCCGACCGGCATCTACGGCTCGGGCTGTCTGATCACCGAAGGTGCGCGGGGTGAGGGCGGGTACCTGACCAATTCCGAAGGCGAACGGTTCATGGAGCGTTATGCGCCTCAGTACAAAGACCTGGCACCGCGCGACTATGTCTCGCGCTCAATGACTATGGAAATCCGCGAAGGACGTGGTGTGGGTACCGAAGGGGATCACATCCACCTGAACCTTAGCCACTTGCCTGCCGAGGCTTTGGCCGAGCGTTTGCCGGGTATTTCCGAAAGCGCCAAGATCTTTGCCGGTGTGGACGTGACCAAAGAACCGATCCCGGTTCTGCCCACCGTGCATTACAATATGGGCGGTATCCCGACCAACTATTGGGGTGAAGTTCTGAACCCCACCGCCGATGATCCAACCGCTGTCGTGCCCGGCCTGATGGCTGTGGGTGAGGCGGGTTGTGCCTCGGTCCATGGGGCGAACCGTTTGGGTTCAAACTCGCTGATCGATCTGGTGGTCTTTGGCCGCGCGGCGGCGATCCGGGCCGGCAAGGTTGTGGATGCCGATAGCGCCAACCCGGTTCTGAACCAGGGGTCGGTCGACAAAGCCTTTGATCGCTTTGACACCGTCCGTAACGCCAGCGGAGCGATCCCGACCGCCGATCTGCGGCTTGAGATGCAAAAGACCATGCAGGCTGACGCGGCCGTATTCCGCACCGCCAAAACCATGGCCGAAGGCGTTGAAAAGATGACGGCGATTGCCGCCAAAATGGACGACCTGAAAGTCACCGACCGCTCGCTGGTCTGGAACAGCGATCTGATGGAAACGCTGGAACTGACCAACCTGATGCCAAGCGCGCTGGCCACCATCGTTGGTGCCGAAGCGCGTAAGGAAAGCCGTGGTGCCCATGCGCATGAGGATTTCAGCGAACGCGACGACAAAAACTGGCGCGTTCACACGGTGTCCCGCGTGGACGGTAATAAAGTGAACCTCAGCTATCGCCCGGTGATCGTTGATCCGCTGAGCACCGAAGCAGAAGGCGGGATCAGTCTGAAGAAAATCGCGCCCAAGGCGCGGACTTTCTGATGTGATTGGGCAGTCCGCGACCAACCACCGGACTGCTCAAATTCTATGGGTACGTAATATCTGTACTTAGCCAATCGGCTATGGCGAGATGAATGTTTCAATGTACTCATTCACATCGGCTTCAGAGATTTCCTGACGCTGTGCCAATATGTCGAGAATTTTCAGGCTGACATCTGTGAACCCAAAAACACCTTCGGTTAGAATTGCCAGTCGCTTTAGCATCTGGCTGTTC
This sequence comes from Ruegeria sp. CDSC081, assembly GCF_059610485.1. Lineage (NCBI taxonomy): Bacteria > Pseudomonadati > Pseudomonadota > Alphaproteobacteria > Rhodobacterales > Roseobacteraceae > Ruegeria > Ruegeria sp. CDSC081. Next base: position 250,464 of record NZ_JBXWNS010000005.1, on the reverse strand, counting down.
AGCTCTGCGGGATCAGACAAGTCCCTGAGATAGATAATGTCCCCGTCCAGCATTTGTGTCGATTCAAAGTCCGAAAGAACTCCCGACCATTTCGATATGACCAGCCTGTTCTCGATATGCGCAAAACTATGGGGCAAAAACCCCAATTTTCTGAGAAATGTGTCAACCTCGCCAAAACCTGGCTGATTCTCGTACAATGGAAAAAACGATACTTCGGTCTGTATGACGGCGACATTTTTCAGCGTGTTTTCCGCCGAGGTAAACACCGAAAGTTCGGCGCCCTGAATGTCAATTTTCAGAAAGTCCACTGGACCCAAACCTGCGATATCATCCAGCCGCTGGGTTTGCATCTCCATACTGCCAATTTGCCTTGCAGCTTTGCGTAGGCCGCGCAGGTAAAAAAGTGTTTTTTCCCTTATTTTCAGCAAGGATGTCAAACCCGAGCCCTTGTAGATATTCAACAAGGCCGGTTTGCCGTCTCCGACTGCAAAGTTGAAATACTCTTCATTTGCACCTTTATTGCGTACGACCTCTTTCATCGTGTCTTCCTGAGGTTCAAAACCGACGACATTGCAGAGGTCGTTCTTTAGCAAATCACGGTAAGGGGCGTCATGGCGCATTGGATTGGCGCCAATATCGGCAATGCGTACAAAACTGGTCAAATCCAGAAGATCGTACAAAGCAGAAATGCGGGCGCTGAAAAGATTATCCATTTCTTAGAACCGTAAGCGCTTGGGCCAACTTGCGGCTGATCCGCTCTGGCGCGCGTTCCTGAGCGAATTCGAAGCACGCCCTACGTTTTTCAGCCAGTTCTGAATCGGACATTTCCATCACCTTCATCATCATGCGGATCAGTCCTCGAGGGTTTTGTGCGGGATACAGTAGATCATGACAGGATTCCGGGGTCGTCTGCCGGTGGGGTTCAATGTCCGGGGCGACAACTGGCAAGCCGAAGGTCATGGCAAGCATTGCGGTTCCAGAGGTGAAGGTTTGTGTAGATGGCAAAACATAGGCGTGAGCTTGGGAAAACACACTCGGAATGGCCTCATCTTCTACGCGTTCGCCTATCACGGTTACGTTTGAAATGGCGTCCAGCCGTCGTACCAATCGCCGACTGGGCCGAAAGACTCGGCCGACCACTGACATATGAAAGTCGAAACCCCTGTTGGTTAGCTTCCGGATGGCGAAATGAAGCCGGTCCAACTCGCGGTTTCCGCGCATCGCGCCAAATGTCAAAAAATGGGTCTGATCGCGTGGTTGCATCAGGCGTGCAAGCGTGATTTCGGCGCTTTCATAAACGCCTAGATAGCTTGGGTGAGGGATCAGGCAAATCTTATTCGGTTCCGCGTCATATTGGGCGATCATATGTTGCCGCGCATTTGGGGTATGGACATGGATCATATCGACCAGCTCTGCCAACTTGCGTCGCGCTGCGTGAAATCCATCGTTGCCCTCACGCGCTGAATGCGCGGTGCGATTGTGAATGGTCCAGATGACGCGACCACCGTTTGATTTATACAGTTCAAGTCCCGACACGGCATCTTGAAACAGGGCGTTGTTCGCGGAATCTTCACCATCCTTGATCGGAAACAGCCTGTCATCCCATTGGATATGCAGGATTCCGTGTTCGGTCTGAAATTCTGGTTTCGCAATCTCTGCAAAGTTCAGCTGTTTCATTGCAGCTAGAGAAAACTCTGGCTCGCATGCGCTGTACATCATGTTTTGATAGGGGTTTTTGGTGCCGTAGGGAATATTCAATACTCGTGTCTGCATACGGCACTCAGCTTTTGCTTTCTCGGGTGCAGACTCCATGCACATAAGCTCAATGTAAAGGTGAAATCACCCATCTTTATTGACTGTTTTCAAGGCTAAATGGTTGGCTTTCGCACTTGCAGCGTGTATCTATACACGGGAATTTAGCGAGGTCGGAAATGGTACAACTCACCCTGCCAAAAAATTCTCGGATTACCACCGGAAAGACATGGCCCAAGCCAGAGGGCGCGACGAATGTGCGCAAGTTCCAGATCTATCGCTGGAATCCTGACGACGGTCAAAATCCCCGGGTGGATACCTATTTCGTCGATATGGACAGCTGCGGTCCGATGATTTTGGATGCGCTGATCAAGATCAAGAATGAGATCGACCCAACCTTGACCTTCCGCCGGTCTTGTCGCGAGGGCATTTGTGGGTCCTGTGCGATGAATATCGACGGGATCAACACGCTGGCCTGCATCTATGGCATGGATGAGATCAAGGGCGATGTGAAAATCTATCCTTTGCCCCATATGCCTGTGGTCAAGGACCTGATTCCGGACCTGACCCATTTCTATGCCCAGCACGCCAGCATCATGCCCTGGCTAGAAACCAAGACCAACCGGCCGGCGAAAGAGTGGAAGCAATCCATTGAAGACCGCAAAAAGCTGGATGGTCTTTATGAATGCGTGATGTGCGCCAGCTGCTCGACCTCGTGCCCAAGTTATTGGTGGAATGGCGATCGCTATCTTGGCCCGGCGGCTCTGCTGCATGCATATCGTTGGATCATTGACAGCCGAGATGAGGCAACTGGTGAGCGCCTGGATGAGTTGGAAGATCCGTTCAAGCTGTATCGTTGCCACACGATCATGAACTGCGCCAAAACCTGCCCGAAGGGTCTGAACCCTGCAAAGGCAATCGCCGAGATCAAAAAGATGATGGTCGAACGCACGGTGTGAGGCGGGCTTGATCCATGTGCCTGCTGTGTTGCGGCAGGTGCAATTCCCATTTGCAAGAATATGTGGTGTGAACGCCTGCAGCCTGTCCTATGTTTGGCTCAGGGAGGAGTGATTATGTCACAATGGGATCACTCCGATGAGAACCAAAACCAACTCCGCTGATGCCGCCGAAGCCCTGGAATTGCTGGAACAGGCATGGGCCTATTATACGCCAGAAACGGTAATCCCCACTTCAGAGCGGATGCCAGAGCTGTTCGAATACGCAAATGCTGCCTGATCTGCGATTGCAGGGCTTGAAAACAACCGACTGATCAGCAAAGCAGGAGAATGCCTGTTTTTCTTCTGCTTCTTGCCGCCGCCGTATTCGCCTATTTTCTGTGGCGCGCCCGTACTTCGTCACTGACGCGTGAATGCCGTTGGCGCCAGCACCGAAAAGAAGGGCAATGGGTCTGTTCGTTTTGCGGTGCTCAGACCGATGGGGCGGAAAGCCCCAAGCAGTGTTTAAAGGGATCGACCGGTGGATAGCCGATGCGGGACAGGGTCGACCCTGCCCCAACCCGTTTTCTAAGCCTTTGGAAACGCCGCCTGAAGTGCGATCTCAACCATGTCGCCAAAGCTGCTTTCACGTTCGGACGATGGCAGAGCTTCTCCTGTCAGCAAGTGGTCGGAAACGGTCAGCACGGCAAGGGCCCGGCACCTGTGGCGCGCGGCCAGGATGTAAAGTTCGGCGGCTTCCATTTCGACGCCCAGAATGCCGTGACGCACCATCTGTTCGTTCAGATCGGGACGTTCATCGTAGAACACATCCGAGGAATAAATCCCGCCAACATGAGTTGGTGTTCCTTTGTTTGCCGCAGCCTCAAAGGCGGCCTGCAACAGGCTCCAATCCGCGCAAGGTGCAAAGTTGAGCTCTTTCATGATCCCCCGAGACGGCGTGCTGAGCGTGGTCGAAGTCATCGCCAAAATGACATCACGAATGTTCACACTGTCCTGCATCCCGCCACATGACCCAATACGGATCAAAGTTCTGGCGCCAAAATCGCGGATCAATTCATTCACGTAAATTGACAGCGAGGGCATTCCCATACCGCTGCCTTGAATCGTGACCGGATTACCTTTCCAGGTTCCGGTGAAGCCCAACATGCCACGCACGTCATTCACCAGTTTGGCGTTATCCAGAAAAGTTTCTGCCGCCCATTTTGCCCGGTAAGGATCACCGGGTAAAAGAACTGTTTCAGCGATTTCGCCTTTTTCGGCGCCTATATGAATCGTCATTTCGTTATCAATTCCATTCAGATTTCCATATCCGAAATATCCGCTCCGGCTTTCAAAGCTTCGTGTACCCAATGCGGCTTGCGACCGCGCCCCGACCAGGTTTGATCGTGGTTGGATGGATTTCGGTATTTTGCTTTTGTTTTCGATATCTTAAGAGATTTCGAGGACCCATCAGAAAGTTCGGAAAGGGAAAACCCAAATTCCGCCGCGGCTTTCTGAGCGGCTTTCAAAGCCTCTTTCCTATCACGTCTTTCGGCTGCTTTCAGCGCCACATCTACATTGGCACGCAATTCCAACAGTTCATTGCGCGTCATCTTTTCGAGATTCATTCCCATTTACATTCCCCTGATGTTACCGAATTACAATGTCCCCGAAGAGTCACCGTAGTTCTAAAAGCATCCATTATCTATCCCTTTTGAGAAGGCGATAGATACGGGGAAAATGGGTGGCAAATCGGCGGTTATTCAGCGGCCAGGTTTTGCGGATCAACCAAGGAAACTATGTCGCCCATGATTGCATTCAACTCGAAGTTTTTTGGCGTGTAGATTTTGGCCACACCCATCGCTTTGAGTTTTTCAGCATCGTCATCAGGGATAATGCCACCGACAACAACAGGAACATCGTTCAGGCCCGCCTCGCGCAGACGGTTCAGAACGTCCTGAACCAACGGTATGTGACTGCCGGACAGAATCGACAGGCCGATCACATGGGCTTTGTCCTCGATTGCGGCGGCCACAATTTCCTCGGGTGTCAGACGGATGCCGTCATAGCTGATGTCCATACCGCAATCGCGGGCGCGGAAGGCGATCTGTTCAGCGCCATTTGAATGGCCGTCCAGACCGGGTTTCCCGACCAGGAATTTCAGGCGACGCCCCAGCTTGTCACTGACCGCGTCGACCGCCGCACGCAACTCCTCCAGCCCTTCGGTTTTGTTCGAGACCGAGCCGGAAACGCCGGTCGGGCCGCGATATGTGCCATAGACCTTGCGCATCTCTTCGGCCCATTCGCCGGTGGTGACGCCAGCCTTGGCGGCGACGATTGACGGCTCCATTACATTCGCACCGGATTGTGCGGCCTCACGCAAAGCGGCCAGCGCTGCTGCAACTGCCGCGCCATCCCGTTCGGTGCGCCATTCGTTCAGGCGGTTGATCTGTTCCTGCTCTACTGCCGGATCAACGACCATGATGCCGCCGTCTTCGGTTTCCAGGGGTGAGGGCTCGCCCTCGGTCCATTTGTTCACGCCGACCACAATGGTCTCGTTGCGCTCGATCCGGTTGAGGCGCTCTGCGTTGGAATCGACCAAACGGGACTTCATGTATTCGATCGAAGCGACAGCACCCCCCATCGAATCCAGGTTCGCCAGTTCGGCCCGCGCGCCCTGTTTCAATTCTTCGACTTTGGCGTCTACGGCCGGGTTGCCGTCGAACAGATCGCCATATTCCAGCAGGTCGGTTTCATAGGCAAGAATCTGTTGCATCCGCATCGACCACTGCTGATCCCACGGGCGGGGCAGGCCAAGGGCCTCGTTCCATGCGGGCAGCTGAACCGCGCGGGCACGGGCCTTTTTCGACAAGGTCACCGCCAGCATTTCGATCAGGATACGGTAGACGTTGTTTTCCGGCTGCTGCTCGGTCAGTCCCAGTGAGTTCACCTGCACCCCATAACGGAAGCGGCGGAATTTCGGGTTTTCAACGTCATAACGTTGTTGCAGGATTTCATCCCAAAGATCCACAAAGGCGCGCATTTTGCACATCTCGGTGACAAAGCGGATGCCGGCATTCACAAAGAACGAAATCCGTCCGCACAATGCTGGGAAATCCTCGGCCGGGACGCGCGGGCGCAACTCGTCAAGAACGGCGATGGCGGTAGCCAGCGCATAGGCCAGTTCCTGTTCGGGCGTCGCGCCAGCCTCTTGCAGGTGATAGGAACACACATTCATCGGGTTCCATTTCGGCACATTGGAATAGCAATACTCGGCCACATCCGCGATCATCTTGAGCGACGGTTTCGGCGGGCAGACATAAGTGCCGCGGCTTAGGTATTCCTTGATCAGATCGTTCTGAACCGTGCCCTGCAGTTTCGAGACATCGGCGCCCTGTTCCTCGGCAACCGCTATATAGAGCGCCAGCAACCAAGGAGCCGTGGCGTTTATCGTCATCGACGTGTTCATCTGTTCCAACGGGATCTGGTCGAACAAAACCCGCATGTCGCCCAGATGGCTGATCGGTACACCCACTTTACCAACCTCGCCGCGTGCCAGCGTGTGATCGCTGTCATAGCCGGTTTGCGTCGGCAGATCGAAGGCCACTGACAGACCCGTCTGACCCTTGGCCAGATTCCCGCGATACAGCGCGTTGGACGCTTTGGCGGTGGAATGACCGGCATAGGTTCGGATGAGCCAGGGGCGATCTTTCTGCGTCTGCGTCATAGCTGGGCCTCGTATTGCGGGTGGGCAAGAAAATTGCGTTCATGGGTTCTAAAGCGCAATTTTCGGGACATGTCAATTCGCTGCGTCGCGGCATTTCCGGTTGTGCCGATTGTGGGATGCAGCGATTGGTGGCAGGGTGCATTTATGACACAGACCGTGGAACTTCCGCTTTGGCTGTTTTTGTTGATCCTGGTATTCGCCGCGGTCACACTGGCCTCGCATTTTCTGTTTCCGTCTGTGCGGTGGTTTTTTCGTCGTAGGTTGGAGCGCGCGGTCAAACGCCTGAACACGCGCCTGCAGCGCCCGATACAGCCGTTCAAGCTGGCCCGACGCCACGATATGATTCAACGCCTGATCTATGATCCTCAGGTAGGGCAGGCCGTGCAGCAGCACGCACGTGAAGAAGGCATCCCCGAAGCGGTCGCCTTTGAACAGGCCCAGCGGTATGCGCGCGAGATCGTGCCTTCTTTTTCCGCCGTTGCCTATTTCAGTATCGCCATCCGGTTGGCGCGGATTCTGAGCAACGCTTTTTATGATGTACGGCTTAGTTATCAGGATGAAGATGCCCTGAAAGATATTGATCCAAATGCGACAGTTGTTTTTGTGATGAACCACCGCAGCAACATGGATTATGTGCTGGTCACCTATCTGGCGGCCCAGCAATCGGCTTTGTCTTATGCTGTTGGCGAATGGGCGCGTGTTTGGCCGCTCAGTCGGTTGATTCGTGCGATGGGGGCCTATTTTATTCGCCGCAAGTCCGGCAGCGAACTCTATCGTCAGGTATTGGCCTGCTATGTCCGGCATGCCACCGATGCCGGTGTCACACAGGCTATGTTCCCCGAAGGCGGGCTGAGCCTGACGGGGGCTATGGCACGCCCCAAGCTGGGGCTTTTGAAATACATAATCGATGGTGCCAGCGCGGATGGGGCGGATGTGGTGTTTGTTCCCGTTGCGCTAAACTATGACCGGGTTCTTGAAGATACGATCCTGACCAAGGCCGCACTTGGCAATCAAAGGCAATTTCGTGCCCGGATCGGGGTCATAACTGGGTGGATATTGAAACAAATAGGTAGGCGCCTAACCGGTCGCTACCAGCGGTTTGGATTTGCTGGGGTGCGATATGGTCACCCTATCTCGTTGAAGGAATTTCGCACCGCCCATGACGATGTAATGACTGATCTCGCGCGCGAACTCATGCAACGGATCAAAGAAGCGATTCCGCAGGCGCCTGTTCCTGCAGCGTGCTGGCTGGTTCGCACCAAAGGAGAAATGCCCGAAGACGAGCTTAAAAGCTTGATCACCGGGTTTTTGCAACGTGACGGAACTTTGGGTGATCAGGATGAGTCTGCGGTTTCAGCTGCCTTGGATCAGCTGGTCGAACGCAGAATTCTGAAACGAGAAGGTGGGAAAATATCTCAATCCGGGCAAAGGGTTGATCTGCTCGACTACTATGCAGCCTCAGCCCCGATTGGCGACGGCTGGCCTGATGCTGCGGCAGCGAAAGAAGTTTCTGCAGGCGCTGGGTCATAAAATTACAAAAAAGATGCAAAATATATTGCATTATTTCCTTCAGGCCAATATCTCATCATCCAACGCAAGCGCTTCTGCATCGCGGCAAACAGGAATGAGAAATAAGGAGGCCAACATGGCTCTGGACACCGACAGCGGTATCGCAACTTACGACGCGCCGGAAAAAGACCTCTATGAAATGGGTGAAATCCCTCCGATGGGGTTTGTGCCTAAGAAAATGTATGCATGGGCAATCCGTAAGGAACGCCACGGGGAACCGGATACTGCGATGGTCCAGGAAGTCGTGGACGTACCAGAGCTGGACAGCCACGAGGTGTTGGTTCTGGTGATGGCGGCGGGCGTTAACTATAACGGCGTCTGGGCATCCCTGGGCAAGCCGATCTCGCCCTTTGACGGCCACAAGGCCCCGTATCATATCGCCGGTTCTGACGCTTCGGGGATCGTATGGGCCGTGGGTTCGAAAGTAACGCGCTGGAAAGTGGGCGACGAGGTTGTCATTCACTGCAACCAGGACGATGGCGACGACGAACATTGTAATGGTGGCGATCCGATGTATTCGGACAGCCAGCGGATCTGGGGTTATGAAACGCCGGATGGGTCTTTTGCACAGTTCACCAATGTTCAAGCCCAGCAGTTGATGCCGCGCCCCAAGCACCTGACCTGGGAAGAAAGCGCTTGCTATACTCTGACGCTGGCGACCGCGTATCGGATGCTGTTCGGGCACGAGCCGCATGATCTGAAGCCGGGCCAGAACGTTCTGGTCTGGGGTGCCTCGGGCGGCCTGGGCTCTTATGCGATCCAGCTGATCAATACCGCAGGCGCCAACGCAATCGGCGTGATCTCGGACGAAAGCAAGCGTGACTTTGTTATGGGGCTGGGCGCCAAGGGCGTGCTGAATCGCAAAGACTTTAACTGCTGGGGTCAGTTGCCCACAGTAAACACACCGGAATATGCGGACTGGTTCAAAGAGGCGCGCAAATTCGGCAAGGCGATCTGGGAAATCACCGGGAAAGGCAAGAATGTCGACATGGTGTTTGAACATCCCGGCGAAAGCACATTTCCGGTGTCGACCTTTGTCGTGAAAAAAGGTGGTATGGTTGTGATCTGCGCCGGTACCACCGGCTATAACCTGACTTTCGACGTTCGCTATATGTGGATGCATCAGAAACGCCTGCAAGGTTCGCATTTTGCGCATCTCAAGCAGGCTGCTGCCGCGAACCAACTGATGGTCGAACGCCGTCTGGATCCCTGCATGTCCGAAGTGTTTGCCTGGGGTGAATTGCCCGACGCGCATATGAAGATGATGCGGAATGAGCATAAACCAGGCAACATGTCGGTTCTGGTTCAGGCGCCGCAGACGGGCTTGCGCACGCTTGAAGAGGTTCTAGACGCAAAAGGCTGAGCCCCCAAAAAAAAGAATATTAGCACCCGCGAATCGCATCGAGCGAGCGCGGGTGCATCTATTTCTAGGCATTAGGCAATAATTACAGTGGGTTGCGAAATCGTGACCCGCTAGTTTTGGGGAGTAGAAACCAGTGAATAGGCTTAAAAGCATCTCACATGTTATGGTTGTGTTAACCCTTCGTTAACCGTTTCGGAGAGACTTTAGATGGCGCATAATGAGTGGATACTGGACGTTTTGTCGGACCTCAACGCCTTCGCTGTTGAAAACGGTTTGACCGCACTTGCCGAGCAGCTTGATGATACCAAGTTGATCGCAGCGGCCGAGATTGCGTCCATGCAGGATAAGGCACAGGCGCCCGCGAATGGGAACACAACTCGACATGAGTCAGGTCCTAGAGGACTTGGAAAGCACCAACACGCTTGACGAGTTGGGCGATGTAGCCGTTCGATTGCGCGACCGGCTGCAGGTTGAACATCTTATCTATCATTGGGTTGATGGTGCCGGGGATCAATACGGCTATACAACTTACCCGGACGCTTGGGCCGAGCGATACCGTGAGCGGAATTATCACCGCATAGATCCGGTGATCCTGGGGTGTTTCCAACGGTTCCACCCGGTTGACTGGAAATTGCTGGACTGGTCTGGAAAAGTGGCGAAAGCCTTTTTGCAAGATGCCCTTGAACATGGAGTTGGCAATCAGGGTTATTCGATCCCCATCCGGGGGCCGAACGGCCAGTTTGCCTTATTCACAGTGAATCACTCATGTGATGATGAGAAATGGAAGTCCTTCATCGAGGCCCATGGCCGCGAGCTGATTTTGATCGCGCATTACTTTAACCGAAAGGCTCTGGAGTTCGAAACCGACAGGCAGCCGGATACGACCCGGGGCCTGTCGCCTCGTGAGACGGATGCCATGACCTTGCTGGCGCTTGGATACAGCCGGGCACAAGTCGCGCACTCACTGTCAATCTCGGAACATACGCTGCGTGTCTATATTGAAAGTGCGCGTGCCAAGCTTGGGGCGCAGAACACCACCCATGCTATCGCAACGGCTCTTAGCCGTGGATTAATAGTGGTTTAACAAGCGCACGCTCTAAAAACGGGAAATTAACCACGACTTTGTACTCCCTTCGTTCTTGCACAAGACGAGGGGAAAAGTCATGTTGCGCTATTTGTTTGCGGACGAACTACATAAATTTCCGAATCTGGCCGAGGGGATGTTCCGGGATCGCGCCGATCAGTTCAAAACCCGGCTGGGCTGGGATGTTCACGTGGACGAAAAAGGAGAAGAGCGGGATCAGTATGATGACCTGAATCCGCTCTATGTCATCTGGGAAGAAGAGGATGGCAGTCATGGGGGGTCGATGCGGGTTTTGCCGACGACAGGACCTGTCATGGTGAATGAGGTGTTTGGGCATCTGACAGGAGGTAAGCCTGTCCACAGCCCGCTGATCTGGGAGGTGACGCGGTTCTGCCTGTCACGAACGGCCAGTGCCCATACTGCCGGTGCCATCATGCTGAGCGGCGGCGAAATCATGGAAGGGTTCGGGCTGACCCATATTGCAGGCGTCTTTGATGCGCGCATGATTCGGATCTACCGTCTGATCGGTTCGTCTCCAGTCGTTCTGGGGTCACAAGGGAAAGGGCGTGATCAGATTTCGGTTGGGCTCTGGCCCTATTCGGCCGAGGATTGCAATCGGGTGGCTGAACGGGCGGGCATCCCACGTGAGCTGTCCAGGATGTGGTTCAAAGCCGCGTTTGGCACTGTCCGGCAACACCGGTTTGCCCTGTCCGCCTGACGGGGTCTGAAAGCCAATTCCATATCTGGCGATAGCTGGCGTGGCCCTGTAGGGTCGCGCCATGTCTATACCCACAGTAACCTTTTCTGACGATCAAGCCGCCGCCTATGACAGCATTTCCGAGATGCTGAAATCTGCCGGTGTGGACCTGGATGATGATGCTCTGCTGAAAATGCCCGGCAATGGCGAATCCGGGGTGATGGCCGTGATCGGCAAGGCGGGTTCAGGGAAAACGCTACTGCTGGCAGAGCTTTACAAAGCATTGGCTGACGCGGGTCTTCAGATTGTTTCCGGTGATTTCGAAAGCCGCAAAGCGCGCGAGAAACGCAGCTTGGCCATTCTTGCGCCAACGAACAAGGCCGCCAGTGTTTTGCGCCTGCGGGGTGTGCCTGCGACCACGATCCACCGCATCCTCTATACGCCGGTTTATGACCCGGAATATGAACGCATTGCCGAATGGCTGGCGGGCAACGATGAACGCCCCGAGGTTGAAGGGTTGACTGACGAAGCCCTGGACCGGGCGGCCGCTTTTTATCAGAACAACAAGTCGATCCCCGGCGCGCTGGCCGCTGCGGGCCTTCGTGGGTCCGACTTTATCACCGGCTGGAAGCGTCGGGAGGAGCCGCTGGACATAGGCTTTGTAGATGAGGCCTCGATGCTGGATGACCGGCAGTTCGAAGACCTGAAAGAGATCTTTCCGACCCTGTTGCTTTTTGGCGATCCGGCGCAGCTCGCCCCGGTCAATCAGTCCGGCAGCATGGTATTCGAGACTCTGCCCGAGCCGCGAAAGCAGGTATTGCACAGGGTCCACAGGCAGACGGCAGACAACCCGATCCTGGACCTCGCGCATGCGCTGGCCGACCCTCAGATGGGGTTTGAGGATTTTGAACGGCTTGTCGAACAGACCGCCCGACAGGATGACCGTGTTGTTTGGGGGCAGCGTGTTGAAGTTGACCTAATGGCCCGCAGCCCGGTTCTGGTCTGGCGAAATGCCACCCGAATTCGCTTGATTCAGGCCTTCCGCAATGTTCACGCTGCACCCGACACCGAGCTTCTGGCGGGAGAGCCGCTGATTTGCGATGGAATCGAACTGCCGCTGAAGCACCGCAAGAAAAGACTGGATCTTGAGGCGCGCGGGCTAATCAAGGGTGCTCAGGTCATCTATCTGGGGCCAGGACGAAAACCGGGGTTTTCGCGCCTGCATGTGATGGGGGCCGAGGATCCTCAGGTCAGTGCAGCGTCGATTGTCAAAATCGAAATGCCTGATGAGGAAGAACCGTTTATTCCATTTGCTGCGCGTATGGGGGCAACCTTTTTGCATGGCGCAGCAGTGACTATTCACAAGGCGCAGGGGTCACAATGGGACACGGTACAGGTGTTTGCGCCGGATATATATGCGGCTGCCCGGATGGGGCGAACCGAGGCTGGGCAACCTTTGTGGAAACGTCTGGCTTATGTTGCGATCACGCGGGCGCAAGAAAGGTTGATTTGGGTGGTGCGCAACAGGCTGGCCAAGCCCACTTATCCGCTGCGCGTGGATGATTTGCGCGCGGCTCCGGCTGCGACGCTGACCCTGGAGGCCGAAGAGATATGAAATCCATCATAATCACAGGCGCCAGTTCAGGCATCGGACGGGCAACTGCCGAGCTGTTTTTGGCCGAGGGCTGGGCGGTCGGGCTGCTGGCGCGCAGCGCGGATGTGCTGAACGAATTGGCTGAAAGGCACAAGAATGCGATCCCCTTGGTGACCGATGTTACCGACCCCACCGCTGTTTCGGGTGCTTTCGAGACATTCCAGAATGAGGCGGGACGTCTTGACGTATTATTCAATAATGCCGGAATCTTTGCCCCCGGCGGCACGATAGACGAAATCCAGTTGGAGGATTGGTACCAGAGCGTCAGCGTGAACCTGAACGGGATGTTCCTAAGCGCGCGCGAAGCCTTTCGCATCATGCGGCATCAGGCCCCGCAAGGCGGAAGGATCATCAATAACGGTTCGATCGCCGCGCATGTACCGCGTCCGAATTCGGTCCATTACACCGCTACGAAACACGCGATAACAGGCCTGACACGCAGCCTATCACTGGACGGGCGCGCCTTTGGTATCGCATGTGGTCAAATCGATATTGGCAACGCGCGAACACAGATGGTGCAAAACCTGGTTGAAAACGCCATCGCGGGAGGGCAGCAGCCCGACCCGACGATGGCTGTTGACGATGCCGCACGTTCTGTACTGCACATGGCGTCTTTGCCTGCAGAGGCAAACGTCCAGTTCATGACCGTCATGGCCACTACGATGCCCTATATCGGGCGTGGATAGGGCTTTAGTTCTCGCGCAATAGTCGGAAGGCTGTGGACGCTCCCCAACCCGCCGCGATGGCAATGACCAAAGACATCAGGCCATACCAGACCGGCTGCTGACGGGACATGTTGTAGAGGAACCGTTCCAGCCCGACCTTCCGCACGTCGATTGTGGTCTCGAACTGGGAAACAACCTCTCGGCCGCGGGTCAGGTATATGCGCGCGAAATAGGCGCCTTCGGTCAAATCGGCTGGCATGTCGATTGAGGTTCGGAACAATGTCTGCTCGTCCACCGCAACCGTATTTTCGCGGATAGAATACAAGCCCTCATCCTCACGGATGCGAACGACGGCCTCGGCAAAATTCTGCGCGCCCCGGATATTCATCGCGGCACCCACTGACCGAATGGCCCGTTCAATCGAGATCCTGTACCGCAAGTCTTCTGTATCTGACAGGATTTCTGTAAGCGGAGCGCTGGTGGCAACCGCATAAAAACTGGGCGCAAGGTCGACCAGGACGCTGTCGGTGTTGACCCAGATACCCAGCCTGCGTTCTTTTCGCCGGACCGTCACTGGGCTCGAGGGGCCTGCAACGGCCACGATAACTTGAAGCGGTGGGCCGGAAGGGATCGGCGTTTCACGTTTCACGGCACCGAAAATAAGAATTTCCGAGCCATCGAAATTCGCCGTGATGGCAACCCGGTCCTGACTTAGGCCAAGCACGACCTGTTCCTCCTCGGCGATGGCCGGGGTGACACAAAGGGCGAGTAGCAGGATCAACCGTCTCAGCATGATCAGTGCCCCCCTGCAACGCCGAGCGAGTAGAGCTCGGAGGGTTCCAGAAGCAGATCCAGCGCCAGCTTGCCACAAACCACCAAGACCAGTGCAGCCAGCAATACGCGCAGCTGCTCGGCAGGCATTCGTGCGCCGATCACCGTTCCGATCTGCGCCCCGATCACGCCGCCGACCAGCAACAACACAGCCAGAACAATGTCGACTGTGTAGTTGGTTGTCGCGTGCAGCATCGTGGTGAACGCTGTTACGAAAATAATCTGGAATAGGGAGGTGCCGACAACGACTTTGGTGGGCATTCCCAGCAGGTAAATCATGGCAGGAACCATGATAAAGCCGCCTCCGACGCCCATGATCGCAGAAAGGATACCTACGCTAAGCCCGACCAGGACGGGGGGGATGACCGAGATATAGAGGCCCGATGTACGGAACCGCATTTTGAACGGCATCGCGTGAATCCAGCCGCGCTGACGACGTGCAACAGGGGCGGCGGTGCCCTTTTTGGATTTACGCAGCGCGTTCAGGCTTTCGATGAACATCAAGCTGCCGACGACGCCCAGAAAGACCACGTAACACAGGGTTACGAGCAAATCGACTTGTCCGAGGCTTTTGAGATAGTTGAAGATCACCACCCCGAACGCAGCACCGATCAGTCCCCCGACCAGCAATACCGTGCCCATCTTCAGGTCGACCGTCTTTCGGCGGAAATGGGCCAGAACACCAGAAAAGGACGAGGCGACAATCTGGTTCGCTTCGGTGGCTACGGCAACTGCTGGTGGGATGCCAATGAAAAACAACAGCGGGGTCATCAGAAACCCGCCGCCGACCCCGAACATCCCTGATAGGATGCCGACCATGCCGCCCAACCCCAGCAGCAGAAAGGCGTTTACGGAAACTTCAGCGATAGGAAGGTAAATTTGCATGAGGTACTAGTAATTAGGGCCAGCTGCGTCGCGCAATGTGACACATTCGACTTCTGGAATTTGTGAAAGGGTTCGTATCTGACGCGCAGAATCACGCCCTTGGCGAGGCAGGGTAAAGCAGGGCTGGCGGCTTGGACCAGTCTGAATCTGTGCATCCGCAGAAGGCGTTTTGATAGGGAGTATCCCCTTAGACCAAGCGCAAGACCTAGCATCCGGCACCCCGGCGAGAAACTCTCTCAAATCAGCTGTCACTGGAAACACATCCATGCCCCTTTAGAGCCGTTGCGGCATGTAAAATCAACTCTACATGCCGCCATGCAGCGAACAGGACTGACGTGTGTTTCAAACTGGACCTATTACCGCTCTTTTACATAGGGTTCGCCACCGGCCTTCGGTGGAACAGCCTTGCCGACAAAGCCGGCCAAAATGACGACGGTCAGGATATATGGCAGCGCATCCATGACCTGCACAGGAATCACCACGCCACCCAGGTCAATATTTTGGAACCGCAACGCAACCGCTTGCAACAGTCCGAACAGCAGGCAAGCCCACATCGCGTGCCATGGCCGCCATTTTGCAAAGATCAGGGCGGCCAGCGCGATGAACCCGCGACCGGCGGTCATTTCCTTGACGAAGCCAGCTTGCAAGGCCGTGGCCAGATAGGCACCGGCTATGCCGCACAGCACACCACAGATCGCGACGGCCGCAAAACGCAGCCCAACGACAGAAACCCCGGCCGTATCCACCGCGGCTGGGTTTTCACCCACCGCGCGCAGGCGCAGGCCAAAGCGGGTGCGGTACAAAACCCACCAGGTTGTCGGGACCAGAAGGAATGACACATAGACAAGGATTGAATGGCCGGACAGCAGCTCGGAATAGATTGGCCCAAGGAAAGGGACATCGCTCACGGCATCCGCAAAAGGGAAGGTGATCGGTTCAAAGCGCCCTCCGCCAAACAGCGAGGGGGTACGCCCGCCCTGCTTGAACCAGCTTTGCGCGATCAGGACCGTCAGCCCCGAGGCCAGAAAGTTGATGGCGACGCCCGAAATCAGCTGGTTGCCCCGAAAGGTGATCGAGGCCACCCCATGCAATGCGGATAGAACAAGCGAGGCCGCGATTCCGGCCAGCAATCCCAGCCAGACCGATCCGGTCACGGCGGCGACGGCGGCAGAAAAGAACGCCG
This sequence comes from Ruegeria sp. CDSC081, assembly GCF_059610485.1. Lineage (NCBI taxonomy): Bacteria > Pseudomonadati > Pseudomonadota > Alphaproteobacteria > Rhodobacterales > Roseobacteraceae > Ruegeria > Ruegeria sp. CDSC081. The sequence goes on along the minus strand of NZ_JBXWNS010000005.1, from coordinate 234,119 downwards.
CGATCAGCATCTTGCCCTCAAGCCCGATGTCGAAAATACCGGCGCGTTCGGAATACAGACCGGCCAGACATGCCAGCAACAGCGGCGTGGCCAAGCGGACGGTCGAATCGAGGACCTGGATGAGGGTAACGAAAGTATCCATCGCTTAGCCCTCCTTCCGCATGGCCAGGAACAGCTTCTCGAGCGGCATGCGGACCATGTTGTCAAGCGCGCCGGTGAACAGGATCACCAGGGCCTGAATGACTACGATCAGCTCGCGCGGGATCGACGTCCATAGCGCCAGCTCGGCCCCGCCCTGATAGAGGAAACCAAACAGCAGCGCCGCCAGAAACACCCCAAACGGATGGGACCGACCCATCAGCGCCACGGCGATACCGATAAAGCCAGCGCCCTCGGTCGAGTTCAGAACCAGCCGCTCTGCCTCACCCATCACGTTGTTCGTGGCCATCAGACCAGCCAGCGCGCCCGAGATCAGCATGGCGATGATGGTGATCCGAACCGGAGAAATACCGGCATAGACGGCACCGGTTTCCGAATGCCCATAGGCGCGGATCTCATAGCCCAGCCGGGTGCGCCAGATCAGCGCCCAAACGATCACACAGGCCAGGACTGCAACAAAGAATGAGATATTGGCAGGTGCGCCACGGAATACGACGTTTTCAGCGGTCGAGAACATCGACTGGAACGTCGGCAGATGCACCGCCTCGGGGAAGCGTGCAGTTGCCGGGTCTTGCGAGCCCTGCGGGCGCATGACGTTGACCAGCATATAGTTCAGCAAGGCAGCAGCGATGAAGTTGAACATGATCGTGGTGATCACGATATGGCTGCCGCGTTTGGCCTGCAGATAGGCCGGAATGGCCGCCCAAGCGGCCCCGAACACCATCGATGCGGCACAGGCGGCCAGCAAGGCGATGCTCCAATGCGGCCAGTCGATGTAAAGGCACACCACGGCCACGCCAAGCCCGCCCAGCATCGCCTGACCTTCGCCACCGATGTTGAACAGCCGTGCATGAAAGGCGACCGCCACAGCGAGTCCGGTGAACATGAAATTCGTGGCGTAATACAGCGTATAGCCCCAGCCATAGGTCGATCCCAGCGCGCCGGTGACCATCAGGTTCACCGCTTCGATCGGGTTTTCACCAATGGCGAGGATCACCAGCGCCGACAGGATTGCGGCCAGAAGCAGACTGATCACCGGGATCAGAACGACATCGGCCCATTTGGGCATTTTTTCCATGTTACGCTGCCTCTCCCGCAACACCGGCCATCAACAGGCCAAGTTCTTTTTCATCAGTTTCATGGGGCAGGCGTTCGCCCATGATATGTCCGTCAAACATGACCGCGATCCGATCCGACAGCGAGAATATCTCTTCCAGCTCGACCGAGACCAGCAGGATCGCCTTGCCCTGGTCGCGCAGGTCGACGATCTGTTTGTGAATGAATTCGATCGCCCCGATATCCACGCCTCGGGTCGGCTGACCGACCAACAGCAGGTCCGGGTTACGTTCGATTTCACGCGCGACGACGATCTTCTGCTGATTGCCGCCCGAAAAGCTTTTAGCCGACAGCCAGGGGTTCGGCGGGCGCACATCGAATTTTTCGATCTTGGCTTCGGTATCGGCGCGCAGGGCGGCGTTATCCATGAAGAGGCCACGCTTATAGGCCGGGTCTCGGTGATAGCCGAAGGCCACGTTCTCCCAGGCGTGGAAATCCATGATCAGGCCTTCGCGCTGGCGGTCTTCGGGCACATGCGCAATGTGCTGCGCGCGCCGCGCCTGGCCATCTGACCCCACCCCGCTGAGCGCAAGCGGCGTGCCGTTCAGTTTGATCTGGCCCTGGCCCGGGCGCATCCCGCCCAGAACCTCTAGCAGTTCGGATTGGCCATTGCCGGCGACGCCTGCGATGCCCACGATCTCACCAGCGCGCACGTTCAAGTCGATGCCTTTGACACGCTCGACGCCCGCGCTGTCGAAAACACGCAGGTTTTCAATCTCGAGGATGGGCTTGCCGGGCTGCGCCGGAACCTTGTCGACCTGCAGCAGAACCTTGCGGCCCACCATCAGCTCGGCCAGTTCTTCGGGGCTGGTCTCGGCGGTTTTCACGGTGGCCGTCATTTGCCCGCGGCGCATAACCGACACGGTGTCGGTGTTTTCCATGATCTCGCGCAGCTTGTGGGTGATCACGATGATCGTCTTCCCCTCGGTCCGCAGCCGGTCGAGGATGCGGAATAGCTGATCCGCCTCGGAGGGGGTTAGAACACCCGTCGGTTCGTCCAGAATCAGGATCTCGGCCTTGCGATACAGCGCCTTGAGGATCTCGACCCGCTGCTGCATCCCCACACCGATCTCGTCGATCTGTTTGTCGGGATCCACGAACAGCTCGTATTCTTCTTCCAGCTCTTTCAACTCTTTGCGGGCCTTGGTCAGGGACGGGGCCAATAGCCCGCCATCCTCGGCGCCCAGCACGATGTTTTCCAGAACGGTGAAATTCTCGACCAGTTTGAAATGCTGAAACACCATCCCGATGCCCGAGGCGATCGCGGTCTGGCTGTCAGGGATTTCGGTCTTTTGACCGTTGATCCAAATCTCACCTTTGTCGGCTTTGTAAAAGCCGTAGAGAATGCTCATCAGCGTGGATTTGCCCGCACCGTTTTCTCCGATGATCCCATGGATCGTACCGGGGGCGACGCTGATGGAAATGTCTTTGTTGGCCTGAACCGGCCCAAAGGATTTGGATATCCCTTTGAGCTCAATGGCGGGGACGGTCATGTCTTGTCCTCAGTTGCCGAAAGGACTGCCCGGTCACCCCGGTGCAGCAAAGTGGAATCGGGCCGGGAGCATCACCCCCGACCCGCGCGATATCAGAACTGCAGTGCTGGGCAGCTGTCGTTCTCGTAGTAGCTGACAACTGAAACATTGCCGTCGATGATGTCCTGACGGGCTTTGTCGACTGCTGCTTTCATATCATCCGAAACCAGCGGAGCGTTGTTGTCGTCGATCGCATAGCCAACGCCGTCTTCGGCCAGACCCATGATATATACGCCGGTCTCAACGTTCTCGCCTGCGCTCATCGCCTCATAAACAGCGACGTCCACGCGCTTTAGCATCGAGGTCAGAACTTTGCCCGGGTGCAGGTGGTTCTGGTTGCTGTCGACACCGATTGACAGAATGCCTTCGTCAGCAGCGGTTTGCAGAACACCAACACCGGTGCCGCCAGCTGCGGCATAGACCACGTCGGCACCCTGGCTGATTTGTGCCTTTGTCAGTTCCGAGCCCTTAACCGGGTCGTTCCATGCCGCAGGCGTTGTGCCGGTCATGTTGGCAACCACGTTGATATCGGGGTTCACCGCCTTGGCACCCTGAGCATAGCCGCAGCCAAAGTGACGGATCAGCGGAACATCCATGCCGCCGATGAAGCCAACGGTTCCGGATTCGGACGCCATCGCAGCCATCATACCAACCAGATACGAGCCTTCGTGTTCAGCGAAACCAACCTGACGCAGGTTGGGCGCGTCCAGCCAGGTTACGTCGACAACAACGAATTTCGTGTCCGGATAGTCGGCAACAACCGCGCTGAGCGGGTCAGCCATACCGAAACCCATGGTGATGATCGGGTTCGAGCCTGCTTCGGCAAAGCGGCGCAGGGCCTGTTCGCGTTGCGCTTCGGACTGCATTTCGATCTCGCGGTAGGTGCCGCCCGTTTCTTCCGCCCAGCGTGAGGCGCCGTTATGCGCGGCTTCGTTGAACGATTTGTCGAACTTGCCGCCCAGATCAAAGATCAGTGCCGGTTCGGCCAGTGCGGCACCCGCTGTCAGTGCAACCGCCGCTGCGGCGCCCATCAAGGATTTCATCAGGGTCATTTGTTACTCCCGTTTGTTTTTTTCGGTCGGAGCCAAGATAGCCCCGTTTACCCACTGTTAGCGAGCATAACCGTTGTGATGGCGGGAATTAAGGCCGTTTGCAACCGCCGCGGTCAACAGATTTTTGACCATTTGGTCCAAGAAAATTCGCGGCCTGTCTCAGGTTAAATTGCATTCCATGACGATGGCATCAATTTTCTGATTATTTTCAACCGTATAGTAATTCTTGCGCGTGCCGCACACACGATACCCGCAATGCTTGTAAAGTGTAATCGCGGGCTGGTTGGCGATGGAAACATCCAGAATCGCCCGGATAGCGCCCAGTTTTTTGGCAGCCGCGTGCCATTCGACCATACGTTCCCTAGCCAGTCCCTGCCGCTGAACTGTGGGATGGGTGGCAATCGTCAGCAGTTCGGCTTCGTCTGCGATTGCCTGGAAAAGGGCAAAGGACTGGGTGTCACCCACGATATGGGTAAAGCGATTCTGCAGCAGCTCTGCAAACTCTGCGGCGGTCCAGGGGCGCGCTTGCGTAAAGGCCGCCGCATGGGTTTCGGCCAAGTCTTCGGGGGTCATCCGTCCAACAACATCGGCGGTTGGTCTTTGGAGGGCGCCGCGTCTGCGGGGCGTATGTACAGGGGGGCGGGGGCCTCGGTCGTGGTCTGCCATCTTTGCGCTGCAACGCGGGCAATAGCGCAGACCTGAGCCTTTGGGTTGTCGTTGAACATCAGCGTACCCAGCGATTCTGCCTGATCAAGCTGGATCAGTGCCGGTTCCATATCAGGCTGCGAAACATAGACCTGATCTCTGGGCGCGCGAATTGCGGGCAACGCCTCGCTGTCCAGGACAGCAAGCGCGTCAAAGCCCGACACACCGATGGCCGGTATACCCAGACCTAAGGCCAGACCCCGCGCGGCCGAGACCGAGATGCGTATTCCGGTGAAATTACCGGGGCCTATTCCAACGCCGATCGCTGACAGGTCGCGCCATGAGCATTGTTCTGATGACAGCACCTCTTCGAGCAGCGGCATCAGACGTTCGGCTTGTCCCCGCGACATGGGCTCGACACAAGACGCCACAATCCGGTCACCGCGCAACAAAGCGGCCGCGCAATGCGCGGCCGATGTGTCAAACGCCAGAATGAGTGGTTCAGACGGCAACAGGGCGAACCTCGGTCACTTCGGGAATGTAGTGACGCAGCAGGTTTTCGATTCCCATCTTCAACGTCAGCGTCGAGGATGGGCAGCCTGCGCAGGCGCCTTGCATATGCAGGTAGACAACACCGCGGTCAAAGCCGTGGAACGTGATGTCGCCGCCGTCCTGTGCAACGGCAGGGCGCACCCGGCTGTCCAGCAGGTCTTTGATCTGGTTGACCACTTCGGCGTCCTCACCGCTGTGTTCAGCATGGCCCGAACCCGCATTGGCATCCGCGCCCATGATCGGCTGGCCGGACTGGTAATGCTCCATCACCGCGCCCAGAATGGCCGGTTTGATATGGTCCCACTGGACGTCGTCCGCTTTGGTCACGGTTACGAAGTCATTGCCGAAAAATACCCCGGTCACGCCACTCACAGCGAAAATGCGGTTGGCCAGCGGCGACTTTTCCGCAGCCTCAGCCGATGGGAAATCTGCAGTGCCCGCTTCCAGCACGGTCTGGCCGGGCAGGAATTTCAGGGTTGCAGGGTTCGGTGTGGATTCGGTCTGGATGAACATGGCGCGGCTCCGTATCTGTTGTCTCTGATATGCGGGTCCACGAGCTGGAAGTCAAGAATTGGAACGATTCTAAATTTCCGCAGCTAAGCTTATCGCGTCGTCCAGCCGATCATCGCCCCAAAACAGCTCGTCCCCGACCAGAAAGCTGGGCGCGCCAAAAAGCCCTTTGGCCTGAGCGGTTTTTGTCTGCGCGATAAGCGCTGCTTTGATCGCCGGATTCAGGGTCTGGGAAAGTAAATCAGCGGCAAGCCCGGCTGAGCTGAGGCATCCGGCCAAAACAGCCTCATCCGCGATGTTCTGCCCTTGGGCAAATTCGGCAGAATAGACGGCGCGCACAAAGGCAGCTTTTTGCCCCTGATCTTCAATCGCCAATGTTAACCTGGCCGCTTTCAAGCCGTTCTGCGGAAAAGGATCGGGCCGGACAAATGGCAAGCCGCGCTGGGCGGTCAGGCGTTCCATATCCCGCCACATGTACCGGCCTTTTGCCGGGTACAGATTGAACGGAGAATTGTCCCACCCTTGGGCGGCAAAGATTGGCCCCAGCAGAAAAGGCTGCCATTCGACCGAGATGCCCTGGCGGGTGGCAGCCTCTTCGATACGCATCGCGCTGAGATAGGAATAGGTCGAGGCGAATTCGAACCAGAATTGAATGCTGCGCTGCATCGCTCTGGCCTCAGGTGATCGCTTCGAGCTTTTCTTTGCTCAGGTCACCGGGAACAATGGTGATTGGGATTGGCAGGCTGCCTGAGTTCTTGGTCAACTGCGTGACCAATGGGCCAGGCCCCTTCTTGTCAGTGCCCGCGCCCAGAACCAGGACACCGATATCCGTGTCGGATTGCACATGCTCGATGATCTGGGCAACCGGCTCACCCTCGCGGATGGCCAGTTCAGGATCAACGTCCTGCTTGTCGCGCATCCATTTTGCGAAAACCTCAAAATGTGCATGGATACGCTCGCGCGCTTCTTCACGCATGACTGTGGCAACGCCGATCCAATGGTTGAACTCATCCGGAGGGATGACCGACAGGATCGTTACGCCGCCGCCGGTATGGGCCGCGCGCATAGCCGCGAATCGCATCGCATTCAGGCATTCGCGACTGTCATCCAGAACCACTAGGAACTTGCGCATGGGTGTCCTCATTCATTTCCGGGGATCATGCCCGACTAGGTGCGTGCTGGCAACCAGAGCCTAACGCCCACTGGCGGCCCAGTCCCAATACAGGTCGCGTGCACGCCGGGCGATGGGACCGACCTGAAACCGGATGTCCTCCAGCGCAGTCACCGGGGTGATCTTGCTCATGTTGCCAGTCATGAATACCTCGTCGGCCCCGTAGAAATCCTCGAAACTCAGAACCGCCTCATGCACAGCCACGCCGTCGGCCCGCAGGTTTTTGATATGTCGTGCACGGGTGATGCCGGCAAGGAAGGTGCCGTTGGGGACGGGGGTAAAGACCTCGCCGTCGCGGACCATAAAGATATTGGCGGTTGCGGTTTCTGCTACGTTGCCCAATGCGTCAGCCACCAAAGCATTCGAAAACCCGTTTGCACGTACCTCGTTCAGCATCCGTGCATTGTTGGGATACAGACACCCCGCCTTGGCATTCACCACTGCTGATTCCAGTACCGGACGGCGGAATCGGGTCAGTCCCAGCGTGGCCGAGGCGGTCTCAGGCGCCATCGGAATCTCTTCTAGGCAGACAGCAAACCCGGTGCTGTTTTCCTGCGGTACGATCGCTGTCGCATCTCCGTCGATGCCCCAATACATCGGGCGGATATACACGGCCGTGTCGGGCGCATAGGCTTTAAGCCCTTCGCGCACGATCTCAACCATTTGCTCTGTGGTGACGGTGGGGGTCAGCATCAGCGCCTCGGCAGAGCGGTTCACGCGGGCGCAATGGGCATTCAGGTCCGGGGTCAGCCCGTTGAAGAACCGCGCGCCGTCAAAGACGGATGATCCCAGCCATGCGCCATGATCCGCAGCGCGCATGATCGGTGCATCCCCATCATGCCATTGCCCGTTGAAATAGGTGCGGATGTTCTTGCCGACTGCCATGACGCCCTCCCAAGCTTTGAGGCAAACCTAGGAAGGCGTTAAGGCAACGTCCAGAGCCAATCAGCCCCGTTTCGCACCAACCATGCCGACGATGTCATAGGTCTGCTGCAGGATCGGGGCCGCAATCGCGCGCGCCTTTTCTGCGCCATTGGCCAGAATGCGATCAATCTCGGCCTCTTCGCCCATCAAGCGGGCCATTTCGGTCGAGATCGGAGACAGTTTGGCAACCGCCAGATCGGCCAGCATCGGTTTGAACTCGCCAAATTGCTTGCCGCCAACGTCGGCCAGAACCTGATCCGCCGTCTGATCGCTGAGGGCGGCGTAGATATTCACCAGATTGCGGGCCTCGGGGCGGTTGTCCAAGCCATCGACTTCCGAAGGCAGAGCGTCCGGGTCGGTCTTGGCCTTTCGGATTTTCTTGGCGATCGTGTCGGCATCATCGGTCATGTTGATCCGGGTCATGTCAGAGGGGTCGGATTTGGACATCTTTTTTGACCCATCGCGCAAGCTCATGACCCGAGTTGCCGCACCTTTGATGACGGGTTCTGTCAACGGAAAAAAATCGACGCCATAGTCATGATTGAACTTAGTTGCGATGTCTCGGGTTAGTTCCAGGTGTTGCTTTTGATCATCTCCGACGGGAACATGTGTCGCGTGATATACAAGGATATCTGCGGCCATGAGCGCCGGATAGGCGAATAGGCCCAACGATGCATTCTGCGCGTTCTTGCCAGCCTTATCTTTGAACTGTGTCATGCGCTGCATCCAGCCAAGCCGGGCAACGCAGTTAAAAATCCATGCTAGTTGCGCGTGCTCAGGAACCTGGCTTTGGTTAAACAGGATCGATTTTTCGGGATCTAATCCTGATGCGATATACCCCGCGCACAGCTCACGCGTTGCGTGCTGCAACTCTTTGGGGTCCTGCCAAACGGTGATCGCGTGCAAATCGACCATACAGTAGATTGTCTGATAGTTGGACCCTTGCATCCGAACCCAGTTCCGCAATGCGCCCAAATAGTTGCCAAGGTGCAGGTTACCGGATGGCTGTGCACCGGAAAACACGCGCGGCGTGAACTTGGAATCGGTCATCGAAGGGAACTCCCGTCTGGAAAAATCAGCCCCCGTCGCTTACCCATGAGGCAAAGGGACGTCAACAGCCGCGAAAGGCCCGCCCAATGAGCAGTGAGCATTATACACCCGCCGTGAACCCTCTGCCGCCCGTGGTGGTGGCTTTGTGTGTGTTCATCATGGGGGTTGAACTGGCATTTACTCTAGGTACGCGCGGGATCATAGGGGGGCCAACTGCTGTAGGCTGGCGCCTGGACGCTTTGCAGCACTATTCGTTTTCGCCAGATATCTTTGACTGGATGATGGAAAACGGGCGCTGGCCGTTCGAGCATCTGATCCGCTTTGTCACCTATCCGTTTGTATCCGGTACGTTCACACAGGCCATCTTTGTCTGCGTCTTTGTGCTGGCCATGGGTAAAATGGTGGCCGAGGTTTTTGGCAGCGTTCAGATGCTGGTGATCTTTGTGCTGTCGGGCGTGGGTGGTGCGCTGGCTTATGCACTGTTGCTGGATCCGCGCTTTCCGCTGGTGGGTGGGTTCCCTCCGGTCTATGGGCTGATCGGAGCGTTTACGTGGATATTATGGCGCAAGCTGTCGCTGGTGGGCGCAAACCAATCCCGCGCCTTCAGCCTGATCGCCGTTTTGATGGGCATTCAGTTGTTGTTCGGCCTGCTGTTTGGCGGAACGCTGGACTGGGTGGCTGATCTGGGCGGTTTTGCCACTGGTTTTGCCCTGTCGTTCCTGGTTGCTCCGGGTGGGTGGGCGCGGATCGTCAGGCGTATTCGGCGCGACTGATCAGGATCGACGCAGAGCCTTCCTGAACTCGGAAAGTTTGAATGCACCAATCAGGTGGCCGAGCAGGAAATACGTAACTGCAGCAACGATGATCAAGCCGAGCAGTGCCAGGTAACGCCAGCCTTCCAGGGCAAAGGCCCACCCAAACAGCTCAATAGCGGCATACAGGACAGCTCCCATCCCCAGGGACGCCGCAATGATCCGCCATGCCCTGTTCTTGAACCGGTTGTCAAACTGCGCTTCTTCTCCCATTTTTCGCGCGCCCAAGGCCAGTAGTCCAACCATGGCCCATCCGGCCACCGAGGCGGCAATCGCAGGTGCGAACCATCCCACCAACGGATACAGCCCGAAAGCCAGTGCAGCGTTCACGACCATCGCAAACACTGCATAGTGAAAGGGCGAGCGTGTATCTTCACGCGCGAAATACAAAGGCTGCAACAATTTCTGCAGCATGAACGCGGGCAGGCCGATGCCATAGATCGCCACGGCAAGTGCGGTGGCGGCGGTGTCTTCGGGGGTGAACTGTCCGCGCTCGAACAGAACCGAGACCAGCTGGGTGGGGATGAGCACAAAGGCAACGGTCGACGGGATGGTCAACAGCAACGTAAACTCACCTGCGCGAGAAAACGCATCGCGGGCGCCCGATTTGTCCCCAGCGCGCAGGCGGCGAGATAGATCGGGTAACAGGACGATGCCGACGGCGATGCCCACGACGCCCAATGGCAACTGGTACAAGCGATCCGCTGCAAACAACCAGCTGACGGCCTTTTCGGTTTTCGAAGCAACCAGCTGGCCCACCACCAGATTGACCTGTGTAACCCCCATGGCCAAGGCGGCCGGAACCGCAATGCGGACCATGTTGCGCATTTCAGGGCTGAGTTTCGGCAGGCCCGGGCGGATACGGATGCCCGCACGTTCGGTTGCAATCCAGACCAGCGCTAGCTGCGCAACACCAGCGATGGGGATGACGGCGATCAGCCAACGGATGACTTCTCCGCCTGATATAGCGCCGGCGATCAGTGCTGTGCAGGCAAAGATGTTCAGTAAAATCGGCGCGGCGGCGGCAGCCGCGAAACGGCCGGTTGCGTTCAGCACGCCCGAGAACAGCGCCGCTAGCGACATGAAAAAGATGTAGGGAAAGACCACATATCCATAATCCACGGCAAGGTCGAAGCGGTCGTCACCGTAAAAGCCCTCGGCCGTCAGCCAGACCAGGCCAGGCATGAAAACCATCGCCAGCCCGACCAGCGCCAGCACCGCCACGGCCAGCAGGTTGAACGCGTCCTGTGCAAAGCCTTGCGCGTTTTCCCCGCCTTCGAGCCGTTTGGAAAACATTGGCACAAAGGCTGCGTTAAACGCACCTTCGGCAAAGAAGCGGCGGAACATGTTGGGCAGGCGAAAGGCGGCGACGAATGCATCCATTACTGGCCCGGGCCCGATGTAGGCGGTCAGCAGGATTTCCCGCAGAAAGCCCAGAATACGGCTGGCCAGGGTCCAGAACCCGACAGTGAACAGGCCTGAAAACAGCCGGATCTGTTTCATGAGACCGCGCGCTCGGCGCCTTCGGAGATGGCCTTGCGCAGCTTGGCCTCAAGCCCGCGCTGCTTGCTTTCCGAGTGATATTTCAACCCAAACATATCCTTGACGTAAAAGGTGTCCACCACTTGTTCGCCATAAGTCGCGATCACCGCATTGGCGATATAGACATTGGCGGCAGCAAGCGTTCGTGTCAGATCATAAAGCAGGCCGGGCCTGTCCCGGGTATCGACCTCGATGATCGTGTAGATCTCGGACCCGTCATTGTCGAAGATGATATGGGTCGGCACGTTAAAGGCCCGTTCGCGTTTCTTGATCTTGTCGCGTGATTTAAGGGCATCCCGCGCCACGACCTCGCCTTTAAGGGTCTTGTGGATCATCTGTGTCAGGCGCGGCAAGCGGCTGGCCTCGAACGGGTGGCCATCGGCGTCCTGAATCCAGAACGCATCGGTGACATAGCCGTCCTTGGTGGTGTAACTGCGCGCATCAACCACATTGGCCCCGACCAGCGCCAAAGCGCCTGCGATACGGGCAAAAATGCCGGGGTGATCACCCATGGCAAAGCAGGCCCGCGTCGCGTCGCGGTCTTCATCCGGGTGCAGACGGATTTCCATCGCGCCAGCATCACCGCTGCGGTCCAGCTCTTTCAGCATCTCGGCAAATTCTACATGGGTCGAAAGGTTCAGGCCCTGCCAATAGGGGTCATAGTGCCGACCCGTCTCGGTTTTGAGGGCGGCTTTGGTCCATTCCGCCAGCTCGGCCCGCAACGCCTTTTTGGCACCGGCACCGCGATTGGCCCGGTTGAGGTCTTCCATCCCGGTCTCAAGCGCGCGTTTGGTTTCGGCATGTAGCGCCCGCAGCAGGGTGGCTTTCCAGTTGTTCCAGGTGTTGGGTCCAACGCCGCGAATGTCGCAGACGGTCAACACGGTCAGTAGGTCCAACCTTTTGACTGTCTTCACGGCCTTGGCAAAGTCGCGCACCGTGCGCGGGTCGGAAATATCGCGTTTCTGCGCCATGTCCGACATCAACAAGTGATAACGCACCAACCATTCCACGGTTTCTGAATCCGATTTGTTCAGACCCAGCCGAGGTGCAATCTTTCGGGCCATCTGTGCGCCTAAAATCGAATGATCCTCGGGTCGCCCCTTAGCAATGTCATGGATCAGCAGGGCAACATACAGAACCTTGCGATTGACCCCGCCCTCCAGGATTGAAGACGCCAGCGGCAGGGATTCCCCCAACTCTCCGCGTTCAATCTGGGCCAGATTGACGATGCACTGAATGGTGTGCTCATCCACCGTATAGCTGTGGTACATGTTGAACTGCATCATCGCCACGATGTGTTCGAACTCGGGCAGAAAGGCCGACAGCACCCCCAGTTCGTTCATGCGGCGCAGGGCGCGTTCCGGGTTGCCGTGTTTCAGCATCAGGTCGAGAAAGATGCGCCGCGCCTCTTTGTCTTCGCGCATGTCGTCATCAATCAGGTTCAGGTTGGCGCTGACCAGCCGCATCGCGTCCGGGTGGATCAGCATGCCGGTGCGCAGACCTTCCTCGAACAGGCGCAGAAGGTTTAGCTTGTCCGCCAGAAACTTGTTCGGGTCGGCTACGTCCAGACGTCCATGGACGACTTTGTATCCGGCTTTGATCCTGGGGCGGCGGCGGAAAATACGCTCTAGCAGAGGCGCGCCTTTCATATGCGTCGCCTCGAGTTTGGTCAGGAAGATGCGCGTCAGCTCGCCAACCTTCGTGGCCTCGCGGAAATAGCGCTGCATAAACACTTCGACCGCCCGACGACCCGCCCGGTCTTCGTATCCCATTCGGGAAGCAACCTCGACCTGCATGTCAAAAGACAGTTGTTCGGTTGCGCGCCCGGTCACCAGATGCAAATGCGAGCGAACGGCCCACAGGAAATCCTCGGCTTCCACAAAAGTGCTGAATTCCTCGGGGGTGAACAGACCCAGCGGTACCAACTCGGCCACGTCCTGAACGCCGTAAATATATTTGGCAATCCAGTAGAGCGATTGCAGGTCGCGCAATCCGCCTTTGCCCTCTTTTACGTTGGGCTCGACCATATACCGCTCGCCCTGTTTCAGATGGCGCGCGTCGCGTTCCTGCAGCTTGGCCTCGATGAACTGGCGCTCAGTGCCTTTGAACAGATCGTCTTTCAGGCGCGTTTCCAACTCATTTGCCAGATCGGCGTCGCCAGCCAAATAGCGCTGTTCCAACATCGCGGTGCGAATGGTAAAATCCTCGGATCCCAGGCGCAGGCAATCCTTGATGGTGCGCGAAGAATGCCCGACCTTCAGCCGCAGATCCCACAGGATATACAACATGGATTCGATCACACTCTCGGCCCAGGCAGTGATCTTGTAGGGGGTCAGAAACAGCAGATCGACATCCGAGGACGGGGCCATTTCCCCACGCCCATAGCCGCCCACTGCCAGCACGGCCATTTTTTCTCCCTGTGTCGGCGTGGCCAGCGGGTGAAGCTCGCGACTGGCCACTTGCATCGCGGTGCAGACCAGCCCGTCGGTCAGGTAGGTATAGGAATGGGTCAGCCGCCGCGCATCAAATGGATCGCGGACAAAGGCATCGGCGATTGCCTGACGACCGGATTTCTGGACGTTGCGCAAAATCCGCACGGTTTCGCCGCGCCGTTCGGCGTTATCAGATGTCTTGTCGAAGGCCTCTGACAGCTGTGCCATAACGGCTGCGCAGTCAAAGATTTCTTCGGGCTGGCAAATCAGGTCACCCCTTGGGATGAGTGTCAGAGCCAGCCGATCAGAATCCGGCGCCAGAGAAGCTTTGTGGGGCAGGGTCAATCACAACCACCTGTTTGTTCTGGATCGTGGCAATGGCCAGACCACGTTCATTCGTACCGTTGGGTCGCAGACGGAAGATACCGCCAACGCCCTGAAAACCGGCGTTCTGAGTTAGGGCAGATGCTGTCAGAGCGTCGGATTTGCCCTGGCTGACCAAGGCAGCAATCGCGGCTATGCCATCATAGGCTAGGCCACTGATCGGATGTGGTGCCTCGCCATATGTGTTGTTGTACCGCTGACGATAAGCCTGTGCCTTGGATGGGTCCGGCAATGCGAACCAGCCACCCTGAACGCCTGGCAGTTCCAGTGTCTGGGCCGGGATGTCCCAGCGAGTCAGGCCCATATATTGCGTGGTTGCCGGGGAAACGCCTGCTTCTGGTAGAAGCTGGGAATACAGCGGCAACGCCCCTGCAGTGGTCGAAGTCAGAAAGATCGAATCCGCCCCCGAGGACGCCACAGTAGCCTTGATTGTCGGCACCGAGTTGATGACCCCCTGCTGAGAGCGGTCATAGCCGACCGTGCCTGCATTACCCACTCGGCTGTTGCTCAGCGCGGTTGCAATAGCCGATTGTCCAAGCCGCCCGGCGGCATCGTTGCTATGCACGATGACCGTTCCGGTCTTGCCGCGCGAACCGGCATAGTTGACCAACCGGTTGGCGGTGTTTCCAAAAGTGGGGCCAAGCACGAAGACATTGCCGCCTGCGATGCTGGTATTGTTCGAAAACGACAGCAGGTTGACCTTGTTGTTCAGTACCGCAAGACCAGCTGAGTTTGCCGCCTGGGCGTAGACCGGACCGATGATTATCTTTGCACCGTCTGCCACGGCTTGCTGCGCGACTGTTGCGGCGGTACCCGAATTGCCCCGGGTGTCGTAGACCCGCAAATCAATCTGTACATTCTGCAGATCGGACATCGCCAGGCGGGCTGCGTTTTCAAGGCTGCGCGCCAGTTCAGCGTCCCCGGAATTTCCAGATCCAGCCGGAACCAGCAAAGCAACCGGTACAGGTTTTGAAGTGTTGATCGACGGGCCTCCGCCGATACTGCTGACGTCACACGCCGTCAGAATGGTCGCGGTGGCCAAGACGGCGGCTGCACGCGCCAACTTGCGAACGGGCTTGCAAACGGTAAACATCTAAATGAAAACTCCCTGATCCGGCGGCTTGGGATGCTGCCATTATTTGCGCCGCGATAATAGACGTCACGCTGTGAGGGTCCAGCTTTGAATTTTCAAAAAGTCAAATTGGGCACGGGCCTGTATTTTGTTGCCACTCCGATCGGGGCGGCGCGCGACATTACGCTCAGGGCGCTAGACGTGTTGGCGTCGGCGGACATGATCGCCGCCGAAGACACGCGCAGCCTGCGCCGGTTGATGGAGATTCACGGCGTTCCGCTCGAGGGGCGCCGCATTCTTGCCTATCACGATCACAGCGGTGCAGGCGCCCGCGGCAAAATCCTGGACGCGCTGGCTGAGGGGAAATCGGTGGCCTATGCGTCTGAGGCCGGAATGCCTCTGATTGCGGACCCGGGCTATGATCTGGGGCGGCAAGCGGCCGAGGCGGGGCATATGGTCACCTGCGCGCCGGGGCCCTCCGCCGCGCTGATGGCGCTGACGCTGGCTGGTTTGCCGACGGATGCCTTTTTCTTTGCCGGGTTTTTGCCCAATGCCTCGGGCGCGCGCCGGACGCGGATCGAGACGCTGCGAGATGTGCCTGGGACGTTGGTATTTTATGAATCTCCGAAACGTGTAGCGTCCTGTCTGTCGGATCTGGCTGAGGTTCTAGGGGAAAACAGGCAGGCCGCGATGTGCCGCGAATTAACCAAGAAATTCGAAGAAGTTCGGCGCGGGTCGCTGGCAGACCTGGCAGAAGAATTGGCGAGTCAGACGGTCAAAGGCGAAATTGTTCTGCTGGTAGACCGTGGCGCTTCGGAAACTGTTAACGATTCAGACATAGAAGAGGCTTTGATACGCGCCCTGGAAACTCATTCAGTACGCGATGCGGCGGATTTGGTGTCGCAGATGTATAAACTGCCGCGTCGACCGATCTATCAGAAGGCGCTGAAACTCGGGAAAGGGTAAGATGACCTCACGCACTGTCCGAAGTTCGGTTTCTTATCATGCGGGTCAGGCGGCGGAACAGCAGGTTGCGGCAGATTACGAGCGGCGGGGATATTCCATAGCACATCGCCGTTGGCGCGGGGCAGGGGGCGAGATTGATCTGATCGTCCGCAACGGCGACGGATTGGTTTTCGTCGAGGTCAAGAAAAGCACAAGCTTTGAGATGGCTGCTGCCCGGATCAAACGGCGCCAGATGGACCGTATCTGTGCCTCGGCCGCCCAATTTCTGGAAGAAGAACCCAACGGTCAGCTGACAAATGTTCGGTTTGATGCGGCTTTGGTGGATGCGTTCGGCGCGGTGCAAATCATCGAAAACGCCTTTGATCAGGTCTGACCCCATTGAACCCCCGGCCTGGCTGGGCCATGTATCTGGCGTGAAACTGAGGGACACGCCATGAAAATTGCCTTTCAGATGGACCCGATCGGGGCCGTGGATATCAATGCCGACAGCTCATTCCGTCTGGCCGAAGAGGCACAGGCGCGCGGGCATACGCTGTTCTTCTACAGCCCTGACAAACTGGCTTATCAGGAGGGCCGGATCACGGCCCGCGGCCACGATATGACGGTGCAGCGCGTGGCCGGAAACCCGGCAGAATTGGGGCCCGAGCGCGAGGTTGATCTGGCCGAGTTCGACGTGGTCTGGCTGCGTCAGGATCCCCCGTTTGACATGCACTATATCACTTCTACCCACCTGCTGGACCGGCTTAAGGGACAGGCGCTGGTGGTAAATGATCCATTCTGGGTTCGGAACTATCCCGAAAAACTCCTGGTGCTGGATTTCCCTGATCTGACGCCACCGACAACCATCGCCCGCGATCTGCAGACGATTAAGGCGTTCAAAGAAAAGCACGGCGATATTATCCTGAAACCGCTTTATGGAAATGGCGGTGCGGGGGTGTTCCGGTTGGATGGCAACGACCGGAACCTGACGTCTTTGCACGAATTGTTCACCGGGTTTTCGCGCGAACCTCTGATCGTTCAGAAATTCCTGCCCGATGTCAGCAATGGCGACAAACGGGTCATTCTGGTGGACGGTCAGGCTGTGGGTGCAATCAACCGTGTTCCCGCCAAAGGTGAAACACGATCCAACATGCATGTGGGGGGACGGCCCGAAAAGGTTGGTCTGACGGATCGCGATCTTGAGATTTGCGCAGCCATTGGACCTTTGTTGAAGGAAAAAGGGCAGGTTTTTGTTGGTATCGATGTAATCGGCGATTACCTGACCGAGATTAACGTGACTTCGCCAACCGGAATTCAGGAATTGGAACGGTTTGATGGCGTGAACATCGCGGAAAAGATTTGGCAGGCCATCGAAGCCAGGCTTTAAGATGCAATATTGGCGCTGATGCGAAAGCTCAGAGCCTCGGCCACATGGGGTCTTCGGACATCTGATGCGCCGTCCAGATCGGCGATGGTGCGCGCGACCCGCAAGATGCGGTGAAAGGCGCGCGCTGACAAACCAAATTTCTCAGCCGCTTTCAACAGCAGCTCTTTTCCTTCGGCATCCGGCGCGGCGATTTCTTCCAGCACATTGCCCTCAACATCCGCATTCTGGCGCGCCGACGTTTCAGTGTATCTTTGCGCTTGAACCGCACGCGCCTGCTCGACACGCGCGGCAACCGTGGCCGAACTGTCCCCGGATGGAGGCAGGTCAAGGTCGGTGAACCCGACCGGAGGCACCTCGATCCTCAGGTCGAACCGATCTATCAGCGGGCCTGAAATGCGCCCCAGATAATCCTCGCCGCAGACCGGCGCACGCGAGCAGGCCCGCGCCGGATCTGTCAAGTAGCCGCATTTGCAGGGGTTGGCGGCGGCAACCAGCATAAAGCGGCAGGGGTATTTCACATGCGCATTGGCACGTGCAATCATCACCTCTCCGGTTTCGATGGGTTGGCGCAGGGTTTCCAGAACGGTCCGTGGAAATTCGGGAAATTCGTCCATGAACAAAACCCCGTTATGGGCCAATGAGATTTCTCCTGGTTTGGCTCCTTTCCCTCCACCAACAATGGCCGCCATCGATGCCGTATGATGCGGCTCGCGAAATGGTCTGGTGCGGCTGATGCCGCCTTCGTCAAGCAGGCCGCACAGGGATTGGATCATCGAGGTTTCAAGCGCCTCGGTCGGTGTCAGCGGCGGCAATATCCCCGGCAGGCGCGCGGCCAGCATGGATTTCCCGGACCCCGGCGTGCCGATCATCATCAGGTGGTGCCGCCCTGCGGCGGCAATCTCCAACGCGCGTTTCGCCCGTTCCTGCCCTTTGACATCGCGCAGGTCGCGGGTGCTGGGGGATAGGTTGACCTCGCCGGGCAGGGCAGCGGGCAAAGGGGCTTGGCCCGAGAAGTGGCGGACAACATCGCCCAAAGATTCAGCGCCGATCACCTGAGTAGCGTCAACCCAAGCCGCCTCGGCGCTGGAGGCCCGAGGGCACAGCAGGGTTCGGTCCTCGGCCGCGGCGGTCATCGCGGCAGGAAGCGCCCCGACAACAGGCACAAGAGACCCGTCCAGTGACAATTCCCCCAGTGAAACGGCCCCTTCAGCCGCGTCCTTGGGAATGATTTCCAGGGCTGACAGCAGAGCAACCGCAATGGGCAGGTCGAAATGGCTGCCTTCTTTGGGCAGGTCAGCGGGGGATAGGTTGATGGTGATACGCTTTGACGGCAGGGCAATGGCCATCGAGCTTAGCGCGCTTCGGACGCGATCGCGGGCCTCTGAAACTGCTTTGTCGGGCAGGCCGACGATGGAAAAGGCAGGCAACCCCGGTGAAACCGCGCATTGCACCTCGACCGGGCGGGCGTCGACACCTTGAAAGGCGACTGTATGAGAACGAGCGACCATGAACGACCTGCTTGGTTAACAGGTCGTTACTGGCACGCCGCCGGTTTAGGAATCGTTAACGGCGCTGACCATCTGAGTGAATTTCGGCCATGCCTCCGGATCGGCGAGGGTTTTATCGCGGCAGAACCGATTGCAGAATCCCCAGCGCTGACCGTCCAGGTCCAGAAAATCTGTGACGGGCTCTCCGGAATAGGGGCAGGTCTGGTTGACCGAGGGACCGCTCTGGGCGGCCACAGCAGACGATGCCCTGCCGATTGGCCAGGGATCCGATTGAAGGTCCAGCGAATACGGGAAAGGGTCGTACTGGACTGTCAGACCCATTGCACGCCACTGCCTGACAACCGGATCCGACAGGAGGGTCAGGCAATAGTCCCGGTTGGCGTCCGAAACAGGCAGCCCATAACCGATGATCCGCGCAGCAACGGGCGTGTAAAACACATCCACCAAAGAATATGTACCGAACAAAGGGCCGGTGTTCGCCCCAGACACTTGGCGCGCATGATCCCAAAGGGTTTCGATCCGGCGCAGGTCAGCAAGCGTTTCGGCCGCCGGTTCGAACCCCTTCCAACTATGAAGCAGCTGCATCGCGCATTCCCCGCGCAGGGCTGAAAACCCGGCCACCATCTCGGTGCAAAGCCACCGTGCAGTGGCGCGGGCAGCCGCGTCAGAGGGCCACAATCCGACCTGTGGGTGGCGCTCAGCCAAGGTCTCGGCCATGGCAAGGCTTTCACCAACCACAGTTCCGTCTGGCAGGCGCAGAGCAGGCACCAGACGCGCCGGGAACAGGGGTTTCATATCCTCGGCCATAGTGCCTGAATAAAGGCCGATCATGTGGTTTCGATAGGGCAGGTCGAACTTTTCCAGCATCAACCAACCACGCAAGGACCAACTGGAAAACAGGCGGTCTCCGATAAACAAATCATAGGTCATGGGTCTAGGATGACTCAGGCTATTCAATCCGTAAAACAGAGATTTGTGCGCGGCCTGATCACGGGCAGTGATTGATCCGACCGACCGACCAACGGTCGCCGTGATGAGTAATCTCAGTCACGGAAAGATTGTCGATCCGGTGGCCGAAAGCCTCTTGCGCGTCCACATCCATGGCACGCTGGACCTGTGTCAGGATGACGCCGAAATGGGCAACAATGATCAGGTCCTGGCCGGTGTGATCGCCAATCAACCTGTCAATAACCGCGTTGACGCGGGCTCGGACTTCATTCCAGCTTTCGCCGTTTGGCGGGCGAACTTCACCGGGATTGTCCCAGTAGGCGAAGGTTAGTTCGGGGTCTTCGGCCTCGATTTCCTCGAAGCCCCGCAATTCCCAACTGCCAAAATTGATCTCACGCAGGTCGGGGTGGTGGGGCAGGCGGTGCCGGGTGCCCTGTACCGCCGAAGCCGTGTCAGCGGCACGGCACAGGTCGGATGAGATCAACAACCCGTTGGCCGGCAGGTAGCTTTGTAGCCGACCAATGGCGGCGTGGTCGCTTAGGTCAGCAGGCAGATCGGACCAGCCGACCATGGTTTTGGCATGGGTCGGACCATGCCTGACTAGATGCAGACGCGTCATGGCAGTTGCCCTTTCAACACCACAGGAAGCCCGGCGGTAACCTGAACCACCAGATCAGCCTGCGCGGCGAGCGCGATGTTCAAGCGGCCTTGCGCCTCGCGGAACTGACGAGACAGGGCGTTGCCCGGGACGATCCCGTGGCCAACCTCGTTCGAGACGATGACGACCGGGGCAGGACAGTCTCGTAACGCATCAAGCAGTGCTGTCTGGGCCTGCTGCAGGTCGTGTTCCGCCAGCAGGTGATTGGTTAGCCACATGGTAGCACAATCTATCAGACAGATCTGATCCTGGGTCAGCTCGGCCAGGGGTGCGCCAAGGTCCAGGGGGGCCTCGATCGTGTCCCAACCGCTGCCGCGCTGTGAGATATGGCGGTTAACCTTATCGCGCATCTCATCATCAAACACTTGTGATGTGGCCAGATAAACGCGGCTTTTACTTGATGAAACAACAAGTTGCTCGGCGAATGCCGATTTGCCTGAGGCTGCTCCGCCCAGCACAAAGGTTAAATCCGAACCCACGATCATTACCTTTTAAGTGATCCACCTGGTGTTGTTCTGCGTATCGACCATGGGTCGGCAAGGCAAGCCCGGGCCGCGCCAGCGAAAAAGGGAGATTTCCATGGCACTGGACAGCGCAAACGATTTCTCGATGTCGCGCAGGGCGATGAAGGCCGAGTTACTGGATGCAGAAACCGAGTTGAAGCTGGCCTATGCCTGGCGTGACCAGCGTGATGAAAAGGCGCTTCACCGGTTGATCACGGCCTATATGCGGTTGGCAATTTCGATGGCGGCCAAGTTCAAACGTTACGGCGCGCCGATGAATGATCTGATCCAAGAGGCCGGATTGGGTCTGATGAAGGCCGCTGACAAATTTGACCCGGATCGCGGGGTTCGGTTCTCGACCTACGCCGTCTGGTGGATCAAGGCGAGTATCCAGGACTATGTAATGCGAAACTGGTCAATGGTTCGGACCGGGTCCACCTCTGCCCAGAAATCCCTGTTTTTCAACATGCGTCGCGTCCAGGCCCGGCTTGAACGCGAAGCGGCCACTGATGGGATGGCGCTGGACCGTCACCAGTTGCACCAGATGATAGCAGCCGAGATCGGTGTTCCGTTGCGCGACGTTGAGATGATGCAAGGCCGGCTGGCAGGGTCGGATTTCTCGTTGAACGCTGTGCAATCCACGGATGAAGACGGGCGCGAATGGATCGACGCGTTAGAGGATGACCGGGAACAGGCCGCTGAAACCGTTGAAAACAAGCACGACACCGAACAGTTGCGCGAATGGTTGGTGATGGCGATGCAAGCCCTCAACGACCGAGAGCGCTTCATCGTGCGCGAACGCAAGCTGCGTGAACCGGTGCGCACACTGGAAAGCCTGGGTCAGGAACTGGGCCTGTCGAAAGAGAGGGTGCGTCAGCTTGAAGCCGCGGCTTTTGCAAAAATGCGTAAGAACCTTGAAGCTCAATCGCGCGAGGTGCAACACTTCATCGCATGAAACAGATTGCGATTCTGATGTGTACGCTGATGGTTATGGCTGGGTCCGGTCATGCCGATGACCTGATCCCTGACGATGTCGCGGCCGCGATGCGAATGGCAGACGTTGTTTTGTTGGGCGAAACCCATGACAATCGCCGCCATCATCTGGTTCAGGAACAGGCGATTACATTGATCGACCCCTCCGCCGTGGTCTGGGAAATGGTCACCGAGGAAGGCGCGCAGCGCCTGGCGCAAAAAGCGGCGTCCGATCCCGAAGAACTGTCACGCATCCTGCGTTGGGCGGAATCCGGCTGGCCCCCTCTCAGCCTGTATTACCCGATCTTTCAGGCCACGGATGCGCCGGTCTATGGCGCAATGGTCCCGCGTAAGGCAGCGCGTACAGCGATGGAACGTGGCGCTGCAACTGCGCTAGGCGCTGACGCAGCGCGATTTGGGTTGACCGTACCTCTGTCAAAGGCGGAACAGGCGGCGCGCGAGGCTGACCAGATGGCGGCGCATTGCGATGCGTTGCCGGAAAGCGCTCTGCCGCAGCTGGTTGCGATCCAAAGGTTGCGCGATGCGGTGCTGGCACGGGCCATATTGCGTGCCGTTGACGAAACTGGTGGCCCGGTTGCAGTTATCACCGGAAATGGCCACGCACGAAAGGACCGCGGTATTCCGACATTCCTGTCGCGTCTGCGTCCGGGTCTTAAAGTGTATGTCCTGGGTCAGTCTGAAGACGGTACGATCCAAGGGGACTATGATGCAGTCATCGACAGCCCGACCGCGGACCGAGAAGACCCCTGCCTGGCCTTTCAACCGCAGAATTAACCGCTGGAACTGTCGGGCGCGCTTGCCTAATGTCGGGGCCGACCGAGACGGGAAGGGCACAACATGCTGGCATCGAAACGGATTCTGCTGATCATTGGTGGCGGTATTGCTGCCTATAAGTCACTGGATCTGATCCGGCGACTGAAGGAACGCGGCGCCGCCGTTACGCCGGTCCTGACCCGCGCAGCAGAAGAATTCGTGACACCTCTGTCTGTTGCCGCGCTGGCCGGCGAGAAGGCCTATCGCGATCTGTTCGATCTGACCGATGAGGCCGAGATGGGGCATATCCAGTTGTCCCGCTCTGCGGATCTTGTCGTGGTCGCTCCGGCGACTGCGGATTTAATGGGCAAAATGGCGGGAGGGTTGGCGAATGATCTGGCCTCGACCCTGCTGATGGCGACGGACACACCGGTTCTGTGTGCGCCTGCGATGAATGTCCGCATGTGGGATCACCCGGCGACGCAGCGCAATCTGAAACAGCTGCAGGCGGACGGCATTCGTTTTGTCGGGCCGAACGAAGGCGACATGGCCTGTGGCGAATATGGTCCGGGCCGCATGTCGGAGCCGCTTGAGATCGTCGCCGCGATTGAGGCATCGCTGGGCAGCGGACCGCTCAGCGGTAAACGCATTCTTGTGACCTCGGGTCCCACGCACGAGCCGATTGACCCGGTGCGCTATATCGCGAACCGCTCATCCGGGGCGCAGGGCACAGCGATTGCACGTGCTCTGTCTGCGTTGGGTGCAGAGGTTGTGTTTGTGACCGGACCTGCTGAGGTTCCCGCACCCGATGGGGTCGAGGTTGTGCGGGTTGAAACAGCCCAGCAGATGTCAGACGCGGTGGATGCAGCATTGCCTGTCGATGCCGGGGTATTTGCCGCCGCCGTGGCGGATTGGCGGGTGGCCAGCGCGTCGGACCGCAAGCTGAAAAAGACGCGCGACGGTCTTCCGGCACTGGATTTTGCTGAAAACCCGGACATTCTGAAGCGGGTCGCCAAGCTGGACGATGGACGCCCCGCGCTAGTTGTTGGCTTTGCTGCGGAAACCGACAACGTGATCGAACATGCGACCGCCAAACGCGAGCGCAAAGAGTGCGACTGGATCGTTGCCAATGATGTCAGCCCTGCGACCGGGATAATGGGAGGGGCCGAAAACGCGGTGATCCTGATTTCCGACGATGGGGCCGAGGAATGGCCACGCATGGGCAAAGACGCAGTGGCCGAAAAACTGGCACGCAAGATTTCCGACGCGTTGGCCGGTTAGACAAGAGGATATCCGATGGTAGCAATTCGTGTGATCCGTGAGGACGGGGCCGACCCTTCGGTGCCCTTGCCATCTTATGAAACCACCGGAGCGGCAGGCGCGGATGTGCGTGCAAACTTCCCGGACAAGACGCCGATCACGTTGCTGCCCGGTCAGCGGGCTCTGGTTCCCACCGGACTGCGGATTGAAATCCCAAATGGGTATGAGGTGCAGGTCCGGCCCCGCTCGGGCCTTGCGCTGAAATACGGGATCACGCTGCCCAATACGCCGGGTACGATCGACAGCGACTATCGCGGCCCTCTGGGGGTGATCCTGTTGAACGCTGGGCAGGAGAGCTTTGAAATCACACATGGGGAACGTATCGCCCAACTGGTCGTCGCCCCGGTGGTGCAGGCGTCATTTGAGGCCACGGATACGCTCAGCGATACTGACCGCGGTGCAGGCGGGTTCGGTTCGACCGGGCGCGGCTGATGTTACTTGTCCTGATCATCGCCGCAGCGCTTTGGGGGCTCGGCTATCTGGCTGGCGTGTCACGCAATGCACGGATGATTTCGGTTGGGGTGTTGTTGCTGGGGGTAATCTCGGCACAGCTGGTTTTGCCCCTTGGCAACCCCCTGCGTCAGGCCACGGGTGGTTCTGCTGCGACCTGGTTGATTTTGGTTGGTACGGGGGTTCTGGTTCTGATCTATGGAAGGGGACTGAAAGCGCTGCGAAAACGCGCGGCGCCGGCCTCGAACAAGGAGCCAGCCATGCCCTCAGACAAATTCTCCGAGACCGAGCTTGACCGCTATGCCCGCCATATCGTGTTGCGCGAAATTGGTGGGCCGGGGCAGAATAAGATGAAGCAGGCCCGCGTGCTTGTGATCGGCGCTGGGGGACTTGGGGCGCCCGCTTTGCAGTATCTGGCTGCGGCCGGGGTCGGCACGATCGGGGTGATTGATGATGATGAGGTTGAGAACGCCAATCTTCAGCGTCAGGTGATCCACCTGGATGCGGATATCGGTATGCCCAAGGTTTTTTCGGCCCAGCAGGCCATGCTGGCGCAAAACCCGAATGTGGTTGTTCTGCCCTATCACCGCCGACTGACCGAAGAGGTCGCCACCGAGTTATTTTCCGATTTTGATGTCATCCTGGACGGAACTGATAATTTCGACACGCGCTATTTGGCCAATCGCACGGCGGTCGCGTTGGGCAAGCCGCTGATTTCGGGTGCGCTGTCGCAGTGGGAAGGCCAGCTCAGCGTTTTCGACCCGGCCAACGATGCGCCTTGTTATCAGTGCATTTTCCCCGAGGCTCCGGCTCCAGGTCTGGCCCCGTCCTGCGCCGAGGCTGGGGTGATCGGCCCCTTGCCTGGCGTCGTCGGTTCGATGATGGCTGTTGAGGCGATCAAGGTGATCACCGGGGCGGGTCTGGCACTGAGGGGTGAGATGCTGATTTACGACGCTCTCTATGGCGAAAGCCGCAAGATTACACTGCCTCGCCGTGCAGATTGCCCCGTTTGTGGCAAAGGATAACCCCTCTGCTCTGGATCGAACGCGCGGTCGTTCTTAGGTAGGGGACAAAGGAGACTTCAATGACCAACCCGATTCTGTCCGCCTGGACCAGCGCGTTCGAAATTGCACCGTTCGACACGATATCCGACACGGATTTCGCCCCGGCCCTGGACGCGGCCATGCAGGCCCATAACGCTGAGATTGGCGCGATTGCCTCTAACCCGGAGGCCCCGACTTTTGCCAACACGGTCGAAGCGCTGGAAGCTGCAGGAGAGATGATGGACAAGGTTCTGTCGGTATTCTTCACGGTCGCGGGCGCAGACAGCAATCCCTTGCGTGAGGAGTTGCAGCGCGAATTTTCACCCAAGCTGGCCGCGCATTTCTCGGGGATTTCGTCCAACAAGGCGTTGTTTCAGCGGGTTGCCGATCTGTGGGCGCGCAAGGATGAACTGGGCCTGACGGATGAGCAGGCACGCGTTCTGATGCTGTCGCATCGCGGGTTTGTGCGCGCTGGTGCGGCGCTTGAGGGAAACGAAGACACGCGGATGCAAGAGATCAAAGCGCGGCTTGCCTCGCTGGGGACGTCCTTCACCCAGAACCTTCTTGCCGATGAGCGCGATTGGTTCATGGAATTGTCCGAAGATGACCTACAGGGGCTTCCTGGTTTTGTGGTCAATTCTGCCCGGGCAGCGGGTGAGGAAAAGGGTGCAAAAGGACCGGTTGTCACCCTGTCCCGGTCACTGATCGTACCGTTTCTGCAGTTTTCACCGCGCCGGGATTTGCGCCAGAAAGCCTATCGCGCATGGACTGCCCGGGGGGCAAATGGCGGCGAGACTGACAACCGGGAAATTGCCGCCGAAATCCTGCAGTTGCGTCAGGAACGTGCAAAGCTGCTGGGCTATGAAAGTTTTGCCGATTTCAAACTGGAAACCGAAATGGCCCGCACGCCCGACCGCGTCCGTGATCTGCTGATGCAGGTTTGGGAGCCTGCCAAAACGCGTGCCAATGCTGATGCTGAAATCCTGACGCAGATGATGCAGAATGATGGGGTGAATGGGCCTTTGGAGGCGTGGGACTGGCGTTACTACGCCGAGAAACGTCGCAAGGCTGAACACGATCTGGATGAGGCTGCGCTGAAACCGTACCTGCAGTTGGATCGCATGATCGAGGCCTCTTTTGCCTGCGCGAACCGTTTGTTCGGGCTGGAATTCAAGCAGTTGGACATACCGCTGTACCATCCGGACTGCCGGGCCTGGGAGGTGACACGGAACGGGCAACATATCGCGGTGTTCATCGGGGATTACTTTGCACGCGGCTCCAAACGGTCAGGCGCTTGGTGCAGCGCGATGCGCGGGCAGGCAAAGTTTCCCAAGGTGCAGGCTCCGGTCGTGATCAACGTCTGTAATTTCGCCAAGGGTGATCCGGCGCTGCTGTCTTATGACGACGCTCGGACTTTGTTCCATGAATTCGGCCATGCGTTGCACCAGATGCTGTCGAATGTGACCTATGAAAGCATCTCGGGCACCTCCGTTGCGCGCGACTTTGTCGAGCTGCCCAGCCAGCTATACGAACACTGGCTTGAAGTCCCTGAAGTTCTGGCCGAATTCGCCACCCATGCCGAAACCGGCGAACCGATGCCGCAGGAGATGCTAAAGAAAGTGCTCAAGGCCGCCAATTTCGATCAGGGGTTCCAGACTGTAGAATATGTGGCCTCGGCGCTGGTTGATCTGGCCTTTCATGAGGGCGCTGTGCCCGACGATCCGATGGCGAGACAGGCCGAAGTTCTGGCGGATCTTGGAATGCCCGCGGCAATCGGGATGCGCCATGCCACGCCGCATTTTGCGCATGTGTTTGCTGGTGACGGCTATAGCGCTGGCTATTACAGCTATATGTGGTCCGAGGTCATGGATTCAGACGCCTTCGCCGCGTTCGAAGAGGCGGGGGGCGCCTTTGATTCCGAACGCGCAAACGCGCTGGAGGAAAATATCCTGTCCACTGGCGGTTCCCGCGAAGCCGAAGAACTATATCTGGCCTTCCGCGGTCGTTTGCCGGGGGTTGAGGCCCTGCTGAAGGGGCGCGGCCTTATCGCAGCCTAATATCCCAATTCGCGGTCAACGAGGTGTAGGAAAGGCTCGCCCGCCTCACCTCTGCGAATATTTTCACAGATCACCTGCGCCGATGTAGCGGGGCGGGTTTCAGAGGCAATGTGAGGCGTCACCGTGACGTTTGGATGCGTCCAATACGGGTGGCTCGCAGGCAGCGGTTCGACCCGGAAAACATCCAGCGTTGCGTGACCGATCTGGCCCGTATCCAGAGCTGCCAGCAAGGCTTGATCGTCGATCAGCGGTCCTCGGCCCGGGTTGATGATATGCGCACCCTTGGGCATCAGCGACAGGGTTTCGGCGTTCAGTGTGTTTTCCGTGGCAGGCGTATCGGGCAGCAATAGAACCGCGATCTCGGCCTGTGTCAGTGCCGCACGCAACCCATCCTCACCGTGAAAGCAGGTGACACCGGGGATGGCCTTGGCCGAGCGGCTCCAGCCGGTAACGTTGAAATTCAGTACAGACAGCGCGCGGGCTGCGGCCTCTCCCAATGCGCCAAGGCCCAGGATGCAGACGGTTCTGTCCGGGGCCAGCGGTGGTGGATCTGGGGCCCAAACCCCATCCTGAACCGTGATGTGCCGGTCCATACCCAGATGATAGCGCAGCACGTGACCGACGACCCATTCGGTCATCCCCTGCGTCAACCCGTGGTCCACCATTCGCGCCAGCGGCACGGTCAGAGTGTCATTCTCGACGATGCTTTCGATCCCAGCCCAAAGGCTGAGCACGGCCTTGAGGCGGGTGTAAGGTGCAAAATCCCGTAAGCCGCTATTGGGCGCATAGACGACGTAATCCACCTGATCTGGTTCAAACGTGGTGTCTAGCTGAAACGCGACCCCGGCATTAGTCAGGTACTGTGTCATCAAGGGTTGATACACGGGCCATAGTTTGGGGCGTGCCGAGAACAGGATGTTTGCGGTCATAACGGGCCTTTCGGATCAGCGGGGGCGGTGAATATGGGCACTTTGGACGATGCCGAAAGCTGCCATCAAAACCAGCATGGCCGAACCGCCATAGCTGACCATCGGCAGGGGAACTCCTACGACTGGGGCCAAGCCCATGACCATCGACATGTTCACGGCAAAGAATAGGAAGAAGTTCAGTGCGATACCCAGCGTGACCAAAGAGGAAAACCTGTCCTTGGTTGTCAGGGCCGTAACCAGGCAAAAGATCAGGATCAGCCCATAGAGAACCAGCAGCGTGATGCCGCCGACAAATCCGAATTCTTCGGCCAGCGTCGTAAAGATGAAATCTGTGTGTTTCTCGGGCAGGAAGTTCAGGCGCGATTGTGTGCCCTGCATGAACCCGCGCCCGTTCCAGCCTCCGGACCCCAGCGCGATCTTGGATTGGGTGATGTGATACCCCGCGCCCAGCGGATCGGTGGAGGGATCAAGGAAGGTGTCGATGCGGCGGAACTGGTAATCCTTGAGCAACTGCCACTCGGTTCCGCGGCTGTTGAAGACCGTGGCGATCAGACCGACACCTGCGGCAATAACCGCAGCGAAATAGGCCCAGTGAACGCCGGCCAGAAACATCAGGCCTCCCCCCGCCGCCAGCAGCAGGATCGAGGTGCCGAGATCCGGCTGGCGCAACACCATGAAGGTTGGGATCAGGATCAGGATGACAGGGATCAGAACCCAAAGGGGGCGTGACGTTTTATGCGATGGGAGCCAATCGTAATAGGCCGCAAGCACCATCACCAGTGCTACTTTCATCACCTCTGATGGCTGCAGGCGCATGAACCCCAGGTCGATCCAGCGTTGCGCGCCCATGCCAACCGTTCCGAACAACTCGACCACCACAAGCAGAGCGATCGAGGCCAGATAAGCCAGAACCGACATATTTCGCCAGAACCAGATCGGGACCAGTGCCACAATGAACATCGCGGTCAGGCCCAACCCAAAGCGTTCCATCTGAGGTTCGGCCCAAGGGGTCCATGATCCACCCGCCACCGAGTACAGCATCAGGAACCCTGCGCTGGCCACGCTGATCAGCAGCAGGGTGAGGGGCCAGTTCATATACAGGAACTTGCGGAACCCCGATGGCGTGGATTTTACGGCATATTCAAGATAGCTCATGCGCGGTCCTTCTGAGGCGGACGCGCTTTGGGGCGGCGGTCGCCCTCGAGCTGTTTTTGCTGTTCCTTGATACGCTGACGATCGGCGGCCGGATACGCCTCGAGTGGTGGCGTACCGTTGTACAGCGCCTGCAGCATGATATCCCGTGCAACCGGTGCCGCGGCCTTCGACCCCCCGCCACCATGTTCCACCACGACGGCTACGGCGTATTTCGGGTTGTCATAGGGGGCAAAGCTGACGAACAGCGCGTGGTCACGGCGTTCCCACGGCAGGTCTTCGTTGCGGATAACGCCAGCCGCACGTTCTGCCTTGGTGATATTGCGGACTTGGCTGGTACCGGTCTTGCCCGCCATGCGGAACTCATCCGAGATGATACGGCTGCGATAAGCTGTGCCGCGCCGGTCGTTCGAGACCGAAAACATTGCCTTGCGGACATATTCCAGATTAGTCCGATTGACCGCCAGCGGTTCCCCCGCGCCCGAGGGTTGTTCAACCCCATTGACCGAACGCACAAGGCGTGGCGAGACCGCACGCCCAGTTGCAATCCGGGCTGTCATGACGGCTAGTTGCAGCGGTGAGGCCAGCATAAAGCCCTGACCGATTGAGGCATTGGCAGTGTCACCTACCAGCCATTCTTCGCCGTGGACACGCTCTTTCCAAGCCTGATTGGGGGCAAGCCCTGCAGCCACTGCGGACATCGGGATATCGTGTTTCACGCCCAGCCCAAAGATACGAGCCATGTCGGAGATATTGTCGATGCCTGTGCGCAGGGCAACGTCGTAATAATACACATCGCAGCTGCGTTTCAGAGACAGACCAAGATCAACTGTACCATGCCCGCCGCGTTTCCAACAATGGAACCGGCGACTGCCGACTTTCAAGTGGCCGGGGCAGTAAACAGTGTTTCCAGGACCGATGACCCCAGCCTCAAGCGCGGCCATGGCAGTGATCATCTTAAAGGTCGAGCCGGGTGGATAGGTGCCCTGTACTGTCTTGTTGGCCAACGGGCGATAGTTGTCTTGTGTCAGAGCCCGGTAATCGGCAACCGAGATTCCGCGCACAAAAAGGTTGGGATCAAAGCTGGGTGCGGAACTGATGGCGCGGATATCACCGGTCTCACAATCGATCACCACTGCTGCGGCGCTTTCACCAGCCAAACGGGCCTGAGCGTATTGTTGAAGATCGGCATCGACCGACAGTTGCAAATCGGCCCCGGCCAAACCTTCTTGACGGTCAAGTTCACGCATCACGCGGCCGGTGGCGTTCACTTCGACGCGTTTGGCGCCTGCTTTGCCACGCAGACTGATTTCCTGTTTGGCCTCAAGCCCGACCTTGCCGATCTGAAAACGGGGAATGCGCAGAACGGGTTCCGGATCTTCTATCTGACTGAGGTCGTAATCGCTGACCGGTCCGACATAGCCGACGATATGCGCGAAATCCTCATATCTGGGATATTGCCGGGTCATCCCGACCTCGGGTGTGACACCGGGCAGGGCGGGGGCGTTGACGGCAACTTTCGAGATATCTTCCCACGTGACTTGATCGGCCAGAGTGACCGGCAGGAACGGGGCCGATCTGCGCATTTCGGTCATGGCGCGTTCGACCTCATCCTC
Source organism: Ruegeria sp. CDSC081 (assembly GCF_059610485.1). Lineage (NCBI taxonomy): Bacteria > Pseudomonadati > Pseudomonadota > Alphaproteobacteria > Rhodobacterales > Roseobacteraceae > Ruegeria > Ruegeria sp. CDSC081. The sequence continues at coordinate 202,904 of NZ_JBXWNS010000005.1, read as the reverse complement.
GGTCAGTGGGATCAGTTCAGAAAGCTTGGAGATGACGGATTCAACATCGCCCGCATCTTCGCGCACCATGACGATACGGTAGGACGGAGAGTTTTGCCCGATGATCTGCCCATTGCGATCGTATATTCGACCACGTGTGGGCGGGATCAGGCGGATGTTAATCCGGTTTTCCTCGGCCAACAGGCGGTATTCGTCAGCCTGATCTACCTGCATAAACCGCATCCGGGCGGCCAGACCTCCGATAAAAGCGGCTTGCAGGCCTCCAAGGATCAGCGCACGGCGTGGCAAACGTTTATAGGCGAGGCCCTGTGACTTAGGTTTGCGCTGTTTCATTACCGCCCTCCCGACAGGCCAGGGTCAGAAGGTGCGACACGACGCACACCAAAACCGTTCTGACTGAGCAGAACGATCAATGGGTAGATCCCGATTGTCAGAACCACTTGCACCACGACCATCCCCAATGCCGCTTGTTGCACGGACAGAATAGCAAGAATGACGCGATTCAGGAAAAAAACAGCTGTGATCACGACGGCAACGGTGGTCCATTCGCCCAAAAAGCCCGCGTCGCGCAACCCGGGAGTTGCGGACCGAAGATAGGCAGTACCCAACACAACAAGCGCGGCCAGCAAGCCGGGGGGGCGTTGAAACAGAAGGTCGGCTGCCAGCATGATCAGGGCGACCAGCAGGGTTGGCACATATTCGGGGCGCCGCAGAACCCAGGCAAAGGTCAACGCAATCAGGAAATCCGGAAACGGCCAGCGATCCGGCTGCGTGTCCAGTGGCAGCAGGTGCAGGAACAAGACCAGCAGCGCCAACAGCAGATACAGGCCACGTTTGAGCCACAGATTGGACGCGGCACTATCCATCGCCGGTCTCCGTCGGTGTCAGTGCCGCTTCGGGTTGGCGTGGGCCGACAATTCCTCCGGGGTCCTGAATAAGTGGCGCAGACTGATAGCGTAGCACTCTTAGAAATTTGAGCCGTTCAAAATCTGCAGACAGCCGCACCCGCAGGCGGCCACCCGGATCAGCGGTAATCTGACCGATCAGCAGGCCGCCAGGGAAAACGCCGCCATCCCCCGAGGTCACAACCCTGTCGCCCGGGCGCACCAGTTCGCGGTTCTCCAGAAACTCAACCACAGGCGCGGCGGTGTTGTCCCCGGCAATCAGAGCGGTCTGCCCCGACGGTTGAATCGTGGCAGGTATCGCGCTGGATGCGTCGGTCATCAGGATCACCCGTGCGGTATCTGGACCAACACCCGAGATACGACCGACAACGCCAATCCCGTCCATGGTGGCCCATCCATCCATGATTCCGTCACGCTCGCCCACGTTCAACAGAACCGACTGCCGGAACGGAGAACCGCTATCGGCCATGACGACCCCGGTAATATAGGTCAGGCGCGGATCGAGACGCACATTGTTTAGATCCAGAAGCCGTGCATTTTCCTGCTCAAGTTGCAGTGCGGCCTCTTTCCAGGCGCGCATCAGACGCAACTCGCTGCGCAATTCCTGGTTCTGCTCGCTCAGGCGTTGATAGCTCTGAAAATCCCGTGCCAGATTGACCGCAGCGGTAACCGGAACCATCGCCCAATCCATCGAGGGCACCACGTTGTCGACAACCTGCGCCCGAAACCGTTCGACGCGAGGGCTGTCAATGCGCCAGACCAGAAAGATGCCCAGAAGGCACAGAACCACGATCCCCAGCAGCAGACGGCGGAGCGGGGTGGTGTATTCATCGCGCTGTGATCGGTCCTTTGCCACAGGACTCCTTCCCGTGCTGCTCGCGCCCGAATGTACCCTTTAGAGGGTGCGCGCCTTAGCTTTCGTAGTCAATCGCGTGGCGCAGCTGTTTTTCGTATTCCAGTGCCTTGCCGGTGCCCAAAGCCACACAGTTCAGGCTTTCATCAGCAATTGACACGGCCAGACCTGTCTGTTCCCGCAGTGCCAGATCCAGATCGCCCAACAAAGCACCGCCACCGGTCAGCATGACGCCGCGGTCCACGATATCTGCGGCCAGATCAGGCGGCGTGGTTTCAAGTGCGGTCATAACGGCTTCGCAGATTGCCTGAACCGGTTCCGACAGGGCCTCGGCGACCTGCGCCTGGCTGATTTCGATTTCTTTGGGCACGCCATTCAACAGATCGCGGCCACGGATATGCATCGACTGGCCGCGCCCGTCATCAGGCATACGGGCGGTTCCGATGGTGGTCTTGATCCGTTCGGCGGTGGATTCACCCACCAACAGGTTCTGCTGGCGGCGCAGGTAAGAGATGATCGCCTCATCCATCCGGTCTCCGCCGACGCGGACCGAACGGGCATAGACGATGTCTCCCAGCGACAGAACCGCAACCTCGGTGGTGCCGCCGCCGATATCCACGACCATGTTGCCGGTCGGGTCAGTGATGGGCATTCCTGCACCAATAGCCGCAGCGATGGGTTCGGCGATCAGGCCTGCCCGGCGAGCGCCTGCGGACATAACCGATTGGCGAATGGCCCGTTTTTCAACAGGCGTAGCACCATGGGGGACACAGACAATGATTTTGGGCTTTGAGAAGGTGGAGCGTTTATGCACCTTACGAATAAAGTGCTTGATCATTTCTTCAGCGGTGTCGAAATCCGCAATCACGCCTTCGCGCATGGGGCGGATCGCTTCGATCGAACCAGGGGTTCGGCCCAGCATCAGCTTGGCGTCCTCACCGACGGCGAGGACTTTCTTAACCCCATCCTTGACGTGGTAAGCCACAACCGAAGGTTCCGACAGGATCACACCGCGCCCTTTGACATAAACAAGCGTATTTGCTGTTCCAAGGTCGATCGCCATGTCCGCTGAGAACAAGCCGCCCAGATTGCCAAAGATGCCCATGTTGTACTGATCCCGTTCGTCAGAATTTCTACTGCCCGCGACTCGACGGTTCCGGGACGGATGTCTTATAGGGTGCCATCTCGCCCGGTAAAAGGGCTGATTCCGCGTAACTCAGCACCTTTCCGCCTTATTGAGAGGGACTTTAGAAGGCAACATGCTCTCTTATCAACACATTTACCACGCCGGGAATCTGGCTGATGTTCAAAAGCACGCTCTTTTGGCATGGGTACTGGACTATCTGACGCGAAAAGATAAGCCGATAACCTATCTGGAAACCCATTCCGGGCGTGGCCTGTACCAGTTAGACGCAGCAGAAGCCGTGCGCACAGGCGAGGCAGCCGTAGGTATCAAGCGAGCGCAGCGCGAAGGGTGGTTTCCATCTGATCATCCTTTGTCGCAGGCGCTGGCCAAGGTTCATGAACGGCACGGAGAAAACAGCTATGCCGGTTCACCGCTGATCGCGGCCAACCTGCTGAGGGATCAGGACAGTTTGCATTTCGCAGAGCTGCACCCGCAGGAATACGCGGCATTGTCGATGACCATGTCCCCCTTTGGGGCAAAAGTGTACAAACAGGACGGGTATGAGCTGGCGCAGTCTTTGCTGCCACCAACGCCGCGGCGCGGGATGCTGTTGATTGATCCCAGCTATGAGGTGAAGGCGGATTATGACCGGCTGCCGGGCGTGATCTCAAAACTGCACCGTAAATGGAATGTGGGCGTCATCGCGCTGTGGTATCCGATCCTGACCGATCAACGTCAGGCCCCGATGGTTGCCGCGTTGAAGGCGCAGGGTTTTCCCAAGGCGATCTGTCATGAAGTCCGGTTTGCACCTGCGCGGGAAGGTCATCGAATGGTCGGATCAGGGATGTTCCTGCTGAACGCGCCCTTTGGCATCCAAGATGAAATGGACCGTCTGTCAGAGCTGTTCAAAGGGCTGTGACGCCAGTCTGATTTCGGACCACAGGGTTCTCCCGCCCCATTTGCCAGCATCTAAAGATGCCATCAAACGTGTTGGGCCCGGCAGCGCGCCGCAGGCGCGCTGCCGGGCCCAAAGCCGCAAGGGCGTCCGGCGTAGCCGGGCACCCGCGGGTGCGGGAGCCCTTGGGAGTGTCATCCGGCTGTCAGGTCAGGTCCTTATAACTGATTTCACGCGTGTCTGCACCTGGCCCGGCCTTTTCACGGCGCATGATCAGGCGGTTCAGTGCGTGGATATAGGCCTTGGCGGATGCCACGACCGTATCGGTATTCGCTGACTGACCGGTGGCGATCATGCCGTCCTCTTCCAGCCGAACCGATACGGTTGCCTGCGCATCAGTACCCTCGGTCACAGCATGGACCTGATACAGTTGCAGGCGGGCGGTGTTGGGATAGATTCGGCGAATGGCTTTAAAGGCGGCATCGACTGGACCGTCGCCATGTTCGGTCGCGACAATGTCCTTGCCATCCACTTCCAGCTCGACCGTCGATTCCGCCTGACCGCCGGTGCCGCAGGTGACTTTCATCGAAACCAACTGCAGGTGATCGTCGGCCTCATCATCCTGGCTCATCAACGCGATCAGGTCGTCGTCAAAAACCTCTTTCTTGCGGTCGGCCAGATCCTTGAACCGCACGAAGATGTCCTTGAGCTGATTGTCACCGACCTCAAAGCCGAGCGTTTCCAGCTTATCGCGCAACGCAGCCCGGCCCGAGTGTTTGCCAAGCGGCAAAGAGGTGCCCGACAGGCCGATATCTTCAGGGCGCATGATCTCGAAATTCTCTCGGTTCTTCAGCATGCCGTCCTGATGGATTCCGCTTTCATGCGCAAAGGCATTCTTGCCGACAATCGCTTTGTTGAACTGAACCGGGAAGCCCGCAACCGTCGCAACCCGGCGCGAGATATGCATGATCTTGGTGGTGTCGATGCCGGTATGCCACGGCATGATGTCATTGCGGGTGCGCAGCGCCATCACAACTTCTTCCAGCGCAGTATTGCCCGCACGCTCGCCAAGGCCATTGATGGTGCATTCGATTTGACGCGCACCACCAGCGACAGCCGCCAGTGAGTTCGCCGTCGCCATGCCAAGATCGTTGTGGCAATGGGTGGCAAACACCACCTCATCCGCGCCCGGAACCGTTTCGATCAGGCGCTTGATCAGGTCAGCGGATTCGACAGGTGCCGTGTAACCGACAGTGTCGGGGATGTTGATCGTCGTGGCACCGGCCTTGATCGCGATCTCGATCACACGGCACAGATAATCCCACTCGGTCCGGGTCGCATCCATCGGCGACCACTGTACATTTTCGCACAGGTTGCGGGCGTGGCTGACGGTTTCGTGGATCTTGTCGGCCATCTCGTCCATGGTCAGGTTCGGAATGGCACGGTGCAGTGGAGAGGTGCCGATGAAAGTGTGGATGCGGTTCTTGCCAGCGTGTTTGATCGCCTCCCAGCAGCGGTCGATATCAGCGAAATTCGCACGGGCCAACCCACAGATGCGGCTGTTTTGTGATCGCTCGGCAATCTCGCTGACGGCTTTGAAGTCGCCTTCTGATGCGATCGGGAAACCGGCCTCGATGATGTCGACACCCATCTCGTCCAGCAGTTCCGCGATTTCCAGCTTTTCGGCATGGGTCATGGTCGCGCCGGGGCTCTGCTCGCCGTCGCGCAAAGTGGTGTCAAAGATCAAGACGCGGTCTTGGTCGGTCACATTGGTCATGGGATTCTCTTTCTTCTTCTGTCCTAAAGCCTATGGCGCGCGGGCGTCCTCCTCTGAGCGGGCGCGCCGGGTGGCACGCTCAGAGGCGGATTAGGATCAGTAGGCCACGCAGAGACGCACCGCAGGGGGCGGTGTCGGCAACAAGGATATCTGCGCGGTTGATCATGGGGTTGAGCTTATACAGCGCATGCGGGGAATGAAAAGTAGGAATTTCATGCAGACGTCAAAACCTGCACGAACCGTGACGGTTGATTGCCGAGTGAAGACCGCTAGTTGATCCGGAATGGAGAAAGCTCTCATCATAGGTGCCTCGGGTGGTATCGGTGCCGCGCTGCAAAGGCTGTTGACCATGCAATCCGTAGACGTAACCACCTTGTCGCGTTCTGCAGATGGTTTCGACCTCACGAATGTCGAAGCTGTCGGCCCGGCTCTGGAAGCATTGCAATGCCCGTTTGACATGATCTTCATTGCGACGGGTGCTTTGGAAATCAATGGTGCACAGCCGGAGAAGTCCATCAGATCAATTTCAGCGCAGGCAATGATGGACCAGTTTGCCCTGAATGCGGTTGGTCCGGCCCTTGTGCTGTCACACGCTGCGCGGCTGCTACCACGGGGTAGGCGATCTGTCGTGGCGGTGTTGTCCGCCCGCGTCGGATCAATCGGAGATAATCAGCTGGGGGGATGGATCGGCTATCGGGCCTCAAAAGCTGCGGCCAATCAGATTGTGCGCACATCCGCGATTGAGCTGGCCCGCACCCACAAACAGGCGATCTGTGTGGCTCTGCATCCGGGTACAGTGCGTACAGAATTCACGCGCAAATATGTTGGGCGACACCCGACCGTTGAATCGGATGAAGCCGCGCGAAACCTGCTGAGCGTCGCCAGGGCGCTTGTGCCCGCAGACACTGGCGGGTTCTTCGACTGGGCTGGAAAACCTGTGCCGTGGTGAGACCCGCTAACCGTCAGAGGCAGGGCTGGTTGCCGTTGTCGCGCTGTCGTCTGCCGGAGCACTCTCCTGCGGCTCGCTGGTGTTTTCACCCGGCAGAACACCGTTTTCCCAGACGCCGGTTTCTTCTTTGCCGTCAGCATAGCGCATCGTGCCGTCACCGTGGCGTTTGTTGTCCAAAAACCCACCTTCGTACACGTCACCAGTCGCATAGGTAGCGGTTCCGGTGCCGCTGATCTTCCCCTCGACCCAACCGCCTGTATAGGTGAAGCCGCGCGGTGTGGTTATCGATCCTTGCCCGTGGCGCTGCCCATCTTTGAAATCGCCCTTGTAGGTCGTTCCGTCCGGGAAGCTGGCTTTGCCCTCGCCCTGGCGCGCACCGTCGACCCAATCGCCTTCATATTTGTACCCGTTTGCAAATGTCAGAACACCGGTGCCGTGGTTCAGACCGTTCTTGAACTGCCCATCGTAGATGGCGCCGTTCGGGTAAGTGGCCTTGCCCTGACCCTCGAAGACTCCGGCGATCCAGTCGCCGTCGTAAATCAGGCCATCAGGATAGGTGTGCATTCCTTTGCCATGGGGCAGGTCTGCACTGAAATCACCGACATAGGTCGAACCGTCAGGATAGGTTAGCTCTCCGAGGCCCTCAATCTGGCCGTCTTTCCATTCACCAGTATAGTCGAACCCATCCGTGCCCAGAAAACGGCCTTTGCCGTGGCGGCGATCATCGTGATAGTCACCTTCGTAGATGGCGCCACTGGCATAGGTTGCCTTGCCTTTGCCCTGTCGGCGCCCATCAAAAAAATCGCCTTCATACAAATCGCCATTGGCTTGCAGTAGACGGCCTTTTCCGGTCATGCGATTTTCGGACCAGTCACCCGTATAACTCATACCTTCCGGCCGCGTCAGGCTGCCTGTGCCATGACGCTTGCCGTCTTTGATGTCGCCCTCATACACGTTGCCTTTGGCTGAGGTGATCTTGCCTTTGCCCTGCTTGACCCCGTCAACCCAGTCGCCCTCGTACACCTCTCCGGTCGGGTCGGTCAGAGTGCCTTGGCCGTGGTGCCTGGCATTCTTGAACCCACCTTCGTATTTCGCTCCGTTGGCATAGACGGCGACTCCTTGGCCGTTGAACGAGCCATCGGCCCATTCCCCTTCATAGCTGCCACCATCAGCATAGACGATCGTTCCGAACCCTTCGGGTTGACCGTTGGCAAAGGCGCCCTGATAGATCGACCCGTTAGCATAGCGCGCAATACCCTGGCCCTGAATTTCGCCTTCGATCCATTCGCCTTCGTATTCGAAACCATCCGGCAACTGGTAGGTGCCGGTTCCGTGCCGCAGGCCATTTAGGAACGTGCCTTCGTATACGCCGCCCACTTCGTCATCGGCCACGACTACCTGATCGTTCTGCGCGAAGGCGGTCAGCGCTGACAGGGTCAATGCAACTGCGGCGATTGAAGTGCGAAAAACGTTCATGTTTGGTCCTGTCTGCGCGAGCATCGTGCTTTTGCGCAAAACTAGGATACCGACGCAGGCAGGGCAACGGCTTTTGCCTTATTGGTCTTTCACTCGCGGTGCGATCTGGTAAATGGCAATAGGACAGACGAGGGCAAGAGGGCAGTATGGCCGACCGTTTCCGTATCACTCTGGCGCAGCTCAATCCCATTGTCGGGGATTTGGAAGGCAATGCGGCCAAGGCTTTTTCTGCGTGGGAGCAGGCGCGCGAGGCCGGTGCCCAACTTGTTGCTTTCCCCGAGATGTTCATCACCGGCTATAATACGCAGGACCTTGTGATCAAGTCTGCGTTCCACAAAGCCGCAATGAAAGCTGTTGAGGCGCTTGCGGAACGTTGCGCCGATGGACCTGCGATTGCGATCGGCGGGCCGTGGTTCGAAGATGACCGGCTGTATAACGCCTATCTCATCCTCAAGAACGGCAGGATCAGCAGTAAAGTGCTGAAACATCACCTGCCGAATGAGACAGTCTTTGACGAAGTGCGCCTGTATGATTCCGGCCCGCTGGGCGGTCCCTATTCGGTTGGCAACTCTCGGATCGGCAGCCCAATCTGCGAAGACAGCTGGCATCCGGATGTTGCCGAGACGCTGGAGGAGACAGGAGCCGAATTTCTGTTGATCCCCAACGGCTCGCCTTATTTCCGAAACAAATATGATGTGCGCCTGAACCATATGGTGGCGCGCGTGGTTGAGACCGGATTGCCGCTGATTTACCTGAACATGGTCGGGGGGCAGGACGATCAGGTCTTTGACGGGGCGACCTTTGGGTTGAATCCAGGCGGAGAACTGGCATTCCGTATGCCTGTGTTCGACGAAGCGATAGCGCATGTGGATCTTGAACGCGGCGACGCAGGTTGGCGCATAATTCCGGACGAGATTGTGCCGCAGCCAGATGCGTGGGAGCAGGACTATCGCGCGATGGTCCAGTCTCTGCGTGATTACATGGCTAAAACCGGGTTCAAAAAGGTTGTTCTGGGTCTGTCTGGTGGCGTTGATTCAGCCCTTGTCGCGGCAATAGCGGTTGATGCGATTGGCGCTGAAAATGTTCGCTGCGTGATGTTGCCGTCGGAATATACCAGCCAGGATTCTTTGGATGATGCCGAAGCGGTGGCTAAGGCGTTGGGTGTTCACTATGATTTCGTCCCTATCGCACAGGGGCGCGCGGCGATCACGGATACGCTTGCCCCATTGTTTGCCGGGCGAGACGAAGATCTGACCGAAGAAAACATCCAGTCCCGCCTGCGGGGGCTGTTGCTGATGGCCCTGTCGAACAAGTTCGGCGAGATGCTGCTGACCACAGGCAACAAATCCGAAGTCGCCGTTGGATATGCCACGATCTATGGGGATATGAACGGTGGTTATAATCCGATCAAAGACCTGTACAAAACCCGCGTGTTCGAGACCTGCCGCTGGCGCAATGCCAATCATCGCGGCTGGATGAAAGGCCCTGAGGGTGAGGTCATCCGACCCTCGGTCATCGACAAACCTCCTAGTGCCGAGTTGCGCGAAGACCAGAAGGACAGTGACAGCCTGCCGGATTATCCGGTTCTGGACGCCATTCTGGATATATTGGTTGATCAGGATGGGTCGATCGCGGATTGCGTGGCCGCCGGGTTCGAAGAAGCCGTTGCGCGCCGGATCGAACATTTGGTCTATATCAGCGAATACAAACGGTTTCAGTCCGCCCCGGGGACACGTTTGACCAAGCGGGCATTCTGGCTGGATCGCAGGTATCCTATCGTGAATCGTTGGCGCGACAGGACCTGACGCCTTACAGGGATCACCATTTTGACGCGAAAACTGTTTCCATTTTATGGGCAATAGCCGCGTGCTTCTGGAACTGTTTTACTTTTTGAGTGTAGTGGCTTAGATTCTCTTGGGCGTTTCCGAGCCCCCCTTGATGCCCGGTCTTTTTTTTGCCACATTTTAGCTTGATTGTTGCCCCATGTGGGGCGGATGCGACGCATTGTGGGAAATAGGTGTTAATGAGCTTTCCCATCGGTCTTTAGCGACGCGTCCGAAATTGGATGTCTGAGTTAACGATTTGGTGCCATTATGTACGATGAATACGATAAACCGCTTCATTCACCGCCAAAATGGCGGTCTATGCAATCCGAAGGTCGGTCTCTGGATGAGGCAAAGGTAGATGCTGCCATTGCCAATTTGTTGAATGAAGAGGTGCCCAAAGAGGAATCCACGACGGTGGGCCCCCGCGCGCAGTTTCTGGAAACAGAAGCCGAGGTGCCGGAAGGCGGTATCGCTACCTCTTTGCGTCAGAAACTGGCAGAATTGTGCGGCGCGGCCTGAAGTTTTCAAAATCCTGAATTAGATGCGCTGGCTCGCCACGTTGGCCGAATGGTCACAGGCCTGCGCAATAGTCATTGAAGCGAAGTTTCTTCTGTTGCGTCTGTCGTGATCCCGCGCCTTCATTGCGGTCCGTGCAATGAATTATGAGCGGTTGATGCCTGGCCCCAAGCCTAATGCTGTTGAACCCGATCTAAAGCTGCCAAAAGCCGTTGATGTTGTTGTCATTGGTGGAGGAATTATTGGGGCATCAACCGCCCTCGAACTGTCAGAGCGGGGAATGTCTGTCCTTCTGTGCGAAAAGGGACAAATGGCCTCCGAGCAGAGTTCACGGAACTGGGGATGGGTGCGTTTGGGTATGCGCGATCCTCGGGAAATCCCGCTGATGCAGGAATCACAGCGTATCTGGGCGCAGCTCGATCAACGCACCGGGCGCAAGACAGGTTTCACACAGGCCGGTATCCTGTTCGGCGCCTCTGGCAAGCGGGAACAGGGCAATCTTGAACGCTGGCTTCGCCATGTGGAGGGGTTGAATACTGGGGCAAGGATGGTGTCCGGGGCTCTGTTGGCGGAACTAATGCCAGACCATCAGACGGGGTTGGATTGCGCATTGTTTATGCCGCAAGACGGTAGGGCGGAACCGCAATGGGCTGCACCCGCAATCGCCGAAGCTGCGCGTGACCGGGGGGCCCTGTTGATGACCAACTGTGCAGTGCGCTGTCTGGATACAGAGGCGGACCGTGTCGTCGGTGTCTTCACAGAACGCGGTCGCGTGGCCTGCGGCAATGTCGTACTGGCGGGCGGTGCGTGGTCGCGCTTGTTTGCAGGGAATGCCGGAGTTGATTTTCCACAACTGAAGGTGCTGAACACCGTATTCCGAACCTCTCCGGTTTCCGGTCCTGAGGCCGCCTTGTGGTCGGACGATTTTGCAATACGCAAGCGGGACGACGGAGGGTATACGATTGCGTCCGGGCATGAAAACACCGTTGATATCGTGCCGGATAGCCTTCGCTTGGCGTGGCAATTTCTTCCTGCATATCGTCAGGAGTGGCGGTCGCTGCGGTTTCGGTTGTCCAAGCGGTGGGCCGAAGAGGCGGGGCAGGACCGGAGCTGGTTGCCCACGGATGTGACTCCGTTCGAACATTGCCGCGTTCTGGATCCCGAACCGTCGCGCCGGGCATTGCGGCAAGCTTGGAAAAGCGCAACCAAGGGCATTCCCGCGCTAAAACAGGCTGAAATCGTTCAAAGCTGGGCGGGTATGATTGATGTCACTCCGGATGCGATCCCGATCATTTCACCCGTCGACCACAAGCCGGGCCTGTTCATCTCGACGGGGTTTTCGGGTCATGGATTTGGGATCGGGCCCGGTGCCGGGCGGCTGATGGCCGATTTGGTCTCGGCCAGTGACCCTTGTGTTGATCCGGCCGATTTCCGCCTGTCCCGCTTTACGGACGGGTCGAAAATTCGGCCGGACCCAGGGTTTTAAACGTTAACCCATCATCTGATAGCTGACCGGGACAAACCGGAACCCATCGCCGCGCGTCTCGACGTAACCGGCTGCGGGGAAGGGCATGTGATATCCGATCATCGGGATTTTGTCTGCTGCCAGCATCCCCAACACATTACGACGAGAAGCGGCGGCTGCGGCTTTGTCCATGTCGAATTTCACCTCCCACTCGGGTTGGGCGAAGGACCAGACATAGTGATTGGCCAGATCGGCCGTCAGCACCAGACGTTGACCGTTGCTTTCCAGATGAAAGACCGTGTGTCCGGGGGTATGCCCATGCGCTGAAACGGCGGTTATTCCGGACAGAACCTCGCCGCCATCGCCGACAAAGGTCATCTTTTCGGCCATTGGGGTCACTTTGGCGGCGACCAGATCGCCGACCCGATTGCCGGAATCCTGCGCGGCCCAAAAGTCATACTCGGATGATGCGGTGACATAGCGCGCATTCGGGAAAGTCGGCGCGTCATTTGTGGTCATGCCGCCAATATGGTCAGGGTGCATATGGGTGATGACGACGACGTCGATTTGATCCGGGCTCACGCCTGCATCTGCCAGTGCCGCCTGAATGCCGCCTTGCCCAAGGCCAGTATCAAACAGCACAAGTTCAGACCCGGTATTGACCAGCGTTGGTGTGAAAAAGAACTGGGCTTTATCGGCAGGAATAAAATTCTGGGCCGATACGTTTGCAAATTCCTCATCCGTGGCACCGCCGCCGAAAATCTCTTTGGCGCCATCGCGCGGCAGGCTGCCATCCAGCAGAGTTGTTACGGTGAAATCGCCCAACTGGAACGATTTCGCGATGGTTGAATTCGCTTTGGTATCGCTTGCTGCAGCCAGGATGGGGGTAGCAGCTGATGCAAAAGGCAAGGCTGCCGCCGCGCCCAGTGCGGCCCTACGAGTTAGTGTAACGGTCATTTTGAGATCTCCCTGTGTGTGCCAGCACTTTGAAGATAGGGTATCGCCCGAGGATTGCCACCTGACGTTGGCGTGAACCGGTGCGGTGGCTGGACAATTTGCCCATCCTGTGAGAAGAGCCGCGCCAACAGGAGACTCCTATGACAACCACCCGTTTCGCCCCGTCACCCACCGGTTACATCCATGTGGGCAACCTGCGCACAGCTCTGATGAACTACCTGATTGCCCGCAAGGCTGGCGGCACCTTCATCCTGCGTATCGACGACACAGACCCCGAGCGATCGAAGGAAGAATATGTCGATGCCATCAAGCAGGACCTCGAGTGGTTGGGCCTGCATTGGGACCGGGTCGAACGACAGTCCGAGCGTCTGGACCGCTATGCCGAGGCAGCCGACAAGCTGCGCGAGATGGGTCGTTTCTATGAGGCTTTCGAAACCCCGACCGAGCTGGACCTCAAGCGCAAGAAGCAGCTGAATATGGGCAAGCCGCCGGTTTATGACCGCGCAGCATTGAACCTTAACGACGCCGAGAAAGACGCGCTGCGGGCAGAACGTGGCAACGGAGTCTGGCGCTTTAGGCTGGATCATGAACGGATCGAGTGGACCGACGGCATTCTGGGCGATATTTCGATTGATGCGGCCTCGGTCTCTGACCCGGTTCTGATCCGGGGCGACGGTCAAGTTCTGTACACGATTGCGTCGGTGGTCGATGATACCGAAATGGGTGTGACCGATGTGGTGCGTGGCTCGGACCATGTGACCAATACCGCGACGCAGATTCAGATCATCCAAGCGCTGGGCGGTACTTGCCCGCGTTTTGCACATCATTCGCTGCTGACCGGCCCCCAGGGCGAGGCGCTGTCTAAGCGACTGGGCACGCTGGCTCTGCGTGATCTGCGCGAGCAGGGCGTACAGCCGTTAGCATTGCTCAGCTTGATGGCGCGTCTGGGCTCATCCGACCCGGTTGAGTTGCGGACAGAGATGGCCGAGCTGATCGATGGATTTGACATTGGTCGTTTTGGTGCCGCGCCGACCAAGTTTGACGTTCAGGACCTGTTTCCGTTGACGGCAAAACACCTGCAATCTTTGTCATTGGCCGACGTTGCGGATGCTGTGGCAGATGCGGGCGTACCGGCCGAACTGGCCGAACCGTTCTGGGCCATGGCCCGCGAGAACATCACCACTCTGGCAGACCTGAAAGGGTGGTGGGAGCTGTGCCGTAACGGTGCCGAACCTCTGATTGCCGATGAAGACCGAGAGTTCATCACCGAGGCCGTGGCGTTGTTGCCAGAAGGCCCGTTCGACGGCGAGACCTGGGGGCAGTGGACCAGCGCGGTGAAAGACGCGACAGGCCGCAAGGGCAAGAGTCTGTTCATGCCTTTACGCAAGGCACTGACAGGGATGGAGCGCGGCCCCGAAATGGCAACCCTGTTACCCCTTCTGCAGGTGATCCGCGCGCGCGGCTGATCTTAGTGCCTTAGATTGTGATAAGGCGTGGTCTGCTGGCCGCGCCTTTTTTCTATAAGGTCTTTACGATCTGGGCTGCTATTCGCTTCAGCCGATCATCCACAAAATAAGTCTCATCCGGTTTCAATGCCTGGTGGCGTGGATACCGCGGCTCTGCCCGGTCATTCAGGATCGGGGCGTCCCAGCCATCAGTGGTGGCAAAAAAGCGATCGGCGCCCTCGGACCCGAACGCACGCAAATAGCCTTGCACAACCACGTCGATATAGCTCATCAGCAAGGGGTGGCGCCGGCTGGCCGCGGATTGACGGTCATCAGGTACGGCATAAACAGCGATCTCAACCTCGTGTGGCAGAGAATGGGTGACGGCCTTAGTCGCTGGTACGCGGTCGTAGGCCCACTCACGTTGATCCAGCGCGTCCCAGTCATTGCCTGGGACATGGGCAATCATGCCGTCGATTTCAGAAGTGAGATCCGGAATGGCGGTCAGGAAAGCGACCGGGCGCAAATCGGTATGCCGCCAGGCCCGCCGCCATCCCTTCAACTGCGCGGGATGCGGGTCGGGGAAATCGTGGGTCGCGAGGTTCACGAGGCTGCCGTAGCCAAAGAAATAGGGGTCTGCCATGCGGGATCACTTCTGACCGGGAATTGATGTATGTCAAACCGCTTTTTTGCCCAACATGCAATAAGGCAGCATGTTGAACTTAGGGAGGCAAACATGCGGATAACCAAGCGGACAAATATTGCTGTGCGCCTACTGATGTATTGTGCAGCAAATCCAGACAGGTTGGTGACCAAATCCGAGATCGCAAAGGCCTGTAATATCTCGGAAAACCATTTGGCGCAGGTGATCAACCAACTCAGCCAGTTAGATTATCTGAGCACTCATCGCGGTCGCAATGGCGGTATGGTACTCGCTAGATCTGCTGATCAGATACGGATCGGTTCGGTTTTTCGGCATATCGAGGGCGACTTGCCGATTGCCGAGTGCTTTGCGGATGCCGACAATACATGCCCGCTCACCAACGCCTGCCGGCTGCGTCTTGCGCTGCGGGACGCGGCCGAGGTCTTTTATGCCTCGCTGGACGAAATCACGCTGGATTCGCTGGTGTGTGACAATGCAAATCTGCTGACGATTTTGCAGCCCGTCGCCTGCGTCCGATAAACTCAGTCGCTGGCGCGCAAGATGCGCGCCGGGCGAACGGCAAGGGGTTTCAAGGCAAAGATCAACCCCGCGCCCAGCGTGACGATGATCCCGGCCAATACGATGCCGATGGCAGATGGCCAGATGACGTCAAAGCTGGTGTCGAAAATATATGTCGCAACCGCCCAGCCGCCGAGGATGCCCACCATCAGGGCCACAATTCCAGCGGCAGACCCCAGCAGAACAGCCCGAAGGGCAAAGCTGATCAATATGCGCCGACGGTCGGCACCGATGGTCTTCAGGACTGCGGCCTCGTACCGCCGGGCTGGTTCACCCGCTGCCGCGGCGCCGATCAGGACCAGAAAGCCGGTTAGCAGCGATACACCAGCCCCATAAGACGTCGCAGCGGCCAACCCGGCCAGCAGACCCGAGACCCGGTCAATCGCATCGCGGACACGGATTGCGGTGATATTGGGGAATTTACCCGCCAGATCACGAAGGATCGCGGCTTCGGCCTGCTCTTCGGCATAGACGGTGGCAATGAAGCTATGCGGTGCGCCGGCCAGGGCCGACGGGTTCATGGACATGATGAAACCCATCCCGGCGGTCGAGAAATCCACCTCGCGCAGAGAGGTGAGCTCTGCGGTGATGTCGCGCCCCAATATGTTGACGGTCAGTTGGTCACCCAGCTTCAGGCCCATCTCTTCGGCCTCTTCAGCGGCGAAGCTGACCTGAGGCGTTCCGGAATAGTCTTCGGACCACCATTCCCCGGCGGTGACCCGTGCGTTCGAGGGCGGGGCGTCGGAATAGGTGACCCCGCGGTCGCCTTCCAGTACCCAGTGGTCCCCGGCGACCTCAATCGCGGGCTGCCCGTTAATCTGTGTGATGATCCCGCGCAGCATGGGCGCGCTTTGGATCCGGCTTACGGCAGGGTCGTTTTCCAGCCGTTCGGTAAAGCCAGGCATCTGCTCTTTCTGGATATCGACGAAGAAATAAGAAGGGGCGACATCGGGCAGGTTTCCTGAAATCGCGTTTCGCAGCGTGCCGTCGATTTGTCCGACTGCGGCCAGTACCGACAGGCCCAACCCCAGCGACAGGACAACCGATGCGGCCCCTTCGCGTGGGTCGGAAATGGCTGACAGGGCCCATCGCAGGGGCGGATTCCCTCGGGCGGGTTTTGTGGTCAAGCGTGCCAGTTTGCGGATTGCCAGCGCCGCCACCGAAAGCAGAACCAACGCTCCGGCCAACCCGCCGCTGGTCCAAAGGGTCAGGCGCGCCGATCCGCTGAAAAAGGCAGCTGCGCCGATCAGCGCCGCAAGCCCGATGCCTGTCGCTAGGATGTATTTTGCACGGGGCAGGAAGCGCGCCGAAGACAGCGCATCGCGAAACAGGGTCGCTGCGCGGACTTCTTCAGTACGGGCAAGGGGCCAGAGTGTGAATAAAAAGGCGGTGAGCACGCCGTAAAGCGCGGCTTCAGCCAGAGGCTGCGGATAGAACGAGAACACTGCGGGCACAGGCAGGCGAGTTTCGATCAGCGGCGCAAGCAGCAGAGGCACCGATCCACCCAATATGATGCCCAGAAAAATGCCGATGCCAGAGAGAATACCGATCTGGATCAGATAAGTCTGAAACACGGTCGCCCGATCGGCACCCAAAGTACGCAAGGTAGCAATGGTTTCAGTCTTTTGCGCCAGATAGGCGCGCACCGCTGCAGATACGCCGATGCCGCCAACAGCCAGCCCGGATAGTCCAACCAGAACCAGAAAAGCGCTGAGCCGGGCAACAAATTCTGAAATGCCGGGGGCACCGTTCCGTGCATCGGTCCACCGCATTCCGCTGCCTTCAAGGGCTTCGCTTGCCTGCGCCGAAAGAGCTGTAAGATCAGACCCCGGCGGCAGATCCAGACGGTATTTGGTGGAAAACAGAGTACCCGGTGCCAATAATCCGGAATTCAGCAAGTCCTGTGTGCGGATCAGCGTGCGCGGACCCAATCCAAACCCGTCTGCCGCCCCGTCCGGTTCGTGGATCAGGGCTGCCATCAGGACAAATTCCTGAGTTCCAAGTGAAAACCGATCCCCAACCGATAGCTGAAGCCGGTCGATCAGAGCGGGAGCCATTACGGCACCGGGCGCCCCTTGCTGGCCTGTAAAGGCGTCACGCAAGGGCATCTGGGGCTCTAGTATGGGCTTGCCCAACAATGGATAGGAGTCGTCAACGGATTTGACCTGCGTAAGCGCCCGCTCTGGGTCACCATTCTGCCGAGTGACTGCCATTGACCGAAAATCGACGACTTCGGAGATGGCCAAGGCCGCGTCGTTCATCCATGCACGCTCAGCCTCATCCGCAAAGCGATAGGTGAATTCCAGCTGTGCATCCCCGCCCAGCAGAGCCGCGCCTTCTTGCGTCAGTCCGGTTTGGATGGCGTGGCGGACCGAACCCACAGCGGCAATGGCAGCGACCCCAAGTGCAAGACAAGCCAGAAACACCCGAAAACCGCGCAGACCTCCGCGCAGTTCCCGCCGCGCCAGCCGCCCGGCCATCCGCAGGCTCATTCGGCGGCCTCTTGCCTTGTGTCATCGGCAATCCTTCCATCGCGCAGCCGGACAACACGGTCACATCTGCGCGCAAGGCTGTGGCTATGGGTCACCAGAACCAAAGTAGCACCATGCCTGTCGCGCAGGCCAAGCAGCAGGTCAATGATGGCGGCTCCGTTTGTTTCGTCCAGATTGCCGGTAGGCTCATCCGCCAGCAGGATCTGTGGTCGCGGGGCAGAGGCACGGGCTAGCGCGACGCGCTGCTGCTCTCCACCGGAGAGCTGCGCCGGATAATGGTCGCGTCGATGCGTCAGCCCTACGGACTCCAATTCGGCCTCGGCCCGTTGAAAGGCATCTTTGTGACCGGCCAACTCCAGCGGTGTGGCCACGTTCTCAAGGGCGGTCATCGTGGGGATCAGGTGGAAATTCTGAAATACAACGCCCATGCTGTTGCGTCGGAACCGTGCGAGCTCGTCTTCGTTCATGCGGGTCAGATTTTGCCCGAGTGCGGTTACCTGGCCGCCCGTCGCCTGTTCCAGCCCGCCCATCAGCATTAGTAACGACGATTTTCCTGACCCGGACGGCCCAATCAGACCCAGTGTCTCGCCCTTGTGTACGGAAAGCGTGATGTCGTGCAAGATATCTACCTGACCGGCATTGCCATCCAGCGATAAAGCGGCATTTTCAAGCGATAGAACAGTTGCGATCATGGGTTGGTCCGAACCGAGGTAATCAAATGGGATATGGAGCAGTTGAGATGTTGCGCAAGGCTTTGATGCCGGTGCTTATCACGTGTTGCGGCTTTGCGGCCACAGCAGAAACCGTAGTGATTGCAGCTCTCGGGGATTCTTTGACTCAAGGGTACGGCCTGCCCGAGCAAGACGGATTTGTCCCGCAGCTGGGTCGTTGGTTGAAGGATCACGGGGCGGATGTGCGCCTGATCAATGCGGGTGTATCCGGGGACACCACCGCCGGAGGGGCGGCGCGTGTGGACTGGACACTGACGCCCGACGTGGATGGGATGATTGTCGCATTGGGCGGGAACGATCTGTTGCGAGGGCTTGATCCGGCAGTTGCACGCGCAAATCTTGAGACGATCTTGAAAGCAGCAGATGGCGCTGAGGTCGCCGTGTTGTTGGTCGGGATGCAGGCGCCGGGGAATTACGGCCCCGATTACAAAGCCGCATTTGATGCGATCTACCCCGATCTGGCGGATCGATATCAGACTGGATACGCGCCAAGTTTTTTCACAGGTTTGACTGCGGCAGGAAACCCCGAAGAAGTACGGGAACACATGCAGGCAGATGGCATCCATCCCAACGCCAGTGGTGTGGCCCTCATCGTTGAAGACCTTGGACCAAAGGTTTTGGAACTTGTGAAATCAGCAGAAGATTGATCAGACGACCGTCACAACTGTTCCAATCGGCACCCGCTGGTACAGGTCGATGACATGCGTGTTCAGCATGCGTATACATCCGTTCGAGGCCGCACGGCCTATGGTCTGCGGCTGAGTGGTCCCGTGAATTCGGAAATAAGTGTCAACGCCGTTCTGGAACAGATAAAGCGCCCGTGCACCTAACGGATTGCCGTCACCGCCAGGCTGCACATAGTCGTTATCCTTGAAACGAGCATATGTAATTGGCTCACGCTCGATCATTTCATTGGTGGGGCGCCAGGTGGGCCACTCCTTTTTGACGTCTATGGTCGCTGTGCCGGTGAACTCCAGCCCGGCTTTGCCCACCCCGCACCCGTAACGGATTGCCTTGCGAGGTTCTGTTACGAAGTACAGATAGAACGAGCGTGGAACCACCAGAAGCTGGCCTGGCAGGAATTGCTTTTTGATTCGAACAAATTGTGGAGTGGGGTCGTATTCGACGGCTTTCTTTGCCGACGCGGCGGTCGAAACAAGGCTTGCTGCTGCTGTTGCAGTCAGGAATGTACGGCGTGTCAACATATCAGCTCTCTTCAATACAACAGAAAAATCATGACCATAGTGTCCGGATGATATCCGATCCGGTCAATCGTCGGGGAAGAGTAACTGAATTGTGATGTAATCGCCGGGACACACTTTTACAGGTGATCGCTCAGGCGCAAATAGAAAAGGGCAGGGGAAACCCTGCCCTTACAGCGGCTTACGCCAGCTGGATGTCGTCGGCGCTTTCGCGACCGTCACGACCCGAGCGCAGCTCGTATGTGACTTTCTGGTTGTCGGCCAGACCGGTCAGGCCCGAGCGTTCGACAGCCGAGATGTGTACGAAGATGTCTTTGCCGCCATCTTCGGGTGCAATAAAGCCGTAGCCTTTGGTGGTGTTGAACCATTTTACGGTGCCTGAAGGCATATCCGTGTTCTCCTTATCTGGTGCTGCCCACGGAGTTGCGGCAGCCTGGCGTCGTCGTCTGTATCGATAGACTGAGCGCCGATGAAGGAGACAGTGGGTCGAAATAGAAACGTAAGCACATTTGATATGGCATTGAGTTGCGCGTGTGACAAGGGTGGAATATCCGGAAGGTACTGTGTTTTCAGGGGTCAAGGGGTGTTTTGAACGGGATTCCGCCGAGCAATGGGCAACCCACCGCGTGGCCGAATTCGGCAATCCATCGTGACAATCGCGCGGACCGAGTTGATCCGGAATGGAGTGGCGGCGTTACCGAAGGCATGCTTCGAGTGGCGTAGGGCGGGGTTCACCTCACCATTTAGAAGAGTGAGATGGGCGGCGTTGAAAAGCAATGGGTGCGAGCACCCATCCTACACTCGCTGCCCGTCCTTAGTAATCCGACATCGCCTTTTTGAGATCATGTGACCACTCGCAGTCGCCGACAAATCTCCGAACAGCATCGTTCGTATGCTTCAAGACTTTGTGCAAGTAATCTTTGTTTCCCTGATGAACAACCCTCCGGCTGCTTCGGCTTTTGTTGTCGACAGCCTCACCGGAAAACTCACTTCGGTCGGCAATGGTTACCACCAACTCTTTAATTTCAGGCATGGCTTTGAGTAAAGCAGGTAAAGCAACAGGCCTTAGCTTAACGCTCTCGTTTGCGTCGTGCCGGTCAAACATGAGCATACTGTCTGAGTGTTTAACGAACTCTTCCAGTCCGGCTGTGTCTGATAGCGACTGCGGGACAACTCGGTCTGGATGAGCGGCTACATCCCAAACCGCGGTAACACCGGAGATCTTTTTGCCCCCTTCCACGATTTGCATGACATCAAGCAACGCACGGCTAACACGCATGCGATCCACCTCTGGCAAGCGGATTTTCTTAAGTTCTCGATAGGCCTTATAGGAAACTAGAAGCGATTTAACTCGTAAAGATGAGTTTACCGACAACCCTCTTGAGGCTGCAAATGATGATAGTTCTTTGTTACGACCCTGTTCGTTTGGCCAAGGGTACAAGGTCTTGAATTTACTATCCGGTTTTTCATTGTAGGATAGCACACACCGTGCTTTGCTAAGTAACGCCACGGTTTGAGTTGCACTTTGGATTGCTTGTTGTAGTTCGGCCATTAGCGTCCTCAAAATTTAGATTTTGCGAAAAAAGTGAAGCGGCCCCATCTTTTTGGACAAAGCTGCAGCGGGGAATGGGTGAGATTGCACATAAAGAGGGATGGGATTAAAACCCATCCTACTCAGTTTCCGCTTCGCTAGACCGAGCGCGGCCGCGCCCTCTGAAAAGTTACCTCCGCGCAAACTTCTTATGCTTCAACCGCTTGGGCTCCAGCGCGTCCGGTCCCAGACGGCGCTTTTTGTCCTCTTCGTAATCCTCGAAGTTGCCCTCGAACCATTCGACATGGGCATCACCCTCAAACGCCAGAATATGCGTGCAGATCCGGTCGAGGAAGAAGCGGTCGTGGCTGATGACCACGGCGCAGCCGGCGAAATCGACCAGCGCGTCTTCCAGCGCGCGCAGGGTTTCGACGTCCAAATCGTTGGTCGGTTCATCGAGCAGCAGGACGTTGCCGCCCTCTTTCAGCAGGCGGGCCATGTGGACTCGGTTGCGCTCGCCCCCTGACAGCAAGGAGACCTTTTTCTGCTGGTCGCCGCCCTTGAAGTTGAAGGAGGAGCAATAGGCGCGGGAATTGACCTGTGCGTCACCCAGTTGGATGATCTCGGCGCCGCCGGTGATCGCCTCCCATACGGTGTCGTTGTCCTTGAGGTCGTCGCGGGACTGGTCGACATAGGACAGTTCAACCGTGTCGCCAAGCGTGATGGTGCCTGCGTCGGGCTGCTCTTGATTAGTAAGCATCTTGAACAGGGTCGATTTACCGGCGCCGTTGGGCCCGATGACGCCGACAATTCCGCCGGGGGGCAGGGTAAAGTCGAGGTTCTCGATCAGTTGCTTATCGCCCATGTGTTTGGACAGGCCTTCGACCTCGATCACCTTACCGCCAAGGCGCTGGCCGTTGGGGATGACGATCTGTGCGCGGGTCAGCTTTTCGCGCTCGGACTGTTCCGCCAGATCGTTATAGGCGTTGATCCGGGCTTTGGATTTGGCCTGACGGGCCTTCTGGCCTTGGCGCATCCAGTCCAACTCGCGCTGCAGAGTCTTTTGCTTAGACTTGTCCTCGCGGGCTTCCTGCTCCAGCCGTTTGGCCTTTTGTTCCAGCCAGGCGGAATAGTTGCCCTCATACGGCAGACCACGACCCCGGTCGAGTTCGAGGATCCAGCCGGTGATACTGTCGAGGAAATACCGGTCGTGAGTGACGATCAGGATGGTGCCCTTGTAGTCTATCAGGTGCTGTTGCAGCCAGGCGATTGTTTCGGCATCCAGGTGGTTGGTCGGCTCGTCGAGCAGCAGCATGTCGGGCGCTTCGAGCAGCAATTTGCACAGCGCGACGCGGCGTTTTTCACCGCCTGAGAGGTTGGCGATATTGGCATCATCCGGCGGGCAGCGCAGGGCCTCCATGCTGACGTCGATCTGGCTGTCGAGATCCCAGAGGTTCTGGCTGTCGATCTCGTCCTGCAGCTTGGCCATCTCATCCGCGGTTTCGTCTGAGTAGTTCATCGCCAATTCGTTATAGCGGTCGAGGATCGCCTTTTTCTCGGCTACGCCCAGCATGACGTTTTCGCGCACGCTGAGGGTTTCGTCCAGTTTCGGCTCTTGCGGCAGATAACCGACCTTGGCACCTTCGGCCGCCCAAGCCTCACCCGTGAAGTCTTTGTCGAGACCGGCCATGATCTTCATCAGCGTCGATTTACCAGCACCGTTGACGCCGACGACACCGATTTTCACGCCGGGCAGGAAGCTCAGGTGGATGTTTTCAAAGCACTTCTTGCCACCGGGATAGGTCTTGGAGACACCCTGCATGTGGTAGACATATTGATAGGCGGCCATGTCGCGTCCTCTGGGTCGGGGAAATTGGGTTGGGCGGTGTGATAGCGGATGCGGTTGGTGGGGGCAATGGAGGTGACTGTGTTTAGAAACCCGTCAACGTAAGGAGCAAAATCAATCACCCAGAGAAATGGCTTCCAAGTAGTTTTCGGCAATGTATCTTAGTGGTTTGTCTCCCCCTAAAGGAACACGCCCTTGAAAGACATCTTCCACGACTTCTTGCTCAAAATCCGATAGTTTCTCGGGTTCGGTCAGGTGCTTCCATACTGCAATTTCAGGAGTGCCCAGCTCCAGAACGTTTGACAACTCTGCATACAAAAGACTTCCTGATTTGAACTTCTGATAGAGATCAGGTTCGAAACACTTCAAGAAGGCGCCAATCCCAATCGGATAGACATCACCAGAAAATTTTTGCAATGTTGAGGGGGACAGTAGTGCCAACTGTGTTCCGAAACGTTGCACTGACCTCAACGATATCTTTTCCGTCACCTGATAATCGGTGAGTAAGTCTCCGCAACTTCTGACAACGCTGTTTGGCAGTTCCAACTGCGATGAAATACGTTCAAAATAGACCATGGCCATTGGAATGCCGTGGGTTTCGTTGGGCAGGTAGGTGCGCAGTGTTATAAATTTCTGCAAATATGATTCGGCATCTACGCCGGAGCCATATCTTGCGCGAACACTATTCTGAAATTCCTTTAGGTTTACGCCAAGTACAAAATGAACACCTTCCACGTTGAAGAAGTGCTTGATGACTTCTAGGAGGGAAAGAGCGTAGTCAGGGCGGCAGCGATCCAACTCATCTACAACAATGACGAGTTTTGACCGTCGATGATCTTGCTCAGTTGGTTCAGTAAGTTTGGCGAGGGCTTCTTTGAAAGCCTGCATTGCCTCGCGCCGCCCGTCTTCCTTCGTCCAAAAATCAGCGAGCGATTTGGAAATCTGACCGCCTTCTTTCGCAAGATTATCCCTGATATCGTTCAATGCCCCGTCTTCTTTATCCGTGAGCGAAATCGCTGCGCCGACTGTGGCCATTGTGGCGAGCCTAAAGGCCGTCTTGCCCAAGAAAGGTGCGGCGTTTTTTGCCGCCTTCCATGCTTTGGCGGCGTTGCTTTGGGGCTTTTCTTCGAGCCGCTGAGAAATAACAGCGGTCAAATCGATCAGCGGGTCGTCAAGATAATCGTGTGCGAAGGCGTCGAAATATACGGTTTCCGTAGTTCTGTCGTATTTCTCTTTAACGTGCTCGTTCACCCAACATTTTAGAAAGAACGACTTGCCAGAACCCCATGCCCCATCCAGAGCGATTACAAGCGGATCGTTTACTTTCTCGACAAGCTCTGAGAGTTTTTCTCCAGCCTTATCGCGGGAGAGCATATCGTGATCGCCAAATCCCTGCTTAAAGCTGGATTCTTTGGGTTCTGGTATGATGGGGCGTGGCATTTCTCTCTCCGTACATAAATTGGTCAGCGCTACTAATAGCGGCTGCAAACGGAAGAACCAGACCGCTAGATGAGGGGAGATGTGATGGAGGAACAATTCTAAATGTCTCTGAAAGACCTGATTGCCAGTTGGGCGAAACCCGGGCGTGTTGATTGGATTGGTCTTCGGCCAGATCGGCGGGTCGGGATGGAGGTTCCGGCCACGGCCATGATCTCAACCGATGGGTTGGACGGTGACCGAGGGCGCGCCGGAAAGCGTTCGGTGACTCTGATCCAGCAAGAGCATCTGGCAGTGATTGGGTCGTATCTTGGGAAGGAGCCGGTTGCGCCCGATATTCTCCGGCGCAATCTGGTGGTTTCGGGGATCAATCTGGCGGCGCTCAAGGGGCGTGAGGTGCAGGTGGGCGAGGCCATCCTGCGTTTCACTGTGATCTGCGCACCGTGCAGCCGGATGGAGGAGGCGCTCGGCAAGGGTGGCTATTCCACCGTTCGGGGTCATGGCGGTTGGTGCGCCGAGGTGGTGCGGCCCGGGCGGGTCAGGCTGGGCGACGCTGTGCAACCTGTTGATTGACAACCCCGCCGAGTTCTGAACATCAGCAAGAGATGCAGCGTAGCTCTATCCCATATGTACGGCCCGGGCAGGTCGTGGGGTTGTTCGGGGGGTCATTTGATCCGCCGCATAAGGGCCATGTGCATGTGACACTCGAGGCAATGAAGGCCTTTGGGCTGGATCGGGTGTGGTGGCTGGTCTCTCCGGGCAATCCGTTGAAAGAGCGCGGGCCTGCGCCATTGGCGCGGCGGGTGAAGGCAGCGCAAGCTGTGATGCAGCATCCACGTGTCGAGGTGACGGATATCGAGGCCCAGACCGGCACACGCGCCACGGCGGATACTGTCGCCGCCCTGCAGAAGCTTTATCCGCAGGTCAGGTTTGTCTGGCTGATGGGCGCGGATAACCTGGCGCAATTCCATAAGTGGAAGGATTGGCAGTCGATTGTTGAAACCGTACCGGTTGGCGTTGTTGCCCGTCCCGGAGACCGCATCTCTGCACGTATGTCCCCTGCGGCGCGTCGCTATGCCAAATACCGCATCGACGGGCAGGCGCGGCATTTACTGGGCCGGGCACAGGCCCCGGCATGGTGCTTTGTGAATGTACCGATGCTGGATGTCAGTTCGACCCAGTTGCGCATTCATGGGGATTGGGGCAACAAGGTGTTGCCTGAATAGCCCCTGTGGGCCCATAATTCGGATCTCAGGTTGTTTGCCTGTGATCTCTGAGATTTTAATTGACCCATGATTGATCGTTATTCGCGACGAGGATTTATTGCTGGTCTGGGCACGGCCCTGATGCCTGTAGCCGTTATGGCTGAGGCACCGCTGACGTCATTGAGGCCTCAGATTCGTGATGAGCCGATCGTAGGTGTTGTGCGCTTGGTCGAAGCCGCGAACCTGCGCGGCGAAGTCGCCTTTGCTGTAGCCGACGCTGATACAGGCACGGTGCTTGAAACCTATGGTGGCGACCGGGGTTTGCCACCGGCAAGTGTTGGCAAGGCCCTGACCGCGCTTTACGCGCTGAATGTGTTAGGTGCTGACTACAGGTTCGAAACTGCGTTGGTCGCTGAGGGGCCCATAGAAAACGGCATTTTGAACGGCGATCTTGTTCTTGTTGGCGGTGGTGATCCTTTGCTGGATACGGATGCGCTGGCCACGATGGCGGCAAACTTGCGCGAGGCCGGAATCACCGAGGTCCGCGGCGCCTTCAAGGTTTACGATGGCGCGTTGCCTTACGTGTTCAGCATTGATCCGGGGCAGCCAGATCATTTGGGGTACAGCCCTGCGATCAGCGGCATTTCTCTGAATTTCAATCGCGTGCATTTCGAGTGGAAAAAGCAGGGCGCCAGCTATGACGTGACCATGGATGCCCGAAGCACGCGCTATACGCCTGCAGTGGAAGTGGCGTCGATGAAGGTCGAGGGCCGCAATCTGCCGATCTATACCTACGAAGCCAGCGCCCGTCAGGACCGGTGGACTGTTGCCAAAGGCGCGTTGGGTAGCGATGGGGCGCGGTGGCTGCCTGTCCGCAAGCCCGCGCTTTATGCAGGTGACGTTTTCAGAACATTGGCCCGATCCAACGGAATTGTGCTGGGGCGGACGCAGGTCACGCGGCAGATGCCGAATGGAACCCCTTTGGTCATTCATCAAAGCGACCCGCTCGAGAGCATATTGCAGGGCATGCTGAAATACTCGACCAATCTCACTGCCGAGATGGTAGGGCTCGCTGCCTCGAGGGCGCGCGGTACGCGACCGCAGACTTTGGCGGAGTCAGCTGCCGAGATGAACAGATGGGCCACAGAGACCTATGGTGTGACCGGGGTTGCGATGGTCGATCATTCAGGGCTTGGGGGCGATTCACGCGTAGCGCCCGAGGATTTGGTGGTCGCGCTGCTGGCGGCGCAGAAAGCCGGAGACCTCCGGCCTTTGCTGAAGAAATTTACCCTTGCCGACAGTCAGGGGCGGCCGGTCAAGGATCATCCGATCAGAGTGAATGCGAAAACCGGAACCCTGAACTTTGTCTCGGGCCTGGGCGGGTTCATAACCTCACCGGATGGGGCAGAGCTGGCCTTTGCGATATTCACGGCCGACATAGAGCATCGCGCAACGATCCCCCGAGCGTATCGTGAACGGCCCGAAGGCGGGCGGAGCTGGAATAACAGGTCGCGCAAATTGCAGCGCGCACTGATCGAAAGGTGGGGGAAGCTGGGCGGCAGCAGCTGACGTCAGGTCGTGTGCCGTGCCCGCGCGCCGCGCTCGATGGCAGCGGCATGCAAACGGTCGATGTCCAACTCGTAACGGATTTCCTCGAGCAGCCGCAATTCGGATTCTGCCAGCGTACCATCTGCAGCCGCAACATCACATGCAAGCGCATAGGAGGTTTCGTTCAGGCGTTCGGGCAGGTTGTCGCGGATCAGTCCAAACAGGGCATCCAGACCATCTTCTTGTTCAAACAGATCGAAGACGATCTGGGAAACGCGATACATCCGGTCGATGTCATATTCTGCAAAGACAGGCAGCATGTTGACCGCGCCCTCGATTTTGACCAGCTCGGCGGTGCGGATGGTCTCATCTGATGCAGAGATCGCAACCATAATCGCCACGAGGCAATCTTGAGGAGACATCGGGTGTGGCACTTGGTTGGTCATAGGGGTGTCCTGATTGAACTGTTCTGATCCCGCACGATAGGTGGGGCAGGGAATAGGTTCAACGGATTTTGGAGCGATAGATCAAAGAATGGGCAAAGGGCCACGTGTTTTCGTCTGCCGCAGTACAAAATTGCTGCGAGTGTCGCGGACTAACCCCGATTTCAACAGCCTTTGCATGATGAACGCCTCAAGATCTTCGGGTGTTTTCGAATAGACTTTCAGAATGAAGTCATGATCCCCGGTGATTGAGGCGCACTCGACAATCTGAGCCTCGGTCTCAACCAGCCGCAAAAACGAAGTGATGCTGTCTTCCTGATGATCGCGCAGCGCAACATGAACATAGGCTATTGCGTTCAGGCCAACGGATTTGGCGGGCACACGAGCGGTATAGCCTGCCACAACCCCGGCAGCTTCGAGATCGCGAACCCGCCGCCAACATTGCGAGGCAGACAGGCCGGTACGATCCGCGAGCTCTTGCATAGACAGACGGCCATCGGTCTGAAGCTCTTGCAGGATGGCGATATCCGCGTTTTGAAGCATTTGCGTCATATCTTTTGAGTTTGTGAGATGTTTCGTTCATTTTGTATGATCCTGAAAAACATTCAAATGAAATTTTTCACGATGGCTGGCTATGCTCTTTTCAGGAGGAGCTTCCATGCCAAAGTCGACAAAATACGTCGCCAAGGTGGCCAATGCCAATGGTCACATCACATATACCGACGAAGAGGATGCTGTCTGGGCTGATCTTTATGCCGCTCAGCAAGAGAACGTACAGCGCTATATGGCGCGTGATTATCTTGAGGGGCTGGACCGGCTGGAGCTTCCGAAAACCCGTGTTCCATCATGCGCTGATATTTCTGAGAGGCTTCTGGATATGACAGGCTGGAAAGTGCAGCCTGTACCCGCGCTGATCGGGTTCAAGACCTTCTTTGGCATGTTGGCCGACCGGGTTTTCCCGGCGGCCTCGTTCATCCGGTCCCGCGAGGATTTCGATTACATCGAAGAGCCTGACATCTTTCATGAGATTTTCGGCCATACCCCACTGCTGAGCGATCCGCGATTTGCCGCCTTCAGCCACGCTATCGGATTGGCGGGGGTGCAGGCCGGTGAAAAAGACTATGCCTGGCTGATCCGGCTGTATTGGTTCTCGATCGAATTTGGCCTGCGGCGTCAGGATGGGGTGATCAAGGCGCTGGGATCGGGGCTTGCCTCATCCCCGACCGAACTTGTCTACGCGGTGGAAAGCGAAATACCCGACCGCGATCCCTTTGACGTTCTTACGATCCTGCGCACGCCCTACCGGATTGATATGCACCAGATGGGCTATTTCGTGCTGGACGACCCCGAGGAACTGTTTGCTGCCGCCGATCGGGATTTGCTGGCGGATGTGCATAAGGCGCAATCACTGGGCCTGTTGCCGAATAAGTTTCCCGAAAAGGCAACAGCGGCGGAGTAAGCTGGACATGACCACATCAGAACAAACCTGCACCCTATCGGATCGGACCTGTGCCCCTTGTTCCGGCGGCATTCCAGCTTTGAACCGTGATGCGGCAAGCGCGCATCTGGCCCAGTTGACCCCGGACTGGTCGCTGGATGCGGATGCAAAAACTCTCAGCCGTCATTTCAAATTCAAAGGCTTTGCCAAGGCGATCTATCTGGCAAACCTTTGCGCCTGGCTGGCCGATCAGCAAGGGCATCATCCCGACATCAGATTTGGATGGGGATATGTGGATGTTCAGCTGACGACCCACGAAATTGACGGCCTTAGTGAGAATGATTTCATCTGGGCGGCCAAGTTGGATCAGTTAGTCGTCTGAGGCCAGTTTCCAGACAGGAAAAACAGCTTGCTTTATTGACTCATGCTGCACCGGCACAATAGGAGGGGTCGGTCGGCGGCAAACGAAAGCCGACGCTGTTTTCCCGATGGAGCTTAAAGAAAATGTCTGAACTGCGTGAAACCGCGATGTCGTCCAAGGCTTGGCCTTTTGAAGAGGCGCGCCGGTTGCTCAAACGCTATCAGAAAGGGGCTCCGGACAAGGGGTATGTGTTGTTTGAGACGGGCTATGGCCCGTCCGGCTTGCCGCATATCGGGACATTTGGCGAGGTGGCGCGGACCACCATGGTCAAGCGTGCGTTTGAGGCGCTGTCGGATATTCCGACCAAGCTGATCTGTTTCTCGGACGATCTGGACGGTATGCGCAAAGTGCCCGGCAACGTGCCGAACCCCGAAGCACTTGCGGAGCATTTGCAGCGTCCTCTGACTTCGGTCCCTGATCCGTTCGGCGAATACCCAAGCTTTGGCGAATACAACAACGCAATGTTGCGCCGGTTTCTCGACACTTTTGGGTTCGAGTATGATTTCTATTCGGCGCGCGACTTTTATCGTTCGGGTCAGTTTGACGAGATTCTGAAGCGGGCGGTCGACAACTATGATGCCGTAATGGCTATCATGTTGAAAAGCCTGCGAGAAGAGCGGCAGCAGACCTATTCGATCTTCCTGCCGATCCACCCCGAAACAGGTCGGGTTCTGTACGTGCCGATGAAAAAGGTCTGCGCCGAGACCTATACCGTCACCTTTGATGACGACGACGGCAAGGAATGGACGCTGCCGGTCACGGGGGGCAACGTAAAGCTGCAATGGAAGCCGGATTTCGGTGCGCGCTGGGCCGCGCTGGGCGTTGATTTTGAAATGTATGGCAAGGAACATGCCACCAACGAAAAGATCTATGACGCGATCTGCCGGGCGTTGGGTGGCCGTGCGCCAGAGCATTTCAGTTATGAGCTGTTTTTGGATGAGAACGGTCAGAAGATTTCGAAATCTTCGGGCAATGGCGTCTCGATCGACGAATGGCTGACCTATGCACCGACTGAGAGTCTTGCGTATTTTATGTATCAAAAGCCCAAGACCGCCAAGCGGATGCATTTTGATGTGATCCCCAAGGCCTATGATGAATATCATCAGCAACTGCGGGCCTATCCGGGGCAAGAGTTGAAGGCGCAGCTGAACAATCCCGTGTGGCATATCCACGGCGGCGATGTTCCTGAATCGACGCTGATGGTGCCGTTTGCGATGCTGTTGAATCTGGCGTCAGTTTCGGGGGCCGAAGACAAAGAAGCGCTGTGGGGCTTCATCCGCCGCTATGCGCCCGAGGCTACGGCAGAGACGCATCCTGATCTGGATCAGGCGGCGGGATTTGCGGTCCGCTACTTTAACGATTTTGTCAAGCCCACCCGCCAGCACCGGGCGCCGACGGATCAAGAGCGCGAAGCGCTGGAGGCGTTGAAAGCAGAGCTGGCGGCATATGACGGACCGATCGAGGATGAGGCGCTGCAATCGGTGGTCTACTCTGTCGGGCGCGAGCGGTTTGACCCTATGCGGGGCTGGTTCACCGCGCTCTACGAGGTGTTGTTGGGCGCATCCCAGGGGCCGCGATTTGGCGGGTTTATCGCGCTTTACGGCGTGCCGGAAACCATTGCGCTGATAGACAAGGCGCTGGCTGGAGAGCTGGTCTGATTTGACCTGATCGCGTGTGGGGCTATCCTTCGATCAGGAGGTGGCCCCATGCGTCGTTTATTGCTTGCTGTATCTTTGAGTGCCGGGCTGGCATCAGGAGCCTTTGCCCAAAACGCCGAGATCGAGGCGAATATCGCGGGGCAGATACAGGCATTCAAGGCGGATGATTTCGCAACCGCCTTTACCTTTGCCAGCCCCACCATCCAGCGCCTGTTCGGAACGCCCGAGAATTTCGGGGTCATGGTCCGGCGTGGCTATCCAATGGTCTGGCGACCTGCGGATGTGCGGTTTCTGGAACTTCGCGAAATTTCAGGGGCGTTGTGGCAGAAGGTGATGATCACGGATGGCGACGGGCAGGTTCACATTCTGGACTATGAGATGATCCCTCAGGAAGAGGGCTGGAAAATCAATGGCGTGCAGCTTTTGGGCAATTCGGATCCGGCGGCGTAACGCAACACCACCGTCACGGTGATATGAACGGCGGTTAATTCCTTTTCGATACTCAGACTTTTGCGTTCGGGGTGCGTGGCCCTGGGCACTGGGTTTATGCGCACGGCGACTGACCGCAGCGCGATTGGGAAAGGGATTTCTATGAATAAGGCAATCACTGACGGCATCGTATTCATGCCGCCTGTTTTCGCATCCGGTCTGAACGTGTGGTCGAGCGGCGATGGTACTCCGGGTTCGCCAACCTATGACGGATCGGGGAACGGCGTATATGTCCCGGCCGATGCGGATTTTGGCGGATGTCTGGAAATCCTGAAGGTAAACGCAACACAACAGCTGCGCTATATGGGCCAGACACCGCTGCTGCCGGGATGCTACTTGCAGATCAAAGCCCGGATAAAAGCGATTAGCGGCCCCTTGCCCGAGGTTCGTATCGCCGCTTGGGCGGGTGGTGCAGGTGATGTTCAGGTGACGGGCGTGGTCGAGCAAGGCCCGGCAACACTGCTGTCTGGCTATGGCACAGTGCACGAAATCACAGCGATTGTGGGCGCGGGGCAACGGACGGGCGTGGATATGCCTTGGGGTGTTTCCGCCCTGTACGGGCATTTCGGGCTGGATATTGAAGGCACCAACGGCGCTGTGGTCCGGATCGACGATATCGAGATAACGGATGTCACCAATGTGTTCCTGCGCGACATGATCTCTCTGGTCGATATCCGTGATTTCGGAGCGGTCGGTGATGGTGTAGCGGATGACACAGCAGCGTTTGTCGCCGCTGATCAGGCGGCGAATGGACGACGTGTCTTTGTCTCGGATGGCACCTACCTGTTGACGGAAAACACGACGATCTCGTCAGAGATTGAATTTGAGGGCACGGTCACGATGCCCGATGACAAGATGCTCTTGTTGACCAAGGATTTTAACCTGCCAGCCTATATCACGGCCTTCGGCGCCGAGGATCTGGCGTTCAAAAAGGCCTTTCAGGCTTTGCTGAACAACTCGGATCATGAATCGCTGGATTTGGGTGGGCGCAAGATCTCGGTGAGTGAGCCGATTGATATGGCGGCGGCGGTTCCCAACAAACAGACAGGGTTTTCGACACGGCGGATCATCCGCAATGGCCAGTTCGATGTTCAAAGCAGTTCGGCATGGGGCACCGAGACATTCACATCTCTGGCAACCTACAGCCCGTCGGACCCAACGCGTTTGACCAATGTTGCGAATGTGGCCAACATTCCTGTCGGCTCGCTGGTGCAGGGCAGCGGCGTTGGCCGCGAGATCTATGTCCGGTCCAAGGATGAGGGGGCGGGAGAGATCACTTTGAACGCCCCGATCTATAACGCATCCGGGACGCAAACGTTCACCTTTTTGTCTTTCAAATATCTGCTCGATTTCAGTGGTTTCAGCACGTTGCGCAAGTTCGGAATGGAAGAGATCGAGTTTCAATGCAATGGCCGCTGTAGCGCAATCCGCCTTGCGCCGTCAGGCAGCACATTTGCCATAACGAACTGTTTTATCAGCCGACCTTTGGATCGCGGTATCACCTCGATCGGTACAGGGTGTCAGGGCATGTTGGTCGATAATTGTCAGTTCCTGTCTTCTGAAGAGTCCTTTGACGTCTCGGATCGCAAGTCGATTGCGTTGAACTCAACGGCCAATGACATCAAGTTGCGCCACAATCGCGCGGTTCGTTTCCTGCATTTTGCGGTGCTGGCAGGGACCAACAACATGGTCTTGGGTAACCATTTTTTCCAGGGAGACAGCATCGCTCAGGGGGTGCGCTCGGCCGGTTTGGTCATGATCGGAACTTACAACAGCTCGACCATTGCCGAGAACTATGTCGATAACTGTTTTGTCGAATGGACAAATGAGCGGGATTCAGACCCTGTTTACACCGCTGGCTTCTCGTTCAGCGCCATGAGCATTACCGACAATATCTTCTACTCGAACGAGGTCGCGCCCTGGTTCAGCAGCATTGTCATTCGTCCCTATGGAGCCGGGCATTTTCTGAACGGCGTTGTCGTGACAGGGAACAAATTCCGGTCCATCAACGGTGGGATCGACCGGGCCGAACGCGTGGACACGACATTCGCTGATCTGAACAACACAGCCCATTTGAACGTGACGTTTGAAAACAATACGTTCCATGGTGTGACTGCTAAAACCGCAAATCCACTGAGGGTACGGCACGCACAGAACACAGCTGCAACGGCGTGGACGGTGTCTTCTGAGGACCGGTTGCCCTTTGGTGGCAAGGCGCGCAGTTGTGACTCGGTTACCGTTCTGGGACCTTTGAAGACAGCGCTTGGGTCAACCAAATATTCGCACCCCTATGTCCTGCTGGAGCACGGGGTGGATGGATCTGATATCCAGTTACGCTGGCCTGAGGGTCTGAAGGGCGAGGTTTCAGCAATCCTGAGGATGGAGCGCTGACGGTGCGGGCGTCTGCCGGAATTAATGTAGGAACGGATTGGACTTAGAATTCGTTCCACAAAGCCAGTTTGATGCCCGTGTTTTTGCGGGCATCATTTCTTTCCACCCCCAGAACCCAGGTAGTAGAACTGTCTTTGGTTCGGATCATGACCGAGGGGCGTGCCTTCCAATATATCGAGTGCCCAGACCTGTAGGCCGTTTCGATTTGGATTAGGGGATTGATCAACCTGTCCGATGAAAGCCCTGTTGTCAGGTCGAGCTTTCGATAGATGTCATCATGTGTTCGGTTTTCGATGGCGGCATCAATCGCGATCCAACCGCTTCCCAAGGCGCTCTGGAATCCTTTGCCGTAAGACAGCGTCACTTTGTACTGTGCCCAGGCCCGTTCATGTTTGTGATATGCACCGGCACCAAATTCAGCAGCGAACCGACCCCATTGGCCCAAATCCGCTACTGGGACACGGGCAAAGATGAGTGCATGGCCATAGAGGTCTTGGTTTTGCTCGAAATCAAAGCCGACCGTCAGGTTCTGGCTGTATCCCCATTCCGCATAGAGAGAAGTTTTATAGTCGTACCCATCCTCAGGGAGCCGAAAAGCTGTCAGTGAGGCGGCTGTGAATGCTGCATCCTTTTCTCGCAGCCATGCACCTGACCAGGCAGGAGAGGCCATCAGCAACAGGTGCAATATCAGGGCAATGCGATACATGCTTGCAGCTTCCGTCAGCATGGTTAACGGAGTGTTAGTGTTTTGTTTATTTTTCGAATTGAAAAGAGCGCGCCTAGGCCAAAAGGAAACACAAGACCTTTCAGAATCCTGTGTTAGGTTTGAGACAGACAAGGGAGTTTCAAGATGCCAAAGATTTCCAAAAACGCTACTGTGCAGACCGTAATCACAACATTTGAAATGACGCCTGGCACCTGCCAGGATCTGCTTGAGGCGTTGACGGATGCCTATGCCAGCTTCATCTCAAAGCAACCTGGATTTGTTGCAGCGGGATTGCACGTGAACGACGCCCAGACCCGGATTGCCAATTATTCGCAATGGGAGCGTCGCGAGGATTTTCTGGCCATGCTGCGTACGTCAGAAATGCGTGATAGAAACCGTAAAATCAACGAGTTGTGCAAGAGTTTTGAGCCCGTCATGTACGATGTTGCGGAAACCTTCAACTGATCCTGACCTGGATCAAGGTCACGCGTCTGGTAATCGAACAGTATACTTGAGCAACCAAGGAGGCGCGTGCCATGTATCACAATATTCTTGTACCAATATCATTCGACGACGCGCGTGATATGCCGTCCGCATTGAAACTGGCGCAACTGTTGGCAGCTCCCGAGTCACAGGTCACGCTGCTGCACGTGGTCGAACATATACCGGCCTATGCCAGCGCTTATATGCCGGTCGGGTACCTGGACGAGGCGCGCAAGGCCGTTCAGGCCGAGTTGGATGCGCTGGCGGAAAATATTTCGGGCGCCCGCGGAGTCGTTGTCGAGGGGCATTCCGGTCGGACGATCCTTGACTGGGCCGACGTGAATAAGCCGGATCTGATCATCATCGCGTCTCATCGACCAGGTATGCAGGATTTGCTTTTGGGCTCCACCGCTACCCATGTTGTCCGCCACGCTGCATGCTCAGTGCACGTGGTGCGTTAGGTCTCTGCCAGATCACAAGCGAGCAGCCAAGAAATTGGCCGGTCTGTCTTGTTTGCTTGGCCCAGGTTCGTAGAGCGTCCTGCATCGTGACAGAGTTTCACAGATATGTTTGTCCCTTAGGTATCGGCATCCCACGGATACTGGTGTATTGATCGGGAATGCAGCCAGAAAAGACCACTCCAAAGGCGCTGTTCACGGATCCGAAATCGGCCAAACGTGTTCAACGCGCCGAAGCTCTGCGCCGGCGCGCATTGTCACCGGTGCGGATTCTGCTGATGGTCCTCATGTTGCCGCTGACGACAGGCATCATTGCCCTGAGCGTCTGGTTGCGCACTTCCGAATTCGAGCGTGATGAGGCGGTTTTACATCTTGTTGCTCTTGCCGGATGTGGTGCTGCGCTCTCGGTTCTTCCTGGTCCGTTTCTGGAGGGCGAGCCGGGCTATCACCTGCAAAACGATCCCGATCAGGATGGTGTGGCCTGTGGAGTGATTGCCCCGAATGCAGAACAAAGCGCTGCCCCTCAAAAACGCGTTGGCAATGCCAAATTCGTGAGGCCCTGACAGGTGGGTAAGGACTTCGGAACAAAGAGGCTGAGCCGATGACGCGAGCAGAGTTCAACAGTTTCTGCGCGGGCCTGAAGGCCAGCTCTCATGTGGTTCAATGGGGCAATGCAGACGTGTGGAAAGTGGGGGGCAAGGTGTTTGCGATCTGCGGCTGGAACGACGGTCAGGACGCCTTCACCTTCAAAGCCACTGAACTGGCCTTTGAGGTGCTGAGCGGCGAACCCGGAATTCGCCCTGCGCCATATTTGGCCTCGCGCGGGATGAAATGGCTGCAGGTCTATGAGGACCGCGGGATGAGCGACACGTCGCTGCGCGAGCATATCGTGACGTCCTATGATCTGGTCGTGGCCAAGCTGACCAAGAAGATGCGGGCGGAACTGGGCGTATAGGAATAGGTAATCCCATCCGCCACCCAGCCCATTTCACCTTTACTCACTTGCGCCAATAGTTGTTCGCTGCCGCCACGGTCTGGTAATTTGTCGCCACGACATGCGACACCATAGTAAGGCTGTCCGCATCGTTTTCGTAGATCGGCCTCAGGCGCTGACGAATCTCGTCATTGGGCTGCGTCTTCTTAACCGCCATCCGTGATAGTTTGATTGCCAGGTCAAATCCCTCCTCGGGTGTCTCGGTGATGAGCGTTGGTAGCCAGGACATGTGCTGCCTCCTATATCGTGTACAATAATATCGAGCACGATATAAACTGCCTTGCGGGCGTGGGTCAATGAATTATATCGTGCACGATATAAGCGAGCGAAGGTGCTGCCGTGACAGATTCTCCGACCCAACCGAAGACCGACGAGATGTTTTGCCATGCGGTCTATACGTCATGGCATGTGATCAACCGCGCTTATAAGAGACA
This sequence comes from Ruegeria sp. CDSC081, assembly GCF_059610485.1. Taxonomy (NCBI): domain Bacteria; kingdom Pseudomonadati; phylum Pseudomonadota; class Alphaproteobacteria; order Rhodobacterales; family Roseobacteraceae; genus Ruegeria; species Ruegeria sp. CDSC081. The sequence continues at coordinate 165,585 of NZ_JBXWNS010000005.1, read as the reverse complement.
CCTCGGCCCGCTAGGGCTGACCTATCCGCAATACATCACCCTGACCCTGCTGTGGCAGAGAGACCGGCGAAATGTCAGTGAGTTGGCCAACGCGTTGTCGATGGAAACCAGCACGCTGACCCCGCTGCTGAAACGCCTTGAGGCCGACGGGCTTGTCGACCGAACCCGTAGCAAAGAGGACGAACGCCAGGTTGTTGTTTCTCTGACCGGGGCGGGATCGGCCTTGCGGTCTGTGGCGCATGAGATCACCGCCTGCATGATCGCCGATACCGGGCTGGACGAAGCTGACCTAGACCGCCTTTTGAATACGCTGGAGAAGCTGAAAGCCAGCTTGTCTCAGGCCGGCAATTAGCTCAGGCCGCAAACACGGTGAACGGCGCTTTGGTTGTTCGGGTTCGATCTGGCTGCGGCTGTGGAATCACAATATGTGATTCAGATGTCGAGCCTTCCGCGCTGGGCAGCAACTCTGGCGTGTCAGTGGCCCAAATACAGTGAGGCGTATGGTTGAAAATGGCCGCAAATCACGCGTATCAATGTGAGATTTCGGGCTGCCGTGCTAGGTTGCGTGCGGCGGGGTCGTTCCGACCGCGTCACATGGCGATATCGCCGGACGAGGGAGGAAGATCATGTTTGCACGTATTACTCAATTCAAGATGAAGCCCGGCACGCGTGAGGCGGCGACGGCGAAAATGAACGCATTGAAATCAGAAATCATGGGCATGCCCGGCATGCACAGCTTTACCAATGTGATGAACGAGGACGGGTCGGGCTATGTGATCTCGGTTGTCGAGAGCGAGGAGACCTCGAACGCAAACGCACCCAAAGTGGCCGAGCTGTGGGGCCATTTCGCCGAGTTCATGGAAAGCCCGCCAACGCCGGTTGGGTATGATGTGATTGCCCATTGGGATAAGGGGTAAGGTATCGGGCGGGATAATCCCGCCCTTTTTTGCAAAAGAACCTGTGCCAGATCCTCGGCCAGCACCACACGGGTGCCGCGCACCCGGTGAATGGTGCTTTGGACCTCCTGCGAACTTGGCAGGGTGTTCGGGATCGTAATGGCAACCGTTTGGAATCACAATTTGTGATTTCAAACGTGGAGGAGTGCGCGCTGGGCTGCAAGGGTGGAGTGTGGCGAGTCAAACGTCAGAGAGCGTGTGAAAGGTATGTGACAGCGCCGACCCTAAGCCCACTTTGAGAAACTCAATTCATTTAACAGTAGAAAACCACCTTGCAATCGACCTGCTCTGCGTTTTTCCTCGGACCGGCGACCAATGAAACGGCATGCATCTCTCTGGGCACTCCAAAATCCAAATCGACTATCCCCGCAAAAATACAATTTTTGGGAGCTTCGATTAGCGATAAATCCAAATGCCACAACGCTTTCTTTTGTGCGTGAACAATTTCTGAACCTAGTAGATCAAACTCTTCGACTACGGCCTCTTGGGAAGGTGATTCCGAATCCTGTTGCAAGTACTCACAAAATCCAATGCTCTCTCGCCACTCACGAAAAATTTCCACAGACCCTTGAGCAGAAATTTTGATTGGCTTTAGTAAAAAAACTCCCACGGCCAAAGGTTTTTCAAATTGGATGCCTGAAAGCTGAAAGTCTTGTGGGCCATTCAATGTGTCCGATTTTTGATACTCATTCACAACACCTTGCATAATTCTGCCAAGATAGCCGTTCTTATCCAAAGCATTTGCCAAAACTTCCGTCTCAAAGCGTCTTTGATCAGCTTCAGAGATTTTAACACCAACGCTGAAGTTCCTGAAACGGGCAAACCAAACTCCTACCTTGGCGTTCACGCCCCACGTGAGGATTTCTTCATCGCTAACATCGAGCAAACTACGTAAAATAATACCGTGCCTCTTTGCTTTCTTCTTAGCAGTATCGGAGAAACCATTTGAAGAAACAGCAATAACCATATTGGCTCCCAAGCTTGCGCGGCGACCAATCAGTTCTTCAACCCAATTTACATCCTGCTTTCGGCCTCTATAACGGCACTCAACGTGTATCGTGCAATTTGGCCTTCGTATTTCGACGTCGATTTGCCTTTTTTGCGAAGGGTTGTCTGGGTCCGTAATCCTCTTGTCCCATGTTACTTCCGTCCCCTTTTCTTCTAGTAGTCTGTAGATTCTCGAAATACGCTGCTCAAATTGCTTTGGGCCATTCATTAATGACTTCCTTGGTCTGAGTTTCTAATTTTTTGACCACAAACAAAATAGGAGGTCGATAGGGTTGTATCACCGCTTCCTTCTCTTCACATTCCCACCCCTTTGCCCCGGCCTTCCAGCCGTTGACCGTCCGCGTGATTTCACCGCGTCCTCTGATGCTTTCTCGACCGCCCATTGGCGTGCCATGGGGTCGTCGGCGATGGCCAGATCGACCGCTTCCAGGCGTTTGATCTCATCCCTGATGTTGGCGGCCTCTTCGAATTCCAGATTCTCGGCGGCTTTGCGCATCTTGTCGCGCAACCCGTCCAGATGCGCCTCAAGATTCGCGCCGTGCATCGGTTTGTCGATGGTGGCGGTGACGCGGTTCATGTCGACGTCGCCTTTGTAGAGACCGGCCAAAACATCCTCGACGTTTTTCTTCACCGTTGCTGGGGTGATGCCGTGTTCCTCGTTATAGGCGATCTGCTTGGCGCGGCGGCGATCGGTTTCGTTCAGCGCGCGCTCCATGGAACCGGTGATCTTGTCGGCATACATGATCACCCGCCCGTCGGCGTTGCGCGCGGCGCGGCCAATGGTCTGGACCAGTGAGGTTTCGGATCGCAGGAAGCCTTCTTTGTCGGCGTCCAGAATGGCCACCAGCCCGCATTCCGGGATGTCGAGCCCCTCGCGCAGCAGGTTGATGCCGATCAGAACGTCGAAGGCCCCCAACCGCAGGTCACGCAGAATCTCGATGCGTTCCAGCGTGTCGATATCCGAGTGCATGTAACGGACCCTGATGCCCTGTTCGTGCATGTATTCGGTCAAATCCTCGGCCATGCGTTTGGTCAACGTTGTGACCAGCGTGCGATAACCGTCGGCGGCGACCTTGCGCACCTCGTCCAGCAGATCGTCGACCTGCATGCCGACAGGGCGGATTTCGACCTCGGGGTCCAAGAGCCCGGTGGGGCGGATCACCTGTTCGGTGAAGACACCGCCGGTCTGTTCGATCTCCCACTTGGCCGGGGTTGCCGAGACAAAGACGGATTGCGGGCGCATGGCGTCCCATTCCTCAAACTTGAGGGGGCGGTTGTCCATGCAGGAGGGCAGGCGGAACCCGTGTTCGGCCAGGGTGAATTTGCGCCGATAGTCGCCCCGGTACATGCCGCCGATCTGCGGTACGCTGACGTGGGATTCATCGGCGAAGACGATGGCGTTATCGGGGATGAATTCGAACAGGGTCGGGGGCGGCTCGCCCGGTGCGCGGCCTGTCAGATAGCGCGAGTAGTTTTCGATTCCGTTACAGACGCCGGTGGCCTCCAACATCTCCAGATCGAAATTCGTGCGTTGTTCCAGACGTTGCGCTTCCAGCAGTTTGCCCTCTCCGACCAGTTGATCCAGTCGGATGCGGAGTTCCTTCTTGATGCCGATGATCGCCTGGTTCATCGTTGGCTTCGGGGTCACGTAGTGCGAGTTGGCGTAAACCCGCACCTGTTCCATATTCGCGGCGCGTTCACCGGTCAGCGGGTCGAACTCGGTGATGGTTTCCAATTCCTCACCGAAGAACGAGAATTTCCAAGCGCGATCCTCAAGGTGGGCGGGCCAGATTTCCAGGCTGTCACCCCGCACTCGGAACGAGCCCCGTTGGAATGCCTGATCATTTCGGCGGTATTGCTGGGCGACCAGATCGGCCATGATCTGGCGCTGGTTGTATTCACCGCCAACCTTCAGGTCTTGCGTCATCGCCCCATAGGTTTCGACCGAGCCGATACCGTAGATGCACGACACTGAGGCGACGATGATTACGTCGTCGCGTTCCAACAGCGCCCGCGTGGCCGAGTGGCGCATCCGGTCGATCTGTTCGTTGATCTGGGATTCTTTCTCGATATAGGTGTCGCTGCGCGCGACATAGGCCTCGGGCTGGTAATAGTCGTAGTAGGACACGAAATACTCGACCGAGTTTTCCGGGAAGAAGCCTTTGAACTCACCATAGAGCTGCGCCGCCAGCGTTTTGTTGGGCGCAAGGATGATGGCGGGTCGCTGGGTTTCTTCGATCACCTTGGCCATGGTGAAAGTCTTGCCCGTCCCGGTCGCGCCCAGCAGAACCTGTTCTCTTTCGCCGTCGAAGATGCCGTTGGTCAGTTCTTTGATCGCGGTGGGCTGGTCGCCTGCCGGTGAGAACTCGGTATGCATGACGAATTCTTTACCGCCTTCCAGTTTCAGGCGGGCGCGGACGTCATCAGCGGTCAGCTGGGTCTTGTCGGAATGGGCGTAAGGCATGGGAAGGCTCCGGATCAGGCCCTTACATTTGTTCTTATTTTGTCCATCTGCAAGGCCTGATCTGAAATGGAGCGCATCAATCCGGGATTATGCGGTTTGGCCATTGGGGATTTGGCCAGCACGCGCCTTTTGGGCAAGCGCCTTGAGGTTGCCGTCCAGAACGCCCTTCATCATCATTTTCATCAGCGTTTGCCCCAGCACCCAGCCAAATGCGCCGTATTTCACGTGGTAATCCATGCTCCAGACCACGCGAGAACCACCGTTTGTCTGGGGCTCGATGGTGATCGCTGCGCTGGCCTCGGTCAGGGGCATGGCGGCCATATCAGAGAGTTGCAGGCGATAGCCGCGATTGGTGTCCCACTGCGTGACCTTCTCGACCAGAGAGGTTCCATTCGCAAAATGACAGCGTCTTTTCGAGCCGACGCCGTTTTCCTGCTCGGTCAAAGCGTCGACAGAGACCACCTGGGGCGCGAATTCATCGATATGCATGAAGCGGTTGAGAATGGCCCATACATCTTGTGGGTTGGCATCCATTTTCAGGGCTCTTTCAAAGTGAATCATCTTGGTTTCCTTGTTGTCAGTTGATGCCTGACCTAGCAGTATCTGATGACAGTTTCTGGCATTAGTCTTGGGCCGAGGCGCGAAAATCGAGTTCGCCAGCCGCGACATTTGCCACCTTGTCCCAGGCCTCGCTCTGACGCATAAACAACCTCAGCCAAGTGAGTACGGAGAGGCGACATGCGCGCACGGATCTACCAGCCTTCGCGGAATGCGATGACATCGGGTACGGCCAAGACCCGGCATTGGGTGTTGGAATATGCCCCAGCATCCACGCGCGAGGTTGATCCGTTGATGGGCTGGACGTCTTCCAGTGACACCCAGACCCAGGTGCGTCTGAATTTCGACACCAAGGAAGAGGCGCTGGATTACGCCAAGGACAACGGTATCGACGCACAGGTCAGTGAACCGCATAAACGCAAGCCGAACCTGCGCGCGCGCGGTTATGGCGAAAATTTTGCCACCGATCGGCGCGCACCCTGGACGCATTAAATGATCGACATTCGCGAGGCTGACCCAACCTCCGACGCATTGCGCCCGGTGGTCGAGGCGCATTTTGCCCATAGCGAAACCGCCGGGCCAGCCGAGAGCAATCACACGATGGATGCCAGTGCCTTGGCCGGGCCCGGAATGCGGTTCTGGGCTTTGTATGAGGGTAACAAGGTGCTGGGCTGCGGCGCGCTCAAGGCGCTGCCGGATGGGACCGCCGAAGTCAAATCCGTGCATATCCTTGCCACCGCACGTGGCCGCGGTCTGGCGCGAGTGATGATGACCCATCTTGCTGATCACGCACGGGTCGAAGGGACCTCGGCGCTGGTTCTTGAGACGGGCGCCGATCATCTGTCCTACTACGACGCCGCGCGCAGGCTGTATGAAGCGCTAGGCTATTCCTATTGCGGCCCGATCTACGGCTATGAGGCCGACCCCAACAGCGCCTTCATGCGATTGGATCTAATGCCCGCAGAATAGGCCGGTTGTTAGGCACTACCTTCGTTCAGCAATGCCACGACCTGTTGCGATTCGAGCCTTTGCCGCGTTGCGCCAGGTATCTGGACGAACAGAAAGCGGCCCGTTGGGCAGGTGTATTCGCTTGCAGACTTAAGAGCGCCGCTTGCCAGGGCATCCTCAAGCAAACATAGATGCCCCATCAGGATACCCGCACCTGCCTTCGCTTCTTCCACGGCCAGGCTGTACAGAGAGAACTGCGGCCCGGTCTGCGCATCCTGCAGTTCAATTCCCGTGTTCTGTGACCAGATTGTCCAATCGTCGTTCCAGGTCTGGTCATGCAGAAGGACGGCGTCGCCAAAGTGGTTCATACGTTCAATCTGGCTAGGCGCGCCGACCGGAGAGATGAGATCGGGGCAGATGCAAATCTGCTCGGGCTCAGCATCGGGTTCGCCAATGAATATGGCCAGATCGAACAATTCCCGATCAAGACTGGGTGGGTTTTCCATCGCGGTCACCGAAAAATTGATATGCGGAAACTGCGCCCTGACCCGGCTTAGCCGTTTTGGTAGCCAAAGCTGCGCAACAGATGGCAAGGCGGCGATATGAAAATCGGCGTTGGGTTTGAGGTTGCGGAGGGCACGCGCCGCCTCGGCCAACCCGTCGAACGCCGCAGAGAATTCAGCCACCATCGAAGCCCCGGCCTTGGTCAGTTCCACCCCCTGCGCGTTGCGCCGAAACAACGCGGTACCTGCCCAGCCCTCCAATGTCTTGATGTGCTGCGAAATCGCTCCGGGCGTGACGCTCAATTCCTCAGCGGCGGCGACAAAGCTGACATGACGTGCGGCAGCTTCAAAGGCGCGCATTGCATTCAGCGGGGGCCCTTTCGGGCGTTTGGGCATGACACTCATTTCAAGCCTTAGTTTTTCTACGCCAAGAAATAGCAAATCTGCTTTGCGCTGTCACGAAATGGCTGCCACCATGCTGCAAAACGGAGGACGTCCAATGACGCTTGCACAACGAGATTGGGTGCCGAGCACCAGTGAAACCCTGATTCAGGACATAGCGGCCACGACGGCGTCCGCAACGTCTGCCGATCTGCTGGCCCGTATCGAGCAGCTGGTCGAGCAGAACCGAGTGATCCATGAGGAAGAGTGCTTTAACCTCAACCCTGCGACCAATGTGATGAACCCGAAAGCCGAAGCGCTATTATCCTCTGGCATCGGGTCGCGCCCCTCTTTGGGGTATCCCGGTGACAAATACGAAATGGGACTGGAAGCGATCGAGGAAATCGAAGTGATCGCGGCCCAGCTTTGCGCGGATGTGTTCGATGCCAAATTCGCCGAGGTTCGTGTGCCTTCTGGTGCGATTGCCAACCTCTATGGCTTTATGGCCACCTGCAAACCGGGCGACACAATCATTGCGCCGCCCGCATCCCTAGGCGGGCATGTGACGCATCATGTCGATGGCTGCGCCGGCTTATACGGCTTGCGCACGATAGAGGCCCCGGTGAATGCCGATGGCTATACCGTTGATCTGGACCAACTGCGGGCGCTGGCACGGGCCGAGCGGCCCAAGTTGATTACGATTGGTGGCAGCCTGAACCTGTTCGAGCATCCCGTGTCCGAAGTGCGGTCCATCGCCGATGAGGTCGGGGCCAAGGTCATGTTCGATGCGGCCCATCAATGCGGCATTATTGCCGGGCGCGCCTGGTCCAACCCGCTGGCCGAGGGCGCGCATTTCATGACGATGAGCACCTATAAAAGCCTTGGTGGCCCTGCAGGTGGGCTGATCGTTTCGAATGATGCAGAAATCGCCAAAACGCTGGACGCTATCGCCTTTCCCGGCATGACGGCCAATTTTGATGCGGCGAAAACTGCCGCGCTTGCGGTCACGATGCTGGACTGGAAAGACTTTGGCGCGGCCTATGCGAAAGAGATGATCGCTATGGCGCAGGCATTGGCTGCGGCTTTGGATGCACAAAATGTGCCTGTGTTCGCTGGGGCCGAGGGCTTTACCAACTCTCACCAGTTCGCTGTGCTGGCCGAGCCCTTTGGGGGCGGGCAGGCGGCCTCAAAAGCCTTGTGCCAAGCTGGGTTCCTTGCCTGTGGCATCGGTCTGCCTGTGGCGGCGGTTGAAGGTGATATGAACGGTCTGCGAATTGGCACGCCCGAGCTTGTCCGCTGGGGGATGACCGCAGGCGATGCGGATCGTCTGGCGGGGTTGATCAAACAAGGTCTGCAAGGCGCGCCGATTGCCTCCGAGGTTTCAGCCTGGAGACGCGCGTTCAATACGCTGTGCTTTGTCCATTAGATCACCGTTTCCAAAAGCAACCGGCGCGCACGGTGTTTGGTGATCGTTCAATCCCGGCCTTCACAAATGAATGGCCGGGATCTGTTCCGCTTGATCCAAACTTAGTTTTCCAGAATTCCAGGCAGGCGCAGCCCGTGTTCACGAGCGCAATCCTTGGCCAGGTCATAACCCGCATCGGCGTGACGCCACACGCCCGAGGCAGGGTCGTTCCACAAAACGCGCTCCAGGCGTTTGGCAGCATCATCGGTGCCGTCGGCGCAGATCACCACACCCGCATGCTGGGAAAAGCCCATGCCAACGCCGCCGCCATGGTGCAGAGATACCCAAGTCGCGCCCGAGGCGGTGTTGACCAGTGCATTTAGCAGAGGCCAGTCCGAGACCGCGTCAGACCCGTCCTTCATCGCTTCGGTCTCGCGGTTGGGCGAGGCGACTGAACCGGAATCCAGATGGTCACGACCAATGACCACCGGCGCGCTTAGCTCGCCCGTTCTGACCATCTCGTTAAACGCCAGACCCAGGCGATGTCGGTCACCCAGACCAACCCAGCAGATACGCGCAGGAAGGCCTTGGAATGCGATCCGTTCACGCGCCATATCCAGCCAGTTGTGCAGATGCGTGTTATCGGGCAGCAGTTCTTTGACCTTTTGATCGGTCTTGTAGATGTCCTCGGGGTCCCCCGACAGGGCCGCCCAGCGGAACGGGCCAATGCCACGGCAGAATAGCGGACGGATATAGGCAGGCACAAAGCCCGGGAAGGCGAAGGCGTCTTCCAGACCTTCCTCAAGCGCCATTTGCCGGATGTTGTTGCCATAGTCGACGGTTGGAACACCGTCATTGTGAAAGGCAACCATCGCCGCGACCTGCACCTTCATCGAGGCGCGGGCTGCCTTTTCCACTTCCTTCGGAGCGGTTTCAGCCTTGGATCGCCACTCGGCTACGGTCCAACCTTGAGGCAGGTACCCATTGATCGGGTCATGCGCGCTGGTCTGATCGGTGACGATGTCGGGCTTGACGCCGCGTTTGTGGATCTCGGGGAAGATATCGGCGGCATTGCCGATCAGCGCCACGGATTTGGCTTCGCCCGCTTTGGTCCAACGCTCGATCATATCCAGCGCCTCGTCCAGGCTGTGGGTTTTCTCGTCGACATAGCGCGTGCGCAGTCGGAAATCGGCGGATTTCTCGTCGCACTCCACGGCCAGACAGCAGGCACCCGCCATCACAGCAGCCAGTGGCTGAGCACCGCCCATACCACCCAGACCCCCAGTCAGGATCCAACGGCCTTTCAGACTGCCACCATAGTGCTGGCGTCCTGCTTCCATGAAGGTCTCATAGGTGCCTTGGACGATGCCCTGCGACCCGATGTAAATCCAGGAACCCGCGGTCATCTGGCCATACATCGCCAGACCTTTCTTATCCAACTCGTTGAAGTGATCCCAATTCGCCCAATGCGGCACCAGGTTCGAGTTGGCAATCAGCACGCGCGGTGCGTCCTTGTGGGTTTTCACGATGGCGACGGGCTTTCCCGACTGCACGACCAGGGTTTCGTCCGCTTCCAGATCTTTCAGGCTGTCGACGATCAGGTCGAAATCCTTCCAGGTTCGCGCGGCCCGGCCTATGCCGCCATATACTACCAGCTCGTGCGGGTTTTCTGCCACGTCGGGATGCAGGTTGTTCATCAGCATCCGCAGTGGTGCTTCGGTCAACCAGCTTTTGGCATTCAGTTCGGTCCCGGTTGGCGGATAGATGTCCCGGCTGTTCTTACGAGGATCGCTCATCGGTCATTCCCTTCAGATTGGATAGAGCCCGACAGGGCAAGGGCATTGAAGTTTTCAATCATGTGTCTCGGCTGCGGTCGCGCGCCATCATGGCAAAGACCGTCATCAGTTAAGGCCCGGCAAAGAGGCGTTCAGCGCGTTCAGCAACGCGCCCGACGCGACCAATTCCTTTGCAGCTTTCAGATCGGGCGCCATATAGCGATCCTCTTGCAGGCTCGAAACATCCTCGCGCAGCCGTGCGATGGCCTGTTGCAGCAACGGGCTCGTCTGGAGGGGGGCGCGGAATTCGATGCCACGCGCGGCGCAGAGCAGCTCGACCCCAAGGATATGGTTGAGGTTTTCGACCATGCGGGACAGCCGCCGCGCACCATGCGCTGCCATCGAGACGTGATCTTCCTGATTGGCGGAGGTGGGTGTTGAATCGGTGACACATGGGTTGGCCAGATGCTTGTTCTCGCTCATCAAAGCGGCTGTCGTCACCTCGGCAATCATCAGGCCGGAATTCAATCCGGGTTCAGGTGTCAGGAAGGGCGGAAGATCGAAGCTGAGCGTTGGATCGACCATCAGAGCAATACGCCGTTGACTGATCGCGCCAATCTCGGACAATGCCAGCGCAATCATGTCAGCAGCGAACCCAACGGGTTCCGCGTGAAAATTACCACCGGACACGATCATATCCGCTTCGGTCAGCACAAGTGGGTTGTCTGTTGCAGCATTCGCTTCGATCAAAAGGGTCTGTGCGGCCTGTCGCAGGACATCCATCGCCGCACCAGTCACCTGCGGCTGACAGCGGATGCAATAGGGATCCTGAACACGTGTATCATCATCCCGGTGGCTTTCTCGAATTTCGGATTGCGCCAGTATCTCACGCATCGAACCTGCCGCTTCGATCTGGCCACGATGTCCTCGCAGCGCATGGATTTCGGGCTGCAGCGGAGCGGTTGATCCCATGATGGCATCGGTGGACATGGCCGAGATGACCAGCGCATTGCGCACAGCACGCCAGACTTCGAACAGACCGGCAAGCGCATAGGCCGTTGAAAACTGTGTGCCATTGATAAAGGCCAAACCTTCCTTGGGGCCAAGCTCGATCGGGGACAGGCCAGCCTTTGCAAGCGCCTCGGCGCCCGGAAGAATTTCGCCTTTATATTCCGCCTCTCCCTCACCGATCACTACTGCGGTCATATGTGAAAGAGGTGCCAGATCGCCTGACGCGCCAACCGATCCCTGATTTGGAACAACAGGGGTGACGCCTTTTTCCAGCATGTCTTGCATAAGCTTGATCAGTTGCCAGCGGACGCCAGATGCGCCACGGCCAAAACTCAATAGCTTAAGAGACATCATAAGCCGAACCATCCGGCGGGGCATCGCGTTTCCTACGCCGCAGCAATGGCTGAGGATCAGATTTCGCTGCAAAGTGGCGGTGTCTTCAGATTTGATCTTGAGACTGGCCAATTTGCCAAAACCCGTGTTGACGCCATAAACCGGTACATCACCCGCAGCGGCGATAGCGATCCGTTTTGCGGCCGCCTCGACCGTAGGACGACACGTCGGATCAAGTATGACCGAGGCTTCATCCCAATAGATGGTTTCAAGCTGAGGCAGAGTAGCCTGCCCGGGCGCCAGAGTGAGAGTTGTCACGCTTGACCTCCAAAGATGCGTTTGTGAAGCGGGTTGAACCCGATACGATAAGAAAGCTCGGCCGGACGGCCCACATTCCAGACCGCCAGATCGGCCCGCTGACCCGCTGCGATCATACCGCGATCACTCAAACCAAGGGCACGCGCTGCGTTACAGGTTACGCCCGCAAGTGTTTCCTCTGGCGTCATGCGGAACAGGGTGCAGCCCATATTCATGGTCAGAAGAAGAGATGTCAGGGGGGATGATCCCGGATTGCAATCGGTTGCCAGTGCCATTGGGACATCGTGTTTGCGCAGAAGCTCAATCGGAGGCTGACGCGTTTCGCGCAGAGTATAGAACGCACCGGGCAGGATTACGCCCGCTGTTCCCGCCTGGGCCATGGTGATCACGCCGTCTTCGTCAAGATACTCGATATGATCCGCAGACAATGCGCCATAGGAGGCGGCAAGCTGCGCCCCGCCCAGATTAGAAAGCTGCTCGGCATGCAGTTTAACCGGAAGGCCAAGGGCAGCGGCGGCGTCAAAGACACGGGCGATCTGTTTGGGCTGAAAGGCGATCCCTTCGCAGAATCCGTCAACTGCATCGACCAGCCCTTCTACATGGGCGGCCCGCAAGGTCGGAATGACGACCTCGTCGATATAGGCGTCATCGCGCCCCTTGTACTCTGGCGGAGTCGCGTGGGCGCCCAGATATGTGGTTTGAACAGAAACCGGGCGACGTTTTCCAATTTCGCGCGCGGCGCGCAGCATGTTCAGCTCTGTCTGTTGTTCTAGCCCATAGCCGGACTTGATTTCGATAGTGGTCATGCCCTCTTGGATCATCGCGTCGACGCGGGGCAATGCACTTTCTATCAGCTCTTCCAGGCTGGCGGCCCGTGTCGCTTGAACGGTTGCGTTAATACCGCCTCCGGCGCGCGCAACCTGCTCATAGCTTGCACCATTCAGGCGCATTTCAAACTCTTGGGCGCGGTCGCCGCCAAATACAACATGGGTGTGGCAGTCGATCAAACCGGGCGTCACAAGGCGTCCGTTCAGATCCTCGGCCTCAAGCTCGGTATATTCATCGGGCAGATCGCGTCTGGGTCCGACCCATTCGATAAACTCACCTGATATTACGATGATGCCATCCTCGATTAGCCCATAAGGGCCCTGCTGGCTGGCTTGTGTTGCAATTTTTGCGCCACGAAGGGTTGTTTTACCAGTCATGAGAATCTGATCCCAAGTTGCAATGCTTCTGAAATAGGTATACTGATTACTGCATAATGTGTACACAAAATAATGAAAGGCATCGCGCCGAAGCCGCCTTCTTGGAGTCAAATTAGGTAGAAGTCTTAGGTGCGGGGCAGAGTTACATGCTTCATTGCAGATGTCTTATGTGTATGTATAAGCCAATTAAGGCCGGTTTTTGAGTTGGGGAGTTTTATGGCAAGACCTCAGGGGAACATGAGCTTTCGGGACATCAAGCAGGTGGTTTTGGATCGAATCCAAACCGGTATCTGGAGCCCGGATTCCATTTTGCCAAGCGAGATGGATTTGGCCGCTGAATTCTCAAGTACACGAACAACGGTCAACCGGGCGTTGAGAGAGCTTGCCGAAGAAGGATACCTGGAAAGAAAACGCAAGGCCGGCACGCGGGTTCTGAATTCTCCCATCAGAAAGGCGCAATTTGCGATCCCTTTGGTGCGTGACGAGATAACGGCCACCGGTGCGGCCTATCGGTACTCTTTGGTGGACCGAGAGGTGCAACCCGCACCGTCCTGGCTGGCATCACGCCTCGACCTGAAAAAAGAGCAGGACGTCTTGCACCTGCGATGTATGCATTATGCCGACAACGTAGCGTTTCAGCTTGAGGTGCGATGGATAGTTGCCGACGTTGTACCTGAAGTGTTGGAGGAAAGTTTCGAACAATCGGGGCCGAATGACTGGTTGGTTAACAGGGTGCCATTCAGCAATCTGGAGCTTAGTTTCATGGCGACCAAGGCTGATGGTGAAATCTCCAAGTTCCTGGACACGCCACCTGGCGACCCGATCTTTACCGCCGAACGCATTACCTGGCTGCGTCGCGCGCCGGTGACATATGCCAAGCTTTACTTTGCACCGGGTTACCGGATGACGACGCATCTCTGATCTGACCGGAGTCCAGCTTTTGGGGCGATAAAAAATGTCGGTCTTCGTCGGTCTGCCGAATTATGGGCTGACAGAACATCAAACAAAGGGAACGCGATGGCTGTTCAGAATCTAATGACGTTTAAGGCGGGTTCAACGCCGATTTTGCTGAATGTCCCACATGCCGGAACCTTGCTGCCTCCGGAGGTTGAACGCCGTTTGCGACCCGCCGCGCTGGAGCTGAAGGATACGGATTGGCACATGGGCAAGCTGGCGCTGCCTTGTGCCGAATTGGGTGTGGGTGTCATGGCGGCGCAGTATTCGCGCTATGTGGTGGACCTGAACCGTTCAGCTGATGACGCGCCGCTTTATTCCGGTCCGACAACCGGCCTGATATCGCAAATCGATTTTGACGGTCAGCCGCTTTATCTGGAAGGGCAAGAGCCAGATGGGCAGGAGACACAGGCGCGCATCCAATCCTATTGGGCACCGTATCATCAGGCGCTCAAGGCTGAGATTCTGCGGATCAGGGCGCAGTTTGGCACCTGCATTCTGTTGGATCTGCATTCCATCCGTTCCGAAGTGCCAAGGCTGTTTGATGGGGTGCTGCCGGATTTGAATCTGGGCACAAATAGCGGGGCCAGCACAGCCGCGCGCTTTGAGGCCTGCGCCGAAAGATCGCTGGGGTCCGGCCAATACAGCTTTGTCAAAAACGGCCGCTTTAAGGGAGGCTATATTACCCGGCACTATGGCCAACCCGACCAGAACATTCATGCGCTGCAACTCGAAATTGCACAGTCCACCTATATGATCGAGCACGCCCCTTGGGACCTTGTGCTCCCTAAGGCAGAGGTACTTGGCACCGCGATCAAGAACCTTGTTACCGCGTTGTTGGATGAAGTTAACACCACCCGTGGATGACCCAAACAGACTCGCCGATACGGCATCCAAGTAAAGGAAAGTGGATGACAACTGGATTTCATTTCAAACAGGCACTGACGGACCAGGGCTGGCTTAGCAATATCTCCGTAACCGTCACGGAATCTGGTGAGTTCGGAGCACTGGTCGCGGACGACAATCCCAATGCCTATCCGGTGATTGAAAGCCCGGTTGTGCCGGGCATGCCCAACCTGCACAGTCATTCCTTTCAATACGCGATGGCCGGGTTATCAGAAGTGCGCCGGAATCCGGTCGACAGCTTCTGGTCCTGGCGCGAAATGATGTACTATTTCGCTCATAACGTATCGCCCGAGGACCTGCAGGCAATCACTGCCAAGCTGTATATGGAATTGCTCAAAGGCGGTTATACCGAGATTGTCGAGTTTCATTATCTGCACAATGAAGAGGATGGAGCGCGCTACGCCCAACCTGAGGAGCTGTCTTCTGCTATTGTCTCTGCTGCAGATCGAACGAGCCTCAGCCTGACGCATCTTCCGGTGTTTTATGCACACGCAAATTTCGGCGGCGTGTCTCCGCAAGATGCTCAGAGGCGTTTCACCAATGCACGTGATCAATACGCTTTGCTGATCGAAACCCTGAAGCAGCAGCATGAAAAGCTTAACCTCGGAATCGCGCCGCATTCCCTGCGCGCCGTAACCGAAGATGAAATGTCATGGCTTATGGAGCTTCGGCAAGACCAGTTGCCGGGGTGTCCAGTTCACATCCATGTGGCCGAACAGACCAAAGAGGTGGAAGACAGTATCGCCCATAGTGGCAAACGCTCTGTTTCGGCGCTGATGGACCAGGTCCAGATTGACGCCGCGTGGTGCCTGATCCATGCCACCCATCTGGATGACGCCGAGGTTGCGGCCATTGCCGCTTCGGGTGCGACCGTGGGTCTGTGCCCGCTGACGGAATCAAATCTTGGAGACGGGATTTTCCGGGCGGTCGATTTCGTGGCAGCAAATGGCCATTTTGGTATCGGCTCGGACAGCAACATCTGTACCCAGGCAGTTCAGGAGCTGCGCACACTGGAATATAGTCAGCGCCTGCTGCACCGGCAGCGCAATGTTATGTGCTCCAAGGACATGCCCAATGTCGGCGGTTATCTCTGGCAAGCCGCCGCCCAAGGTGGAGCGCGTGCAGCCGGGCGCAATATCGGCCGTATCGCAGAAGGGTGCCGTGCTGATTTTGTAGAATTGTCTTACGATAGGAATGGTCTGATGGCGGCGGTGTCGCCCGAAGCCGTGCTGGATTTCCACATGTTCTCGGGTCAGCAGGCAGAAATCATTGCCGTCTATGTTGCTGGTCAAAAGGTCATTGAAGATGGTCAGCACCCCGATCACGAGTCCATCGACGCCGGATATATTTCCACCATGCGTCGGTTGGCGCAAAAACTATGATGAAGGGTGAATAGAACCAACGGAACTCATTACTGCGCGAGCTTAAGAACCTTGGGGCACTTGGTGCTGGTCAGGCTGAAAACATTGTCCGAGATCGCCAAGGAATTTTCTGTCACCCAGCCCATTGGTTTCGAACATTTCAGTTGGTTCGCGCCTTCCGAACCTTGTCACATCAATGGCGCGCGTGATGCTGGCGGATCTGAGCGAAACGGAACTGGATCACCGTACCCCCCAATGACGGGTCTGGGCATGTGTGCGGTGCTATTAACAATTCCGGCCACCGCAATCAGCTGGGATCTGCGGAAGATCTGATCAAACAGGTCTGCCACTGCGCGGCGCAATATCAAATTGCAGTGATGCAGGTGGCGGCATCCCAGTTTGCCGATGTATTCCGTCATCGTGACAGGCTGCATAAGCGGCCTGAATTAGTCTGGTAAGTTCGACTCGGTTAGGGCCTTTTGAGGCATGGCTTCGAGGTGCAGTTCACCCAGCAATCAAGGTACCTGTATAAGCTTGCTCCGGTCAGAGATAATGCTGAAATCAGAGAGGTTTTTTGCCCCAAAACCTCATCTCTCCATCAAGTTGACAAGGCGAGGGATTTGGCTGATACAGCCAGAATATGAGCGGGCCGTTAGCTCAGCTGGATTAGAGCAGGGAACTTCTAATTCTCAGGTCGGGGGTTCGAGTCCTCCACGGCTCGCCAAATGCACAATTCCTAATTGAGTATTCATCCGCCACCCTCAGATTACGACGTTGGCAAAGCTCTCGACTGTGACGATCGGACGTGGTTGTCCCGCCAGGCTTTCTGCATCGGTCAGACGCTGCGCCAATGGGTCGGCATCGCTAAGGGGGCCAAAGTTCAGCCCGGTTAATTTTTCCAAATCCCGGACGCGGATCTGGAATGTCTTATAGGCACCAAACTCAAATCCACCGACAGATTCCACGCTCCCCTGGTTCGAGAGCATCTGTTGGATGACCTCAACCTGGCTGAGTACATAGGCGGTGGAATGAAGGCGAAGAATGCCTTCGCTGCCATCCTCTTCGGCCAGCATGGTCACAAGCTTGAAGAACTTCAGGGGTATCGGCGATCCGGTATCTTTCAACATCGGCTCGTCACCGGTCAGGATTGGTCCGGTGAACACGCAGGCTTTGAATCCATGTGTGCGCACATTTGTCATGATAAAGTTCTCAAGACCCAACCATTGCGCGTGGCTCCGATTAAAGGCCCGGTGCTGCGGGGCAGCAGCGGTATAGTGAAAGCTGTCATCATTGGCCTGTTTGGCCTGTGCATCATCGACACCCCAATTTGTCGCCGCACGGCGAACCAGGTGGCCCCGGTCAATATCCGCGTGATCATAATCCTCTTTGCCGAGTTGGACATTTGCTGGGATGCGCAGGTCAGCGAACCACTTGTCGCTACCTCGTTTTTGCGGTCGGGTCTTGGCACCATCGATATTCAGCGCGGCAATGATCGGTGTTTTGATAGTCGCAGAATAGAGAATGCCGAAATTCTGATAGCGCAATTCGTTGGGGCGTTCCGGGGTCGCATCCGACGGAGTGGCAAGCCCAAACGCATTCGGTACCACCGGCAGAGGCACCTCTGCCACCTGAAGGAAGTCCGGGTTGTACCCGTCGCGCGGTTCAAAATGATCTGCGTCATGGTTTCCGTCAGGTCGTTCTGGCCTGACGATTTCGGTTCCGGGGATCGAGGTCGGCACCGCCCCGTCCAACAATGCGTTGACCGTGCTGATCCTGACAGCTGAGTTTCCGACGCCGAAGGTACCTGCATAATGCAGACCAACCGCTTTGCCGCTGTCCAACGAGATCACAGGCGAGCCCGAGTTGCCGCCCAAAGTCGTGCAGTCATGGCGCAGGATCGACACGCCGCCATCTTCGATGAGAAATCCGGGCGAAAAGCGTTTCACGTCATACAGGTCGTTGAAATAGTTGGACATCTGCGTGGGGTCATTGCGCAAGGAATCCTTGGCGGGATACCCGATAACAGCGACGCACTCCCCATGCTGGGCGTCTGTATTGGCGCGCGGGATCGGCGCGGGCGTGAAATTGGCTGTATCCGCTGGCAGGTCGATCTTTCCAAGTGCGATATCTGCGGCCGCGTCTTCAGCGATATATGTGAACTTGCGAATGTCGAAAAGCCGTTCGGGGTCTTGTGCCGCGCCGACCTCTTCGAGGAAATCTATCCGGGCGCCATAGCGGGCATTGCCGGGGGCAAACATGAAGACACCATCGCCCAGGAAACTGCGCCGCGCGACCAGCTTGGCAACATGGCGATTGGTGATGATCAGCAGATGGTCGTCCTTCTTTTCGATCACCCAGCCAGTGCCACCCCAGCTAAAGTCATGATTGATAAACTCGATACGCCCGACCGAGGCGATATTGTCTTCGGCCTTGCCGATACGAATGTCGATATCCGGCGGAAAGTCGGATGACAGCGATTGTTTGCCTTCAACCTTGCCGCCGCGCACGATCAGGGGAGGGCGTCCGACCGCGCGCACGATGGCTTCAAGTTGCGAGGGCGTAGAGCCAAAGCTTTCCAGCTTATTCATCTGCGCGCCCATCAATTCACGGGCACGATCCGGTGTCAGGCCCATTTCACCAAGAATGCCCGGACTGGTATCCAGAGCCTCACGCGCCTTGTCGATTGTTCCGGCATTTCCAAGGCCTTCCAGCCGGCTGAATGTTTCCTTTTCGAAATCGCTCATGGCATTGGTTCCTCAGCTAATATGAAGTTTTCAAACTCAGTCGATCTGCCTCTAGGGATCGAGGTATTTTGGCCCCCGCCCTGTTTCGGCAAACATGGTCAGTGCCGGATGAAACACCACGGGCGCCCGGCTTTTGGTAAGCCAACCAAGGATTTCCTCTGTTCCTGAACCATGGGTGAGCCGCCGAGCAACTGGTGCAAGGCGGCGTTGCAGGGTTTGAGTGGACTTACCGCGCCCTTCGTTCAAAGGATCCGCCCAGAAGTTTAGAACTCGGTCTGCCAGACCATGACTGCCGCGTTCCAAAAGGTCGACGGTTCGGCTTGATGTCAGGTCGCTCCATTTCCGTGTGGAATTCCATTCTGGTGGCGGTGGTGAGGGGAAGGCCCAATAGCCGCCGATGACTTGTTGCCAACGTCTTGCCGCGCGTGCGAGCGTTGGCAAGTCAGGGATCGGGTGGTAAAAACTGTACCCCTCGGCCCAATCAGCGGTAAGGCCCATCGCGCGCAATAGCGAAATCACATCCGTTGGACGCTCTGACAGCTGGGACATCGCATTGTTGATCCCCTGTAAACCCGGGGCAAAAATGTCAGCCGCTTCATATAGGCCGGTGGCAAGGTTGGACAAATCGCGCAGAACACGACCTCGGCCACTTGCTTGAAACTCTTCCACAAGTGCCAGCATCCGGTCGAAATAGGGATTCAATGGGGCCAACGCGAGCCCGTAATCATCCGTCGGTAAAGCGGGGTCGGGCATGTCCGGCTCTGAATATTCCAGCCCGAACTCCTGACGGATACCCGCCGCATAGCGGAGCCTTTCATAGGTCATCTCGCGTGGGCCGTGATCCAGATAGGGGGCGATCAGGCCCAGAACCTCATGATCACCCTCAAAACTCATACCCGTTGCCAGAAGAGCGAATTCAAGCGCTGCTGACTGCATACCAATTCGAGACGAGCTGTTCACGACGCGAAGAGCTATGTCGCGAAAGTCCTTATCGCGGAGTCGGTTAACGAGCTCTTCGAATTCAAACTCGGCATAAATCTCTAGGAGCATCCGGCCTTCCAGTTCGGGCCTTTGTTGTGCCTCTCTCAGCAAGGTATCTGCTGGCAACAAATTGAATAGGCTTCGCGCCATGGACCAATGACCGCTCTGCCAGTTGTGGCACAGGATCAGGATGCCAACTTCGCTTGCCGGATCATAGGCGCCTTTCAATCCTTCGCGTATGATATGTGTTGCCTCGCGGCGCTGGCCCTGCTCCAACATCGTTCGCAGGTCTTTGACTGCGCGACTATCTGGTGCGGCCACATAACCGCGACCTTTGACGATCCGTGCTCGTGCCGTCGCGGCCTTGGACTCAACCTGTACAAGGTCTTCGGGGGGAAGTTCAGAACTGCTGTCCAGCCCAGTGGCGCCGTATTCCCGTTGTTTGGTTTCTTGCACCGGGGCCGAGCGCTGGCCGCGAGCTTGACGGATCAGGTCCTGCGCGTCGATTGGCAGCTCTTTCAACAGCTGTTCGGGGAAGCGTTCAGCCAGTGAGGGATTGATGCTTGGAGGGGCTTCTCCGACGCGCATAAGCTGAAGCGAATGATAAAGGAACAACAGCGGATCGCGGTCAGCGTAATAGTCACAAGCTGCACGGTTTACCTCTGCGGTTTCGACGGGGCTTTGGTTATAGGTGGGTTCTAACAGGTCCCGCCGCATGTCGGCCTTATGGGTCAGTTGACCATCAGTGGCGGCGTCCATCAGCCAGGATTGCAGGCCAAGATCCGCGACGATTGTGCCTGCTTCGCTGCTGAGGTCACCCAGCCCAAGCGCCGGTGCAACGATGCCGTTCAGGTTGTCGGCGTTTATCTCGCTTAGAACCATGCCGTAATTGGCAATGCCACGCAGGTGCACGGGCAGGCGCGATGTGATGGCCCGGTTCACGATGCCCGCAGCAATCGGGTCATTCTCGTCTTCGGTGACTTCGGCCAATCGGCCCACGGTCTGCACCTCGTCAATCAACAGCCGCAATTTCAACGGATTGCCCTGACAGCGCAAAATGATCTGATCGCGGAATTCCTCGGGGATTCCGGCCTCATCCAGCGTTTGATTGACCAATTCGTCTTCGATCTGGTCGAGCTTGATGTATTCGCCCCGTCTTGGGTGATCTTCGCCGAAAATCGGCCCGCGACCGGCTGAGATGATCGATACTTCGATCTGTTCCTTTTCGACAAAACGGTCCAGATCGTTCAAGAGGTTATTCACGAAGGTCGCGCCCTGACCATGCAGTACTTCGAGCGTATCCAGCAGAATGACAAGGCGCAGGCGGGCATCAGCCACCGCGTTGGTCATCGCCAGGATCAACTGACGCGGTGTAAGATCCGAGCTTTCGTATATCTCCCGTGTGATCTGTTCGGAATATCGCAGCCGCAATTTGCGGAGTTCGGGGGCCGCTTGGGGTATTGCGGTACCGATCTGACGCGAGATCTCTTCAAAGATTGGACCGGTCTGCAATGAGGGCTGATCGAAATCCAGCCGGATCAGGATGACGTCTTCGCGTTCGCTTGTAATCTGGATGATGCGTTCCAGAAGGTAGGATTTGCCGATCCCGTACTGGCCTTCGATATGCAGCGTTTTCAAAGGGGCCGAGCGCATAGGGTGGTCGATCCAGCGTTGAATCTTGTCGATTTCGCTGACACGCCCCACGAATTTTTCGCCCAGGCGCTCTTTTGATCGGCGCTCGCGTCTGAGCAGGTTCAATCGGCTGCGCAACCTGAACAGGCGGTCATATCCCGGCGCTTTTTGGCCTGCACGCTCTAACGTGACAAGGTGCTGCGACAGGTTTTGTTCATCTGTTTCCGCCTCGATAAGGTGATCCAGAGCGCTCGGTGCGAAACCTTCTCGTCCCGACAGAGCCTGCACGATATCGGTCTGCGTTGCCGCCGAGTCGAACTCTTCGATCCCGGATAATTCGCGATGTCGTGCAGTCAGGCGCAGTATCCATTTCGTAGAGCTGCCCGACTTATCAACATGGCTCAACTCGCGCAGGGATGACATCAGCCGGGCCCGTAGCACCCGGTTGCCGTACTCATCTTCGCTCAGCACCTCGCGCATAAGCTGCCGTGGTTCAAATGCCTCTCGAAGGGCTGCAGCGCGCAGCAGGCGCGAACGGAGTTCTTCCTGCGCCTGATTCATTCTTCTATCTCCAGAAAGCGTTTGGCCTCTTGGCGAACACGGGTGACAACGGTTTCCAGATGTTCGCCATCGAATTCACCTGTGTTGTCAGGGCTCAACCCGGCCAGAGCAGAGTCCACCATTGCCCGTCGAGCAGCCGGTGTCAGCTCTTTTGCCGGGTCAAGCGAAGTGATCATGCTGTTAATTGTAGCCTCAACATCGCTACGTGTGAATGGTCCCAGCTCTTCCACCAATAGGCCGCTGCGCTGCGCGCCGTCGACAGCGCCGACATTGGCAAAACGCAGGGGCGACAGGCGATAGGTCTCATAGCCTGCGAGGATCAGGCGCAGGTTCTCGGATGTGGGCAAGCATTTGGCGATGTGCTCGAACTGTACCTGGGCACGTGGTGAGAGCCCTTCGGGCGGGTTGTCGAAATAGATCCACCATGTTTGCCCTGCGGTTTTGGCGGCCTGATCCATGTCAGCAATCAGGGTCTCCGCGCGGCTGCCTTCGAATGCAACATCGGTAGTCTGGGCGGCGGTTGTTCCAGCAGCAGCGTCTGGCGAGGCGACGGTCCCGTTGGCCTTCTCGGCAAGATCAGCAAGCAAATCGTCCGTATTCAGGGTCGGCCCCAATCGGATGCAACGATGCTGCGGCGCGGCGTTAGGTGCTTCTTGCATCAGCAGATAGGATTCCAGCATGTCATAGCTGAATCCGAGACCACGAATAGACGTCGTATCCTCGCGCCTGATCCAGATCCCACGCAGTTTGGATTTGGGATGATCCAGCATATGGGCAAGCCCGGATACGAATTGGTTGCGGCCGATGATGATGGTCCCGTCAATGTCGCGGCTCAGCGACCACATGTCCCGCTGTTTCGAGTTCTTGCTGATCAGATCTTGGAAGTCGGGGTCATCGTGGAACTGCTCGAAAGGGACAAGCCGTTTGGTTGTCTCCCATTTGCCCTGGTGGATGCCCAAAAACCTGAATTGGCTGTCAAAACCGGGGCCACCGGATGACCCGCCGGATGTGTCGATGTCATGAGGGAACCGCTTGGCGCCAGGTTCTCGGTGCACTTTGCCGGGCATGAACCCCTTGGTGACACCTTCGGGGTAGTGGACCAATGTGAACAGGTCTGCACCCTCAAAATCGGGGGGATCACCGGTCACATCGACACTGCCATAGGTATGCCCCAGCGGCAGGAATATCCGCAGCAGCGCGATGTCCACCTCATCGCCCGGCGGCAGGTTCCCGGCCTTTTCACTGTCGTGATAGGGCCAGAGCTTTACGCATTTTGCCCGGTACCGCTTTTCGTCCGAGGCAAGTATTTCAAGCCGAGGGTCGACCCCAGCGGGCAGGGAGTTTAGCGGGTCCAGAACATGGGCTGCAGTCAGCACCAGATTGGGGGCAACAAACGCGCCGGAGCCTTCGAATGTGTTGTTGATCCAGATCTGACAGCGAAAGCTCTCTGCGCGCGGGGCAAAATCGCCCAATGCAGCAAAGTCGAACGAATTATTCGCCGGTATGCCGATCAGGGTGCCGTCAAACCGAGCGATGTTTTCGGCAAAAATCAGGTGACGGTCGCGCGGCACAGGATCCGCACCGCGCGCGCGCAGAAAATTGAGGAACTGCTTGACCTTCGCAGCGTCGACCAGAATTTCCAGCAAGACATCGGCAAGCGTTTCGCCGATATCTTCGTCTACACTTTCCTCGACGGCTTCATAATTCACCGGGTCATCAGGGTCGGGAAACAGCGCAGTCAAAGCATGACGCACAATCGGTTCATGCTTTCGGATTGCAATCCGGATATGCGCTGCATTCACCATCCGTGGCTTATCCCATGCCCAAATAGGCGCTGAGGGCCGGTTTGTCCGACAATGCGGTGTCCAAGCCCGGGGTCGGGGCGTCTTCGCCAACCATGGCCTCGGCCCCACCATCGCTTTCGACGATACGCTTCCGGGCCCCGCGACGATAGCTGAGCCAGATGATCTCATTGGCGTAATCGGCCATGTCTGGGGTAATTTCTCCGGCGGCCTCGCTGTCTGTTCCCGCAAGATGCGAGACCAGAATGTTCAATGTCGGGGTTGCATTCGGGTCGGGTGCTGCCGGACTTTCAGCGCCTGTTGGCAGTGGCGCATTCAGGACCGCCTGGGCATTGATGATGCCCGCGCCAAGATCGGTGGCGCCGTTCCAGACGGCTGGCTTGCTCATCCCGTGTTTGGCACAGTGCAACCACATCGCCTGAACGGTGGTCCCAGCATTCTGGGCCTTTTGCAACAGCGCCGCCCGACCGCCGTGATGTGCGACCCACAGCGCTGCAACGCCTCCAGTCATTGAGGTGGCAAGCGTGGTACCCTGGCTGGCGCGGATACCCGAGTTTGGGTCGGTCGCCTTGTTCTTGGCCGCGCCCCACACGTTTTCGCCATAGGCCGAAAAGCTGACCTCGGGGCCACGCCCAGTTTTGCGCCAGGGGCGTCTGTCGGGCTGCAGTGCAGCGACAGCTGTGCAGATTTCCAGTGATGCATAGGCGGCGGGAAAGACCACGTTCGGATAACAGTTGCCCGCAGCGCAGACGATGACCAGCCCGGCCTGTACCGCATTGCGCAGCGCCTGTTCCGTCGAAGAGACCCGTACCGGCCCGCCAAGCGCCATCACGATGACATCGGCGTTTTGGCTGACCGCATGAGAGATTGCCGCAGGAATACGCAGCTGTGTCATGTCGATCACCGATTTGATCGCCCGGATTGGCAGAACCTTGGCCGCAGGGGCCGTACCGGTTATCGCCCCCGGCGAGGTGGTATCGCCATTCATATCGGCCCCGCCCCGCGATCCGACGACCGAGGTGACAAGCGTGCCATGACCAGGATGTTTTAGGACGCCGCCTGAAAACCGGTCACGCGCATCCCCGTTCCCTTCGACAAAATTCCACATGCCGTTGGTTTCGATCACGCCGGCCAGTTCGCTATGGTCGGAATAGCCCGTGTCGATCACCGCGACCTTGCTGCCCTGACCCCGGGTGTGCTGCCAGGCCAGCGGTGTCTTGATCCGTTTGTGGTGCCAGCCATAGGGCCGAGAGTTGTCGCGCTTGGTTTCGCAGAAACTGAGAAAGCTTTCCGTACCCACATGTGCAGCCCCGTACAGGCTGTCTGGCAAGACCGGGTTGGCCTCGGCTACGTCCAGCGCCATACGGAGGGCACGGCCAAATGCAAAAACCTCACGCTCTTGGCCTTTTGGATCGATCTCGGGGAATTCAACAAAGAAAAATCGATCCGCATCTGCGTCGAAGACCGCTTGGGTACTGGTGGCAACATCAGGAAGTGCACTACCCACACGTTCTTGAATAGCCGACAAGGATTGCGGTGTATCCGAGACCACTTCAATGACTAGCGGATCGCCGTCGAGCGAGACATCGGACCTTGTTAGGGCGTCATATTCCTGCATGGCAAATATCCTTATACAAAAGCAAAAGATGGTGGGGCGCATGGGCCAACGCCGTAAGCGCAAGCGCGGTCAGCAACAGGGTGAATGCGCTGGCGCGGGGGTCGGGGCGAAGAACGGCGCGCTCCGACAGGATGATCACTGTCAAAAAGATCATGACGGCAAAGTCATGAGTCCCTAGCATGACAAGCATCATCGGCAAGCAAGAGGTGATACAATCGCGCGCATAGGTCAGCCCAAAGATCAGCACATCGCGGTCGGCACTAGGGCCAAAGGCGGCCAGGACCGGACGGCTGTGGCATTTCCTTAATGCGCTGCGTTTTCGCGGGCTGAACTGCCATGCTGCGGCGCACAGGCAAGCCAACGGCGCAAACACGGTTTGGTGCAGAACCGGCGCCAGAAGGAACGCAGCAAGCGCGCCTGCGACCAGCCAGGCCAACAGATATGGCAGAACAAACAGAAGTGCCGCGCGTGATCTTCGATCTGCGAAGCTGCGCGCGCGGACATGGGCGATCTGCGGAACAATCGTTGGAAGCATCATCGCCAGAACCATCGCCGGCCAATGCAATGAGGGCGCGGGCACCAAAGCAAGCCAAAGCCATGCAAGCGCGGCCACGCCAAGTGTCGTGCGTATTTCGATATCGGCCTGTCCAAACAGGCGAGGGCGATCTATTCCGGTAGCCGACGCCATGGGCGATCAGTCGAAATAAAGGTTTATGCGGCCGATCTCAATGTCTGGCTGCTGTTCTGTTGGGGCGATCTGTTCCAACCCTGGTACTTGGCCAAAGGCCTCGCTGTCATCAAACATTCGTTGAAACCGGATTTGCAACCTGTTGGCGTCGCCTTGGCTCAGCCCCAGTGCAAAGGCCAGCTTTGTGATCTCGTAAGTCACCGCAAGGCCGTTGCCGCCATGTGGGCCGTCCGGGTTGCTTGCCTGTTCAAGGCCAAACGGCGACAAGGTGCCGATAATCGCTGGCGGCAAAGCGTCATCCGGAAGATCCAGCATGACGCGGTAAGATCCGGGCATGCCACGGCCCTTGATCCCCTCAAGATGCAGGTGAACGCGCCGGGTGGTGCCGGGGGCCTCGGCGCCGGAAATCAGCGCGACTGAAGTGTCGAGCTTTACGCCGGCAGTGGTCATTGCACCACGCAACTTGACCGGAGCTTCGCTTGCGCCAGCAAGCTCGGGTTCCTTGCCTGCCATGACGAACTCCTCTGCTGGAATGGCGGGTTCTACTGAGGGTGGAACGCCGTCATATTGAAACCCGTGCAGGACGCTTGTGCTGTCCAGCATTTCTTCGCTGTTGAAGGTGAATGCCGCGCCATCGCCATCATGCATCGAGAATGTCTGGCCAGTGCGCCACAGTGGCGAGGGTGGGGCGACATGGCTCGGGTCGGCGTTGCGCCAGACTTCCCATAGCCGATCAATGTTGCAATGGTGCAGCCAGAAAATCGGATCAAAGGCCGCAGTGGCCGGATTTGCCATAAAACCGCCAGAGCCCCCAATCCAAACGTGTATATCGTTATGGGGCGTGCTTTCCAATGCGCCATTGTCCCCACCGCCGGGGTGAAACCCGGTTTGCGGGCCACCAAACCCTGATGAGAATCCGGGCGTATCATTGGTGAAATCTTCATGATCCAACGCATCCAACGACACCACGTCGTCCGGAAATCCGAAATCTCCATTCACCACTACACGTCGGCGGGAAAACAGGAAGTTGCGCGTGCCGTCTGACTTGGTCGGCTCACGGAACGCCACAGGAAGGCGGCGCGCATTCGGGTTTTCTGACAGGGGTTGGGAATAGTCCCAATAAGGCAGCGCCCAATCCTGCGGCCCGCCCAGATCGGCGACGGCTTTGCCGACGACGGCCTCAAATGCGGTGATATATCCGCGGTGCCAGGGCAGGAAGAACCAGCTTTGGTGCTGGCATTGGTTCCAGAATTGTCCGGAACCGGGAATGTTCGGAAAATTCTGCGGCTGCCCATGAACTGCGCCCATGAAAAACCACGATGTCGGGTCTTCCAGATCTCGGTCCCAGAGAGCTTCGACAGCACGCTCATACCAGATCAGAGTTTCGTCGTTGGCTGGCAGGGTCCAAACGTTTTTGCGGATTCTTGTGGCCATAACAATACCTCAAACTGCAAATAAATCTTGGAATCTAATAATGCGCCGAGTGTAACACTTGCGTGGTTTTATGTTAACCGAAATGAATCCAAGCCATAGCAGGGTAGGCCTGGGCAGGTGTTGACAGTGCCAATGTGCGTTTCCCAAATAAGATGAATTCAGGGTGACGCGCGGCCTTTCGCTTGCGTTCTAAGTCAGAGGCGCCAGTTACTGTATATTTGTGAATTGGACGGCCGCAGCTGCAGTGGGCACACATGCCGAGTACCCGAAAACAAGGGTGAATTTACGTAACTGTGAAATAATTCTTGCAACCGGTTGCAAAGAGAATCATTGTGGTGTCGAAAAAAGGGATTCGGGGGCGCGGGATGCTAAAAGTAGGATTGCTGGGGGCTGGGCGCATTGGGCGTGTTCACGCGCAGGCTATTGCGGCGCATCCTTACAGTGAACTGAGCGCGGTGTCTGATGCACTGCCCGAAGCTTCGGCGCGTTTGGCTGAGGAATTCGGGGCCAGTGCGCGACAGTCACAAGAGATCATTTCTGATCCTTCGATAAATGCAGTGCTGATCGCCACGCCGACGGATACGCATTCCGACCTGATCGAAGCGGCTACCCAAGCCGGGAAAGCGGTATTGTGCGAGAAGCCGGTTGATTTGAGCCTTGATAGGGCTGTCGCCTGTCAATCCTTTGCAAAAGCCACAGGCCAGCCCGTCATGGTCGGTTTCAATCGTCGATTCGACCCGAATTTTGCTGCTTTGAAGGCCGCGTTTGAGGCTGGTGAGGTCGGCAAGGCCGAGTTGTTGTCCATTACATCTTTCGACCCCGCGCCGCCACCGGTGAGCTATGTCAAAGTATCAGGAGGGCTGTTTCGGGACATGATGATTCATGATTTCGACATGGCGAACTTCCTGATGGGTGACCTGCCGGAAGTAATCTCGGCAGTGGGCACATCGGTTGTTGACCCCGAAATCGGTGCCGTAGGTGATGTGGACACGGCGGTCGTGACAATGACTTATGCAGATGGCCGGATCGCTGTGATCAAAAACTCTCGGCGCGCGGCTTATGGGTATGATCAGAGGGTCGAATTGCTGGGATCAGAAGGGATGCTTCAGGCGCAAAATATCCTTGAAAACTCAGTGGTTAAGTCAACTTCGAATGGCGTGACCGGTGCCAAGCCTACTTACTTTTTCCTTGAACGCTACATGTCTGCCTATCGCGCAGAATGGGATGCATTCGTTAGGTCAGTAAATTCTGGATCAGGGGTGCCTGTAACTCTGGACGACGGTGTCGCCGCGCTTGCTATGGCCGAGGCCGCAACCCGTTCTGCGCAGTCCGGACAGTCGATGGTTTTGGCCAAAGTTTTGAAACCGGTTGCAAAATGATCGGATATGCGGAAACTTGGGGCAGCTTCGCCCCGGATCGGGGCGAAGAAGATTCGGTTTAATCGGAAGATTGGGGCCAAGACCCCAACACACTGTTCAAACGGGAGGAGAAACCATATGAATAATTTCTTTAAAGGCGCACTGGCAGCTGGTGCACTGGCGATGGCCACGCCTGCATTCGCGCAGGAGATCGTCGTTGTGTCTCATGGTCAGGCCAATGACGCCTTCTGGAACGTCGTGAAAAACGGCGTTGAGCAAGCGGGCAAGGATGTCGGCGTGAACGTGGAATACCGCGCACCCGAGACCTTTGACATGGTTGCGATGTCACAGCTGATCGACGCCGCCGTGAACCAGGAACCGGACGGGTTGATTGTCTCGATCCCGGATGCCGATGCGCTTGGCCCGTCAATCGAACGTGCTGTTGCTGCCGGAATTCCAGTGATCTCGATCAACTCGGGTTCGGACGTGTCCAAACAGCTGGGCGCATTGCTGCATGTCGGTCAGGACGAGTTTGATGCGGGCAAGGCCGCAGGCGAAAAGCTGGCTTCGATGGGTGGCGCGAATGCGATCTGTGTGAACCACGAAGTCGGAAACGTGGCGCTTGACCTGCGTTGCGCCGGTTTTGCCGAAGGCTTTGGTGGCAGCGTCGAAGTTCTGCCAACCTCGAACGATCCTTCAGAAATCGAAGCGAAGGTCTCGGCCGCTCTGGCCGCGAATGACGCTGTCGACACAGTCATGGCGCTGGGTGCAAGTTCGGCTGGTGAACCCACGGTAGCGGCTGTGAAAGCATCGGGCCGTGATGTGAACGTAGCCTCGTTCGACCTGTCTGCGAACTTCCTGCAGTCCATCGCCGATGGAGATGCGGCATTTGCCATCGACCAGCAGCAGTATCTGCAGGGCTATCTGTCTGTGAACTTCATGGGCCTGCATGCCAAATACGGCCTGATGCCAGGTGGCAACGTGCCATCGGGTCCGAACCTGATCACACAGGACAAGGCAGCTCAGGTTATCGACCTGTCGGCACAGGGTATCCGCTGATCCGATTGGGACAGTGAAAAACAGAAACGGCGCCAGGTGCGCCGTTTCAACCGAATTGGGAGGGAAACATGAGTGAGTCAGCGCCCGTCACTACGGACGAACGCGTAAAGAAAGAACCGTTTCTGACCAAGCTGATGAAACGTCCAGAGCTTGGTGCCATGGCCGGTGTGGTCCTGGTGGTCATTTTCTTCGCGCTCACGGCAGACGATTCCATGTTCACGCTGGCTGGAGTTATGAACTTCATGACGCCCGCGGCACAGCTGGGTATCCTGGCTATCGGAGCGGCGCTGCTGATGATCGGGGGTGAGTTTGACCTGTCGATCGGTTCGATGGTTGCCTTTGCAGGCCTGTTCTTTGGTGTCTGCGTGGTGACTTGGCAGTTACCTCTGATCATTGCGATCCCGATGACATTTGTTTTTGCGGCCTTTGTTGGGGCGGTGAACGGCAATATCGTCATACGGTCAGGCTTGCCTTCTTTTATTGTAACTCTGGCTTTCCTTTTCATTCTGCGCGGTCTCTCACTGGTGGGTCTCAAAGCAGCCACTGGCGGGTCAACCCAGCTGCGTGGCGTGCGCGATGTAGTCGAAAACGACTGGCTGGCCCCGTTCTTCTCGGGCGAAGCTTTTGCCGGTTTGTTTGCCTGGCTGGCTGCAAACGGATTGATCGACACATTCAAAAACGGGGCGCCGAAAGTACCGGGCATTCCGGTTGAGATTTTGTGGTTCATCGTTCTGGCCCTTGCGGCGACCTATGTTCTGCTGCGGACCCCTGCCGGAAACTGGATTTTCGCGGCCGGTGGCGACAGCAATGCGGCTTCGAACTCGGGCGTGCCGGTGAGCCGCATCAAAGTGTCCTTGTTCATGCTAACCGCCTGCTGCGCGGCGCTGGTTGCAATCATCACCGTGATCGACGCAGGATCGACCGATGCGCGCCGTGGCTTCCAGAAAGAGTTTGAGGCCATCATTGCGGCGGTGATCGGAGGTTGTCTGCTGACCGGTGGCTATGGATCGGCCATCGGGGCGTTCTTTGGCGCGATCATCTTTGGCATGGTGGTCATCGGGCTGACTTACACGGATTTCGATCAGGACTGGTTCCAGGTGTTCCTGGGCGCAATGCTTCTGATCGCGGTATTGTTCAACAACGCCATCCGCAAACGCGTAACCGGGGAGCGCTGATATGACTGAAGACAGCAAGTTCCATCACGGGGATGCGGTAAAGGATGTCGCGCCGATCGTGCAAATGAAGAATATCGAAAAGCATTTTGGTAACATTATTGCCCTGGCAGGCGTCAGCTTTGACGTCAGGCCTGGCGAATGCCACTGCCTGCTGGGCGACAACGGTGCCGGAAAGTCGACCTTCATCAAGACCATGTCCGGAGTTCACAAACCCACCAAGGGCGAGATCTTTTTCGAAGGCAAACCGCTGCAATTTGACACGCCACGCGATGCGATGGAGGCGGGCATTGCGACCGTGTTTCAGGATCTGGCGATGATCCCTTTGATGAGCGTGACCCGCAATTTCTTCATGGGCCGCGAACCGACCAAGGGCAAGGGATTGCTCAAACGGTTCGATATCGACGAGGCCAATGAGGTCTGCATGGCCGAGATGCGCAAGATGGGCATCAACCTGCGCGGGCCGGATCAGGCCGTTGGAACCCTGTCAGGGGGCGAGCGTCAGACGGTTGCCATTGCCCGGGCGGTTTACTTCGGGGCCAAGGTTTTGATCCTTGATGAGCCGACCTCGGCCCTTGGGGTACGTCAGACATCGAATGTTCTGGCAACCATCGACAAGGTGCGCAATCAGGGCGTGGGTGTGGTGTTCATCAGCCATAACGTGCGCCATGCGCTGGCCGTAGGTGATCGCTTTACCGTGCTCAATCGCGGCAAGACTCTGGGCACGGCCACACGAGGCGAGATCACACCCGAACAATTGCAGGACCTGATGGCGGGCGGTCAGGAAATGGCCCAGCTCGAAGGCTCTCTGGGCGGAACGGTTTAACCGTTCCCCCGTCTGGGCCACAGGCCCGCTAATTTCGAAATTGCAGGAATGGCCGAGATGGCCTTGTGTTGAAAGGTATCACTATGGGCAACACAGTCCGACTGACCGCAGCGCAAGCTTTGGTGCGCTATCTGGGCGCGCAGATGAACGAAGCGGGTGAACCCTTTATCGCCGGTGTCTGGGCCATCTTTGGCCATGGCAATGTGGCCGGGCTGGGCGAAGCGCTGCACGGCGCGAAAGACAGCCTGCCAACCTATCGCGGGCAAAATGAACAGACAATGGCACATTGCGCGATTGCCTATGCCAAGCAGATGCGGCGGACGCGGGCGATGGCGGTGACCTCATCCATTGGACCGGGGGCCACCAATATGGTCACTGCGGCGGCGTTGGCGCATGTGAATAGGTTGCCGGTTCTGATTATCCCCGGCGATGTGTTTGCCACCCGCGGGCCTGACCCTGTGTTGCAACAGATCGAAAGCTTTGGTGATGGTACGGTTAGTGCCAATGACTGTTTTCGCCCGGTCAGCCGGTACTATGATCGCATCTCGCGGCCTGAACATCTGTTGACGGCCTTGCCCCGCGCCTTTCGCACCATGACCGACCCGGCCGATTGCGGGCCTGTGACGTTGGCCTTTTGCCAGGATGTTCAGGCCGAAGCCTATGACTATCCCGAGAGTTTCTTCGAGCCGAGGGTCTGGTATCAGCGCCGCATTCGCCCGGATGAGGCGGAGTTGGCCCGTGCGGTGGCTGCGATCAGATCAGCCAAACGTCCCGTTATCGTTTCCGGAGGTGGCGTGCATTACTCCGGAGCGACGGATGTGCTGCAGAGCTTTGTGGAATCCCACAATATCCCGATCACCGAGACGCAAGCCGGGAAATCGGCGCTGGCCTGGGATCATCCGTTGAACGTTGGCCCGGTTGGTGTAACCGGTGGTGAACCGGCCAACGCCACCTGCGCCGAGGCCGATCTGGTGCTTGCTGTTGGGACGCGGTTGCAGGACTTTACCACCGGGTCCTGGGGGCTGTTTTCCAATCCGAACCGCGAGATGATCTGCCTGAACACAGCCGCCTATGACGCCGAAAAACACGGCGCAATGCCGCTGCAAAGCGATGCGCGTGTCGGGTTAGAGGAACTTGGCGAAGCCTTGCACGGCTACCGGGCCGACCCGGTGGCGGACACGCTGAAGGCAGATTGGTTTGGCAAGGTGGATGCACTGACCGACGCGCCCGGTGATGGAAACGCGTTGCCTACGGATATGCAGGTGGTGGGTGCGGTGCAACGCGCCTCGGACAATAACACGGTAGTCATGTGCGCCGCGGGCACGATGCCGGGTGAGCTGCACAAGCTGTGGAAAGCGCCCCGCCCCGGTGCCTATCACATGGAATACGGGTTCAGTTGCATGGGCTATGAAATCGCCGGTGCAATGGGCATCAAGATGGCCCAGCCTGATCGCGACGTCATCTGCTTTACCGGTGACGGCACCTATATGATGGCGAACTCCGAAATGGCGACGGCGGCGATGATGGGGGTCTCTTTCACAGTGGTGATCACCGACAATCGGGGCTTTGGCTGCATCAACCGTCTGCAAATGGGCACTGGCGGGGCCGAGTTTAACAATTTGCTGGATCACGCGGTGCACGAAACGCCCTCGGCCATAGACTTCGCTGCGCACGCGGCGGCGATGGGGGCGACTTCGGTCAAGGTGGGCTCGATCGTTGAGCTGGAGCAGGCATTGGCCAAACGTGGCGAAGTCACCGGCCCCTATGTGGTCGTCATAGACACCGATCCGTACCCGTCGACCGAATATGGCGGCACCTGGTGGGAAGTGGCCGTGCCCGAAGTCAGCATCCGCCCGGAAGTGAATGAAAAGCGCGCAGCCTATGAGGTTGCCATCAAGGAAAGAAACACGAAATGAGCGTGAAGATCGGCATCTCTCCGATTGCATGGCAGAATGATGATCTGCCGGACCTGACCGCGGCTTACACGATGGAACAGGCCCTGAAAGAGGCGCGCGAGATCGGCTATACCGGCGTTGAACGCGGTCAGCGGATGCCCGGCGATACCGAAGGTCTGCGCGCCTATCTCGACACCAATGATATCGTCCTGTGTGGCGGTTGGTGTTCTGGGGCATCTCTGGTTAACGATTTTGCCACCGAGCGCGAGGCCGTGCGCGCGCAGGTCGAACAATTCGTAGCGCTCAACAGCCCGTGCATCGTCTATGCCGAATGTTCGAACACCGTGCAGGGGCAGATCGGGGTCGCGGTTAATGACCGGGTGAAACTGTCCCGGGATGAGGTGTTGGCCTATGCCGCCAAAATCACCGAGCTGGCCAAATGGATGGCTGATCAGGGCATGCCGATGGCCTATCACCACCACATGGGCACGATTATCGAAAGCGAAGAGGATGTGAACTGGTTGATGGAAGGGGCGGGCCCCGAGGTCGGCTTGTGCTTTGATACCGGCCACTTGCTGTTTGGTGGCGGCAACGTGATGGCGACCCTCAATCGGTGGGGTGACCGGGTGCATCACGTCCATTTCAAGGATATCCGTCCGGCGGTCGTACAGGATGTGCGCGAAAACAACCGCAGCTTCCTGGATGCTGTCGTCGCGGGAGCGTTCACTGTGCCTGGCGATGGTTGCATTGATTTTCAAGCCGTGGCGAATGCGTTGAAATCTATGGGTTATAGCGGCTGGATCGTGGTCGAGGCCGAACAGGACCCCGCCAAGGCCCCACCCCAAGAGTATTCCAAGATGGGCTACGACCACATTGTCGATGTCTGCGCTCAGGCAAGATTGGAGATCACCAACTAACAAACCGCCCCAAGGGGCAACACCAAGGCCATGAAGAAGGAGAAAATCATGGTAAGTCAAAGAATTGGATATGTCGGGTATTTTGACCGGGAATCCTGTGATTTGGACGAATTCAAGGTGTTGACCTCTCGGAAACTGACCTCGGACATGGTTCCGCAGGCCGCGATGATCGAAAAGAACGTCCCCGTCTATGACATGAATGCCCTGCGTCCCGCGCTGGAAGATACAGGGCAACGGCGCGCTTTGATGGCGGAATGGGGCCATGTGCTGAACCAATCCGCCGGGGTGATCGCGCTGAAAGGGGCCTATCAGGATCTGTCGGTGATCGACCGGGCGACCGAGGTTTTTCGGCAGATCATCGACGAGGAACGCCAAAGCGGCGAAGGCGAGGGTGATCATTTTGCCGCCTCGGGTGCGAATGACCGGATCTGGAATGCGCTGCAAAAGCACTGCCTGCGCGATCCAGAAGGTTTCTCAAAATACTTCGGCAACGCTGCTGTTGCCACCGCCTGCGAGGCATGGCTGGGGCCGAACTATCAGGTCACGGCTCAGGTCAATCAGGTCCGCCCCGGCGGCAAGGCACAGCAGGCGCATAGGGACTACCATCTGGGCTTTCAGACCGCTGAAAGCGCTGCCCGGTACCCTGTGCATGCACATCTGCTGACGGCGGCGCTGACCTTGCAGGGGGCAGTGGCACATTGTGACATGCCGGTGGAAAGCGGGCCCACCAAACTGTTGCCGTTTTCACAGCTATATCCAGCCGGATATATTGGCTTTCACGACCCCGCGCACAGGGACCACTTTGAGAAGAGCTATGTTCAGGTGCCGTTGAACAAAGGCGACGCGGTATTCTTCAACCCCGCGCTGTTCCACTCGGCCGGCGAGAACCGCAGCACGGATATCGACCGTATGGCGAACTTGTTGCAGATCTCATCCGCTTTTGGTCGTGCGATGGAGGCCATCGACCGCCGGTCCATGGCGCAGGCCGTGCTGCCGTCACTGGTGGCCCTGAAGCAAAGCGGCGAGCTGACTGGGTCCGAGCTGGACGCGGCCATCGCGGCGACGGCCGAAGGCTATCCGTTTCCGACAAATCTGGACACAGATCCCCCGATTGGTGGTAATGCGCCGGAAAGCCAGGCGGATATCTTGCGGCGTGCGGTCGCCGAAGAATGGACGCCAGAGCAACTGACCTCGGCACTTTCGGCGTTGAAAACCCGACAATCCGCCTGACGTTACGAACCGGGCCGGCGCGCCCAGAAAGGAGGCCCCATGGCCAACCTGCTCAGGAAACCACGCGGCCCCTATGGCAAGGTGCATGACATCACCCCTGCCTCTGCGGGATGGCGCTATGTCGGGTTCGGTCTTTACCACCTACGCGCAGGCGACAGGGCGGCCGAAGAAACCGGTGACAATGAGGTCATCCTGGTCATGGTCGAGGGCAAGGCGCATATCACCGGGGCCGGGCAGGATTGGGGTGTGCTGGGTGACCGCATGGATGTCTTTGAAAAGACGCCGCCGCATTGTCTGTACCTGCCCAACGGAACCGATTGGCAGGCTGTGGCGGAAACCGATTGTGTTGTGGCCGTGTGTTCGGCCCCCGGCAAAGGTGGCCATCCGGCGCGACGGATCGGGCCGGGTGGCATCACACTGACCGAACGCGGGAAGGGTGTGAATACCCGCTATATCAACAATATCGCGATGGAGGCCGAAGACGTCGCTGACAGCCTGCTGGTGACCGAGGTCTTCACGCCCAATGGCCACTGGTCCTCCTACCCCAGCCATCGCCATGATGAGGATGACTTTCCTCGCATCACTTATCTCGAAGAGACCTATTACCACCGTCTGAACCCCTCGTACGGGTTCGGCATTCAGCGGGTCTATACCGATGATGGCGATCTGGACGAGGCTATGGCTGTATCTGATGGCGATGTCGTGATCGTCCCGCGCGGGCATCATCCCTGCGGTGCGCCCTATGGGTTTGAGATGTACTATCTGAACGTCATGGCCGGCCCATTGCGGAAATGGCGCTTTGTTGCCGCCCCCGAAGTTGAATGGATCATGGAGCGTGACGCATGAGCGCGAATTTTGCGAATTACCCCGGTCTTGCGGGAAAAACAGTTTTTATCACCGGCGGGGCCGGGGGGATCGGCGCCGAAACGGTTCGCGCCTTTGCCGCCCAGGGGGCCAGGGTCGGGTTTGTTGATCTGAACGCAGATGCGGGCCAAGCGCTATTGGCGGAACTGGACGGGCAGCATGCCTTTGCCCAATGCGATCTGCGCGACATTGAGGCATTGCAGGCCGCGTTCGAGCGGCTGGTCGCCACGCTGGGCGAGGCGGATGTTCTGGTCAACAACGCTGCCCATGACGAACGCCACGACTGGCGCGAGGTAACGCCGGAGTATTGGGATGACCGAATGGCCACCAATATCCGCCATATGTTCTTTGCCATCCAGTCGGTGGCCCCGGGCATGATCGCTAAGGGCAAGGGGGCCATCGTCAATCTGGGATCGAATTCCTGGTGGGAATGCGGGGCAGGATTCCCGGCCTATGCCACCGCCAAATCTGCCGTTCATGGCCTAACCCGTACCATGGCGCGCGAGTTGGGCGACCATCGCATCAGGGTGAACACAGTAGTTCCGGGCTGGATCATGACGGAGAGGCAAAAAGAGTTATGGGTGACACCCGAGGCGCTGGCCAAGCAGGTGGATCGTCAATGTCTGCCGGACCCGATTGAGCCGGTCTATGTGGCGCGCATGGTCCTGTTTCTGGCCTCAGACGACGCGGCCATGTGCAGCGCGGGGAACTTCATGGTCGAAGGCGGCTCGATCTGAGGTGATGCCGCTTGGCGATGCGCTTCCGGTCGACTGGTAACTTGACGCCCTAATGCTGCGGCGGGGCGCCAAAGGCACGGATCACGGTGCGGGCAGCTGCCTCAACCGGGTCGTGCGTTTCCTTCAGGATCGTGACGCGGTCAAACCGTTCAGGATCACGATTGACGGCTTCACGCATGGCATTTCCGAATGCCATACGCAGCTCGGTTCCTATGTTGAACTTGCAGATCGAGGTCTCGCGCGCCAGCTTCATACGCTGCTCTACCGGCACACCGGACCCGCCATGAATGACCAAAGGCACTTCGGTCACGGCATCGATTTCGGCGATACGCGCCTCATCCAGGCCACCTTCTTTGTTTTGCTGCAAGTGAACATTGCCAACCGAAATCGCCATCGCGTCGACGCCGCTTTCGCGTGCAAACTTCGCGGCTTCCTCGGGGTCGGTACCATTTGAGCCTTCGCCACCGGAATACCCCACAAAGCCGATCTCTCCCTCGCATGAAATCCCTGCCGCATGGGCCATTTCGGCAATGGCCGCGGTCTCATCGATGTTTTGCTGCAATGGCTTACGCGACCCGTCGAACATCAGCGAGGTAAAGCCGCTGTCCAACGCGATTTTGCAGTCCTCGAAGGTGTACCCATGGTCCAGGTGGGCGACGACGGGGACAGAGGCGTTTTCGGCCAGATAGCGGAACATCTTGCCCAGAACGGGCAGGGGGGTGTGCTCGCGGCAACTGGGTCCGGCCTGCAGAATCAGAGGCGCGTTTTCGGCTTCGGCTGCGGCCACATAGGCGCGCATATCCTCCCATCCTAACGTGACCAGGCCGCCCACGGCATAGCCTTGTTCATAAGCCGGTTGCAGAACGTCTTTCAGTGTGGCGAGGGTCATTTGAATTTTGCAATCATGTCTTTGATGCCCGGTATGGTTTCGATCTGATAGGCATGGGTGGGTTGGAAATACTGGACTAGCGAGCGTTGGGTCAGGCCGCCGAGGATCGTGAAATAATACATCTCATACCCCGGCAGGACGCAGCAGGGGTGATAACCCTTGTCGATACAGACGGTCGATCCGTCCATGATATGATAGGCGTCGCCCGGTTCGTTATCCTCGCGCTGCAGCATCTGTAGGCCAGAGCCCCAGTTGGGTTTGAAACGGAAATTATAGGTCTCGTCATGGCGGGTCTCATCCGGCAGGCGGTTGGTATCGTGTTTGTGGCTGGGAAATCCCGACCAGCCGCCCTGACCCACGGTGAACAGCTCACTCACCAGCAGACGGCCCACCTTGTCATGCTGTTTCTGGCCCAGGATGTGCTTGATCTTGCGGTGGGTTTTGGTGTCGTCGCTGCCGTATTGCACCAGATCGTGCTGGCGGACATCGAACGGGTCCAGCACTTTGTCGTATCTGGCGCCCGCGATGAAGACTTCGGAGTGGTCCGAGGCGCAGACGATCTGCACCTTGGCGCCAACGGGTGCATAAACGCCCTCTGGCTCTCCATCCCAGACATCCTCTCCTCGGTTGCCCAGCATGGCAAATTGCACGCCTTCGACATCCACATCGACTGTACCTGTGGCCGGGACGATGCAGGTCTCATACCCCGGCACTTGATATTCGAACGCCTCGCCCTGTTTCAGTTTGACGATGTTGAAATAGTTCAGGGGCACCATTGGGTCATCGGCATCCACGATGGGTTTGTTCTGGTTCTCATAGGGGGCGATATGCATTGGGATCTCCTATGCCGTGGGGCCGGGATGGGTGGCCAGAAACGTGTCCAGCTGTTCGGTGGTCGGCATAGCGGGCGCGCAGCCGGGTTGAGACACGACGATCGAGGCGCAGGCCGAACCGCGCATCACCGCGTCCTTCAGCGAGTACCCCGCTGCAACCGAGGCCAGTAACCCGGCCATGAAACTGTCACCTGCGCCATTCGGCTTGACGGCAGTCACCGGATAGATGCCTGTCTGAAATTCCTGCCCGTCCATCAGCGTGATGGCGCCTTTTTCACCCATTTTATAGATCACCACGCGGCCTGGTTTGGCCGCCAGTTCCTGCGCCTTGGCAAACCCTTTGTTTATCCCGCCCGCCATGAAACCGAATTCTTCGTCATTGCCTACGATCAGATCACTGGCGTCACCGGCGCGGGACAGGACCTCGGACGCGACTTCGGGTGAGGGCCAACTGTAAGGGCGATAGTCTATGTCAAATATTACGGGCACACCGGCCTTGCGGGCCGTGTCGATGGCCCGGAATGTGGCGCTGCGCGAAGGCTCGGCCGCAAAGACGGTTCCGGCCGAGATCACAGCCGAGAAGGAGCTGAAATCTACCTGGTCCATATCCTCTTCGGTGACTTGGAAATCGACTGCGCCATTGCGGTAGATGACATTCTGGAAATCTTCTGTCCGGCTTTCGTAGATTGCCAGCGACATGCGGTATTCGCCCCTTACAACCCGTATGTTGGACGTATCGACGCCGTAATGCGCCAGCCGGTTCAGGCAGAACCGCGCGACCGCGTCGTCAGATACCGAGGTGATCAGCGACGCTTGACTGCCCAGCTTGACCAGACCCACACATATATTTGCCGATGAACCGCCCAGATCGGCCCGGAACGCGTCGGCATCCTCACTTTTCTCGCCGATGGGATCGGCAAACAGGTCCATGCCCGCACGACCCAAGACGCCAAAGCGGTTTCCTTTGATACCGTCCATCAAAGCGGTCACGTCATTTCCTCCGGCGAAAAGGGTCGGCAAGGTGTGTTGATCCTTGCGTTGAATCGATTCACACGATACTGATTTTGCAACCGGTTGCAAATGATATGTGCGAGGCCGCGGCAGATGCCTGAAATTGGAATTGGAATTGTTGGCGGCGGCTATATGGGCAAGGCCCACTCCGTCGCGATGTCAGCGGTAGGTGCGGTGTTCGACACCGCGCTGCGCCCGCGGCTTGAGGTGATCTGTGCCTCGACATCTGCAAGCGCGGAAGTCTATCGCGCCGCCTACGGGTTCCAGCGCGCCACCGATGACTGGCGCATGCTGGTCGAGGATCCAAAGGTCGAGGCCATTGTGATCGCCTCACCTCAATCGACACACCGTCAAATCGCTGAGGCGGCGTTTGCCCTTGGTAAACCGGTGCTGTGCGAAAAACCCTTGGGGGCGTCCTTGGACGACAGCCGCGCGATGGTGGCGGCAGCCGAGGCCACAGGTGGAATCAACATGGTCGGGTTCAACTATATCCGTACGCCCGCTAGCCAATATGCGCGTCAGCTTATTGCTGAAGGGGAAATCGGTCAGGTCACATGGTTCCGTGGCGAACATACCGAGGATTTCTATGCCGACCCCGAGGCCCCAGCAACCTGGCGCACAACGGGAATGGCCAATGGAACCATCGGCGATCTTGCTCCGCATATGGTGAATGGTGCGTTGGCGCTGATCGGGCCGATCACTCAGGTTATGGCCGATGTGGAGACGGTGCACCGGCATCGCCCCGGCGGCGAAGTTACCAATGATGATCACGCGCAGATGATGTGCCGTTTTGAAAGCGGGGTCATGGGCAACCTCTATTTCAGCCGTGTCGCAACGGGTCGCAAGATGGGCTACGCCTATGAAGTCTCGGGTACCAAAGGTGCGATCCGGTTCGATCAGGAGGACCAGAATGCCTTGTGGCTGTATCGCCGCGAAGGTCCCGAAGCTGCACGCGGTTTTACCAAGATCCTGACAGGCCCTGCGCACCCGGATTACGAACCTTTTTGCCAGGGTCCGGGGCACGGCACAGGATATCAGGATCAGATCATTATCGAGGCCAAGGATTTCCTGCAGGCCATCCATTCTGGACAGAATACCTGGCCTACCTTCCGCGATGGGCACGAGGTGAACCGCGTTCTGGCGGCTGCATTGGCATCGTCAGACGGGCGGCAATGGACAGATATCAGCGATTTCTGAAAACTCACCACCCAATTTCCAAAGAGAGACTAAGACCATGACAAAGCTGAAATGGGGCATGATCGGTGGCGGTGAAGGCAGCCAGATTGGCCCTGCGCACCGCCTTGGCGCACAGGCCGATGGGCTGTTTGAGTTCGCTGCTGGAGCGTTGGACCACCGCCCCGACGTGGGACGTGAATATGCACAGCGTCTGGGCGTTGCAACTGATCGCGCCTATGGCGACTGGCAAGAGATGCTAGCCGGTGAAAAAGACCGTAGCGACCGCATCGATCTGGTTACCATCGCGACACCGAACTCGACCCATTTTGAAATTGCCAAGGCCTATCTCGAGGCGGGTTTTAACGTTCTGTGCGAAAAGCCGATGACGATGACCGTGGAAGAAGGCGAAGAGATCGTGCGCATCGCCGAAGCATCGGGCAAGCTATGCGCCGTGAATTATTGCTATTCGGCTTATCCGATGGTGCGCCAGGCACGTGCAATGGTGAGGGTCGGGGATATCGGCAAGGTGCGTCTGGTCGTGACGAATTTCAGCCACGGCCACCACGGGGATGCCACTGACGCCGACAATCCACGCGTGCGCTGGCGGTATGATCCGGCGATGGCCGGTGTCTCGGGGCAGTTCGCGGATTGCGGTATACACGCGCTGCATATGGCAAGCTTCATTTGCGATGATGAGGTCACGTCGCTGTCCGCCGACATGGCCTCGACCATCTCAAGCCGCGTGCTGGAGGATGATGCCATGGTCAACTTCCGGACAGAGCGTGGCACCGTCGGGCGCTTGTGGACTTCGTCCGTTGCGATCGGGCGCCAACATGGGTTCGACATTCAGGTCTTTGGTGAAACCGGCGGTCTGCGCTGGACCTCGGAACAGCCCAACCAGTTGCTCTATACACCGGTTGGCGGCCGCACACAGATCATTGAAAAGGGCGAAGGTGGCTTGTACGAGGACGCCCAGCGCCTGTCGCGGGTTGCCATCGCACATCCTGAAGGGTTTCCCTTGGCTGTAGCCAACATCTATTGCGATCTGGCCGATGCCATTCGTGGCGAATCCCGCGACGGGTTGCCAGGCGCAGCGGATGGTGTGCGGTCTATCGCAGCGGTCCATGCTGCCGTTGCGTCGGGCAATGAAGACGGAGCCTGGAAGGATGCGCGCCCCCCTATGTTCCGCTGACTAGGCGCGGGGGCGCAGCGTGCCCCTTTCGACTACGCGGCAGGGGAAAATGCGGGCCTCGGGATAACGCTCGGGGTCTTTAAGCATCTCTTCCACCAGATCCACAGACGAGGTGATGATTTGCTTGATCGGTTGGTGGATGGTCGTCAGATTCACGCTTTCCCAACGCGACATCTCCATGTCATTCAGGCCGATGATCCCGATATCCTTGCCCGGTTTCAGCCCGTGATCCGACAAGGCAGACAGCGCACCGACTGACAGGATGTCATCGCCACAGAAATAGCTTTCGGCAGGTTGACCCTTTAGCAGATCCAGCATTTCCGCGCGCCCGGCCTCAAAGGAATAGGCCCCGGCGAAAGAGTATGTGACCTCAAGATCGGGATGCTTTTCGGCCTCTTCCATAAAGCCCTGATAGCGGTCCATGGCCGAGGTCGCATCCTTAGGCCCGCCCAGATATCCAACGCGCCGATAGCCCCGCGCCTGCAGCTCGCGGGCCGCCATGCGACCACATTCAACATTGTCGATCCCGACCACATGTACCTCGGGCGAGGTCGCAGAGCGTCCGAACGTATGCACGACCGGAACGCCTGCATCGTGAAACGCCTTGGCGAAACTGGGCGGCAGGGTCGACGAGGCCACAATCGCGGCGTCGACCGAATACTGGCGCAGCATCCGAACGGAATTGGCAGGCTCGGTCTCATCCGTCAGATTCACGATCAACGGGCGCAGACCGCGTTCCTGCAAGGCGCGCGTGAATTGATCGAACACTTCAAGGAAAATCGGGTTGTGAAAGTTGTTCGAGATCAACCCAATCAGTTTTGTCCGCCCCGTGGTCAGGGACGAGGCCAGGGCGTTTGGGCTGTAACCCAGTTCCGCCGCGGCCTTTTCGACCTTACTTCTGGTTTTCGCCGAAACCGAGGCGCCCTCGGTAAAGGTGCGCGACACGGCAGAGCGCGACACCCCGGCCAGAGCTGCGACGTCTTTTAGGGTGACGCTCATGTTTCGTACCTGCAGAAGAAAGGTGGGATGACAGACATTTTCATGTCGTGATACTAAGCCAGTTAGTCTGGTGGCTGCAATCGGTTGCAAATGATTGCTCGTTTGACGCGGGGCCCGGTTTATTGACCCCGAGCAGCTTCTCACCAATCGATTCTTTCTGACGGGAGATCAGGTAAATCTGCCGCCGCGCACCGTAAATCGGTCCGCGATTTGACACATTTCCGCCCAAAATGATCGAAAATTCGCCCTAAGCGGGAATTTCTTTTCGTTTGTGGGGAGGTTTCGGCACCGCCTCATCGGTAACGATTTAGTTAACGGGGGTGTGTTCCTCGTGTCAGTGCGGGATTTCGCACTTTGGTAAAACAGTCTGGAGTTCAAGTAATGTTGAATGGAATTCGCAAAGTATTTCTGAAGCTACGCAAAGACGAGAGTGGCGCCACCCTGGTTGAATATGGCATCGCGCTGTT
Source organism: Ruegeria sp. CDSC081 (assembly GCF_059610485.1). Classification (NCBI taxonomy): domain Bacteria; kingdom Pseudomonadati; phylum Pseudomonadota; class Alphaproteobacteria; order Rhodobacterales; family Roseobacteraceae; genus Ruegeria; species Ruegeria sp. CDSC081. Next base: position 121,414 of record NZ_JBXWNS010000005.1, on the reverse strand, counting down.
TGTTGCGATTGTCGTCGGCGGGACAATTCTGACCAATTTGGCTGGCACGACCAGCAGCAACTTTAGTGATGCAAACTCGGCAGCCCAGCGGACAACGCCTTAAGCTGCGCGCCAATTTCCTAAGTGAAAAAAACCTGACTTCCCATTCGCAAGCGTGGGGCGTCAGTTTCCTACCAGACCACCTTTGATTTGCATAAGCGGTCTGTTTGGCCATTCAGGCCCAATTAAGTAATTATCCTGAGTTTTCCCGGGAATTGGAGGATACCATGCGTATTAAATCATTTTTGATGACTTTCCTGGGAATAGGTTTGGCGGGTGGCGCGGTTATTCTGGCACAGGATCAGATCCGAAGGAATCAGTCAGCGGGTGAACCAACCATAGTTCGTGTTGTGGCCGTGGCCGAAGATATCGCGTTCGGAACGCCGATCGAAGGGCACAAGCTGACGACCATTGATTGGCCTACTGCATCTGTGCCTGCAGGTGTTTTTACAAGCTTTGATGATGTCCTGCCTGCCGCAGGCATAGAACCTCGCCGGGCCAAGCGCGCTTTGGCGCAGGGCGAAATTCTTTTGACCTCGAAAGTTTCCGATTTTGGTGAAAAAGTGACAATCGTTCAGACGATTGGCGAGAATAACCGCGCGATGGCGATCAATGTCGACGCGCAGACAGGGGTAGGCGGATTTGTTACGCCTGGCGACTTTGTCGACATTGTTCTGACCCGCGGCACCAATGATACACTGCGTGCAGTGACGATCCTGCAGAATATCCGGGTCATCGGCGTGGACCAAACCGCGGATGAAGAGCTTGACCAACCCGGCATTGCCCGCACGGTTACGATCGAGGTCACCCCGGATGAAGGTCAGAAGTTGGCTCTGGCGCAGAAGGCCGGGCAGCTCAGCCTGTCTCTGCGGTCTCTGCAAACAGAAGAGGATAAGCCGCTGGAAGCGGTTCGCCTCAGCGACATCCTCCTTGAAAAATCACCGCTAGAAGAGGGCACGCCCAGGCCGATTGTGAAAGTTCGCCGTGGGGCAACCGACGTTCAGGAAATTCAGGTCTTTGGGAACACCAGTGCAACAACTGAGCCGGTGAACTGAGGTCAGGTTGGTCTTTCGAGGGAGGTTGATATGACTTCGCTACGCAAAATCAGGGACAAAGAAGACGGCACAATTCTGGTTTTTGTCGGCATGTTCATGGTCGTCATGATCGGAATGGCTGCACTGACTTTTGATCTGGGGCGTATCGCCTCTACCCAAACTGACATGCAAGCCTATACCGACCACGTGGCGCTTGCCGCCGCAGGAGAGCTGGATGGCAATGCTGACGCCATTACACGTGCAACAGCTGCGGCATCCGGCATGATCGACGACGAACAGTTTTTCGCGGATGGCAGCCAAAGCCTTGGAACTTCTGCGGATTTTTCGCTTCGCTTTCTGACCGGATTGCCTACTCCGGCGGCAGACCCAGACGATAACGACTCGGTTACGCCCTTTGTGACGACAGACCCAGCGCGTGCCGTCTTGGTCGAGGTGACCGCGACACCACGGACTGTTTTCCTGCCTTTTGGCCGATCGCTGGCCAGCTTGCTGGGTGTCGCCAGCCCGTCCGGAGAGGTGAATTCAGTCTCGATCGCTGGGTATTCAGCATATGCCTGTGACGTAACGCCGTTGATGTTCTGCATCCCGTCGGGCTGGACCTCCAGCGCCAATATCGGCGCTTCCATCAAATTGCGTACTGGCGGCAACAACTCGGCCTGGGGGCCGGGGAATTTCGGATTTCTGGATCCAACGGATATCGGGATCAATCCAAACGGGCCATGCGCCGGTCTGACCGGCTCAAAGCTGTATATCTGCCTCATTGCTGCGAATGGGAACCTGACTAAATGCGTGTCTCAGCGCGGTGTCGACACCGAACCCGGTCAGCGTAACGGGATTGGCAGCGCGATCTACAATTCGCGGTTCGATATGTTCCAGGCGACCATGAACCAACTGAAAAACAATCCAGACTATGCACCGGGTCCAAATGTGATTTCAGGTTGGGACCATTCTGGCGGTGGTTGTCTGAAAAACAATCCGGACCTGTCGACCAATACTATTCCCATGCCGCCGGATGATTGCTTTGACCCGGTAAGTGGTCTTTGCAATGGCAGCCGTTTTGGCGATGGCAACTGGACGTCAGGACAAGCGGCTTACAATCTTATGAATTATGGAGTTGGACCGGACGGTACGCTGACACCGCATGCGCAGGGCGCACCGACAGGAAACACCCGGTATCAGGTATATCTGGATGAGGTCAGCCGGGCCGGGTCAGGTGATATCGTCACCGGACGTGACGAGACCGGCCGCGCCCAATGTTCAGGCCAACCCAGCACCGATCCCGAGCGGCGTACGTTCATTGCCGCAGCGATTGACTGCACCGCGAACCCGGTCACCGGCCGCGCCACAGATGTGCCGGTCAAGGAGTTCGTAAAAGTCTTTCTGTTTCAGCCGCTTGAGCAGTCTACAGGCTCGGATTTCGACATCTTCGTCGAGGTGGTCAAACAGGTTGGCGGCGGAGTTGGTGGCAGTGCCGTTGATGGCATTTTCCGCGATGTCGTGAGGCTGTACCGATGAAGCCGCTGGGTCGCTTCCTCTCACGCTTTCAGCGCTGCGAGTCTGGCGCGCCGATGGTCGAGTTCGCCATGGTTCTGCCGGTTATCTTGCTGTTCTTTGTTGTGATCATCGAGGGCAGCCGGATCACCTGGATACATCAGGCGACATCTGCCGGCGTACGGGATGCGTCACGCATGATCGCTCGCATCGCACCGCTGGATTTATGCAGCGCGGGCGGCGTCGCAAGCTATGATGCAATGGCCACAGATATTGTCGCCAACCGACTGGGCGGTGGGGCGCATTTGCCGGTCGGAACAACGCTGGTGGATGTAACCCCGACCTGCATATCGCGGTCTGGCAGCTATCGTATTGACCCGACCTCAGTGGTCGAAGTGACCGCGAAAATCCAGATTGATTTTATCCTGGGCAATGTTCTGGGCCTGTTCGGCGGGGCTGTTAGCACGCTTGACACGGTGATTTCGGATCAGAGCCGGGTGCTCGGCGTATGACCCGGTTGTCGCATATCCTGCGGACCTTCCGGAGTCAGGAGCGTGGCGCTGCCCTAGTCGAATTGGGGATGGTCATTCCACTGTTCCTGTTGCTGATGTTCGGCATTGTGGATTATGGCCGGTTGTTCTGGTCGACAACCATGGCGCAGAAGGCGATGCAAAAAGCATCCCGGCTGGCAACTCTTGGGCCTCCGCTTTGCGGCGCGTTGCCGACCGAGCACACGCTGGCAAGCGGCGCTCCTACAAGTACGAAATTTGGGGTGCTCTGCCGCAGTGGCAATGTCTGTGCCGTGCCTGCCCTGCCTGCGCCTTGCCCTTTGAATACCGCGACGGATTACGGCGCACGTGTCTGGAATGATATCCGCATGTTGCTGCCACCGGGAACGACTGCCGCCAACGTACAGATCGGATATTCGCATGACGCGCGCCTTGGATTTTTAGGGGGGCCATATACGCCGGTCGTTACCGCCGAACTTGTTAACGTAAACTTTAACTTCATGATGCCAATCGCCGGTCTGGCCGCTCTTGCGTCGAACGGCACAACACCTGCGTCAAATACCCCCAACAGTATTTCTCTTCCCGCGATGAGCACATCGGTTCCCGCCGAAGATCTGGCGGCCGGGGCGAGTGAGTAAGGAGAAACATAATGAGTGCCAAGCAGATTTCAGTATTGTTGATTTCACCGGACGAGCAGATTTACTCGGCCATCGAAGGCTCGTTGCGGGGGCAGGCGAACTGCCGGTTCACCGGTCGTCAGGACACCGTTGCGGGGGTAAACGGCTCTGCGATCTCGCTGACTGCAGAGCATGATGTTGTTCTGTTCGATGTGGATGAGAATTCCGGGGACCTACTGCAAACCGCACGGAAAATCTGTGATGCCCGTATGCCAAATGCGATCATCATTGCGTTGGCCCACGAGGATCTGCCCTTGGAAAAGGCGCGCCAGCTGAAAAAGCTTGGTGTCGACGACGTTCTTCCGAGAAAGTGGATCGACGAGGAAATTGTGCCGCAGGTGGACGCAATCCGGGCCCGCCGTCAGGCGCAGTTGCCGGCCGTGTGGGGCGGTCAGGCAACCCTGGGCAAAGTGATCGCCGTGGCCAAATCCCGTGGTGGGGTTGGATCGTCTATCGTCGCTGCCAATCTGGCCAACGAGCTACAGGCCAAGGAAGGGTTCTTCAAGAAGAAAGCCGCCAACGAAGTCGCGGTTGTCGATTTGGATTTTCAGTTCGGATCTATTGCCGCCCTGATGGATGTTGAGGAAAGTGACGCCATGTGGCGGATGGCGATGGATGAGAGCATTCCCGATGGCGCCTTTCTGGAACAGGCCATGACCAAATCCCCCTGTGGGGTTGATGTTCTGGCTGCACCGTCGCGCTTTGGTCCTCTCAGTGCCATTAATGAAGAACAGATCTCGGCCATTTTGGACAGCCTCAAGCGCAGCCATGATTATGTGATTATTGATCTGCCGCGAGCTCTGGTCGAGTGGATCACGCCGGTTTTGTCCCAAGCCGACCGGCTGCTTTTGGTGACGGATGTCGCGGTGCCTTCGATCCGGTCAGCGCGGAAATTGATGGATTTCTATCACGCCGAAAACCCGGCCTTGGAAATCCAGCTGGTTGCGAGCCTGGAAAAGAAACCCCTGATCCCGGCCGCGCACCACCGCGCAGCGGCAAAGCTGTTGGAACAGGATTTCGCCCACTGGATTCCCAAGGATGAGCGAACCGTTCGTGAATGCGTGGATCGGGGCGTACCTCTGCAAGAGGTCTCAAACCGGGCGCCTCTGACACGAGCCATCCGCCGCATCGCGCAGGAAACCACAGTTTCTCTGCCGCCACGCGTGGGCAAACAGTAAATCGAAGTCCGAAGATGTGAAGATCAGTTAAGTAAAAGGTAAAGCAGAATGTTTCGTGAATTTGACAGAACGGGTCGCACTACATCCCAATCCCCAAAAGTTGTGCCGTTGGACACGAAACAGCCGAACGGAAATGTTGCTGATATCGAGGTCAAGAACGCCGAACGCCGTGCCATGGAGCGCGAGCGCGAGATGGACCGTATTGACCTCAAGGCCCGGATGCACAACTCGCTGCTTGATAAGCTGAATCTGGCTGTGATCGACAAGGTCGAAGAAGACACATTGCGGGGCGAAATCGGCAAACACGCAACTGATCTGTTGCGGTCCGAGGGCCGGGCCATGCGGTCCGAGGAAATCAAGCTTTTGGTCGAAGAACTGATGCACGAGGTGCTTGGGCTTGGGCCACTGGAGCCTTTGCTGGCCGACCCTTCGATCAACGATATTCTGGTGAACGGTCACAAGCAGATTTTCGTCGAACGTTCGGGTATTCTGGAAAAAACCTCGGCCCGTTTTCGGGATGAACGTCATTTGCTGCGGATCATCGACAAGATTGTCAGTCGTGTCGGCCGTCGTATCGATGAACGCCAACCCTGGGTGGATGCGCGGCTTGAGGATGGCAGCCGTGTAAACGCGATCATTCGGCCCTGCGCGCTGGACGGGCCGGCCTTGTCGATCCGTAAATTCGCGCGCGTACCGCTGACGATGGAGCGGTTGGTTAAGAACGATGCATTGAATGACAGTGCCGCGGCGTTGTTGCGCGGTCTGGTCGAGGCAAAGATGAATGTCCTGATTTCCGGAGGAACCGGATCAGGTAAAACGACGATGCTGAATGCCTTGTCTTCCTATATCGGCGGCAACGAACGGGTCGTGACCATCGAAGACGCTGCTGAACTGCAACTGCAGCAGGAACATGTTCTCCGCATGGAGACCCGCCCAGCCGGTTTGGACGGGACCGGCGCTGTGGCCCAGCGTGATCTTGTCCGCAATGCGCTGCGGATGCGCCCTGACCGTATTGTGGTCGGCGAGGTGCGCGGATCAGAGGCCTTCGACATGCTGCAGGCGATGAATACCGGCCATGACGGTTCGATGACGACCGTTCATGCCAACAGTCCCCGCGATGCGCTGTCTCGGGTCGAGCAGATGGTACAGATGGGCGGGATGGAGCTGCCGCATTCGGCGATCCGGGCCACCATCGCTTCGGCCATCCACTTTGTGCTTCAGTTGAACCGACTGTCAGACGGGACGCGCCGGGTTACTTCGATCTCGGAAGTGACTGGAATGGAAGGCGACATCATCACCATGCAGGACATCTTTGTCTTCAAGCGCGAAGGCAAGGATGAAGACGGCAAGGTTCTGGGCCGGTTCATGCCCACGGGAATTCGGCCAAAATCCAGTGATGCACTGGCGGCTGCCGGGGTCGACCTGTCCACGGTCAAGTTCAACTAAGGAGGTCTGGGATGTTCGAGAAAATCAGGTCATATCTGGCCAATCTGAACATCAACAACCTGATCGGCCCGGAAATGGAAGTTGCCGGGTTCGATGTCAGGTTTGTTCTGGCGCTTGCGGTTTTCCTGGGTGCGCTGATTGCTTTTGAAGGGCTGCGTCAGTTTATGCGGCGTGGCGAAAACCGCGAAGAGGCGATCAACCGCCGAATTCAGATGCTGTCCGAGGGGAAGTCGGGTGAGGATGTCCTCAGCCTGTTGAAACCGCAGGAAGCCAAGCCACTGTTGCGGAGTTTCCCGCTGGTAGGGGATTTGCCTCTGGCGTTGAAGGTTTCGGGCCTGAACATGGTTCCCGAAATGTTTCTGGCAGGTTGTGGCGCAGCCTTTCTGATCTCGGCCATTGGTGGGTCTATGGTGGCTGATCCGTTGAAAGTGGTCCCCACCTGCGCCCTTGTTTTCCTGATCGCGCCACTGGTTGCGTTGGGTGTGACGTTGCGCAAGCGCAAGGCGGCGTTGATCAAGCAGTTGCCCGATGCGCTGGACCTGATGTCCCGTGGATTGAAGGTGGGGCACCCACTGAACACAACCTTACAAAGTGTCGCCGAAGAAATGCCTGACCCGATTGGAACCGAGTTTGGGCTGGTCGTTGATCAGGTCTCTTATGGCGAAGAACTGACAACTGCGATCAAAAGCATGGCTGACCGCATCGATGAAGAAGATATCCAATATCTAGCTGTTGCACTGATGATGCAGCACGGCACAGGTGGCGACCTGGCCGGCATCCTGCGCACGCTGGCTCGCGTGATCCGAGCGCGCATGTCATTGCGTCGCAAGGTCAAGGCCATCTCGGCCGAAGGCCGCATGACAGCATATATCCTGTCATCCATTCCCGTTGGCATTGCCGTGTTCATGACCATCATGACGCCGACATATTATGGCGATGTCGCGGACTCTCCGGCCTTTGTGCCAGTCATGAGCGTTATCGCCGTTACCATCGTCCTGAACGCGATTGTGATGTTCAAGCTTGTGAATTTCCGGATTTGAAGAGGCGTATTCGATGGAGTATTTGAGTTCGATTTTTGATAGCGAATTATCAACGCAGATCCTGGTTCTGGGTTGTGTGCTGATAGGTGCGGTCGTAGCGTTTCTTGGTATCTCGTCCTCGCTTAGCGAACGGTCCACAGCCGCAGAGCGCATGGTGTCGAGCCGCCCACGTCAGGCTTTGTCACGGGCAGTTCCTGAAAAAGTCGAGGGCGAAGCGCCGACAGGGTTGAGTGCGGCCCTGATACCCAGCGATGCCAGTGTACGTTTCGAAGTTGGGCAGGTGTTGGCGCGTTCCGGATTTCGCAGCAAAAACGCAATCGTGAATTTCTATCTTATCCGTTTGGGGCTGGCGACGTTCCTGCCGCTGGCCTTCCTCTTCCTGATGTCCTGGCAACCGGCAAACAACTTGGGTGCGCGGATCGCGGAATATACGTCCAGCCTGAACGCGTTCGAGATTATCCGGAATGTCGGCGTATTGTGCGGGATCGGGTATCTCATACCGCAGTTATGGATGGGCGCCCGGATCAAAGAGCGCAAGCGTCTGATGGAAAATGCGTTTCCGAACATGCTGGATCTGCTTCAGATCGGTATCGAGGCTGGCCTCGGTTTTGATCAGGCCTTGCTGAAAGTGGCGGTCGAAATGCAGCTAGTCGCGCCGGAAATGTCCGAAGAGATGCTGATTGCGCTTTCCGAGATTCAGGCAGGGCGTGACCGAGATACCGCGCTGATGCGTATGGCGCGTCGAACAGGTATCGAGGAAATGAGCTCATTCGTAAGCGTTGTGCTGCAATCGACCCGGTTTGGCGTTCCCCTGGCTGCGGCTTTGAACACTTATGCCGAAGAAATGCGTGAACTGCGCGAGGTGCGGGCACAGGAAAAGGCCAACAAGTTGCCTGTCCAAATGTCGGCGGTTATGGCCAGTTTTATGCTGCCTGCAATCGCCGGGCTGATCCTGGCCCCGATCGTGATCCGTTATATGGATGCGTTTGGCCCCTAAGACGCTGACATGGTCAGAACCAAAGCGCAGTAGCCGACCAGATTGCAAGGATCACCCCGGATGATCCGATAGCGATTCCAAGAGGAAATTCGCGCGACTGGGCGGTCGACTTGATAGGCGGGGAAGTTTGTCGGGCGAAGCGTCGAAACAGCGACATTCCGATCAGCCCCGCTGCCATGCAGCCTGCCAGTATTAGCAGATAGGTCGATACGACCGGGACCGGAATTGCGGCAAATACGATTGGCAATATCTTGGCGTCGCCGCCGCCCAGCCAACCCGCAGCAAACAGACCGAAACAAATCGCAAAACACGCTGCGGCCACAAGAAGGCGCAGCAACAGTTGGTTCCAATCCGGAAACGGCGCGCTCACAAGCACGACTGCACCGCCCAGAAGGCAGTACAGGTTAGGGATGCGCATTTGGGTGAAATCCGTCCAGGCGATCATTACGAACAGCGGTGTGAATACCCACAATGTCAGCCAGGACTGCCAGTCCAGTTCAGGCATCAGGCACGTGCCTGGCCAGGTTTCCCAAAAAGGGCCTCGCGCTCTTCTACCGATACCAAGCGCCGGGCCAGCATGTGGAAGGTGTCCAGCGCCGTTTTTGAATAGATATGCTTGAGATGCGTGCGAACTGTCGCTGGTCCGATCTCAAGTTCGGCACCAATGGACTGAGGCGACAACCCGCGTGAAACAAGAACGCAAACACGCCATTCGGCACGGGTCAGGCCCGTTGGGTTCTCGGTGCTGAGAATAGGTGCTTCACTGTATGATTTTCTGAGTGCGGTGACTGATTGCCGAGACAATGATTCAGTGATCAGTCCGGCTCGGCGGGCCTGATAGGTCTCGGATAGTTGCGGAGCCACCTGTTCAATAGCTTCGCGGTAACCGGGTTCGGAACTCTGCCCGAAATGAAGTTCCAGAAAGTCGATTTCGCCGCCGTTATGGTCCAGGCATATGAACAGAATGTCATCCAGCTTGCGGTGCGACATCCAATCTAACAAAACTGCGGAGATATCACTGGGGTCTGCCCCGTCATCTCGCAGACTAAACACCGAGGCGCGTTTTGGTTTGTTCCGAAACGGGCCGAGGGCGTCGTTGGCGAAAGAATGAAACAATGGTCTTTGGAATTTTGGATCCCGTGTGTCAGCCCGTGCGGCAACACGATGGGCCCCCTTGTTCAGCCACACACGGCTGATGACAGCACAATCGGCGCCAAATGCTTTGACGATACCTTCAAGCGCGGCATCAAGAACGACGCCTGCCTGGCTCCAATGAATGAAATTAATGATGGCTCTGGCATGAAGCGCGTTTGGCAACCACGCAGCGCTCTGAGCATTCCCCCGGACCATAGATAACAACCTGTACTCGAACAAACATAAACGCGCATTTGCAATATAAGAGTGCGCAACCTCCTACCGATTCTTTACATTCCTATAGTTCTATATAATCGTCTAAAACTCATCTAAAAAATCATTAACCTAATTATGTACGATCAATTCGTCGCGTTTCAGTAAACAAACTGCACAAAATTCGCGGACTATTTCTTTGACCTATTCGCGGAATACGGGGCGAAGCGTAGTGGTTTATGCCTTTTTTGTAAGGTTATTGCGCTTGTTTGGTCGTCGGTTGGTCGGGCGGTTGCCTGTATTCACCGATGCAGCCGTGGAGGGATTAACCGTTTTTCAATTTGTCACAATTCTTGATTTGCACGATGCTTCGGGTTTGAGAATCCAGGTTCAAACGGCTTGATCTGCAGGGGAAGTCAGCTCGTCCCGGTGACCATCTGAGCTGTATCATGCGGCCCGGGCTCTCCTTTAGATTTAGCAACAACTTCTTGCTTGCCGAGCAGAGCGGCACTGCCTGCATGGCGATCACCCGCATGTTTTCAAATAATACCTTTTAATTTCAATTCTTAAGAAGCATAAGATGTTTAAGAATTTACAAAAATCCGCACCTAGGTGTTCATTTGTTTACATAACATAGCTGCTTTTTGAATAGGTTATTGAGAAATTTTCAGAACCCCCGCCATACTCGCGGTGCGTAAACCTGCGCAATCGTTTGCTGGAAGAGGAGCCAACAGACGTAAAACAGGGAACTGGGAGGAATGAATGACTAATAAATCTGTCACACGCCGCGGCGTGCTGAAGTCTGGTGCTGTTGCCGGTACCGGTCTGGCCCTACCTACGATTTTTACTGCATCGTCGGCTGCTGCATATACTAACGAACCTTCTGGGTCGTCTGTCACATTGGGTTTCAATGTTCCGCAGACCGGGCCTTATGCAGAAGAGGGTAATGATGAACTGCTGGCACAGCAGCTTGCAGTCGAGCATCTGAACGGTGAGGGCGATGGCGGTTGCCTGAACACCTTTACGTCCAAGGCCCTGAAAGGGAACGGGATTCTTGGTAAAAAGGTCGGGTTCGTAACCGGCGACACCCAGACCAAATCGGACGCCGCACGCGCATCGGCCAAGTCGATGATCGAAAAAGACGGTGCGATCATGATCAACGGCGGCTCGTCTTCGGGCGTGGCTGTCGCAGTTCAGGGTCTGTGTCAGGAAGCGGGCGTGATCTTCATGGCTGGCCTGACCCATGCCAACGACACGACCGGTAAGGACAAGAAGGCGAACGGTTTCCGCCATTTCTTCAATGCTTACATGTCGGGCGCTGCTCTGGCGCCGGTTCTTGCTGCCGAAATGGGCAGTGAACGCCGGGCCTATCATCTGACCGCTGACTACAACTGGGGCTGGACTCAGGAAGAGTCGATTGTGGCCTCGACCGAAGCCCTGGGATGGGAAACGGTCAACACGGTCAAAACACCGCTCGCGTCGACGGACTTCTCGTCCTATATCGCGCCGGTTCTGAACTCGGGCGCGGATGTGCTGGTTCTGAACCACTATGGCGGTAACATGGTGAACTCGCTGACCAATGCGATTCAGTTCGGTCTACTCGACAAGGTGGCCAACGGCAAAGACTTTAAGATTGTCGTGCCGCTGTATTCCGAATTGATGGCTGCTGGTGCTGGCGAGAACATCAAGGGCGTGCTGGGTTCGATGAACTGGAACTGGCAGCTGCAAGACGAAGGCACCAAGGCCTTTGTGAAATCCTTTGGTGAGAAATACGGCAAGCCGCCGTCCAATTCGGCTCAGACCTGCTATGCGCAGGTTCTGCTCTATGCGGATGCGTGTGAACGGGCGGGTACCTTCAACCCCTGTGGTGTCGCCGAAGCGCTGGAAGACTTTGAGTTCGACGGTCTGGGCAACGGACCGACATGGTATCGTGGCGCGGATCATCAGTGCTTCAAGGATGTGCTGGTGGTGCGGGGCAACGAGAACCCGACCAACGCCTATGACACGCTGGAGATCGTCGAGATCACCCCACGCGCGCAGGTCGAATACGATCCCGAGCACCCGATGTTTGCCGGTGGCGAACTGGGTAAATGCAATCCGGGCGCCTAACACAAGCGCGAGAATTTTCGACGAAAATTCTCTGACCTAGAAAACGGGCTCTCCCGCCTATGGGGGAGTCCACTGGACAGGCCAAAGGTGGGGACTATGGACGCCATTCTTCTGCAAATTCTGAACGGGTTGGACAAGGGGTCGGCTTATGCGCTTATCGCGCTTGGCCTGACGCTGATTTTCGGAACGCTTGGAGTTGTGAACTTTGCCCATGGGGCGCTGTTCATGATTGGCGCGTTCTGCGCGGTGTCTTTGCAAAAACTCTTTAACTTGAGCTACGTGACCCTTGATGAAAGTCAGAAAGATTTTCTGGGCAACCCGCTGAAGGTTGAAACCCCGTATATTGAGGCCTGGTTCGGCCCCGAGATTGGCGCGTCAATCATAGATTGGTCCGTTCCTCTGGCTGTCCTGTTCGCGATCCCGATCATGTTGTTTGTCGGCTATGTGATGGAGCGCGGGCTGATCAAACATTTTTACAAGCGCCCTCATGCGGATCAGATCCTTGTGACTTTTGGCCTGGCGATCGTGCTGCAGGAGATCATCAAATATTTCTTCGGTGCCAATCCGATCCAGACCCCGCCCCCCGATATGCTGAGTGGGTCTGTTGATCTTGGCATCATGGTTGGATTCGATCCCAACGCCATCATCTATCCGATCTGGCGGCTGGTCTATTTCGGGTTTGCCGTTGGCATTATCGGAGCGGTGTTCTCGTTCCTGCAATTCACAACCTTTGGCATGGTCGTGCGGGCTGGCATGGCAGATCGTGAAACGGTGGGCCTGCTGGGGATAAATATCGACAGGCGGTTTACCATCATGTTCGGGATTGCGGCCGCAGTCGCGGGCCTCGCAGGCGTGATGTACGGGCCGCTCAACCCCCCGAATTATCACATGGGCATGGACTTTCTGGTTCTCAGCTTTGTGGTTGTGGTTGTGGGGGGGATGGGCTCATTGCCTGGCGCGGTTCTGGCCGGGTTCCTGCTGGGCGTGCTCGAAAGCTTTGCGTCGACCACCTGGGCCACGACCACGATCCCCGGCATCAACCAGATCATCATCTACCTTGTCGCCATCATCGTGCTTTTGACCCGTCCACGCGGGTTGATGGGGCGCAAAGGCGTGATGGAGGAATAAGCCATGTTGGGACTGAACAAGAGAGATACCAGCCTGCTGATCATCGTCGCCATACTGACCCTGTTGGCGCCCTTTATCCTGAACCCGTTCCCCGAAGGCAGCGCCATGGCGCAGTTCAACGCGGGCTATCCCGATTTGATGCAGCGGTTCGTGATCTTTGGGATTTTTGCGATCGGCTTCAACATTCTGTTTGGATTGACCGGATACCTGTCCTTTGGCCATGCGGCCTTTCTTGGGGTGGGGTCGTATTCCGCAGTGTGGATGTTCAAACTGCTCAGCTATAACGTCGTTCCGGCCATCGCGCTCAGCGTTCTTGTCGCCGGGGTGTTTTCGCTGCTGATCGGATTTGTCAGCCTGCGTCGGTCGGGCATCTATTTCTCGATCCTGACGCTGGCTTTTGCACAGATGAGCTTTGCTCTGGCCTATTCGGTGCTTTCGAACCCAAAATTCAACCTGACAAATGGTGAGACCGGCTTGCAGGTCTATGCGGACGATCCGCAGATCCTGCAATCGGCCAGCGCGCCGAACCTACCGCATCTGTTCGGCATTCCCATGCGCGCGACCTATACGTTGGATGTGGGTGCCTGGAGCTTTGACTTTAACGCGGGCTATTACCTGTGTGCGGTGATCATGATGGCGGTGTTCTATCTCTCTATCCGCATATTCCGCTCGCCCTTTGGCATGATGCTGCGGGCGGTGAAATCCAACCAGCAGCGGATGAATTATACCGGTCTAAATTCGAAACCCTACACACTGGCAGCCTTTGTGATTTCGGGCATGTATGCCGGTCTGGCGGGGGGGCTGATGGCCGCCATGGACCCGCTGGCCGGGGCCGAACGGATGCAGTGGACTGCCTCGGGCGAGGTGGTGCTGATGACAATTCTGGGCGGTACAGGGACCCTGATCGGGCCGGTACTGGGAGCAGGCTTTATCAAGTATTTCGAAAACATCTTCTCGAAGATCAACGACAATGTTCTGCACAGCTGGTTCGCTTTCCTGCCCGATGGGCTTGAGGACGCGGTTGTGTTCCTGATCCATCCGTTCATCGGCAAGGGTTGGCATCTGACGCTGGGTATCCTGTTCATGCTGGTGGTGATCTATCTGCCGGGTGGGCTGGTTGAAGGTGGTCAGCGGCTGATGGGCTGGTTCAAGCGTAAGAAACCGGGCGCCGATGATGCCCCGAAGGGCAAAACCGAGCCAGCGGAATAAGGGGGCACCATGGCAATTCTACGAGTCAAAGACGTCAGCAAACGCTTCGGTGGCCTCAAGGCGCTGTCGGATGTGAACCTCAACGTCGAAGAAAACTCGGTCCACGCGATCATCGGCCCGAACGGTGCGGGCAAGTCAACCTTGCTGAACTGTTTGGTGGGAAAGCTGATGCCGGATACCGGTTCTGTTTTGTTCGACAACAATTCTGTTCTGGGGTTGGAACCCTATCAGATCAACCAGATGGGTATCAGCCGTGTGTTCCAGACGCCCGAGATTTTCGGCGATTTGACTGTGATGGAGAACATGTTGATCCCGATCTTTGCGATGCGGGACGGCGCTTTTCGGATGCACGCCTATGAAACCATCTCCAGTGAAAAGGCGATTGTCGAGCAGGCCGAGGCGATGCTGTTAGAGATGAACATGGCTGACAAACGCGAGATGCACGCGGCATCGCTGTCACGTGGGGACAAGCGACGACTTGAGATCGGCATGTGCCTCAGCCAGAACCCGCGCCTGCTTTTGCTGGACGAACCCACCGCCGGGATGGCCCGGGCAGATACCAACAACACGATCGACCTGCTCAAACAGATCAAGGGCGAGCGTGACATTACCATCGCCATCATTGAACATGACATGCATGTGGTGTTCAGCCTGGCCGAGCGCATCACCGTTCTGGCGCAGGGAACACCTCTGGTCGAAGATACGCCAGAAAACATCCGCGGGCATCCCAAGGTTCGCGAAGCTTATCTGGGTGAGGCCGCGTAAGGAAAAGCAATGAACGAGAAACCTGACTTTTCGAAAAACGCCAATATGGCCAGCACCGCCCCTGCGTTTTTGTCCGTATGGGACATGCATTCATACTATGGCGAAAGCTATATCGTGCAGGGCGTCAGCTTTAACGTGCACGAAGGTGAAATTCTGGCCCTGCTGGGCCGGAATGGTGCTGGCAAAACCTCGACGCTCAGATCCATCGCGCGGGTCAGTGACCCCGAGGTGCGTCATGGTGAAATCTGGCTGGATCACAAGCCGCTGCACAAAATGACCAGCTATGAGGCCGCCGCCGCAGGCCTTGGCCTTGTGCCCGAGGATCGCCGTATCATCCCCGGTCTGACGGTCGAAGAGAACCTGCAACTCGCCCAGATCGCTCCACCTGTCGGCTGGTCGCTGGAACGGCTTTATGAGCTGTTCCCAAGGCTGGGTGAGCGCCGCAAGCAAGAAGGAATTACCCTGTCTGGCGGAGAGCAGCAGATGCTGTCGATTGCGCGGGCTTTGGCACGGGACATCAAGGTGTTGCTTCTGGATGAACCCTATGAGGGGCTTGCCCCGGTGATTGTGGATGAGATCGAAAAGACTCTGCTTCACGTCAAACAGCAGGGTATGACCACGATCATTGTCGAGCAGAACGCGGTGCGCGCCCTGGAATTGGCGGACCGTGCGATCATTCTGGATACGGGCAGCATCGTGTTTGATGGAGCCGCCAGCGAGGTGTTAGAGAATCCACAGCTGCGCGAGGAATATCTGGCAATCTGAACATGCGGATTCAGCAATTTTTCTGAACCGTCGGGCGGGGTGTTCATCCCCGCCCTTTTTCGTTGTTCAATTTTCGATTGGCGGTGTCCTGGGGCCGGGTCACCAACGGAAAATGACAATATTCAACGAATTTCTAGAATTTACGGATAATTTATTATGTAATTTCAATACCCTATCTAGGGCTACGGGAAACCCCCTATATCTTTGATTGGAGCGATTCGTTAACTTCAAATCATCCAAGGAGTTTCCAAGGACCTACCACTTTTCCCCCTTGAGGGGCTGGCTACTTACCCCCTCGGCCGGCCCCTCACTAGTTGGGGGACATCAACCCAATTCCCCCAAAAGCTCACTTACAAGCGCAGGCACTTCGTGCCAGTCGGCGAAGTTACGGGTATGATACAG
Organism: Ruegeria sp. CDSC081; assembly: GCF_059610485.1. Lineage (NCBI taxonomy): Bacteria > Pseudomonadati > Pseudomonadota > Alphaproteobacteria > Rhodobacterales > Roseobacteraceae > Ruegeria > Ruegeria sp. CDSC081. The sequence continues at coordinate 105,257 of NZ_JBXWNS010000005.1, read as the reverse complement.
TTCAGAAACCGGGCTTTTCCGATAACCTTCCGTGAATAGCAAAAAGGGCACCTGGGCCCGTTCAGCGGTTTCTGCATCGACCTCACTGTCACCCACGAACAGGCGCGGACCTATAGCGGCCACTGCGCTAAAACTTGCCTCAAGATGGGCTGGGTCTGGTTTGCGCGTGGCCAGGCTGTCACCACCCAGGGTGGCATCGAAATGATGGGTCAGGCCCATCGACTTCAGAACATGGTCAGCCGGTGCTTTGGGTTTGTTTGTACAAACACCCAGAACACAACCCATCTGGCGCAGCTGTTCAAGCGCTTCGGCCACGCCAGGGTAAACGACGGTTTTGTCGCTGGAGGCTGCGTTGTAGTGGGTCAGCGTCAGTTCCGATAGCTCGGCATGGCGATCCATAGGCAGGTCGCAATGAAACATCATGCGTTCTACCAATTTCGGGAGGCCATTGCCGACGAATTGTTTGATCGTGTCCTGGGGCAGGGGCGGGACACCAGTGTCCCGCAGCATTGCATTCGCAGCGGCGGTGATGTCCGGAAGGCTGTCGACCAGTGTTCCGTCCAAATCGAACATAATTGTAGCGCTCATTGAAATCCTTGCCTCTGAAGCTGCACCGCAAGTCCTAACTGGTGTGTTCAGGCAGTGCAATTCAACCCGGTTGCGAGAGTGGGATATTGAGGCTTGACATACCTGACTAAAATAATCAGATTATATTTCAAGCCGTCAGCAACCCCGGAATCGGGCCAGCCAGATACCCGAAAAGTTAACCGATAAGGCGCATTGCCCGAAACCCTCCGGAGTGATCCTGATGAATGTTCAGAACCCGAATCCCAGCCAGTCTTTTGCCGTATCAATGCTGCCTGCACATAAGGCTGAAGATCTGACCAAGGGGGGCAATCTGGCCCATATCGAGCTGGGCGATCAGCTGTACACCCTGCGCATCACGCGCGCGGGCAAACTGATCCTGACGAAATGAGCGCGCCTGCAGCCCGGGGTGGCGCGACCGTTGGTCGTCTGTCCGACCTAAGCCCTGTCGAGGCCGGTGCGGTCATGTACCTGCGCCTCTGGGGGGACGGAATGCAAACGCGTATGGATGCGGCGCAGGACTTTCAGATCGCCCTGGGCACGGATCAGGGCCGGGCAGCGATGTTGACGCTGGACCGGCTGTGCTCGCTTTGTGCCCATCACGGACGGCGCCCGCTGATCCGGCATGGGTTGGGCTGTGCCTGCCTTGGCGCGGATGAAAACTGTTTCGCCCAGATGATTGCGGCGGCATCAGAAGGCGCGCGCGAAGACGCTATGATGATGGCGTCCCTGATCGTCCGTCCCGATTTTGCCCCCGCATTGGCCGCTTTGTCTGAGGAATTAGGGCTGGCTTTGCGACGCATGACGGTCTCGATCCCGATGCCAACCTCAAGACATCAGAACCCCACTGCCACGCTGCACTAAGCAGCAGAGCAGGTGCAGAACCCCGGCGAATGCGCGCCGGGGTTCCGTGCCCTCAGCAGCAGCCGCACCCTGCGTGGTGATGGTCATGATCGCATGAGGGTGGCGGGCTGTAATCACCAACTTCTGCCAGCACATCCCGTAATGCCCACAGGATCATGTCCACATCTTCCGCTTCGATCGTCAGCGGCGGGCGAATTTTCAGGATGCTGTCCTTTGGGCCTTCGCTGCCAATAAGAATCCGGTGGTCGCGCATCCGGTTCTTGACATATTTGCAGATCTCACGGCCCTCAGAGCCATCGGGGTTGATCAGTTCGACTCCAACGAACAGGCCCATGCCGCGCACATCACCGACAGATCCGAAATCGGTCTCGATCTGACGCAGGCCTGTCATCAACCTGTCGCCCATCAGGCGGGCATTGTCCTGCAAGCCTTCATCATCGACGATATCCAGAACTTCTTTGCCGATGCGGCAGGACAGGGTCGATCCGCCAAAGGTCGAAAAGAACTCGATCCCGTTGTCAAAGCTGCGGGCGATCTCTTTGGTAGTAACCAGAACGCCTAATGGATGACCGTTGCCAATGGGTTTGCCCATCGCCACGATATCCGGCAGCGCGCCTTGATGCTCAAAGCCGAAATAATATTTGCCCAGACGCCCCAAACCTGTCTGCACCTCGTCGGCGATGCAGACACCACCAGCGGCGCGGATTTTATCATAAACCGCGGGCAGATAGCCTTTGGGTGGTATGATCTGCCCGCCAACTGAAGGGAAGGTCTCGGCAATGAAACCGGCAACGCCCTGACCTTTGTCCTGTAGGGCTGCAATCGCTGGGTCCACTAGATCTGCAAACTTCTGGGCGCGATCGGGGTCGTCGCGCCGGAAAGACCCTCGGTAGTCATCCGCGACCTCAACCAGTTCCACCCAATCCGCCTGACCAACTCCGCCCGGTTTGTTGAACTTATAGGCCGAAATTGCCACCGCGGCGTTGGTATTGCCGTGATACCCATGATCGGGCGTCACGATCCCTTTGGCGCCGGTATGGGCGCGGGCCAGCCGCAGGGCGAGCTCATTGGCTTCGGTGCCGGAATTCACAAAGAAGCAGACCTCGAGGTGATCGGGCAGCTTGGACAGAACCTTATCGGCAAAAGCCGTCTGGGCCGGATGCAGATACCGAGTGTTGGAATTCATCCGCTTGAGCTGATCTGCTGCGACAGCCTGAATGCGCGGGTGGGCGTGGCCCACATGGGGTACATTGTTGTAAGCATCCAGATAAGGGCGACCCCATTCGTCAAACAGGTGATGCTTCCAACCGCGTACCAGCATGACTGGATCGTCATAGGTCAGGGACAGGTTGCCTCCGAAGTGGTCCTGCCGTCCCTGCCGGATCGCCTGTTTATCGGTCGGCCGATAGAACACCTTGTCATCGGGAAGGTTCAGCAGAGCCGCCGGATTCGGGCAGACGGCGTGCCACAGTTCAAGCTCGTCAGGGTCGCCAACACCCGGCCAGTTGGCCTGCATCCCGTTCGTAGTCAGGGCCAGCTGGAAATGTACATGTGGGGCCCAGCCCCCGTTCTGTGTGACATCCCCAAGCCGTGCAAACGCCGCTCCCTGTGCGACTGGATCGCCCGGATTCAGCCTGTCGCAGACCTCGGGGTCCAAATGTCCGTAGAGTGTATAGAACGGATCGCCTTGGGGTGTTTCGTGATGCAGGATCACCACCCCGCCATAGTCAAGGTGACTGTCGCGGTTCTCGACCGCCTCGACCCGGCCACTGATCGGGGCATTCAGGACAGTGCCGGCAGGCGCGAACACATCCACCGCCAGATGCACGGTGCGTCGGTCCGAAGCTTTCCATGGCCCTTTGCGGAACTCCGGCTCTGCGTAAATCAGGCGGGGTTCATTGTAATATCCCAACCAGAAGTCTGTGACATTTTCCTCGCCAACACGTGCCGCCTCGGCCAGGGGCATGTGGAATGGGTTTTGCGGCCACACAGAGTTTTCGACCGATAGCGAGCCAATGGGCACATCTTTTAGACCCTGTCCAAACATCTCGGCGAATTGACCACGATGCGCGGACAGATAGGCATGGATGCGTTCGGCCCCATCGGTGACCGGCAGACTACAGGCGACGCGCAGGCGCGCTGGCATCAATCCGCCATTGACGCTGTTGTCCTCAAGAAACCGCCAGGCCGGCGCCTGACTGATGGTGACATAAGGATCATCCGGGTTTTCAAGGGCCATCAGGGTCGAGTTCACAACCGACACAGCCAGTCGCATCCGCAAGAGAGGCCAGATCAGATCGACTTCGTCCGCGCGCAGGGGGTTTGCCGCCTGATAGCCGCGCACCAGTGCCGCCAATGCGCGTTCGGGTTGCGGATGATCCAATACGATATAGGCCCCGGCAATCGCCAGATCGCAAACGCGTGGCGCGGCACACATATCGCCAAGGTCAATCAAGCCCGACACGCCCGGGCGCTGGCCAAGCTCTGCTTCGACCAGAACGTTATAGTCATTGGCGTCATTATGAATCGCCTGACTGGGCAAGCCTGCCAACTTGTCTGATATCGCATTGAATTCGGAACATATCTCGGCCAGCACTGCCTGTCGCGCGGGGCTACTAACGGTGTCCAGATGCTGTTCGATCCACCCTGCCTGCGTCAGATTCCATTTGAAATCGCCCCGGGCCAAACCCTCATGCGTGAACCGCTCTAATGCGCGGTCTGTAGCGCCCAGGACGCGACCCAGCTTTAGGATCAACTCTTCGGATTTGGGTGCCGATTTCGCGTAGCATTGCCCAGGTAGGCATTCCAGCAACCAAACAAGGCGCGGTACCCCCTCGTGATCTTCGATTCGGGGCAGATAATCCCCCCGCAAATCGGGAAACACTGTGGGAAATGGCAGCCCCGGTGCTTCTGAGGCGATATGTTCCAAGGCTTTGACCTGCAGGTCCACAAGCTCTGCTTCGCATCCGGGGCGCATGACTTTCAGAACATAATCCTGTCCGTTGGTTGCCCGGACCAGAAAATTAAGATCGTATTCGCCGTCCAATCGGGTCAGCCGTGCGTCCAGCCCCCAATTTTGCTGCAAAGCATCAGCCCAAAATGCGATGATGTCGTTCATTTGAAACCCTGTCCCAGTAAACCGGGGTCCTTTTCATCTGGCTAAAAATATCTTCGGGAGTGAAATGGCCCTGCGGGCCAAGAGGGGGCAGACAGCCCCCTTTTCCCGTTACCCCAATGCGCGCAACCGTTTAATAAGCGAGGACGTATCCCACCGATTCCCGCCCATTTTCTGCACATCCTTATAGAACTGATCAACCAAAGCCGTCACCGGCAGGGATGCCCCTGTTTCATCTGCGGTATCCAAGCAAATTCCCAGATCCTTGCGCATCCAGTCCACCGCGAAACCGTGCTCAAAATGATCGTCCAACATGGTTTCATAGCGGTTCGCCATCTGCCAACTGCCTGCGGCCCCCTGACTGATCACTTCCACAACCGCCCGGCCATCCAGCCCGGCTTTTTCGGCAAAATGCAGCGCCTCGCTGAGGCCCTGAACCAGTCCGGCAATGGCGATCTGGTTGCACATCTTGGTCATCTGACCGGCGCCACTGTCCCCAATGCGGCGACAGATTTTGGAATAGACCTGCATAATGGGCTCGGCCGCGTCATAGGCAGCCTGATCCCCCCCGCACATGATCGACAGAACTCCGTTTTCAGCCCCGGCCTGACCGCCCGAAATCGGCGCGTCCACAAAGGCAATCCCTGCGGCTTTGCCCGCGCCATAAAGCTCTCGGGTTACCTTTGCCGAGACGGTCGTATGGTCGACGAAAACCGCGCTGCTTGACATTGCGCCGAAGGCACCATCGTCGCCGGCGCAGACCATGCGAAGGTCATCATCATTGCCCACACAAGCCATGACAAACTCGGCTCGCTCAGCCGCCTCGCGCGGGGTAGCGGCCATTGAGCCGCCATATTGGGCGACCCAAGCCTCGGCCTTAGCGGTGGTTCGGTTGAAAACCGTGACCTCATGACCTGCAGCCTGCAGGTGGCCGGCCATTGGATATCCCATGACACCCAAACCAAGGAACGCAACTTTTGCCATTTGGTGAACCTCTCTGCTGTCCAGGCCCGGTCAGATGCCGCAAGCCGGATTGTTTGGCAGAGACAAAGCAAAGCTGAAGACAAAGGGCAACCCCGTGTCAGGGTTGTCCGCCCAAATCCTTCAGGATCGGACAATCAGGCCTGTCGTCGCCGGCGCAGGCGTCAATTAAATGACCCAACGTATCGCGCATCGCATTAAGGTCGGCGATCTTCGCTTCGATCTGGACCATATGCGCGCGGGCAACCTTCTTCACATCTGCACTTGCGCGGGTTTCATCCTCATACAAGGCCATCAGGGTCCGGCAATCTTCGATCGTAAATCCCAATGCGCGGGCCCGGCCCAAAAAGTTCAGTTTGTGCACATCCTGACTGCGGAACCGGCGATAGCCATTATCATCGCGCAGCGGTTTGATCAGTCCGATATCTTCGTAATAGCGGATGGTCTTGGCCGGGAGACCGGTTTGGTTGGAAACGTCGCCGATATTCATGACGTCACCATTTGTTGAGCCGCCGTATGTGACCCCTCGGGCAGGCTGGCGCGAACCCTGCGAAGTCGCAACGCGTTGGTGACGACAAAGACGCTGGACAAAGCCATGGCTCCAGCCGCCAGAACCGGGGAAAGAAGCGGGCCGCCAAAAGGATACAGAATCCCGGCGGCGACAGGGATCAGCAAAACATTATATCCAAACGCCCAGCCCAGATTCTGTTGGATATTGTTCATGGTCCGGCGACTGATTTCAACTGAATTGGCAACCGCGCGAAGATCGCCCGACATCAGCACCACATCCGCCGTTTCAATCGCCACATCCGTGCCAGTTCCGATAGCAATGCCGACATCCGCCGCAGCCAATGCCGGGGCGTCGTTGATCCCGTCTCCGACAAAGGCCAGCTCTCCGAACTGGTCGCGCAGGGCGTTGATTGTGGCGAGCTTTCCGTCCGGCAGGACCTCGGCTGTGACATGATCGATGCCCAGCTTGTTTGCCAAGGCCTGCGCAGTCAGGGCGTTGTCCCCGGTGACCATCGCCAATGTCAGGCCCATCGTGTGCAGCCTGTGCAAAGCTTCGATCGTGCCCGGTTTGACCGGATCCGAGACCGTAAGAAGTGCCGCAGCCTGACCGTTGATCGCGACGAATACGGGGGTTGCCCCTTCGGCGGCATGCTGGTCGGCCTGTTGGCTCAACGCGGATAGATCAATGCCGTTCTGCGCCATTAATCTGGGTGAGCCGATCAACAGATCGTGCCCATCAACGGACGCGCGGGCGCCCAGCCCAGTCAGCGATTCAAAGCCGGAGATAGGGGGCAGGTCCGCCGGTCCGGCCCGCGTGATCGCCGTGGCAATCGGATGCTCGGACCGCGCCTCAACCGCAGCGGCCAGCCGCAGAACAGTATCGCGCTCAAACCCGTTCGTGGTCGTGACATTCGCCAGTTCGGGGCGCCCCAGTGTCAGAGTCCCGGTTTTGTCCAAAGCAATGATCTTGGCCTGTTGCAACTGCTGCAAAGCATCGCCTTTGCGGAACAGCACGCCCAGTTCAGCCGCGCGCCCCGTGCCCACCATGATCGACGTCGGAGTCGCCAGCCCCATGGCGCAGGGGCAAGCAATGATCAAAACCGAAACCCCTGCGACCAGCGCCATCGGCAAGGCAGGCGCAGGGCCAAAGATCAGCCAGATCGCAATGGTCAGTAGGGCAACGCCAATCACAACGGGAACAAACCACGCCGTGATCCGGTCGACTAGCCCCTGTATCGGCAACTTGGCACCCTGAGCTTGCTGAACCATCTGGATCACCTGCGCCAGCACCGTTTCGGACCCAACCCGCGTGGCGCGCACGCGCAGCGCGCCCGTGCCGTTGACCGTGCCCCCTATCACCTGATCTTCGGCCGATTTCCCTATAGGAACGGGTTCGCCGGTAATCATGCTTTCATCCACGTATGAGGTGCCGTCCAACACCTGAGCATCGACTGGGACGCGCTCTCCGGGTCGGATCTGCAGCACATCGCCAACCAGTATTTCGGATATGGGTCGATCGACCGTGCCCCCGTCCTGTTCTAGCCGGGCTGTTTTCGGTTGAAGCCCGACCAGTTTGCGAATGGCGGCCCCGGTCCGGCCTTTTGCCCGCGCCTCCATCGCGCGACCCAGCAGGATAAGGACCACGATGACCGAGGCGGCCTCGTAATACACATTTGCACTGCCTTGCGGCAGAACCTGAGGCGCAAAGGTGGCCAGGACGGAATACAGATAGGCGGCACCGGTTCCCATCGCGACCAGCGCATTCATATCAGGTGTCCCGCGCAGCAAGGCCGGGATACCCTTGGCATAGAACACCCTTCCGGGGCCGATCAGCAGAACTGACGTCAGGACAAACTGGATGATATGGCTGGTCTGAATCCCGATTATCGCCTGAACCCAGTGATGAAAGGCTGGGATCATGTGCCCGCCCATCTCGAGTATGAACACGGGCAAAGCCAGCGTTGCAGCGATCAGGGTCGTACGAATCAGCGCAGAGGCTTCGCCCGGTTTGTCATCGTTGCTTTCGGCCATCCTGGAAGGGTGCGCCGGATAGCCCGCTTTAGTGCTTTGCTGCGCCAGCTTCACAGGATCAGTTGCCCCGTCGGCAAAACGAATGGTCGCGGTTTCAGTGGCCAGGTTGACCCGAGCACTTATGACGGCCGGATCTGCGCAGAGTGCTCGTTCAATCCTTGCGACGCAAGAAGCACAACTCATTCTGTCAATCTGCAGAACAGCTTCTGCCACTGACACCGGATAACCAGCTTTGTCCAGCGCGCCGGTCAGGTCGCTGATCGGCCCGTCATAAGTGACCTGTGCAGTCTCGGTTGGGAAGTTGACCGAAGCCTCGGTAACCCCGGGAACATTGCGCAACGCAGATTCCACGCGGCCTACGCAGGATGCGCAGTTCATTCCGGTGACCTTCAGTCTGATAGCATGTGGGGTGGCCAATCGACTCATCCTGTCCTGTTTCCAACCCTAGATGGGGGTTCCAGTCACAGGAAGGTCAAGGGCAGAGATCATGATTCAGGCACAATCTCTTGTTTCGAGGGCCGTACGGTTCTTAGTCTTGGGTCAGTTTTTCCAGCAGCAGCGAATTATAAAGCGCGGGCGGGGATGTCCGAACAGCTTCGGGAGATGCGAAAAATCCCAGCATAAGAAAGGCAATCGACAGAGCGAAACCAAACAGGACTATGAAGGCTCGGTGCAGCGTTAACGTTATCATGGTGTCAGTCCTTGAATCACAAGTTGGGGAATGCTTGGCACTGGGGTTTATTTCTTATTTTCCAGTTCCCGTTTCAGCCGGTCATTTTCCGCCTGAAGTTGGGCCAGCTGCTGGCCCAATTCGTTCAGGTGGGGGCGCAGCTCGGCCTCGGTGAATCGTGGGGTAATGTGACTTGGGCAATTCCAGTCCAGACCTTCGACCTTGATAATGACGGCGCGCTCGGCCGGGGTCTGGGTGCCTTCAGGGGAGAGGCTGGCAGCCGCCGCAGCGCCTTCGGCAATTTTGACACGCCCAAGTATTTTCAGGCGTCGCTGGTTGGCATAATCCATCAGGATCAGCGCAACCCGGTCATTGCCATCCAAATTCCCGCGCGAGATATACTGTTTGTTGCCCGAAAGATCAGCATACCCGATGGTCTGCGCATCAAGTACTCGTAAAAACCCCGCGGGTCCGCCACGATACTGCACATATGGCCAGCCGGTCTCGGACACGGTTGATTGGTAGAACCCGTCGCGGGCCTCGATGAACACTTTTTCGGCGGCTCTGATTTCGTGACCCTGCACAGGGCCGCTTTCCAGGAATTTCGCATAGGTTTTCGCCGATCCCATCCTTTCTTGATGGGTGAGAACAGCAGACGTGAAGGTTAGTTTGGAAAAAGCACGTGGCATAATAGGTCCTTTCTACAGGCCCAGATCAGACAGGCCGGGATGGTCGTCAGGGCGTGGACCAAGAGGCCAAAGGAAAACCCGATCCTGTTGCCTGATCGGAAGGTCGTTCAGCGAGGCATGACGTTTGGCCATCCGACCATCCCTATCGAATTCCCAGTTCTCGTTACCATATGAGCGGAACCACTGGCCGCTGTCGTTCCGCCATTCATAGGCATAGCGCACGGCAATACGGTTTTCCGAATAGGCCCAGAGTTCTTTGATCAGCCGGTACTCCTGCTCATTTCTCCACTTGCGGGTCAAAAGCGCGTGAATTTCAGCATGGCCCGCGACAAACTCAGCCCGATTCCGCCATTGGCTGTCCTCGGTGTAGGCGGGCGTCACGATATCCGGATCGCGGCTGTTCCAAGCATTTTCAGCCATGCGGACCTTTTGTGTAGCGGTCTCAGCAGTGAATGGCGGCAGAGGGGGGCGGTTCATGTCATGATCCTTCAGGTTAGCGATGCAGCGAGCAGCGCAAGGGTCAACAGAAATGGGATGTACTGGCGGTTGAAGGGGCTGGTACGGCGTTTCATGACGGCTCCATAGTTAACTGATCGGTACATCGTGTCGTTAAGGTGTACTGATCGGTACCTCTTTGCAAGGGGCGCCTGTAAAATATCTAAAATTTTTCTCTATCCAGGTGGAAAATAAAGAGAATTTCCTGAACATTGGTGGCCCTTGCGGATTATGGAGGGTACAATTATGTACAGATCGGTACGTATAGGAGGCGAATCATGCGCCCAAACAAAAGGGATGAGCTGGTCCGCAAGGCCCTGAAGGTCTTTTATCGTGACGGTTTTCATGCGACCGGCATGGACAAGCTGGTGGCTGAGACGGGTGTGTCGAAGACTTCGATGTACAAACATTTCCGCACCAAGGAAGATCTGATTCTGGCGGCTTTGCGTCTGCGGGACGAGAATTTCCGCAACTGGTTCATGCGTCGTGTCGAGGAATTGGCCCACACCCCTGCGGACCAGTTGATTTCAAGCTTTGATGCACTGGGCGAGTGGTTCGCCGAAGACGGGTTTCGCGGCTGCATGTTCATCAAGGCTGGCGCCGAGTTCCAGGAGAAAGAGCACCCGATCCACGTGCAGGCGGCGGAGCACAAGCGGTTGTTGTTGGAATATTTCACGGATCTGGCCCGCAAAGCCGGTGCCTTCGACCCTGAAAGCCTGGGATGTCAGATTCTTCTGCTGAAAGAAGGGGCAATCGTGACGGCGGTTCTGTTGAAAAGCTGTGATCCCGCGCAAGATGCCAAAGCTGCAGCGCGGGTCTTGCTGGAAAACGCGTTGGCCGCACCGATCCCGTGACCCGGCGAAATCTTCCAAAAGACGTTGCGTAGCGTTTCATCCAACGCATTGGATTACTTGGCGGTCCAAATTACGCTGGCAGCAAGTTGATCTTGGAGGATGCGCAATGTCTCTTATTACCCCTACATCCAGCTGGGTGTCCGAAGAGCACCAGATGTTTGCCGAAATGGCGAACCGTTTCATGCAGGACGAACTGGTGCCCAATATCGAGCGCTGGACCGAAAACGGGGTTGTTGATCGTGCGTTCTGGCGCAAGGCCGGTGACATGGGACTGATGGCTGGCGCGATCACCGAAGAACACGGCGGTGTCGGTGGTGGCATGGGATTTGATGCTCTGACCATGTACGCCCAGACCTCGCACGGAGATTCCGGTTGGGGCTATGCGATCCAGTCGATTGTCATCCACTATATCACCGCTTATGGCAACGAAGATCAAAAGTTGAATTGGCTGCCGAAACTCGCCTCGGGCGAGATGGTCGGCGCGCTGGCCATGACAGAGCCCGGAACCGGTTCGGATGTGCAGTCGATTCGCACAACTGCGGAAAAGAACGGTAACTCCTACTGTCTGAACGGGTCCAAGATCTTTATCACCAATGGGCAATCTGCGGACTTGATCCTTGTGGCTGCAAAGACCGACAAGTCCCAAGGGTCGAAGGGGGTATCGTTGGTCGCGGTCGAAACGCAGGGCGCAGATGGGTTCCGCAAGGGGCGGAACCTCAAGAAACTGGGCATGAAGTCCAATGACACGGCCGAGCTGTTCTTTGAGGACGTCAAGGTCCCGATGACAAACCTGATTGGTGCGGAAGAGGGGCAGGGTTTTTACCAGATGATGCGGCAACTTCCCTGGGAACGCCTGACGATTGCAATCGGTGCCCTGGGTGCGATTGATTTCGCGATTGCCGAAACAGTGAAATACACGCAGGAGCGCAAAGCCTTCGGTCAGCGCGTGATGGATTTCCAGAATACCCGCTTCAAGCTTGCCGAGTGTAAAACCAAGGCCGAAGTGCTGCGCAGTTTTGTCAACGACTGTATTGCCAGGCTTGAGGCTGGAACTTTGGATGCATCGACCGCGTCGATGGCCAAATACTGGGGGTCTGAGGTGCAGAATGAGATCATGCACGAATGTCTGCAGCTGTTTGGTGGCTATGGGTTCATGATGGAATATCCGATTGCTCGGCTTTACGCGGATGCGCGGGTTCAGATGATCTATGGTGGGACAAATGAGATCATGAAGGAACTCATTGCTCGGTCGTTGGACACATAATCCTGTTCGGAACGCTCCCTCCCCGCAGTTTTCTAGGGTGGTCGGAATGGCCCGGTCACGAGATTTGGTCGACTTGGCCTTGCAGCCAAGAACAGAACGACTTCAGCGGCTCGGATGCCACCCGGGATTGCGGCCAGACCAGAAAGAAATCGCCCAGACTGACGCCTGGGCCTTTCCAGGCGGGAACGAGTCGCCCGGTTTTCAAGTCGTCTTCGACCAGATAGCTGGGCAGCAGCGCCACCCCAAGCCCATGAATTGTGGCTTGTCCCATAGTCGAGAATTGGTCGAACAACATGCCGCCAAGCCCTGATGCCACAAGCCCTTGTGCGGCAAACCATTGCTCCCAGGCGTCAGGGCGCGTTTCCAGGTGCAGCAGTGGGGCATTCATTAGCCAGTCAATCTGTTCCGGGTTTTTTGGCAGAATTTCCGGGGCGCAAACCGGTACAACGTTTTCACGCATAATCGGCAGGTAGTTGACGCCGTGCCAATCTCGACGTCCGAAATGAATCGCGGCGTCGAAATGTTCCGTTTCGAAATCGAAGGGGCGAAGCCGGGTGTTTAGATTGACGGTCACCTCGGGATGTCGGCGGGCAAAGTCCTGAAGACGCGGCGCCAGCCAATGCATCCCAAACGCCGGCAGGATCGACAGGTTCAGCGATCCTCCGGTCGGATTGGCTCTGAGTTTTAGGGAGGCCTGCGCCAGTTGGTGCAAGCTTTTGCGCGCGACCTGAACGTATTCTTTTGCCGCCGGGGTAAGCTGCAGCCGCATCTGGGTTCGCTGGATCAGTTCGATGCCCAGCTGTTCCTCCATCGACTTGAGCTGTCGGCTGATGGCGCTTTGGGTCAGCGAAAGCTCTTCCGCTGCCGCCGAAGCACTGCCAAGGCGGTCAACGGCCTCGAGTGCCAGCAGAGAGGGGATAGACGGCAGAAAACGACGGGGGGCGATCATATGATAATTCCTCATACCTTTCGGATGGAATATCACTGGCTTTTGGGGCCCGCCAGCCCGATACCAAATGAATATTTTGGTCAAGAGAGACGTTGGCAGTGTCCAGGCAAATCGCAGCAGATAGTATTAGGCGTGCAGACAGGCTGCGCGGGATTGAGTTGTCAGAGATTGTTCAGATCTCTGAGCGGGCTGCGGGCCTTAAGGCACAGGGTGTCGATGTGGTCGCGCTCAGCACCGGTGAGCCTGATTTTCCGACCCCTGAACATGTGGTCGAAGCGGCCCATCAAGCGGCGCTGGCCGGGCAAACACGGTATCCTGCGACGGCAGGGGCGCCGGACGTTCGGGCGGCTATCGCCGTCGGGGCCAGTGTCCAGCCGGAAAACGTGATCGTCTCGACCGGTGCTAAACAGGTTTTGTCCGGGGCGCTGATGGCCACGCTCGATCCCGGGGATGAAGTTATTACCGCGGCGCCGTTCTGGACCAGCTATGCGGATATTGTCAGGCTGTCCGGCGGTATTCCGGTTGTCCTGGACTGTCCGGTTTCTCAGGGGTTCAAGCTGACCCCAGCACAGCTTGAGGCCGCAATTACGCCGCGCACTCGCTGGCTTTTGCTGAACACGCCCTCAAACCCGACCGGCGCGGTCTATACTGAATCGGAAATGCAGGCCCTGGGTCGCGTTTTGGACAGGCATCCCAGTGTTTGGGTGATCTCGGATGAGATTTACCAACACCTGACCTATGTTCCCTTCACGCCATTTGTTCAGGCCGTGCCGCATCTGGCGGATAGAGTGCTGACCGTAAATGGAGTTTCCAAGGCCTATTCGATGACCGGGTGGCGGATCGGTTGGGGAATCGGGCCATCACCCTTGATCAAGGCGATGACCGCTGTTCAGGGGCAGATTACATCAGGCGCATGTTCCATCGCACAGGCGGCAGCATTGGCTGCGATTACCGGGCCGCAAACGCTATTGGGCGAACGCCTGCAGGCGATGCGGGCGCGCCGTGATCTTGTGGTTACTGGGTTGAATGCCGCGGGTCTGGAGTGTGCCGTTCCGGATGGCGCGTTCTATGTCTTTCCCAAAACACCGGCTGAAATGCCGGTCGATCACGAATTCTGCCGGTATCTGCTGGACGAAGTCGGGGTGGCACTGGTGCCGGGGCGTGCCTTTGGTTTGCCGGGCCATCTGCGGCTTTCTTTTGCTTACGCCACCGAAAGCCTGCAAGAAGGGTTGCGGCGCATTTCTGTTGCGACCGCCAGATTGAAGTAGAGGGGCCGCCATGGATCGCGCTCAGATCGTTCATGAGAATTTCCTGACACGTGTGACGCAGCACCACCTGCCTGACGGCGCCGCACCGCGACCGGGATTAAGCAACGCCGATGCGGTGTCGCTGTACCGGTCTCAGGTTCTCAGCCGGGCACTGGACCGTACCAGCCGCGCAATGCAGAAGGCGGGGCAGGGGTTCTATACCATCGGCTCGTCCGGGCATGAGGGCATGGCGGCTGTCGCCCACGCGCTGCGGCCCACGGACATCGCGTTTCTGCACTACCGGGATGCCGCCTTTCAGATCGCACGTTCCGAACAAGTGCCGGGCCAGCAAATCGCCTGGGATATGTTGCTGAGTTTCGCCTGCTCGAAAGAGGACCCGATCTCGGGTGGTCGACATAAGGTGCTGGGCTCAAAGGCGCTGATGATCCCGCCGCAGACCTCGACCATCGCCAGTCATCTGCCCAAAGCTGTGGGTGCGGCCTATTCGCTTGGCGCGGCACGGCGGCACCCGCCCGAACATCGCGAACTGCCTGCCGACGGGATCGCCATGTGTTCCTTCGGGGATGCATCGGCCAATCATTCCACGGCGCAGGGGGCGATCAATACGGCGGGGTGGACCAGCGTACAGTCGACCCCTTTGCCCCTGTTGTTCGTCTGTGAGGATAATGGGATCGGTATCTCGGTCAGAACGCCAAAGGGATGGATTCAAGCGTCGATGCAGCACCGGCCGGGGATCAAATATTTCCAGGCCAACGGTTTGGATATTTTCGAAACCTATGCGGTTGCGAAAGAGGCGGCGGAATACGTGCGCACTCGGCGCAAACCGGCTTTTCTGCATCTAAGAACCGTTCGGCTTTATGGCCATGCGGGGGCGGACGTCCCGACGACCTATATGGCGAAATCCGAAGTCGAAGCTGATGAGGCAAATGATCCGCTGCTGCATTCGGTGCGGCTGTTGGATCAGGCCGGGGCGCTATCGTCGGATCAGGCGCTGAAGATATATCAGGATACTTGCGCTCGCACCGACAGGATCGCGGCAGAGGCCGTGACCCGCTCGCATCTGACCACCGCGTCCGAAGTCATGGCCAGTCTGATCCCGCCAAAACGCACCTGCAAACCCACCAATGGTCCGGGGGCCGAGGCCCGTGCAGCCGCTTTTGGCGGCGACATGCGCGCGATGGACGATCCCCAGCCGATGAGTCGTCTGATCAACTGGGCGCTGACTGATCTGATGCTGGAACACGCCGAGATCGTGTGCATGGGCGAAGATGTGGGACGCAAGGGTGGCGTCTATGGCGTGACCCAAAAGCTGCAACAGCGGTTCGGCCCGGATCGGGTGATCGACACGCTGTTGGACGAACAGTCCATTCTGGGACTGGCCATCGGTATGGGGCATAACGGCTTTGTCCCGATCCCTGAAATTCAGTTTCTTGCCTATTTGCACAATGCCGAGGACCAGATCCGGGGTGAGGCCGCGACCTTGCCCTTTTTCTCGAACGGGCAATTTACCAATCCGATGGTCCTGCGGATCGCCGGGCTGGGATATCAGAAGGGTTTCGGGGGGCATTTCCACAACGACAACTCTCTGGCCGTTCTGCGCGATATTCCGGGTGTGATCATTGCCTGCCCCTCGACCGGTTCGGACGCGGTGCAGATGCTTCGAGAATGCGTAAGGCTGGCCCGCGAAGAGCAGCGCGTCGTGGTATTCCTGGAACCCATTGCGCTTTATCCGATGCGCGACCTCCATCAGGCACAAGATGCCGGATGGATGACGACCTATCCTTCGCCGGATCGCAGCATCCGCCTGGGCGAGGTCGGGGTACAGGGGGACGGCACCGATCTGGCGATTGTGACCTATGGCAACGGCCACTACCTGTCGCAGCAAGCCTTGCCCGAACTTGAGGCCGCAGGGATCCGAACCCGGATTATCGACATGCGATGGTTGGCTCCATTACCTGCAGAAGCGTTGCGCGAGGCCACCAAAACCTGTGCGCATATTCTGGTCGTTGACGAATGCCGCCGGACCGGAAGCCAGTCAGAGGCGCTGACAACTTTCTTCGTCGAAGAAAGCCCCGACACACCAATCGCCCGCGTAGTGGCAGAAGACAGCTTTATCGCGACCGGGCCTGCATATGCTGCGCCATTGCCGTCAAAGGATAATATTGTCGCCGCCGCGCTCAATCTGACTGGAAACCGCTCATGACCCGCACTGCCGTCGTGATCTGCCCGGGTCGGGGCACCTATAACGAGGCCGAGCTGGGGTATTTGCACCGTCATCACGCAAACCGGATGCAGATGATTGGCGGGTTTGACGCCATCCGCGCCAATGCGGGGCAAGCGGCAGTCACGGCGCTGGACGGTGCCGATCGGTTCACGGTCAGTAAGTACTCGCGCGGTGATGTGGCCTCACCCCTGATTTATGCGGCCTCTTTGGCCGATGCTCAGGCGCTTGCTGATGACATTGAGGTGGTCGCCGTCACCGGCAACTCGATGGGCTGGTACATCGCCTTGGCCGCCGGAGGCGCGGTGTCGCCCGAGGATGGCTTTCGTGTGGTGAATACAATGGGGACGCTGATGCAGGACCACCTAATTGGTGGGCAGCTCGTATACCCATTCACAGACAATAGCTGGGCGGATGACCCACAGCGTAAGGCTGAATTGCTGGCCGATGTGGCGCGGATCAACGCGCAGGACGGTCAGGTTCTGGCATTGTCGATTGATCTGGGTGGAATGCTGGTTCTGGCGGGCAACGAAGAGGGCTTGCGAGCGTTCGAGGCATCGTGGCCGAGTGTGCAAGACAGGTTCCCCATGAGGTTGGCAAATCACGCCGCATTTCACACCCACCTTCAAGCTCCGGTGGCTGCGGAAGGGCGCACGCAACTTGGTGCGGAGCTGTTCAAACAGCCTGACCGGCCTCTGATCGACGGGCGTGGCAAAATCTGGTGGCCGGGTGCGACGGACACGCAGGCACTGTGGGATTACACCCTGGGGCATCAGGTGACCGCGGCCTATGACTTCACCCACGCAATCCAGACCGCCGCGCGCGAATTCGCGCCTGACCTGTTCATCGTGACAGGCCCCGGAGCGACTTTGGGCGGTGCCGTTGCGCAATCGCTGGTTCTGGCCGGGTGGCAGGGGATGTGCGATCGGGCAGCGTTTCAGTCGCAGCAAGAGGCGCGGCCTTTCCTGATCGCGATGGGGCGTGAGGATCAAAGGGCTCTTGCGACGACCTGATCCCGCGTCCTAATGGTTTTTGACACCGCAAGGAGTCCGCATTGAGCGACTACGATCAATCCCTTTGGCTACACACCTGCCGCGAGCATGTGGAGAGCGCCCCGCTGACCAGCGATTTGTCTGTGGACCTTGCGGTGATCGGCGGCGGTTATACTGGCTGTTCCGCGGCTTTGACGGCCGCACGGGCCGGAGCCTCGGTCTGTGTCTTGGAGGCACAGGAGATCGGGCATGGGGGATCCGGGCGCAATGTGGGGCTGGTTAATGCCGGACTCTGGGTGCGCCCTGCTGACATTTGCGCCCATCTGGGGGATGCGGACGGAACGCGTCTGATCGAAATCCTTGCGGCGGCCCCAAGTGAAGTATTCAGCGTGATCCAGACACATGGGATCGAGTGCGAGCCGATGCGCAAGGGCACGTTGCATTGTGCGCATTCTGGCTCTGGTCTTGCTGATTTGAAAATACGCCATGCACAGTTGCGTCAGGCAGGCGCTCCGGTCGAGTTGCTGTCGTCGGACAAGACGTACCAGCGCACGGGCAGCGCCACCTTTCGTGGAGCTCTGTTCGACCCGCGCGCCGGAACGATCCAGCCGATGGCATATGTGCGTGGTCTGGTCCGTGCGGCTGCCGCAACCGGGGCACGCGTTCACACGCACAGCCCAGTGATGACGATGCGCCATGTCGATGGCCAGTGGCTGTTGGAAACCCCGCAGGCCACGGTGCGCGCCAAATCAGTGATCCAGGCCACCAACGCGTATCATCGGAACCTGCCCGATACGGCACCGGCCTATGTTCCTGTCTCGTATTTTCAATTCACTACTGCGCCGTTGTCCGACAATCTGCGCGCGAGTATTCTTCCCGGAGCCGAAGGATGTTGGGATACCGGCCTGATCATGACCTCTTTCCGAATGGATCACGACGGGCGCTTTATCCTCGGCGCAATGGGCAATCTAGAACATGCGGGCAGCGCCGCTCATACCGGATGGATCAAGCGCAAACTGTCAGAGCTTTATCCTCAGCTTGCGGATCAACCCTTGCAGCAGGGATGGCACGGCCGCATTGCGATGACCTCGGACCACATTCCCAAGATCACCCGGATCGGACCGGATGCGGTTTCGATCCATGGCTATTCAGGCCGGGGTATCGGGCCGGGCACGGTGTTTGGCCGTATGGCGGCTGAGAGCCTTTTGGCAGGGGATCCGGCGTTGCTGCCAGTTCCCGCTGTGGCGGAACATACTGAACGCTGGACCCGCCTGCGTCACGCCTACTTTGAAACCGGTGCTGCACTGACCCATTTGATCAAGGCGCGCTGATGTCAGCTGCTATGGCTTCGATCCTTCTGCGCAGCCAACGATGCGCTGGGTCATTGGCCGACCTTTGGTGCCAGACCATGTAAAGCGGAACCGGGGTGCATTCGAAGGGCAAATGCGCACAGTCCAACCCGGCCAGAGGACCTTGTCTCATCAAGGCGGTATCGGTCGAGATCAACGAGCTGCCCCGCACAAAGGCTGGTATCGCGTTGAAATGGGGCAGGGTAACAATCGGCGCTCTGATCTGGCTTTGATCAACACCCCGCATGACGGCACGGGCATTGCGGCCATCGGCAAAGCGCACCTCGATATGGTCGCTGTCGCAATAGGTCTGCCAGCTGTCTGGCGGGGTGCAATGGGCGGCGTCGAAGAACATCATCAGCGGGCTTTCGAACAGCCGTTTCTGGTAGATGTCCGGCCCATCGGGCGGTAGCGGGGTGACCATCAACTGACACCGGTCGCTGCGCAACAGGTCCGGGTCGGGAACTCCGGATGGGATGAACTCCAACCGTAGCCGTGCACCCTCGGCGCGTGTGTCGCGCAACAGCCTTGGGAATATCACTTCGCGTGGCATGTCATTTGTGGCGATGCGAATGTCAATCTGTTCGGATAACGGGTCAAAGGGGCGACCGTCGGTCAAGGCACGCATCCCGTCCAGCACCGTTTGAATAGGGTCCTTCAGGGACAAGGCACGTTCGGTCGGGGTCAGGCCCTGACCTGAACGTACAAACAACGGATCGCCCAGCACCTGCCGCAGTTTGGACAGCGTGTGGCTGATTGCCGATTGCGTGACCCCCAGCCGATCGGCTGCTTTCGAGACCGAGCTTTCCTCGAGTATTGTCAGAAAGACCCGCAGGACTTTGCCGTCCAAATCAGTGAAATCATTTTTATTCATATTATTTATGATTAAGTATGAATGGTATTGCTGTCTACCGGGCATTAAGGGTCAGACGGGCAAGGGGAGGCACGCTATGGGAATCCGTTTCTTTTCAGACCGGAACAGGCCAGTTCATAAGGGCGGCTACCCGCTAGAGCGGTTGGCGCGGCAAGACACAATGCCGGACCTGTCACAGGTGCCGCCTATGGGCGATCTTAGTTTTCGCCGCCCCGATCAGCCCCACAGCATCGTCAATGCGATGGGTGAGTTTCAGGCGATGATGGATGCGATCCGCGACGGGTTGGTGAACCCGGCAATGGGCGATATCCCGTCAGATCCGAATGCGCGCGCCAACCATCTGAAGGCCTTTGGCTATTTCAATGATGCGTCGATGATCGGATGCGGGCCACTGCCAACCGAAGCGCTGCTGCCGCAGCCGCGCCGTAACCCCGATATCGACCGGCTGTCCGATGCCTTGCGGACACGGCAGACCAAGACGCTGGCATCGGGCATTGATGTCATCATGGCGGATTTGAAGGACAGTATCGAGGCTGCGCCCAAGCCAATCGACAGCCACCGCCATGCAATCGTGTTTCTCTACGAGCACAACCGCGACCCGGACCCTTCTGAACCGGGCGCCGATTGGATCACGGATGCGCAGGACCACCGCGCCTGTTTGTTGGCGACCGAAAATGCGGTGGTTATTGCCAACTACATCCGCCTGCTTGGCTTTGATGCGCGGGCGCATTCGGCGATGTCGTCGGATGTTGATCTGGGCAAATTGGCGGTCGCCGCAGGATTGGCCTCGGTCGAAGGTGGACAGCTTGTCGCCCCCTGGCTTGGGACCCGGTTCGGGCTGGCCGTGGTGACGACCGAGTTGGAGATCGCTCATGACCGCCCGCTGTGCCCGATGGCTCAGCAACCGTGGTTTCGCACACAAGGACCGGCATGGTGGTTGGGGGCGGGTTTTGCCAAGAATGCGTTGAACCGAGACTCCTATGCCAAACGGCGCTATGTCGACGGCGCGCATCCCTTCGAAAAGCTTAAGCGTGTCGAAACGCCGACAACTTATATTGACGAGGAAAACGTTGCACGCGTCCCCAAACGGGCTGACATGTTTGCCCGGGCGCAATTCGGCGACATGGGTAAGACTCTGCAGGACGCCGCCAAGGGTGGGCATTATGTGCGCAAGGCGGCCCCCAGTTTCGCGCAACGGCGCGCGCTGGGCGCGTTTGTTCTACTGCAGGATGGCGACAGTGCCCAGACCACGCCACCGACAGATGCCGCCCGGAACGCCGCCAATATCAAGGCCGCGACCTATTTTCTGGGTGCGGATGCCGTCGGTCTCAGCCGGTGCCCCGATTGGGCGTGGTATTCACATGATGCTGCCGGAGAAGAGATCACGCCGCCGCATGATCAAGCCATCAGCATGATCATTGATCAGGGTTACGAGACCATGGAAGGGTCCAGTGGCGACGACTGGATTGCAGTGGCCCAATCCATGCGCGCCTATCTGCGGTTCTCGCTTTTGGGTGGGGTCGTTGCACAGCAGATCCGCAACCTTGGGTATAAGGCAAAGGCCCATACGGTGATGGATGGCGAGGTGCTGCAGCCTCCGCTTTTGCTGTTGTCGGGACTGGGAGAGGTCAGCCGGATTGGCGAGGTCATCCTGAACCCCTATTTGGGCCCGCGTCTGAAATCCGGTGCGGTCACAACAGATATGCCTCTGGCTCATGACAAGCCGATAGATTTCGGACTGCAGAGTTTTTGTGAAAGCTGCAACAAATGCGCGCGAGAATGCCCCTCGGGGGCGATCACCGCCGGGCCAAAACTGATGTTCAATGGCTATGAAATCTGGAAATCCGACAGCCAGAAATGCGCCACTTATCGGGTGACAACATCGGGTGGTGCGATGTGCGGGCGGTGCATGAAAACCTGCCCATGGAATCTGGAAGGCATCTTCAAGGAACGTCCCTTCCGTTGGGCCGCGATGAACTTCCCCCAAGCCGCGCCAGCGCTGGCGAAACTGGACGATGCGGTGGGCAATGGTGGCTTGAACGACACCAAGAAATGGTGGTGGGATATCGAATTGCAGCCCGACGGCGCGTATCGCCCGACCCAGCATCCGCTGAACCGGCGCAACCTGCAGACGGACCTTGCCCTGAAATATGAGGATCAGACGCTGGCGGTCTATCCCGCCTATCTGGCCCCGCATCCTTGGCCCTATCCTTTTGCCATGGACCGCGAAGCCGGGATTGCAGCTTATGAAGCGATGGTCACGGCAGAGGAGTACAAGGCAGGCAAGGCCGCCGGGGACATGTCTGTTGTTCACAACTATTCGATCGCAGGTGATGCCCCTGTCATGCGGGTCGAGCTGAGCATGGTCGACCGGATGACAGATGATGTGACCAAATATGAGTTCGCGACGCTGGATGGCGCGCCGCTGCCTCAGTGGACCGCAGGCGCCCATCTGGACGTGCTGGTCGCGCCAGAGTTCCTGCGGCAATATTCAATGTCCGGCAATCCGGCGAACGCAGCGACCTATCAGATCGGTGTCTTGCGCGAGGATGAGGGGCGGGGCGGCTCGGCCCTGTTGCATCGGATTTTTACCGAAGGGCGCAAGGTTTTCATCTCGAAGCCGATCAACCATTTCGAACTGGATGAGACCGCCACCAGGACATTCCTGATGGGCGGCGGGATCGGCATCACGCCGATGATCGCCTTTGCCCACCGCCTGCACAGTCTGGGCAAACCCTTTGCGCTGCATTACTCGGCCAGTACCCGCGCTGGGGCGGGGTATCTGGACGATCTGGCTGCAATGCCCTGGGCCGATCACGTGCACTATCATTTCTCGGACGAAGGCACGCGCGCTGATTTACAGTCAATCCTGTCGGGATATCAGGTAGGTTGGCATGTCTATACCTGCGGCCCGGATCGGTACATGGAAGGCGTGATACAGGCAGCGGAACAGCAAGGCTTCCCCGATGAGGCGCGGCATCTGGAGTATTTCTCGGTCCCCGAGCAGCCCGAATATGAGAACCATTCTTTCACGCTGAAACTGGCCAGATCGGGGCGAGAGCTGCAGGTTCCCGCCGACAAACACGCGGCGCAGGTGCTGAACGAAGCCGGAATTCAGGTCGACGTGAAATGTTCGGACGGAATTTGCGGCGTCTGTAAATGCGGTGTGATTTCGGGTGAAATCGAGCACAGGGATTTCGTGCTGTCGAACAAGCAGCGCGAAGGCGCAATCATCCTGTGCCAGAGCCGTGCTGCGGACCCGAACGGGGTGGTCGAGATCGACCTCTGATCCGAGGTCTGGAAACGACATTTCGGGATCGAAAAATAGGTCGTTCTTGCCATGGACGCCAGTGTGTTGCTGCACTAACGTCCCTGCGAACCCCAGTGGATCCTGACCAACAGGCGCGAGGTAAAATCATGGATTATCACAGCCCTGCCAGCTTTGCCGAGGCGTCGGCTCTG
Source organism: Ruegeria sp. CDSC081 (assembly GCF_059610485.1). Taxonomy (NCBI): domain Bacteria; kingdom Pseudomonadati; phylum Pseudomonadota; class Alphaproteobacteria; order Rhodobacterales; family Roseobacteraceae; genus Ruegeria; species Ruegeria sp. CDSC081. Next base: position 82,084 of record NZ_JBXWNS010000005.1, on the reverse strand, counting down.
GCAGAAAATGCAAAAGGCGTTACACGGTTTCTTGCCGGTGGCACCGATGTTCTGGTGCAGTTGCGCTCGGAATTGGTGACGCCTGATACATTGATAGACATCAAGAAAATCAATGGCGTAAGCGATATCACCCGCAATGCTGACGGCAGCTGGACGCTGGGCGTGGCGGCGACGGGTGCGGAAATGAGCGAACATCCTGGGTTGGGCCTTGACTGGCCCGGCGTGGTCGAAGCGATGGATTTGATCGGATCGACTCAGGTGCAGGGGCGGGCGACGCTGACTGGCAACCTGTGCAATGGCTCGCCTGCGGCGGATTCGGTGCCAGCCATGGTGGCAGCGGGCGTGACCGTGACAGTCACCGGACCAAGTGGCACCCGTGAGGTTGCCGTCGAAGATATTCCGACCGGCCCGGGCAGAACGTCCTTGGCCAAGGGTGAACTGATCTCGGCGGTCAATATTCCTGCACGCGGCGAAAACGGAGGTGATGCCTATCTGCGGTTCATCCCAAGGACCGAGATGGATATTGCGGTGGTTGGCGTTGGTGTGAATCTCCGTCTGGACGGGGATACCATCACCGAGGCCCGCGTGTCTCTGGGTGCCGTGGCTCCGACTGTTCTGCTTGTCGAAGACTGCGCCAAGGCGATCATGGGCAGCACCCTTGACGATGCTGCATTGGACGCGCTTGCCGCTGCCGCATCTACTGCCTGTAACCCGATCGACGACAAGCGCGGCACAATCGCATTCCGTACCGAAGTGGCCGGGGTTCTGGCCAAACGCGCCGCGAAAATCGCCTATGCCCGCGCCAAGGGAGAGCAAGCATGAGCAAGTTCCACGTATCCACCACCGTCAATGGTGACACGGTCGAATACCTGTGTGACCCACGCGAGACCCTGCTGGACTGTCTGCGCGACAAGCTGAACCTGACCGGTGCGAAAGAAGGCTGCGGCACCGGCGATTGCGGTGCCTGCTCCGTAACTGTCGATGGCCGTTTGGTTTGTTCCTGCCTGATGCTTGGGATCGAAGCAGAGGGTAAACAGATCGAGACCGTCGAAGGTCTTGCAGACGGGGACGTTCTGCATCCGCTGCAGAAGAAGATGATTGAATATGCCGCTCTTCAATGCGGTATCTGTACCCCCGGTATTCTGGTCGCGGCCAAATCGTTGCTGGAAAAGAACCTGAACCCGACCGAGGAAGAGACACGGTATTGGTTGGCCGGTAACCTGTGTCGCTGTACCGGGTATGACAAGATCATTCGCGCCGTGATGGATACAGCGGCAGACCTGCGGGAGGCTTCGTAATGGCACTCGACGATCGCAAATCTGAATTCACTTTCGTTGGTACCCGACCGAACCGCCCTGACGGGCTGGACAAGGTCACGGGGCGCGCGAAATTTGGCGCTGACGCCACCGCGCCGGGCATGTTGCACGGGGCTATTCTGCGCTCGCCCCATGCCCATGCGCGGATCGTAAAGATCGATACCTCCAAGGCCCAAGCGCATAAAGACTTCAAAGCCGTTGTGACCCGTGACGATTTCGCTGAGGTGCCGTTTAAGCCCGGTCTTGAAGGTGAGTTCTGGAACGTGCTGGAAAACGTTATGGCAGGCGAGAAGGCCCTGTATGACGGCCACGCGGTGGCAGCTATTGCGGCAACTTCGGCGCTGTCGGCGCGTGACGCACTCAAACTGATTGAGGTCGAATATGAGGTGCTGCCCCATGTGACCGATGTCGACAAAGCGATGGCTCCGGACGCTCCGGTTATACGCGAGGGGGCGGCGGATTATTCCGTGCCCGAAGGGATGCACCCGAACGTCGTGCGCTATCACGAAAGCGGGCATGGCAATGTCGAAGCCGGTTTTGCCGAGGCGGATCTGGTCGTTGAAGACAGCTTCGTCACCGAGGCAACCCATCAGGGCTATATCGAACCTCATGCCTGTTTGGCGACGCTGGGAAATGACGGCAAGGGTGAGCTGTGGTGCACCACCCAAGGGCACTGGATCGCGCAGAAAACCTGTGCGGCTTTGCTGGGGATCGAAACATCGCAACTGCGGGTGACGGCGTCCGAGATTGGCGGCGGCTTTGGTGGCAAGACAACCGTATTCATCGAGCCGGTCGCGCTGGCGCTGAGCCGCAAGGCCAACCGCCCGGTCAAGCTGGTGATGACCCGATCCGAGGTATTCCGGGCCACCGGTCCGACGGCCTCCGCGTCGATGGATATCAAGATCGGGATGAAGAAAGACGGCACGATCACCGCAGCGCAAGGCGTGTTCCGCCTGCAGGGTGGGGCCTTCCCCGGCGCGCCGGGTGATATGACGGCCATGTGTGCCTTTGCTCCTTATAACCTGACTAACGTCAAGCAGGTGGGCTATGACGTCATGGCCAACCGCCCGAAACAAGCGGCCTACCGGGCGCCCGGTGCACCGATGGGAGCCTTTGCTGTTGAGTCGGTGATTGACGAGCTGTGCAAGAAACTGGGTCTGGACCCCGTGGACGTGCGTCTGAAAAACGCCGCCTACGAAGGTACGAAGGCCAGCTATGGCCCGCGCTACGAACGCATCGGTCTGGTCGAAACGCTTGAGGCCGCCAAGGCGCATCCGCACTATTCTGCGCCACTGAAACCAGGGCAGGGGCGTGGGATATCCTGTGGATTCTGGTTCAACCACGGCGGCGAGACATCGGTGTCGCTTGCCCTGTCCGAGGACGGCTCGGCCCAGCTGATGGTCGGCACGCCCGATATCGGCGGCTCGCGCGCGTCGATGGCGCTGATGGCAGCCGAGGTTCTGGGCATTCCCTACGAGAATATCCGCGTCACCATCGCGGACACGGCGACGCTGGGATACAATGACGTTAGCCACGGATCGCGCGTGACCTATGCCTCGGGTCTGGCCACGATCAAGGCGGCCCGGCACGCGGTCGAAAAGCTCAGCGAACGGGCGGCGGCCAAGTGGGGCATCCCGGTGGATGCGGTGAAATGGGAAAACGGCTGCGCGGTGCCCTCGGGCCCCAATGCAGGTGATTTCGACCCGATGCCGCTGGCTGATATCACCGCTGATATGGGCGCGACCGGCGGTCCGATCTCGGGCCATTTCGAAGCGACGCCCGAGGGCGCAGGCGTGTCCTTCGGCACCCATATCGTCGATGCCGAGGTCGACCCGGAAACCGGCAAGACCAGCATCACTCGCTATACGGTCATCCAGGACGCCGGTAAGGCCATCCACCCGACCTATGTCGAAGGCCAATATCAGGGCGGCGCGGCGCAAGGTATCGGCTGGGCGTTGAACGAGGAATATGTCTATGGCGAGGATGGTCGTCTGCAGAACTCGATCTTCCTCGACTATCGCATCCCGGTCGCCAGCGACCTGCCGATGATCGACACGGTGATCGTCGAAGTGCCCAATCCCGGCCACCCGTTTGGTGTGCGCGGCGTGGGCGAGACCGGCATCGTGCCGCCGCTGGCAGCCATCGCCAACGCAGTTTCGAACGCGGCGGGTGTGCGGATGAAACAACTTCCAATGTCACCGCCGCGCATTCTGGCGGCGCTCAAGGACAATGGTTGAGGTTCACCTGTGGTCCGGCCTCCGGTCTTTGACCGGGGGTCAGCAGGTGGTCGAGGTCGAGGCTAAAACCACCGGCGAGTTGTTGCAGGCGCTCGCGCGGGTACATCCGCAGCTTCAGGCGCCGATAGATGCCGGTGTATCCATCTCAATCAATGGGCGCGTGATCGCCAGCGGGTTGACCGAACCGATCCCCGAAGGCAGCGAAGTGTATCTGATGCAAAGGCTGCGCGGCGGTTAGCCCTTGGGTAACCAGGGTTCGCGCCCGACCATCCTGTCTGCTTCGGCAGTGATGTCGTTCATATGCGCCTCAAGGCTTAACCGCAGGGTCTCGAGTTCTTCTTCACTGGTCTTGCGGGGAACGTTTTCGGTCCATTCCCGGCACAGAAACACGCCTTTGTTGCGCCAGGGGCGCGGCATCAGCAGGCGATCCCAGGTTCCGGCCTCGCTGCCGTGGCGGGCGGAATAGGTGATACCGAAGACCCGCTTGCCCGAGGTGCGTGCCCAAACCAGAGGCACGGTCGACAGCACCCGTTCCGGACCGCGCGGGCCGTCAGCGGCGATACCGATGGAAATGCCCCGCTTGATCTTGCCGATCACTTCGCGTGACACCGCGATGTTGTTGGCGTTTTTGCTGGTCATGGCGATGGTGTCCATGCCGAACAGTTTCTGCACCCGACCAACCATGCTGCCAGCGCGCGCCGAGGATGTGATCGAGCAGATACGCCCCTTATCCAACGGAAAGAAATAGGGCGATTGTGCCAGTCGCTGATGCCAAAGGACAACGATGACCGGCTCGCCCTGATCGGCCAGTTGGTCCAGCTCTTCATAGCCGATGCGTTGCCATTGGGTGTTGCGGTTGACCATCCGAATATAGCTCGCGATGCGGCGGGCGGTCCAATTCAGGACGGCCTCGCTATCGGCGATTTTCTTGCGGATACTCACGAATGGTGACCCTCATATTGATCAAACCGTGTCTTATAGAACTCAACGCTATACGCAACTTGTTTGTCGTGCGCATAACTGAGGAGGAATCTGAAAAAGCCTCTTGAGTCCGCCGCGCGGCTGGCATATTTGAGGCGCACCTTAGGGGTATAGCTCAGTTGGTAGAGCGACGGTCTCCAAAACCGTAGGTCGCGGGTTCGAACCCTGCTGCCCCTGCCATTCTCTCCATTTCCAGAAGTTTGTGCCGCTTGGGCGGAATGGGACTCGCGTGACCCTTTGCGCAGCCTAGCTGTTACAACTTGGACCAGCAGAGCATTCGACCGATGCGATAAACCGCGTTCTGGTTGCTCAACAAATCACGGTCTAACCCAAAATCGGTGATATGCCACCGGCAAAAGCGGCCAAGATTGGGGCCGTCAGGGCGAAGCCGGCGCCGATGATGTCACCTGTGCCTTCTGTCAGCTTATGCGACGATCTCCAGTCATCAATGTCGAATGCCTGGTCTTTGCCGCCCTGATTTCGTGCAGCCAAAGCGAGGTTAGAAATTCTTCCGTCCAGAAGGACTGCCACGGGAAGAAAGTAGCTGAGCATTAGCAAGCAAAAATATGTGCCGGTGAACAAGGCCGATGCGTTGAGCAATGCGCTATAGGCGGCCCTTTCTGATTCAGCGATCATGGGCAAGGGCCAGTACATCCAGCTTGCGGCAAAGAACATGCCGAAGGTCAGCACCAGACTGGACAGGTAGAGCTGCTGCCGCATCTGCCGCAGGTTTTGCGCCAGCTCAGCTGCGGTTGCTTCGATGTCCTGAGATTCATGCCGTCCAAGACACAATATCATTCCGACAATCAGCGACCCGATCGCAAGGCCGGCCATTGCATTTACCAGGTCCAGAATACGGTTGAACAGTGAAAGAACAGGGGCCTGCCCGCATTTCCCAAACATCCAGCTATCTTCCGAACCGGAACATGCCGGTAAGGTGCCTTGCGACAATGCTGTTTCAAAAACGGCTTTGCCGATCTGGTGGTAAATCTGCGGGCTTTGGTCGGTCATATGCTTTTGAATGGTTGGCACGAGAGCCAGAAACACGATGGCGACTACAATCGCGATTGCCGCGATCCGGGTGCTTTTTTCGATCGGGCGTGACAGGGTCCGGAACAAGACTGCCACGGGCAACAAGGCCAGCGATAAAAAGAACCAGGACGCGGCAAGAAATCGAAATCGACCAACGGCTTCCCGCCAAGAGCTACCGCTCAACACAAAGTTCACTGGGACGTCCAGTTCATTGGCGATCATTTGGTTCTGGATCAGTTTATGGATTGCGAAAACACATACCGGCAGCAGGGCGATGGCAAAATAGCGCGGTTTTACTCGGCTTTTTGACACGTGATACCTTTCTTGCCCGGGCGTTGCACAGCACACAGTTTAGCACAAAACTCGTACATCGATGCCTGGAGTTTCAGGCGGGCTTTCTGATGGTGACAATCGAACGGCCGGTACGCTTGCCCATTTGCCCCAGCCAGACCGCCAAAAGTACGATACAGACACCGGCGATCTGCACAAAGGTCAGGTTTTGCCCAAGCATGACCCAACCAATCATTACGGCGGATAACGGGCTGAGAAAGCCAAGTGCCGAGACCGCAGAGGGTTCGATCCGGGCGAGGCCTCGGAACCACAGGATATAGGTCAGGGCAGCCCCGATGACGCTCAGATATCCAATTCCGAGAAGGCTGTTTGTTTCAAGCGCTGGTAAGGCGGGCTCAAATATCAGTGCAAGCGGCACCAGCAACAGCCCGCCGGCGGTTAGTTGCCAAGCGGTAAATGTCAGCAGCGGCACCGGCGGTTGCCATTTGCGCGTCAGGACAGTTCCTGCCCCCATCGAAAGGGCGCCACCCAGTCCAGCGATCAGGCCAACCGTATCAAGATTGATAGCTGTTCCGAGGACAAGGCACCCGACGCCGATCACCCCCAGCAGCGCTGCGCCGACCGATCTCAGCCCAACCGGGGTGTTCAGCAGAAATGCCGACAGGAAGACTACAATAAGAGGTTGTACCGCGCCGACAGTGGCTGCGACCCCACCGGGGAGCCTGTAAGCCGCGACGAAAAGCAGGGTCCAGAACACGGTGAAATTGAGCGCGCCCAGAATGAATATGCGGCCCCACCAATGACCCCTTGGAAGTTGACGGGACAAAACTAGCAGCAGCAGTCCGGCAGGCAGCGCACGCAGCGCGGCCATCGTGATCGGATATCCGGCGGGCAAAAATTCGGTCGTAACATAATAGGTGCTACCCCAGATCAAAGGGGCAACAGCAGTTAGGGCGATGTCGGTTTGGTGTCTCATGGCGAATCCCTTTATCTTGACGTCAAGATATATTGTAAAATCTTGACGTCAAGATAAAGTTGGGCTAGCCAGAATTCATGGATCATGTGGAGCGAATTATCGCGCAGTGGAACAGTGCCCGGCCCGACCTGGATGTGGGGCCGATGGAAACCGTTGGTCGACTGACGCGGTTGGCGGTTCAGTTGCGAAGGGCGATGGAGCATACTTGGGCTCTTCATGACATGAACGCTGCCAGCTTTGATGTCCTTGCCACGTTGCGAAGGTCTGGCAAGCCAGAGGGTCTTTCACCTGGCGAGCTTTTGGAGCTTACAATGGTGACGTCCGGCACAATGACGAATCGCGTCGATCAACTGGTTAAGGCGGGGATGGTCGAAAGAGTGCAAAACCCTGAGGATGGCCGGGGCTTCCTGATCCGTCTTACCCAAAACGGATTCAAAGCGATTGAGGCCGCCGTTTCGGATCATGTAGAGACTCAGCAGCGCCTGGTTCAGGGTTTGTCCCTGCAACAGCGCGATCAGCTCAATCACCTGCTCAGATCGTTGTCTGAAACGCTGGACTGATCCGGGCTGGTAAGCATGCTGGACCGGGGTGCCAATTCCGATATGGCATAAGCCGTTTTAGTGCGCACGGCTCAATTTCTATAATTCTTGGGCTATGCGGTTTCCTCGGTCAGGGGATTGGCATATTGTTCAAACGAATTTCAGGTAGCCGGATGAGGATACATGTCGCGCTTCGATGGATACTTCCTGCGGCAACTGCTGATTCTGTTCGGCTTTTTCACTCTGATTCTGGTGGGGGTTTTCTGGATCACCCGCTCGGTCAGCCTGTTTGACCGTGTCATCAGCGGTGGTCAATCGGCCATGGTGTTTCTTGAATTTACCGCTCTTACTTTGCCGACGCTGATCCGTACGGTGATGCCCATGGCCGTATTCGCAGCGGCCGTCTATGCCACCAACCGCCTGAGCCGTGAAAGCGAGCTTACGGTGATGCTGGCCACAGGTTCCAGCCCGTGGCGGCTGGCTCGCGCTGTGGTTCTGTTCGGTCTTGTTGCTGGTCTGATGATGGCCTCGATCAGTGTTTTCCTGCGCCCAGCCTCGGTCGATCTACTGGAAAAACGGCAGGCCGAAGTGGCGGGTGACGTCACAGCGCAGTTATTGAATGAAGGCGAATTCCTGCATCCTGCAAGTGACGTGACCGTCTATATTGGGGGGATTGATCTGGACGGGACTTTGCGCGAAGTTTTTGTTTCGGACCGGCGGGATAAAACCAGCCCGGTCAGCTATTCCAGCCAAACAGCTTATCTGGTCAATAACGGCTCGGGCATTCATCTGGTGATGGTTGACGGGGTTGCCCTGCGCCAGGACCGGCAGGGACGTACCCTGTCGTCTACACTGTTTCAGGACGCGTCCTATGACATCTCAGAATTGACGAGTACCGACAACGCGGCCGAGCGAAGCCTCGAGGCCATTCCCACCGCAGAGCTGTTGCGCGACCGGGCTGCGATTGCGGCAGCAGAAGGGTTCACTGAGGGGGCGTTGATCGACGAGCTGCATCAGCGATTTTCGTGGATTACCATTTGTATCGCGGTCGCAATGGCGGGCTATGCAACCCTTATGTTGGGCAGCTTTTCCAGATTTGGCCTGTGGCCACAGATTTTTGGAGCATTCATAATTCTGGTCCTTTTGGAAGGTATGCGCGGCTTTGTGTCTCCGTTGGTGATCGAAGACCCGAAATTGTGGCTATTGCTCTATTTGCCTGCCGTCATGGGCATATTGATCTCGTGCCTGTTTCTTTTGATTGCAGGTCGTCCGCTTCTGCGCGTGCGCGCAAGAAAACACTCGCGGGCATTGTCCCAAGCCTGAAGTTACGGCGCATTTCGGCGTAATGTTCTTCGGCCAAGCTAATTCGTTTTTTCGCTCAGGTTTTCTGCGTTAGGCTGCGGTTGAATGATCAGTCAAAAGGACCGGACCATGCTGGACAAAACCCACAAACCCACCTGGACCAGCTTTGAAGAGGCGACCAAGGCCGATTGGGACGCCGTCATGGAATACGAAGAGGCCTATAACGCCGCGTTGCCGAACAGGATTCTGGATGCGATCCGTTCGCTGGACGAGGATTGGACGCCCTATCCCGTGAACCGCTATCAGCACAGCCTGCAGGCCGCGACGCGCGCCTATGAGGATGGGGCGGAAGAAGAGCTGGTCGTCGCAGCGCTGATCCACGACACCGGCGATATCCTGTCTCCCTATAACCATGGAGAGCTGTCAGCGGCGATGATGAAGCCCTATGTCAGCCAGAAAACCCATTGGATCCTCAAACATCACTGCGTGTTCCAGGGCTATTACTACAATCACCACCTGGGCGGAGACCGCAACGCCCGAGACAAGTACCGCGACAGTCCTTATTGGGAGGACTGCCGCTATTTCTGCCATGAATACGACCAAAAGGCGTTCGATCCGGATTACCCGACCAAACCGTTGGAGTTCTTCGAGCCGATGCTGCGCCGTGTCCTAAGCCGCGGCGAGGGGCATATGGAGTTGAACGAAACCGCCGAAGGTTAGCAGGCGGCCATCAGACGGTAGACGATCTGTGCGGCGGTAAAGTCCCAGGCGGCATTGCCGTCCGGGGCGAGCTCGACCACGTCGAACCCCACGCATTTGCGCCCCCGAAGGGCATGCTCGACCAGTTGTAGCGCCTGATAATAGCCCAAGCCGCCGGGCACGGGTGTTCCTGTGGCCGGCATTTGCGAAGGGTCCAGCCCGTCGACATCAAAGCTGACATAGACCAGTTCGGGGAAATCCTTGGGCAGATCGACCGCGTTGATGTTACCGGTGACCAGCTCCTCGGCATCAATGTGGAACACGCTGTTCTTCACCCGGCTCTGCGCCTCTTCGGTCGAAAAGGCCCGGACGCCGAATTGGGCCAGTCGGACGCCTTCTTGGGCCAGCAGGTGCATGACCGAGGCATGGCTGTGCTTTTCACCCTGATACGTGTCGCGCAGGTCCGCATGCGCATCAATCTGGACGATCCCGATCGGTTGGTTCAACGCGCGGGCCACACCCATCACCGCACCGTAGCTCAGCGAATGCTCACCGCCCAGAGTGACCGGCACTTTACCAGCGCGAATGGCGGCTTCGGTGCGCAGGGCAAGGCGTTCCATCACTGCAGGCATAGGGCCGTCACAGTTCAAAGGTTCCTCAGTAAAAATGCCCGCTATGCAAGGCTCGGCAAGGCCGGTAATGCGCTCCAGCTCGTTGCTGGCCTCGATGATCGCCGCCGGGCCACCGGCTGTACCCGAGCCGTAGGATACCGTGCGCTCCAGCGGTACTGGGATTACACGAAACCGGGCGTTTTCGGTCCGTTCCGATGTGGTCAATTCACTGTCGAAGAAAACGCTCATGAGAGCCTCTCTTTAAAGTCGTCATAGCCGAACTGTTTGATAATTTTCAACGCGCCGGTTTCGCTGTTCCACAGGGCGATTGTGGGCAGGGGGACACCGTTGAAGGTGTTGGTCTTGACCATCGAATAATGCGCCTGATCTAGGAAGGCAAAGCGTTGGCCGATCTCAAGCGGTTTATCCCACGTATAGTCGCCGATCACATCCCCCGCCAGACAGGACGGGCCGCCCAGACGGTAGGTATGGCCTGCCTCGGCCTCGTCCATCAGGGCCGGGCGATAGGGGGCTTCGATCACGTCCGGCATGTGGCAGGTGGCCGAAATGTCGGTGATCGCAAGGGTCATGCCATTGGTCGGCAGGTCAAGGATTTCACCGACCAGAATCCCCGCATCCAGTGCCACAGCCTCGCCGGGTTCAAGATAGACGTCGACGTCATGGGTCTCGCGGATCTCCTTGATGAACGCGATCAACCCATCACGATCATAGTCGTCACGGGTGATATGGTGGCCACCGCCGAAGTTCAGCCATTTGAGATGACCCAGGAACGGGGCGAGTTTTGGTGCAACGGCTTCCCATGTGCGCATCAAGGGCTCGAACCCTTGTTCGCAAAGTGTATGCATATGAAGGCCGTCCACACCAACCATGATTTCATGGCTTAGTTGGCTGACCGGTGTGCCCAGACGCGAACAGGGCGCGCAGGGGTCATATTTGGGTATCTCGCCTTCGGAATGTTCGGGATTGATGCGCAGGCCGACCTGTACTTTGGAGGCCTGTGCCTTGGCTAGGAACCGGTCCTTTTGCGCGGGCGAGTTGAAGATCACATGGTTGGACAGCGACAGAATTTCATCCATGTCCGCTTCCTTGTAGCCCGCGCAGAAGGTGGCGACTTCGCCGCCATATTCTTCGCGGCCTAAACGCGCCTCATAGATACCGCTGGCGCAGGTGCCGTCAAGATGTTGGCGGACCAGCGGCGCAAGCGAGAACATCGAAAACGCTTTGAGCGCACTCAGCACTTGCGCACCTGACTGACTGCCGACGTCGGACAAGATAGCCAGATTTTGCTCAACTGCTTTTTCGTCGACCACAAAGCAAGGCGTTGGCACGCGGCTAAGGTCGAAATTGCGGAAAGCACCGGCATCGCCTGCTTGGGTGGTCATCATGTCGGACATATCAGGCGTCTCCGAATTTGGAGAGGGCGGGGGCGCTGCCCCCCGGACCCCCCGAGGTATTTAGGGCCAGATGAAACTTGGCGGATCAGAACTCGACCGGGCCGTCCAGTTCGTGGACCTGCCACGGCAGGCCATGTTCGTTCAGCATGTCCATGAAATCATCGGGGTCGAGCTGTTCCATGTTCCAAACGCCGGGTTGCACCCAGTTGCCTTTGAGAACCTGCGCGGCACCGATCATGGCCGGAACACCAGTGGTATAGCTGACCGCTTGGCTGCCGACCTCGGCGTAGCATTCCTCGTGGTCGCAGATGTTATAGATGTAATAGGTTTTCTCGCCCGAGCCATCCTTGGCCTGACCCGTGGCGATATCGCCGATACAGGCCTTGCCCTTCGTTTCCGCACCCAGATCGCCGGGATCGGGCAGTAGGGTTTTCAGGAACTGGATCGGGATGATCTCTTTACCGTCGTGCATCACCGGGTCGATGCGGGTCATGCCGACATTCTCCAACACCTTGGCGTGGGTGATGTAGGCGTCGCCGAAGGTCATCCAGAAGCGGGCACGCTCAATCTCGGGGAAGTGGGTGGAGAGGCTCTCCAGCTCCTCGTGATACATCAGGTACATGTTTTTGGGGCCGATGGCGGGGAAGTCAAACTCGACCTTATGGGTCATGGCGGGGGAGTGTTTCCATTCGCCGCCTTCCCAGTGGCGCACCTCGGCGAGAACCTCACGCAGGTTGATCTCGGGGTTGAAGTTGGTGGCGAATTCCTGATCGTTGCTGCCGCCATTGGCGTCCAGAACGTCGATCTGGCGGATCGTATCCAGCTTGTGTTTTCTCAACCACGTCGCAAAGACAGACGTCACGCCCGGATCAAAGCCCGAACCGAGGATGGCGGTCAGTCCTGCCTGTTTGAACCGATCGTGATAGGCCCATTGCCAGTGATACTCGAACTTGGCTTCGTCCTCGGGCTCGTAATTCGCGGTGTCGATGTAGTGGATGCCCGCCTCAAGGCACGCGTCCATCAGCACGAGGTCCTGATAGGGCAGGGCCAGGTTCACGAGGACCTCGGCACCGGTGTCCTTGATCAGTTTGACCGTGTCCGCGACCTTATAAGCGTCCAGCTCCGCAGTAGCGATATCAACGCCCACACGCTCTTTCACGGCCTTGGCAATGGCGTCGCATTTCGACTTGGTGCGGCTGGCCAGCGTGATTTCAGTGAAGATGTCCGAATTCATCGCCATCTTGTGCACCGCAGCGTGAGAGACGCCGCCCGCGCCGACAACCAGCGTTTTGCCACTCAAAGTTCCCATGGGGTCATCTCCTCTCGGGGGTTATTCGTAATAGGTGTAGCCATTGATCGAGTCGCGATATGCGCTCATCAGGGTTTTGCGGTCTTTGGCCAGCAGAGTACCGGTCGAGATCGCCTCGTCCACCATTTTGCGGAAGGCGGCGACACAGTCGGCCGGATCAAACTCGACATAGGACAGGACCTGACCAATGGTGTCGCCCTCTTGCTCGTGCAGCAGATCGAAACCGCCATCGGAGCGCAGGTCGATGGTAACCACGTTGGTGTCGCCGAACAGGTTGTGCAGATCGCCTAGCGTTTCCTGATAAGCACCAACAAAGAAGACGCCCATGAAGTATTCGTCATTCTCGGGCAGGGAATGTACCGGCAGGCTGGGCGAGACACCGTCGGCCAGAATAAACCGGTCAATCTTGCCGTCGCTGTCGCAAGTGATATCGGACAGCACCGCGCGGCGGTCGGGCGTTTCGTTCAGACCCTGCAGCGGCACGATCGGGTGTAGCTGGTCAATGGCCCAGACGTCGGGCAGCGATTGGAACAGTGAGAAGTTGCAGTGATAGATATCAGCCACTTTTTCCAACTGTTCGTCGACATCCGTGTCGAGTTCATCACTGGCAGCCAACGCCTTGAGGCGGGCCATCAATGACAGATAAATGCGTTCGGCGCGCGCCATCTGGCGCAGGTCGATATATCCGCGGCGGAACAGGGCGCGCAGCTCGTTGCGATAAAAAGTGGCGTCGTTCCAGCATTCCTGAAGACGGTCGCTTGAGAGGTATCCGTGCACGGCGGCAAGGTCCGAGACTAAGTGATGATCATCCGCCTCGACCTCAGGGCCGTCTGGCGCGTCATAAAGCGTGCTTTCCAGCACGTTGAAAACTAGCATGGATGAGGTCGCAACGATAGCGCGCCCGCTTTCGGTGACCAATGTGGGGTGCTCAACCTCGGCTTCATCCATGGCATAGGCCACGGTTTCGACCACGTTGGCGCAGTATTCTTCTACCGTGTAGTTGATCGAGTTTTCGGCGGCTTTCTTTTCGCCCGTGTAATCCACGCCCATGCCGCCACCCAAGTCCAGATGGGTCAGCGGTACGCCTTCGCGGGTCAGTTCGGTATAGTATCGGCAGGCCTCACCCACGGCGCGGCGCACGTCGTTGACGTCCTGCACCTGCGATCCAAGATGCGAGTGCTGCAGCTTCAGGCAGTGCAGCAATCCGGCGGCCTTCAGCTTGTCCACCGTGGCGACCAGTTGATCGGTGTTCATACCAAAGGCGGAACGGTCGCCCGAGCTTTCTTCCCATTTCCCGCTGATCTGGTTGGTCAGTTTAACCCGTACGCCGATCAGCGGTTCGATGCCCAGTTGGTTATAGACTTCGATCACCGTGTCGGCCTCTTTCGGGCTTTCCAGCACGATCACCGTATTGAACCCGATTTTACGGCTGAGGATGGCCAGCTGGATAAACTCGGCATCCTTGACGCCGTTGCAGACGATCAGCGCCTCATTGGCCAGACGATGGGCAAGCGCGACCACAAGTTCCGGTTTTGAGCCAGCCTCAAGGCCATAATTGTACTTCTTCCCAAACTCGACGATCCGGTCGACCACCTGAGCCTGTTGGTTGACCTTGATCGGAAAGACACCGCGATAGCTGCTTTTGTACCCAACCCGGGCAATCGCCTCTGCAAAGCATTCGTTAATATGGACAATCTCGTGCTCCAGATAGGAGCTGACGCGCAGGATCATCGGGGCCTTGATGCCGCGATCGTCCAGATCACGCAGGATGCCGGGCAGGCTGATCGCCTCGGCCTCGGGCGCAAGGGGATTGCGCAGACCGATTTCGCCGTCTTCCGTCACCTCGATGAGGTCTTTGCCCCATTTCTCAACCCCGTAGATGGAATGCGGTGCGTCGGGCGTCTGTTTCAATCAAGTCTGTCCTTAACCTAGGGTGCCTGCTTCGCGCCCGCCAATACGGCAGCAATTCGATTCGTCCAAGTGTAATCTATGTGACGGGTTTTTCCGAATTTATACAGGCAGACCAACGGGAACCAGATGGTTATCCCACTGACAATCCGGCCGGGCTGAAATGCGGGCCTTGGCAGTAAGCGCTCCGACCAGTCCGGTGCCTGTGGTGAAGACAAAACCGGAAGGCCCGGCACCCAGGCCGCAGACATCCTCAAGCGGGGTCGTGTCGTTAAGTTGACCGGTCAAGCTGTCGAACCGGAGCAAACTGTTGCCGCGAGGGCAGGTGATGGCGATGGTTTTGCCGTCCCCGGCAAAAGCAATGCTGCCAGCGTAACCCTGCAAGGCACTTTGCACCGATTCCGGGGCTGCGAGCAGGCGCGGAGCCTCGCCTCTTTTGTGCAGTCCCAGCAAAGGCGGGTGGTTTGACTTGTTGCCCTGCCATTGCATTGCAAACCCGACCAGACCGTCGGATCGAACGGCAAGGTGCCGGATCGAATTTTTATGCAGTGTCCGGGGCAGCTCGATCTGTTCCAGGACCGAGCCTGACAGACTCAGATAACTTAGGCGCGGTTGCATGATGGGCAGATTCAGCTTGGTTCGGCCCATTTCAGGATGTGTTTCAATGCCGCCATTTGCGATGATCAGAGTTTCCCCATCCGGCATGAGCCGCATATCATGCGGCCCGACCCCGCCCGAAGAAAACTCGCCCAACCGCGTGTAGTCCTCCGAGTCCCAGACGCCAATCACACCCTCACCGGCCTCATAGTCGTTCTCGGTGGTGAACAGATGGGTTCCATCTCGGGAAAACACGCCATGGCCATAGAAATGGCGGCCTTTGGGAGCATCCATCCGTGCGGTTTGGGTTCCGCTCTTGCAATCGATCACCACGCCAAAGGTGCCAGGGCGGCGGGCGAAAGCCACGGCTTGCGCGCGTGAGGGATGCGCCGCAGCGGCATGGCCGCGCGCCGGCAGGGGGAGAGAGAATAAGATACCGCCGTCAGAACTCAGGCCCGCCAGCCGATAGGTGCCGTCCGGAAACAGCGCCGCCGCCAGGAAATCCGGCGCGCCGACAGTCGACCAGCCTTGTGTCGGGGCAAGGCTGGCTGCAGCCAGGCCCGCAAGGAATTGACGGCGGCTTGTCATGGCTTAGTCCCCGTCCAACGAATTGAACCCGGCGCTGATACCCAAGGTCGGGCCCAGCTCGGTTGCTGCAATCGTGCGGATGTCGTTGATCATCTGCTGCAAGGCTTCGACCCGTATCCGACCCGAAGGTGTCGAGACACCGGCCAGTGTAGGGTCGTCTAACTCACGCGTGCGGATGATAGCCTTGTCGAACGCATTATCCAAATCAGCGGCAATCTGCGGATGATCTGCGGACAGCCGGGTGGCCAGATCGCGCAGCGTGATCAATGACAGTTCGACCTGGCGTAGTGACCGTTCAGACCTGCGCGCTTCGGCCCGATTGGGGCGGGGGCGCATTAGGGTGCCCATGGGGCGTCCAAGGCGTGTTTCGGCAGTGAATTCCAATCCGGTGATCAGAGCTTTATAAAGTTCCTGCATGGCCTCATCAGCAGACCGGTAAGGACTGTCTCCGCCGGGCATGGTCAGGTTGGCAGAGAAAGGTTGCCAGTCGTGATCCATCGCCTTGGCATTGCGGTTTATATCTGCAGCAATCGCCTGGATCAAAGCGCATCGATAGGCCCTGTCGCCCTGATCCGCGAGGGCTGGGTCGAATAGCATCATTTCAAGTGCAAGAAACCCGCGTCCCGCGATCGAAGCTTCGGCATAAGACTCGGGGGTGTCAACCACCGCGTCTTGGGTGGCAATCAGGCCGGATAGGGTTTTAGGCGTAAATCCTTTTGTGTCTGGCCAGAATGCCATCGCAAATGCGCGGTCATCGACTTCGGAGGGGCCAAAGCGCAAGTGGCTTACCGTGACCCAGCGGTCGAATGCCAGGTGATAGGCTGCACGAAGGTTCGGTGAAGCGGCTGTGCAATCCGCCTGCGCTGCCGCATCCAGCGCAGCTGTTGCGTCAGATAGCTGTACGTATCCGGGAAGAATGTGCCCTTCAACAACATCTGTCAGGATCTGGCTGGGATTTTGCGCCAAGGCTGACAGGGGCAGAATAAGGGCAATGGCCAGGCCGAGGGCACGCATCAGAGGCTCTCCAGAAAGCGGATCAAAGCGTCGCGGTCGGGTTTTGGCATAGACACAACGGTGTCGCGCGCCGGTTGTGCCTCTCCGCCGTGCCACAAAATAGCTTCCAACAGCGACTGCGCCCGCCCGTCATGCAGAAATTGTGTGTGGCCAGAGACCTGCCCCGTCAGGCCGACCCCCCAAAGCGGGGGTGTGCGCCATTCCCGGCCTGTTGCGCGTGCTTCGGGTCGGTTGTCGGCCAGACCATCGCCCATGTCATGCAGCAGAAGATCCGTATAGGGCCAGATCAGCTGAAAACTGTGCTCGGGCCGGTCGTCCATCCGGTGGGTGACATAGGATGGCGTGTGGCACGAGGCGCAGCCGGTATCGAAGAACACCTGCTTGCCGTGCAGGACCTGCGGGTCACCGATATCGCGCCGCGCGGGTACGCCCAGATTGCGGCTGTAAAACGCAACGAGGTTCATGCCCAGTTGGTCGATTTCAAACACGCGGTCATCGTTGTCCCCATGGGGCGCGCCGACGCAATCCACCTGCAATTCCGTACACTCCCCATGGCCAGCAGGGTAAAGCGGGCTTGAGATGCCGATATCCCCTGCAAAAGCTGCAGCAGACTGCTCCATTATCGTAGGCATCCCGGCTTTGTGGCCGAACCGGCCCATCATCGGTTCACCGTATTCGGTTGACCAAACGATGTTGGGGCGGCCGGAAATACCATCGCCATCCGCGTCATCCGGGTCGGCTTGGGCCAGCAGGTCCTGCACGGGAATTGCCTCAAGCAATCCCAGACCGATCATCTGCGGAGCCACGCGCGGGCTCAGCATCGCCTCGGGGTGCAGCGGGCCATATCCAAGATCCGCCGCGGTATAGGTCGGGCTGCGGAGAATGACCGTTTCGCCGTCTGATAGCGCGACAGGAAGGTCTTCATAGGTGATGTCCAGCCGGTACTCGGCAGGGTGGCCCGCAAGGGCCAGATCCTGCAGCTGCCCGCCGTAATTGGGTTCGGGCTGAGTGGCGATGTAGTCCGCGATTTCATCGATTGTGCCGCCACCGGGGATTGAGACCCGAAGGAACATCGAAACAGCCCCGTCATCGGGCCCATTTGGTGTGTGGCCGCGCCCGTCCTTGATGTGACATCGTTGGCATGACCGCGCATTGTACAGCGGCCCCAACCCGTCCGAGGCCAGGGTCGAGGATGGCGAGGACACCCAGATTTTCTTGAACAGCCCGTTGCCGACCTTGAAATCCAGTTCCTGTTCGAATTTCAGATTGCCCGAAGGTTGCGAAAATGCATCTGCGTCCTGACGTGCCCTTACGGTTGCGGCACCGGCGGGCAGGTCCTCGAACCGTTGCGCGGCGTCGAAATCCGTGGGCGCGGCGATCACATCCGCGATCCGGGCCTTTTCATCTTCGGTTTTGGGTTGGAAGTTGAGATGCAGATCCTGCAGTTCAGCGGACAGGATCGGGGTGGCTGCAATCGCAGCCACCGCTACAAGCGAGAGCTTACTCGCCTTCGTCCATTTTCGATGCGTTAAGTTGCGCATAATTGGCTTCGCCAATCCTTTCGTACAAATCAAGCTGTGTTTCGAGGAAGTCGATATGGCCTTCTTCGTCACTGATCAGGTTCTCGAACAGAGACATAGTGACGTAGTCGCCCGCCTCTCGACAATATTCACGGGCCTCAACGTACAGGGCACGCGCATCATTCTCGGCAGCCAAATCACATTCCAGAGTTTCCTTCGGGGTCTGTCCAATCCGAAGCGGGTCCAGTTTCTGCAGGTTGGGGTGACCTTCCAGAAAGATTATGCGCTCGATCAGCTTGTCGGCATGACCCATCTCTTCGATGCTTTCCTCACGGCTTTTCTTTGCCATGTGGGTCAGGCCCCAATCCTCTTGCAGACGGTAATGCAGCCAATACTGGCTGACTGCCGTCAATTCATGCCGCAGAGATTTGTTGAGGTATTCTATGACTTTGGGATCGCCCTTCATCTACACTCTCCTGTGATGCCTTGGTGCGTAATGCACAAAGCTGCATGGGGACTTCCAGATTATCGCTGGCGCGCATGGTGTCTAGGAAAAGCGGCATGCATCCGCCACAATCCGCTGATTTTCCAAGGGCATGATAGATCTTGCCAGGGGTTATGACTGCCCTAGGGTCGGAAACGCGCATCCAGTCGATGGCGGCATGAATCTCGGTGTCTGTGATCTTGGTGCAATGGCAGACGATCATGGAGGTGGCGCTCTGGATTGTATTCTGACTATATTAGTCAGTTATTAACTGCGTGTCCTGCGGCATACTGTCAGTTAGCCGAAAATAAGTTGGGGGCGGGATAGTCCTCCGCCCCCGAACCGCTAGGTTTACTGGAAAACAGCCGTCGGGTTGTCCAGGCTTTCTGATCCTTCGAACTCAATCTGATCGACGTCCAGAATGGTGACGATCCGCTCGATTGTCTTGGTCTGGTCCACCAGCCCGTTCACACCGCCCATGATCAAAACTTCGCCACCTTCGTTGCCGCGTTCCAGCATCTGGTCATAGGCGAACCCGGCCTCGGCTGTGGATTTGATCCGACCCAGCGCCTGCATTGTGTTGGCCAGCTTCAGCTTCATCTCGGCGTCCAGAGATGGGTCGGAGGCAATCACCAAGTCCGAAAGCGATGCGCCGCTGACAGGAGTTCCGTCGATGCGGGCATAGCTGCCTAAATAGACGTTCTGAATGCCAAGACCATCATAGTAGTGGCTGTTATGTGTGTTGTCCGAGAAGCAGTCATGCTCTTCCTCGGGATCGTTCAACATCAAGCCAAGACGCATCCGCTCACCGGCCTGCTCACCATAGGACAGCGAGCCCATTCCGGTGAGGATCGCGCTTATTCCTGCGCTCTCATTTTCGGTCAGGGCGGTTCGTGCCGCGCCTCCGTCCTGCCACTGGGTCGCCATCCATTCCAAATCGGTGACCAGCAGTTCAGTCACGGCCTCAAGGTACTGGGCGCGGCGGTCACAGTTACCGCCGGTGCAGGCATCACCTTGGGCATAGTCCGTCCATGGACGGCTACCCGCGCCTTCACCGTGGCCGTTAAGGTCCTGGCCCCACAACAGGAACTCAATCGCGTGGTAACCAGTGGCGACGTTGGCCTCGATCCCGTCTGCCTCGTGCAAAGTGCCCGACAATAGTTCCGGGGTGATGTCGTTGGCATCGATTGGTTCGCCTGAAAGTTCAAAGCTTGGGTTGGCGATGACGTTCAATGCGGCGAACTCATTCTCGTCGCTCGGGCCGCCGTAGGTGGTGTCTACATAGTCGATCAAGCCCTCATCCAGGGGCCATGCGTTCACTTTACCTTCCCAATCATCAACGATCGCATTTCCGAACCGATAAACCTCGGTCTGCTGATAAGGGACGCGGGCCGCAATCCAAGCGGAACGGGCGGCATTCAGTGTTGCGTCGTTTGGTTCGGAAATCAGCGCGGTCACGGCGCGCTGCAGCGATTTGGCTGCAATCAGGCTGTCATCGTACTTCGCCTCGGCGATATTGGCGTAGGTATTCAGAACATCTGCTTTCGAGGGGGTCTCGTTTGCAAAAGCAGAGGTGGCGGTCATCAGAGCCACGGCGCTTGTCAGGATCAGGGGGGTATTCATTGGGGGGTAGTCTTTCTTGTCAGATAACAATGGGTTCGCGCGATGCTACGTTCGGCCAATTAACTGATAGAAATAGTCAACTAAGTCAACCTGAGTTTTATAGGCAGGTAAATTGTGAGCGAAAATAGCTCATTCCTACCCAAATCTAGTGGGCTTTGGTGTATTGTGACGCGATTGCGCGAATGTTTTTTCAGTTTAGAGTCGCTTAGTTGATTCTTTTCAGATGGTTCCATGGTCATGAAGTTCTTAGTATTTGTTTTAACGCTTTTCCCGGTAAACGCGTTGCCTCAGTCTCAGGTTGCAAATCAGCACGAGCATGGGCAGGGACGATTGGCGGTTTCCTTTTCGGAAGCCGGGATTTCAATTTCCCTTGTGGTTCCTGGTCTTGACGTCCTGGGGTTCGAAGGCCCAGCGGAAACCGAAGGCGATCAAGCCTCGGTCGCCGGAGCCATTTCCGAATTGTCCAACCCGCTTGATCTGTTCAGTTTGCCTGAAGAGGCGGGGTGTTTCACTGTCTCGGCCAATGTCACCCTGTCTGGTGAAGGGTTGGGACCGGTCGTAGACAACGGATCAAATGTGCATACCGAATTCAGGGCAGACTATCAGATGCAATGCCAGGACATGACGCATCTGGACCACGTCACCTTTCCTTATTTTGACCGCTTTCAACGTGCTGAATCTCTGATTGTTCAGATCGACAAATCCGGGAAGGTTGATCGTCACACCGTGACGCGCGACGCGCCTGATTTAGACCTCAACACAGGCCTGTAATTCGGCAAAGAATGCAAAGGCTTTGCTGCCGGAATAGGTAGAGCTTTCTTGCGTTCTTCAGCACCAGTTCCCAGTGCAAAGGCCATCGCATGTCTGAAGCCAGAGAACCCCGCATCCAACGTTAGTCTTCTTGCACCCACCGGCAAGGCATTCCTGCATTGCCCCACAATCATTGTGCCACCACATACAGGATCTCGAAGACGAACATGTGCAGGTAGGCGGCGCGCCTTTGGCAATTTCGATAATCGAGCTATCGCAAGCATTGTCGCCGAGTTGCTGCGTATATTTATGAAACACCGAGTGATCTGGAAAAACCTTCTCGATCACAGGCGACAACTCCTCAAGACGAGAAGTGGCCGTATGGTTCGCTTTGTCTTCCGAGTAGCAGTCAGGATTGAGTAACTCCTGAAGCTCGGAAAGTAATCGGCACTGAGACTTGTCAGACAGTGCCGCAATGCCTTCACTAAGCCGGTCTTGCCACACTGCCGCCTGAACAGCGGCGGGAAGGCAGTCAAAAATTGACTTCTGTTCGGCGATGTTCAATGCCGACAAGCCGATCCGAAATTTTGAGATAGATGATACGGGATTGTACATAGTAGCCCCCTTTTCTAAGGGGCCATCATAACACATTTTTCGTTTGCGCGTTTGTCCCGACCTTCTGAGGGCGCAGAGAACAGGCTGAAGCAAGGGCTCGATAAGCCTTGGTATGTCCTTAGAAGCTAGATCGAGGACGAAGTCGGAAAGAGAGCGTTTTGGCTTGCTTTTGTGATGGCAGAGTCGCCAGCACCATCACAAATTAACTGGGTTTCTTTAGGTCTTGGTACAGCGTATCAGCTGCACCGGTGCAAACCCGGATTCCCGCTGATTTGAACTGTGAACTCAACGCTCAGTTATGAAGGACAATCCAGACACGAGCTGTCTCAATCCAATTGCGGCACCTGCAAAGATTGCAGCGAATGTTACGGGCGCGCTGTAGGCCAAAATTGAGAATGCAGATATGCCTTGCCCGACGCTGCAACCAACCGCGATGATCGCACCTGGACCCATAATCGCAGCGCCCAGCATTTGCCGCTTGAGTTCACGTGGATCTTCGCATGCTTCCCATCGGAAATGGCCCTTAGACCACGACCCCAGAAACGCGCCAATGAGAACACCGGAGACTGATCCGACCGCAAAGGACAAAGTGTTTCCGGACGCAGTCATAAGGTAGAATATAGTGTCACCCAGGGGTGCCGCGAAGGTATGGGTTTGCACCGGCTCACCATCGAAACCATGTGTCGCAACCCAATTCGTGCCAAGCCAGCCCGAAACGATTGCCAGTCCAACTACAGACCCCCAAAACACCTGTGCCGGAGTGCGGCGGAAGCGATGGCTTGCCAAAGCAAAAAACACCAAAGTAACACCGATAACAGAGCCAATGAGCCAAGCTGGAATAGAGGTCAACCGTTCGGCAAGAAAGCTAATGCTCTGGGGGCCATTGAGATCCATTTCCTCTGGAAATATCCATACCCGCAGATAGGCGAGGGGTCCGGACATTACGACGTAAGCGGAAAGACCCATGATCAAAACAATAACGAATGATCGAAGGTCACCACCTCCCAGCCTTGCCAGCGCGCCATAGCCGCAGTTACCGCAGATGGCCATTCCGTACCCGAACATGAGGCCCCCCACGATCGAACCGAGTGGGTTCCAGGTCTGCGCAAGATACCTTGTTCCGACAGGGTCAAGTCCCCCCAATGCCATAGCTGTGTGGCTGCCGACAATCGCAACACCGATTGCCATTGCCCACATGCGAAGCCGCCGGTCATCATCCGCGTAAAGGTAGTCTTCGATTGCACCCAACGTGCAAAAACGGCCGATGCGTGCGGCCAATCCCAATACGATGCCACCAATCAAACCGATCAGAGCAACGGTATTTGTGTCTCCCAATGCTTCGAGCATTGCCAGTCTCCTCCCAAAGCTGGCGGCTTTCTGACCGGCTTCTACTTCTCCCTGCAGAAAAGGTCGTAAACGACTTCCAGGATTTGGGTCGAACGATCATCAGCCAATCTGTAGTAGATCGTTTTCCCCTCGCGTCGTGTCTTCACCAAGCCCTCGAAGCGTAAGCGGGAGAGTTGTTGAGATACCGCGGCTTGACGCGCTGAGAGCATTTCCTCCATCTGCGTGACCGATTTTTCCCCTGACGACAGATAACACAAAATCATCAGGCGCCCCTCATGGCTGATTGCCTTGAGGAAATTTGACGCGGTCTGAGCATTCTCCATCATTCTGTCCATGTCTTCGGCGCACATGTCCTTGGAGAACACAGGCAGGTTCGAAGATTTGTCCAACAAGATCGCCTCGCTTTCATGGCTTCACGCATTCAAAACAGTTTATGTAATATACCGCAGTTTATCCAGAGGTCTCAATTAGTATCCCAGCGTCGCGCAGTAAAACGCCCAACACGCCCCAGAAAAAATCTTCTCCTGGATAGCCTTCGATTCGTCCGACCTCTCGGCCGTTGTCCAACAGAACAAAGGTTGGTGTGTAGTAGAGAGGCCGTTCCAATGTGATGTCGTCAGGCATGGCTGCGCGGATATCGACACGCCGAAGCGGTGCGGCATTTCCTTCAGGTGTCTTAGGGTAGATTTCTGAAATTTCGGAGTCCCAGCGGGCGCACCACATGCACCCATCTTCTTCTGCCATCAGAAGCGTCATTTCGGCCCGTAAAGCCACGGGAAAAACAAGCAACGTGATCGCAAACAAACGTAGGATTAGGTGGCGCATCCAAAGCTCCGATTGACCGCAGTGACATATCTTTATAATTTTGAATGTGTGAATGATAGCGCGCCAGGACAGGTTTGACCATGCTCGACATTACATTTGCAGGAGCTTTGGTCGCCGGACTTTTGTCCTTTCTGTCGCCTTGCATCCTGCCAATTGTGCCGTTCTACCTCAGTTATCTGGCGGGTGTCGGGATGGAGCAGATTTCTGCGACATCCGCCATTTCCGGCGAGGTTCGCCGCCGGGCAACGCTTGCTGCAATCGCATTTGCGGCTGGAATCATAACCATCTTTATGGCTCTCGGGGCCACGGCTTCGATATTTGGTCAGCTGGTACGAGAATACTTCGATATTCTGCGTTGGATTGCTGCAGCCATCATCATAGCGATGGGCCTGCATTTCCTGGGGTTAATTCGCATCGGGTTCCTGTATCGGCAGTTTCGTGCAGATATTGGCGAGACATCAAACGTGAGCCTCACTGGGGCATATGTACTTGGATTGGCATTTGCTTTCGGCTGGACGCCCTGTGTTGGGCCAGTGCTCGCTGCAATTCTGTTTACAGCGGCCGGAACTGAAACGGCTTGGCGGGGCGCGGGGCTTCTGTTCGTTTACGGGGTTGGAATGACAGCACCGTTTGTTCTGGCAGCCTTTTTGGTTCGCCCCTTCATGCAATGGATGGTGCGGTTCAGGAAGCACTTGCCGCAGATCGAAATGGCAATGGGGGGGCTATTGATCCTGTTCGGGGTCCTGATCGCAACCAACTCGATCAATCACATCGCACAATGGATGCTGGACTATATGCCCTGGCTTGCGGCCATTGGTTAATCCAGGAGGAAGACATGAAACGCACTTTGTCAGTTTTGATCGCATGCATGATAGGGGCTGCAGTCTCTGCTGCTGATTTGGGCGACGATGGATTGCATAAAACACCGTGGATGCGTGACACGTTCAAAGATCTTCGCGAGGATCTTGAAGAAGCGTCAGGTGAAGGTAAGCGGTTGGTTTTGTTCATTGAACAACGGGGCTGCATTTACTGTAAAAAGATGCACGAAGAGGTTTTCCCACAGCCCGACATGGCGGCGTTTATCGAAGAGAACTTTTTTGTCGTCCAGCTAGATTTGCATGGAAGCACCACTGCCACTGATTTTGACGGAGAAGAGAGTGAGCAAAGAGCGCTGATGCGCAAATGGGGGATTCTGTTTACCCCAACGCTTCTTTTTCTGCCGGAAGAGGTGCCCGAGGATGCCTCAGCCATCGATGCTGCCGTTGCTGTAATGCCGGGAGCATTCTCCAAGGGAACAACCTTAGACCTTTTCATCTGGGTCGATCAGAAGCGATATGAACTTGATAATGGCGAAGATTTCCAAAGGTATCACGCGCGGCGCATTCAGGAGCGAAACAATATTTCGCAGGAGTGAGATTGGGCGTTACAGATAAAAAAATTCATTATGATGAATTTGATGTTGCGATAAACCATGTTCGTCGACTACGGTGCACAAAGTCTTTGGGTCGCAAAGCGCCACAGGCGCGGTAGCAAATGGGAGGGATCATGAAGCTGAGACTCTTAACACTGGCATCCGCTATGATGGGCGTTGCCGCATTTGCCGAAGAGACAAGTCCGAAAGACGTACCCTATGACGACTATGGTGCAATCGAGGTCTCTCTGACCGATGTAAATGGGGACGCGGCAAACGGTGCACTCATCGTTGGCGACAAGTCCAAAGGTAATTGCGTGGCATGCCACGCGGTCTCAGCTTTGGCGGACATTCCGTTTCATGGTGAGGTTGGCCCGATGCTGGATGGCGCCGGTGATCGTTGGACCGAAGCAGAGCTTCGCGGTTTAGTCGCAAACGCAAAAATGACGTTCGAAGGCACGGTAATGCCGGCGTTCTACAAGGATGACGGTTATATCCGGCCAGGCGATGCCTATACGGGCAAAGCGCCAACGGCGCCTTTAACGACGATCCTGACTGCACAGGAAATCGAGGACGTGGTCGCGTTTCTAGCGACACTGAAAGAGGAATAATCTCGCCTTCTGGCGTGACTTTTCGAAGATTCAAAGGAGATTGAAAATGGAACTCTCTCGCCGCGAGACTCTGGCCCTTGGGCTGGGCGCCGCGTTCCTGACAATTATGCCGCTACGAGCGAATGCAGCTGCTGAAGATGCGATCACCGCATTTTCAGGCGGGGCAGATGTGGCTAATGGCGGTGTTACACTGACGGCACCAGAAATCGCGGAAAACGGAAACACCGTACCAATCGAAGTCAGTGCTCCGGGCGCAGCTGCAATTCTGATCGTGGCCGCAGGCAACCCCGAACCGGGCGTGGCAACGTTCAATTTCGGCCCACTGGCTGCTGAACAAGCCGCTTCAACCCGCATCCGTCTTGCCGGAACGCAGGATGTCATTGCCGTGGCGAAGATGGCAGATGGCAGTTTTGCCAAAGCGTCCGCGACCGTAAAAGTGACAATCGGCGGTTGCGGCGGTTAATCGCCACGCGCCCTGAAGAACAGGAGATTAACCAATGGCATCCGGTGTAAAGCCCCGCGTCAAGGTTCCAAAGACAGCCGCTGCTGGCGAAGCTGTTACGATCAAGACACTGATCAGCCACAAGATGGAAAGCGGCCAGCGCAAGGATAAAGAAGGCAACGTCATCCCGCGCTCGATCATCAACCGTTTCACCTGCGAGTTTAACGGAGAAATGGTGATTGATGTGACTATGGAGCCTGCGATTTCGACAAATCCGTACTTCCAGTTCGAAGCAACCGTGCCCGAGGCCGGTGAGTTTGTCTTCACCTGGTACGATGATGATGGCTCAGTTTACGACGAGAAGAAAACGATCGAGATCGCCTGACGGCTCGACCACTAAGGAAGGTTAGCGCTGGTTGTGATTTCTGGCGCTGGCCCACCAAGGGAGGAACGTAATGAATACCAAGGCACTTACGGCGATCGCGGCTGTTCTGGCTTTCCCAATGGCAGCAATGGCTGGACCGGACGAAGATAATCTTGTGATCAATGACGAGCTGAATATGACCTCGGTCACCGAGGCCTCGGCGCATCTGGAGAATTTGGACACGATCTATTCGGGTTGGCATTTCCGCACAGATGAAACTCAGGCACTGCAGATTGATGATTTTGACAATCCGGCAATGATCTTCGTCGATCAGGCAGCCGACCTCTATGAGGCAGTTGATGGTGCTGCAGGTGAAAGTTGTGCCTCGTGCCATGATGGAGTGGAAAGCTTCAAAGGATTGCAGGCGTCCATGCCCAAGGTCGATGCTGAAAGCGGCGAGCTGGTGGTTATGGAAGATCTGATCAACAAGTGCCGTACCGATCGCATGGAGGCCGATGCCTGGAAATGGTCTGGTGGTGACATGCAGGGTATGGTCGCATTGATCGGTCTGCAGTCACGCGGGATGCCCATGAACGTTGCTATTGATGGTGATGCCGCGCCATTCTGGGAAGAGGGCAAGGAAATCTATTATACCCGCTACGGTCAGTTGGAACTGAGCTGTGCCAACTGTCATGAAGAAAACTGGGGCAATATGATCCGAGCGGATCACCTGAGCCAGGGTATGATAAATGGATTCCCTACCTATCGTTTGAAGCAGGCTAAACTGATCTCGCGCCACAATCGGTTCCGCGGTTGTATTCGCGATACGCGTGCGGAAACCTTTGCCGAAGGGTCGGACGAGTTCCGGGCACTGGAGCTCTATGTCGCTTCGCGTGGCAACGGGCTTTCAGTCGAAACCCCTGCAGTACGTCAATAACGAATGACCCGCCTGGGCAATGCCCGGAGCGGGTTTTTCACCTATATAACATTCACACATTTATATGTGTAATAGGAAAGCTGATAGATGATTTCTCGACGTGACTTCTTGCAGGTTTCAATGGCGGCCTCGGCTCTGTTCGGGGCGTCCGGGTTTGGCAACTGGGCCAGGCTTGCTGCGCAGCAAAGTCTAACGCAGGATCAACTGCTAGAGTTCGAGACCTTTGGCAATATCAGCCTGATTCATGTCACCGACATTCACGCGCAACTCAAACCAATTTATTTCCGTGAACCCGAAGTCAATCTTGGTATTGGCAATGCAAGAGGACAGATGCCGCATGTTACTGGCGCCGCGTTCCGCAAGGCATACGGGATAGAAGATGGAAGCCCGTCGGCCTATGCGCTGACCTATACTGATTTTGCGTCACTGGCCAAGACCTATGGTCGGGTGGGTGGCTTGGATCGGGTCTCAACTGTCATCAACGCCATTCGAGCGGACCGTCCTGATGCGTTGCTTCTTGACGGGGGTGATACTTGGCACGGTTCTTACACCTGCTATCAGACGGCCGGTCAGGACATGGTTAACGTCATGAATGCGCTGAAACCCGATGCGATGACTTTCCATTGGGAGTTCACGTTGGGCAGTGATCGGGTCAATGAGATTGTCGAAGGTTTGCCTTTTGCCGCCTTGGGGCAGAACATTTTTGATGCGGAATGGGATGAACCCGCAGAGATGTTCAAACCCTACAAGTTCTTTGATCGGGGCGGTTCCAAGATTGCGGTGATCGGACAGGCCTTCCCTTACATGCCGATTGCAAATCCGGGATGGATGTTCCCCGAATACTCGTTTGGGATCCGGGATGAGAACATGCAGGCAATGGTGGACGAAGTTCGCGATGCCGGCGCCGATGTCGTTGTTGTCCTAAGCCATAACGGCTTTGATGTGGATAAGAAGATGGCGGGTCGTGTTCAGGGGATAGACGTTATCCTCAGTGGCCACACCCATGACGCGCTGCCCGAGCCGGTTCTGGTGGGTAAAACGCATATCATCGCCTCTGGATCGAACGGCAAATTCGTCAGCCGTGTGGATCTCGACGTGCGCGATGGGCAGATGATGGGGCTAAAGCACAAGCTTATCCCGATTTTCTCTGATGTTATTGCACCAGATCCTGCGATCACTGCTCTGATAAATGATCAGCGCGCGCCTTATGAGGCGGCGCTGAGTGAGGTGATCGGCAAAACGGACTCGTTGCTGTACCGCCGCGGCAACTTCAACGGCACTTGGGATGACCTGATCTGCGATGCTCTGATCAATGAGCGTGAGGCAGATATCGCAATGTCGCCCGGCGTCCGTTGGGGGCCGTCAATCCTGCCGGGACAGGAAATAACGCGCGAGGATATTTGGAACGTCACCTCGATGTCCTATCCGAACGCCTATCGCACAGAAATGACCGGGGAGTTCATCCATGTCATCCTGGAAGATGTCGGCGACAATCTGTTCAATCCCGACCCCTATTACCAGCAGGGTGGCGACATGGTCCGCGTTGGCGGGCTGGGCTATCGGATCGACGTAACCAAGCCGCAGGGGCAGAGGATCAGCGACATGACGCTGTTGAAAACCGGTGAGGCGATCGACCCGGCCAAGTCCTATGTCGTGGCCGGTTGGGCCAGCGTCAACGAAGGCACCGAGGGTCCGCCGATTTGGGATGTCGTCGAAAACCATGTTCGCAACCTTGGCACCGTAACGGTGCAAGAGAACACCAGTGTCGAAGTAATCGGCGCTTAAGAAACCGATGGAGACCTAAGAGATATGGATGACGCGTTCAAACCGTCCCGCCGGGCCTTCCTGAAAGGCAGTGCCGCGGTTGCCGCAGGATCCGTTGCAGGTGCGGCAGCGGCAGAAACACCCGACCCACTGATAACAGAGCTTCAGGATTGGGCATCTTATACGGGGGCAGGTGTTGATGAGACGCCTTATGGCATGCCGATCAGCTTTGAATCCCATGTCGTGCGCCGCAATGTGGAATGGCTGACCGCCTCTCCGATTTCGTCGATCAACTTCACGCCGATCCACGCGCTCGATGGCACGATCACTCCGCAGGGATGCGCCTTTGAGCGTCACCATTCAGGTGCGATCGAGCTGCGCAAGGAGGACTACCGCCTGATGATCAACGGGCTGGTTGATCGCCCGCTTGTCTTTACATACGAAGACATTGAGCGGTTCCCGCGCGAAAACCACGTGTATTTCTGCGAATGTGCGGCGAACACGGGTATGGAGTGGGCTGGTGCGCAACTCAACGGCGTCCAATTTACTCATGGCATGATTCACAACATGGAATACACCGGTGTTCCGCTGCGCGCGCTGTTGCAGGAAGCAGGTGCCGACATCTCACCTGACAAATGGGTCTATGTTGAGGGCGCAGATGCGTCGTCCAATGGCCGCTCTATCCCGATGGAAAAAGCGCTGGATGACGTGTTGGTTGCATTCAAGGCGAATGGCGAAGCGCTGCGGATGGAGCATGGGTACCCTGTGCGTCTCGTGGTGCCGGGTTGGGAAGGTAACATGTGGGTCAAGTGGCTGCGCCGGATCGAGGTTGTCGATATGGCAGTCGAAAGCCGCGAAGAAACATCAAAATACACCGATGTTTACGTCGATGGCACGGCCCAGAAATGGACTTGGGTGATGGATGCAAAATCTGTCATCACCTCACCCAGCCCGCAAATGCCGATCAAACACGGACCGGGTCCGCTGGTCATTTCCGGGCTTGCCTGGTCAGGCCACGGACAAATTACACGGGTCGATGTGTCAAAGGACGGTGGGATCACATGGGAGACAGCGCGTCTTGGTAAGCAGGGCGACACCAAGGCTCTTACACGTTTCTATCTCGATACGAACTGGGACGGGGCGCCAATGCTCTTGCAGGCCCGGGCAATAGACGAGACCGGTTATGTGCAACCAACCAAAGACCAGTTGCGTGAAAAGCGCGGAGAAAACTCGGTCTACCACAACAACTGTATCCAGACTTGGTACGTGAGCGCAGAAGGGATCGCCGAGAATGTTGAAGTCTCTTAGTCATGTTTTCCTGCCCGTATTTGGCGGTACGGCGTTGGTGCTTGCGGTAGCTGTGTCTTTCGCGAACCGGAACTACGGCCACTCGAAGATTGAGACATTGGAGACCCGGATAGGGCAGGTTGAGGCGCATGCAGCAGTTGCCCAGGAGAATGCGGAAGCAGAATCCAAACGAGCAGCCGAACTGGAGATCAAAGTCGAAGAAATCCAGGCAGCGGCGGCAGAACGGGTCGCCAATGGTGCGAACTTGACCGCATCCGCGCCCATCCGTGAGAGTAGCCTTGGGCTTGGGCGGTCGGCACTGAAGGAAGAGATCGCGGCCTGGGACGTTGATGTCTTGCCTGATGGGCGTGGCCTACCCGTAGGTTCAGGCGACGTCTGGACCGGAGAAGAGGTGTATGTGGCCCGATGTGCGTCGTGCCACGGTGAATTTGCCGAAGGTGCAGATAACTGGCCTGTTCTGGCCGGTGGGTTTGACACGCTTGCAGACGAAGATCCTGTAAAAACCGTTGGGTCATATTGGCCACATTTGTCGACTGCCTGGGATTACATTTCCCGCTCAATGCCCTTTGGTGAAGCGGGCACGCTGACAGCGGATGAGACCTACGCAATTGTCGCATACATCCTCTACTCCAATGATTTGGTGGATGACGATTTCGAGCTAAACAACGAAAACTTCGCCGAGTTCAAAATGTACAATATGGACGGTTTCGTAGTCGATGTACGACCCGAGACCGAATACACTGAATGGCGCGAAGAGCCTTGCATGGAGAACTGCAAGGCAGAGACCGCCGTCACGATGCGTTCTGTTTTTCTGGTTGAGACTCCCGCGGAGGGTGGTTCGAACTCGGTCATGAATAATGCCAGCCCGGATGAGTTGCCGACGTTTTCGGCAGAAGGCCCCTCGTTCATTCCAACTGCAGCGCCAAAGCCTGATGAAGAGGCCGCAGCCATACCGGCCGCTCAAGAAACCGAAGTGACAGACGAGGTTACAGAACTGGCTGCTGCCGGAGAGAAAGTCTTTAAGAAGTGTAAATCCTGCCATCAAATTGGTGAAGGTGCAAAGCACAGCACTGGGCCTGCTCTGAACGGGGTAATCGGAGCTAATGCTGGATCGGTCGAGGGCTTCAAATACTCCAAAGCGATGCAGGCGTCTGCGGAGGCAGGACTAGTCTGGACCGATGAAGAAATGACTGCCTTTCTTACGAAGCCAAAGGAATACATGAAAGGCACAAGGATGTCTTTTGCAGGTCTTAGAAAACAGGACGATATCGAAGCTTTGATCATCTATCTTAAGACGTTTGGAAGTTGACGATGCGTTGGTCGAACGCGCTTGTCTGTGCCGCGTTCTTTGGGGCTACTGCTTCATCGACCTACGCTGCAGAAGACCTTGGCGATGCTGAGGCAGGGAAAGCCGTGTTCGCCAAATGCAAAGGCTGTCATCAGGTTGGAAAGGGGGCCGAAAACAAAATCGGTCCGCATCTGAATGGGATTTTTGGGCGCAGGGCAGCTGGTCTGGACGGCTTTAGCTATTCCAAAAGCCTTGCGCGCGCAGGTAGCTCGGGTCTGGAGTGGCACGCTGACACACTGTCTGCGTACATCGAAAACCCACGTGCATTCGCGTCAGGCACCAGGATGAGTTTTGGTGGCCTGAAAGACCCGGAAGACCGCGCCAACGTGATCGCCTATTTGCGGGATTTTTCCGACAATCCTCAGGACATCCCAGAAGCGGACCCGACGGCGAAGGGCACGGATCATTCTATCGACCCCGCGATCTTGGCGATTCAAGGAGATCCGGAGTACGGCGCATATCTCAGCAGCGAATGTACAACGTGCCATCAGATCGACGGAGGCGATGAGGGCATTCCCTCGATCGTGTACTGGCCTGACGAAGACTTCGTGGTCGCCATGCACGCATATAAAGACAAACAGCGGCCACACCCGGTCATGCGAATGATTGCCGGACGGCTGAGCAATGACGAGATCGCGGCATTGGCTGCCTACTTCAATAATCCATAGTGACTGTGTCCAAGAGGAGGAAACGCGATGACGCTAAATAGACGAGTATTTCTTGGAGCCGCCGGGGTGGTAGCAGCCGGTTTATCGGCACCGATGGTGTTGGCGCAAGGCAAACCACGTGTGGTAATTGTCGGCGGCGGTGCAGGCGGTGCAACTGCTGCGCGCTACATCGCAAAAGACAGCAGGGGTGAGATCGACGTAACGTTGATCGAGCCGTCGCGGACCTATTACACCTGTTTCTTCTCAAACCTGTATCTGGGAGGGTTTCAGGAGCTTTCGGACATTGCCCACAGCTATGGCACGCTTGCCGCGAACTACGGCATCAACGTGGTGCATGATTGGGCCACAGGGGTGGATCGCGATGCCAAGACGGTGTCCTTGGCAGGTGGCGGGTCTGTTCCATATGACAAGCTGATCCTGAGCCCGGGTATCGACTTTGTTGATGGTGCGGTCGAGGGCTGGGACGTCTCGGCGCAAAATAAAATGCCGCATGCGTACAAGGCTGGATCTCAGACCGAGCTTCTCAAGGCGCAGATCATGGCAATGCCCGAAGGCGGTACATTTGCAATGGTCGCGCCACCGAATCCGTACCGTTGCCCACCCGGACCGTATGAGCGGGTTTCAATGGTTGCGCATGTTCTGAAGGCGAACAACCCGACAGCAAAGATCATCGTTGCTGACCCGAAACCGAAGTTTTCCAAGATGTCATTGTTCCAAGAGGGTTGGGCCAACCACTACGAAGGAATGGTTGACTGGATCGGCGAAGATTTCGGCGGCGGCAATGTCGCCGTAAACCCGGATGCAATGACCGTTACTATCGACGGCGAAGAAACCAAGGTCGATGTCTGCAACGTGATCCCAGCGATGAAAGCCGGACGCATTGCGGAAATGGCAGGGGTGACCGATGGCAACTGGGCACCCGTGAACGCCGCGGATATGTCCTCCAAAGCCGACCTGGATATCTACGTTCTTGGTGACGCCAGCCAACAGGGTGACATGCCCAAATCCGGCTTCTCGGCCAACAGTCAGGCGAAAGTCTGTGCGAATGCCGTGCGAGGTGCGTTGACCGGGTCCAAAGTTTTTCCGGCCAAGTTCTCCAACACGTGCTGGTCGCTCATCGACACCGATGATGGTGTCAAGGTTGGCGCAACTTACGAAGCGACTCCCGAAAAGATTGCCAAAGTGGACGGCTTTATCAGCCAGACCGGCGAAGATGCGGACTTGAGAAGAGCAACTTATGAAGAGTCGCTGGGTTGGTACGCTGGTATCACTTCAGACATGTTCGGTTAAGGCATTCAGGGGCTTTGACTGGTGTCAAAGACCTTGATGAGCAATCTGAGAAGATGCGGCTCAAGAGGAGGATTAAAATCATGAAACACTTTATCGCAGTAGCCGCGTTTTCCACTGTTCTGGCGAGCCATGCGTTTGCGGAAGAGATCATCACTGCGCCATTTGACGGCAGTTTTGATGATGCAACCTTCGCCGTCGAGTCCGCGATTGTCGGACAGGGACTGGTCATCGACCATGTAAGCCACGTAGGCGACATGTTGAATCGCACGGGAGCTGATGTCGGCAGTGACAAGCAGATATTTGCGGCCGCAGACATCTTCATTTTCTGCTCGGCAAAAATATCGCGCGAGGTGATGGAAGCCGACCCTATGAATATCGGATTCTGCCCCTACGGGATTTTTGTAGCCGAGGACGACAGTGGCGTGATGGTGGGATATCGAGGCTACCCTGACGGGCCAATGCAAAAGGTTCAGACCCTGTTATCCGAGATCGTCGAAGAGGCCGTAGGGAATTGAAATGAACTATCAGCAGTTTTTTCGTGATCAACTGGACCAGCTTCGAGAGGAAGGGAACTATAGGGTCTTTGCGGATCTCGGAAGGCAGTGCGGTGCATTCCCGACCGCGCGCAATTACGCAGAAGACGGTCCCGAAAAAATCACTGTCTGGTGCTCAAATGATTATCTTGGCATGGGTCAACACCCCTGCATTCTTGCAGCAATGCACCAAGCGATTGATGAGTGTGGTGCCGGGGCGGGTGGTACGCGGAATATCTCTGGAACCACTCACGAGCACGTTTCGCTGGAACAGGAACTAGCCGACTTGCACTGCAAAGAGGCGGCATTGCTATTTACGTCCGGCTACGTTTCAAACTGGGCGGCTTTGGGAACTTTGGCCTCCCGCATTCCTGGTATCACCGTACTGTCAGACGAGTTGAACCATGCCTCGATGATTGAGGGAATTCGCCACAGCCGTTGTCAAAAGCGGATCTGGAAGCACAATGATATTGCAGACCTTGAAAGGCAGCTTGCTGACATACCAGCCAACGCACCAAAGCTCATCGCGTTCGAAAGCGTCTATTCCATGGATGGTGATATAGCGCCAGTTGCCGAGATCTGTGATCTGGCGGATCGCTATGGCGCGATGACCTATTTGGATGAGGTTCACGCCGTAGGGCTTTATGGACCGCGCGGCGGTGGCATCGCCGAACGTGAAGGCCTGATGGATCGCCTAACCGTTATCGAGGGGACATTAGGCAAAGCCTTCGGTGTCGTCGGTGGATACATCGCGGCGTCGAAAGAGCTTGTGGATTTCGTCCGGTCCTTTGCCAGCGGGTTTATCTTTACCACTGCATTGCCTCCGGCCGTAGCCGCAGGTGCGGCAGCCTCGGTTCGGCACCTGAAGCAAAGCAATGCGGAACGATATCTGCACCAGCAGCGAGTGCGCGAAGTTCGAGACAGGCTGGACGAACTGAGTATTCCCCATACTCCGAACCCAAGTCACATCATTCCGGTCATGGTCGGCGATCCGGTTAAGTGTCGCTTCATCTCTGATGTACTGATGCGTGACTATGGAATTTACATCCAGCCGATCAACTATCCAACCGTTCCCAAGGGAACGGAGCGTCTACGGATTACACCGTCGCCGGTGCATTCTACTGAAGACGTGGATCGACTGGTATCTGCATTGGGTGAGTTGTGGACGCAATGCCAGTTGGCGCGCAGGCCAATGGTCGCACAATGACAACTTGACCGAAGACAAGGATGCACACGCTACGAAGTGAGAGTTTCTGCTGATGGAGAGAC
This sequence comes from Ruegeria sp. CDSC081, assembly GCF_059610485.1. Lineage (NCBI taxonomy): Bacteria > Pseudomonadati > Pseudomonadota > Alphaproteobacteria > Rhodobacterales > Roseobacteraceae > Ruegeria > Ruegeria sp. CDSC081. The sequence continues at coordinate 46,160 of NZ_JBXWNS010000005.1, read as the reverse complement.
TCATCGATCTGTTGGGAGACTCTGGTGCCTTGGCATTTGCCGGAGTGCTCGTCGGTATCTTGTTCGGCGTGACGGCTCAGAAGTCTCACTTTTGTTTAAGAGCGTCGGCAGTCGAAGTCGCCGAAGGCGAGCTAGGTCCCCGCTTGGCGGTTTGGCTGATCGCCTTCACCGCTGCGCTAGCCCTGGTACAGGCGCTTATCGCGTTTGAGTGGCTAGACCTTTCCGAGACCCGTGCAATCGCGTCGACAGGTAGCCTGAGCGGCGCGGTAATCGGTGGAGCGATGTTCGGCGCAGGCATGGTTCTGGCGCGTGGATGTGCATCTCGCCTTTTGGTATTAGCCTCCTGCGGTAATCTGCGCGCCCTGGTTACGGGATTGGTTTTGACCTTAGTGGCTCAAGCCGCCTATACCGGTGTTCTTAGTCCCGCCCGCGAGTTGCTGTCTGGTATCTGGGCTGTCCCAGGAGGCGCGCCGCGTGATCTTTCAGAAATACTTGGGTTCTCGCCAACGGTTTATACAGCCGTTGCAGCATTGGGATTGGTGTCGGCCATTGTCTTTGCGTCCCACCGGAAAGTCGCGCCTATAAGGATCATAGCGGCCGCAGGAGTTGGTCTGGCTGTGGCGCTCGGCTGGTTGATAACATTTGCCATCGCACAAACATCTTTTGAAGTCGTGCCTGTGTCTTCAGTCACGTTTACCGGACCGGCCACGGACACACTAATGGCGTTGGTTGCAAGTCGAAACGTTGTGTTGTCCTTCGGTATCGGCCTTGTCCCAGGCGTAGTAATTGGCGCGGCAGGCTCAGCCTTGACTGCAGGGGAGTGGAGGATCGAACGATTTGGCTCGGATACTCCGATGGAGCGCTACCTCGTAGGGGCTGTTCTCATGGGGTTTGGGGCCATGCTGGCGGGAGGTTGCGCGGTGGGTGCCGGGCTTTCAGGAGGGTCCGCTCTGTCATTGACCGCATGGGTTGCCGTATTTTTCATGTGGGTCGGGGCGGTCAGCACGCATAGACTATTGATGCTAATCCCTGTTCCGCAACATTCCTGAGCTACTCGAATTCCATCTGTTCGAAAACGCGCCCTGCATTTTTCGTGGCCAGTTCTTCAAACGTGTCCAGGTTGGCATAAGGTGACTGATCGACGTAGTAAGCCTCAGCCAGATCACCTCCTGCATCCATATGCTCTTGAATTTTGCCACGCAGATATACCAGATAGTCGCGTGTATAGCGGCGCACCTGACCCATGTTCGTAGGATGGCCGTGTCCCGGTATAACATAAGTGGCATCTAAAGCCTCGAATTCGGTGTCCCAAGTTTCAAGCCAATCCGCTGTATAGGTGTCTTGAAAGATTGGCAGCATGCGTTCGTGAAACGCCATGTCGCCCGCAATGACAAGGCTTTGGTTCGGCAACCAGATCGAGATATCGCCGGGACTATGGGCAGGGCCGAGATACTTTGCCTCAATCCGGAATTCACCCATCTCAACCACGTACTCATCATCGAAAGTCTCGGTTGGGCCAGCCAGGAATGTTCCGTCTGCCTTGTCCTGATTGTATCGCTGCATTCCCTGCAGAATTTGCGGGCCATATTCCTCGAATTCAGCCGCTGCTTCTGAATGTGCGATGATCGGAATGCCGAGTTCTGACCAGTAAGCGTTGCCGAGCATCGCGTGCCCCTGGCCATTCTCGTTGAAGACAAGTCTGACCGGCTGATCCGTGATGGCCTGAATTTCCTTGTGAAGCGCTTCGGCAAGGACATAGGCTGCACCGCCGTTTATGACGACCACACCTTCACCGGTTACAATGAAACTGAGATTGTTGTTGTGACCAGAGTTTTCATAGGTCGGTGGGGCGGTTGCGCCAATGGCGGAATAGACGCCAGGGAAATACTCGACCGGTTTGGAATACAGCACGCTTTGCGGATATTGGTCTGCAATTTCCTCGCTTGCCCAAGCTGGTGCGGCTAGGGCCAAGGCAATCGCAAGCGTTCGTATCATGTTGGTTCTCCGATGAACTTATACGCAGAGCCAGTTTTTTCGACCCGGCCGATTCCACCATTCGGCAGGTGGAAGCCAATTATCTTCATTTGCTCGCGAGAAATCTGATCTAGCAGCAAACTACGAGTTGCTGCAGCTGTCTGTGGATCCTGATCCGTGCCACTGTGCCAATCAGGCCGTTCAAAAGCCACGTGTGGATTTCCCAACGCGTCGCCGACAATCATCACGGATTCACTGCCGCTGCGGATTTCAAACGCCATGTGGCCGGGTGTGTGCCCAAAGCTTGCACGGGCGGCAATGCCTGGAAGGATCTCTTGTCCGTCGTCAAAGAACGCCACCTGATCCTCAATTTCTGCCATCCGGCGCTTCGCGCCTACAGCGAACGCAGCGCGATCTTCTCCTATTGAATCTACCGTTGAAGGGTTCCACCAATAATCCCACTCTTTACGGCCAAAGTGATGCGTCGCGTTGGGGAAAAGCAGGTCGTCGAAGTCATCCAAAATGCCCCAGATGTGATCCGGGTGCGCATGGGTGAAAATCACGTGCGAAACGTCTTCGGGCGACAGGCCGATTGTTTCAACAGTTTCCATAAGTTTGCCAGACGTGGGCATGAAATCCGGCCCAGCACCGACATCGAATAGCACAGTGTTTTTACCATCACGATAGAGCGCCACGTTGCACTCTGGCTCGTACTTGGTCGCGTCCACTCGATTGCGATTCAGAAGCTGCTCGAGTTCTTCTTTCGGCATGGACCCAAAGACCATTTCCGGTGGCAACGACAGGTACCCGTCTGATACGGTTGAAATCCGAGCTGAAGAGCCGAGTTGCAACTCGGCCCTCACGATCCTGGATTGAGTACCAAGCATCCCAAGGCAAGCGGCGCTGTACAAGAAAGTGCGGCGAGAAAATGCATTTCCATCCATACACAATCAATAAAATGAATGTTATTATTTGTAAATGGAGAAAGAAAGGCTGTGTGTGCAAAGTTGCTTTCGTCTTGATCACTAAGAAGTCTACTCAACTTCTTCGGTACCGGCGGGTAAGTCAGCGATTACACCGGTGCCCCTGAGAGCCTGCATCTCAACTCTTGGAGCGAAATGGGACTGGTTTCGGCGTGTGGCGTTTCCCGCTTTTTCGTGACGATTCCCAGTTCTTTTTGAACACAAAATTCGTCTGCTGTTACCCAAAATGCCACCCAAACCATGTTTGCGGTACGAGAGAGCAACGCTGAGTTCACGTTTCTAACTGATATGTTATGGGAATTTGGTAGCGGAGGAGGGACTTGAACCCCCGACACGCGGATTATGATTCCGCTGCTCTAACCAACTGAGCTACTCCGCCATGAGTGAATGGCGATTTAAGGGAGGGGTTGGGGAGGGTCAAGAGGGAAATGGCGCCTTTGTTGGGAATATTTTAGCTGGGACTAATCCGAATTTGGCACAACCGTCGCCCTGAGTTCTGTATTTTGTACCACGCCGCGAATGAAGTTGTTGCAGATGTCCGGGACTGTCAGGGGGATCATATGGCCCTGCCCGTCGATCTGTTCAAAACTCAGACCAAACGCCTGCATTGATTCACCGTGTTGCTTGGCTGACAGGAGCGCATCCTGTGCTCCAAACAATATGGCGCCAGGCACTTTCAGGTCGCCATAACGGGCGACCTGCGTCGGCATGCTCTGTTCAATCCCGATCACATCCTGCGAGGCGCTGATAAACGCGGATGGACGCATCCCCAAAGCGCCGCCGGCGCGGTCCAGAAAGTCTTGGGGCGCGGGTTCTGGCGCAAAAACCGCGCTAAGGGTGTGTGGTGCGGTTTTTGCAGCCAGCGGGACGGCAATCGTGTTGCCGATCAGACTGCGCAGCCATTCTGTCCGGATTTCAAGCGGTTTGAACACGGCGGGCGGCCCGGGCATCGCCTGTGTGAGCGGAGCCAGCAGGGCCAGGGCCTTGATCTTGTCCGGGTAATCCAGCGCCATCGCCAGAGAAACCGCGCCACCCAGCGAATGGCCGACCAGAATTGGGTTGCTGACCCCCTTTGCCTCTAGAAATTCATGTATCATGCGGCCCTGTTCGGGCAACCGCCCAAGCTCTGCCGTCTCACGAGTTGAGTATCCGCAACCGGGGCGATCCACGGCAATGACGTGAAAATCCTCGGCCAGTTTATCCATCAAGGCGTAGGTGAAATGTTGCAATTGCCCGGCCAGCCCATGAATGAGCACAACCGTCTGATTGGAAGGGTCGCCCTTTTCCACATAGTGAATATCGCCGCCACGCACGGGAATGATCTCCCCCGGTTGCGGAACACGCATCCGGCCGTCACGGGTCAGCTTGCGTGTCCAAAGGTTCATCGCAACAAGAAACAGTGCAATGAACAGCGCAATAGTCAGTAAGATTGTCATCAGCCTATCCTCTGGATGGAGCAGATCAGATTACTGGCCGGATAGCGCCACAACCCGAAGGCAATGTCCACAGCTCGCTTTAAGGATCTAATGCGGACTGGGTTAGCCGCGCAAGATCGTCCCAGTTGGATCAAAGGGCGGTTCTTTCAGGATCGTTGCCCTATGCGGGCGCCCTAATACCATGACCTCGACCCTATCGCCTGCCTCGGCACCCGAAACATAGCCCAAGGCCAGCGACATACCCACGGAATAGCCATAAGCACCCGATGTCACCCGACCAATTCCGCGCCCGTCCATGAAAATGGGTTCGCCTCCGGTCGCGTCAGCGTTCGAAGCTGCGGTGTCGGCTTCGTCCAGATGCAGCAGGACAAGCTGCTCTCTGGCTGGAGAGGTCGTGGCAGTATTGGCGGCATCTTTGTTCAGGAACGATTTGTCGAATTTGCACAACCGGTCCAACCCGACCTCGTGTGGCCAGTATTCGGGGCTGTATTCGCGCCCCCAAGACCCATAGCCCTTTTCGATCCTCAGCGACATCAGTGCACGGCTGCCAACTGGACCTGCGCCGTACTCTTTTCCGGTCTCGATCAGCGCCTCATACAGGCGGAGCTGATCTTTCGTGGCGCAATGCACCTCCCAGCCCAGATCGCCGGTGAAGGAGACACGCAGCGCCAGGACCGCAATTCCGGCGATTTCGATCTGTTGCGAGCGCATGAAGGGGAAATCCTCGGGGCTGAGCGAGGTATTCGTAAGCCGTTGCAGGATTTCGCGCGATTTCGGGCCAGCCACGTTAAAGCCGCAAGTCTCTTCGGTGCGGCTTTCGAAACGGGTGCCATCGGGCAGAGGAACCTGTTTGAAGAACCGTTTGTGATAGCGCTCGGCCATGCCCGAGCCGATGATCCAGAATTCGTCGTCGGCCACGCGGGTCACGGTGAAATCGCCGGCAATACCTCCCCGTTTTGAGATCAGCGGGGTCAGGCAGGATCGACCAACCGATCTCGGCATGGAATTTGCGAATACGGCATTAAGCCAACCCTCGGCTCCCGGACCATTGCAAACATATTTGGCAAAGTTTGAGATGTCGATGATCCCGGCCCGATCGCGCAGCATCCGGCATTCCGCGCCCACCGGTTCCCACCAGTTCTGGCGGGTGAATCCGTTGGTGTCCGTGGCGCCGGGCGCCTCTGCGAACCACAGCGGGTGTTCCCATCCGACATTCAGGCCAAAGACGGCACCCATGTCCTTTTGCCTGTCATAAATCGGGCGGGTCCGGGCAGGGCGTCCTGCGCTGCGTTCTTCATTTGGGAAGTGGATGGCAAAGCGGTGTGCGTACTGATCCTGCACGCGGGCCTTGGTGAAATCTTTCGTAGCCCATGTGTCGAACCGCGCCACGTCCCAGGCGAACATGTCGTATTGGGTTTCGCCTTCGATGATCCACTGCGCCGCCATCAGGCCCATGCCACCCGATTGCGAGAATCCCGGGATGATGCCGTTGCAGCAGAAATAGCCGTCGACCTCGGGCACTGGTCCCATCAGAACGTTGGCATCGGGTGACCAGATCATCGGTCCGTTGATGACCCGTTTGATCCCGGTGTCGCCCACGGCAGGTACGCGTTCGATGGCGTTCATCATATTCTCTTCGATCCGCTCCAGATCGTCGGGAAACAGATCATGGGCAAAATCCAGGGGTGTGCCGTCCTCGGCCCAGAATTTCATATCCTTTTCATAGGCCCCCACCAAAAGGCCCTGACCTTCCTGCCGCAAATAGTACTCGCCATCGCGGTCACTGACCGAGGGCAGGCGGGTATCATGCGCCGCGACGTCAGCCATGGTTTCGGTGACAAAATACTGATGCTCGGTCGGTTGCAGGGGTAGCTCGATCCCGGCCAACATGGCAACTTCGCGGCCCCACAGACCGGCGGCATTCACAACCCACGGCGTTTGGATGTCCCCCTTAGGGGTGCGTACGATCCAGGTGCCGTCTTCTTGCTGATCTGTCGCAGTGACCGGCGTAAAGCGGTGGATTTCGGCCCCACGCTGGCGCGCGCCGACAGCGTAGGCGTTGGTGACCCCCGAGGGATCAACATTACCGCCATCAGGTTCGTACATGACACATCGGATGCCATCGTAATTGACCAGCGGGTTCAGACGCTGCGCCTCTTCGATGCTGATCTCATAGAAATTCATCCCGTACAGCTTGGCCTTGGCGGCCTGTATCCTCAGCTGGTGTTCGCGCTCTTCGGTTTGGGCCAGATATAACGAGCCGGGCTGGAACACGCCGCAGCTTTGGCCGGTTTCAGCCTCAAGTTCTTTGTACAGCGTCATCGTATAGTGTTGGATGCGGCTGATATTGGTGCTGTCATGCAGTCCGTGGATGTTCGCCGCCGCGTGCCAGGTCGAGCCGGATGTCAGTTCATCCCGTTCCAACAGCACCACGTCTGACCACCCCGATTTGGTCAGGTGATACAGGATCGAGCACCCAATCACACCCCCGCCGATTACCACTGCCTGTGCATTTGTCTTCATGAGTCTGTCATCCAAAATTTTGGTCTTGTCGTCATGTGTTACCAGTACTGAACCCAAGACAACGGGTTTAAATTTCACGTGGGATTGAACAGATATAAACCAAGGTTAGTCTCCGATGCCCACCACTATGCACGTCCATACTCGACCAGTCTGTGGTTCAATTCATCTGTTTCAGAGGCCCCGGCTTCCAGGGCGAATATAAAGGCGTGGGTCAGGTAAAAACAGGCCGCGTCGATATCTTGCACCGCTTCGCATTCATCTGCTGCAATAGTGTAATAGCGGACCAACGCGGCAGGATCATCATGATCATGCGCCTCAAGTAGCAAGCGATCCAGTTCTGTTCTGTCCATCGGGTCTCCGTCGCGTCTGGCCAGTCGAGCGTGGCCAGACAGCTGGTTCAGTCGGCGCGACCGCTTTCAATCTGTGTCGCAACCCAGTGATGGAAATTATGCGTCGGACCATCCATCACCGGAGAGAACCGACCGCCGTCAAACAACATTCCGTGCCGACCCTTTTGCATCCCTTCAACAACGAACACATCCTCTTCAAACACAGTTTTCCATTGCTGGGCGTTTGCCGCCCTCAGGCCATCATGTTCAGGTGTGTCTTCGATGCTTTTGGCATAATAAAGCTCGATATGCTCAACGGTATTTTCGTGATCAACCGGTTCCAGGACAATGGCAAAGGCATGGTCACGCTGCACACCCAAAAGAACATTCGGATACACGGCCACATACTCTGCGCCCTCATTCCATTGATCGCTGAGCCCGTCGAAATCGGCGAATGTGGTGCCGTCATGGTCAGTGAGTTGTCGATAGACCAGCGTGCCTTGACCGGAATAGTGCCCGCGCACTTCGATGTTATAGTGATCCTCAAGTCGCGAATAGCTGTTCAGGCCGGGATGCACCCAGGGCAGGTGATAGCTTTCGCAATAGTTCTCAACCGCCAGCTTCCAGTTGGTCTTGACCTCCAACTTGAACGAAGAGGCCTCACCGCCGTGATGTACTGGTTGATCAAACTCTTTCCAGCGTTCCAATAAGGCGGCGTGCGCCTCTTCGAATTCGGGTGCATTGCCGTCCACATTAACAAAGACCACGTCCCGCCAGACATAAGAGCGAATACGGATAAGGCCCAGAGATTTGCGATCCACGTCCTCATGGGTGTTGTGACCGGCGCCGCCAACATGTGGCGTCGCACGCAGCTCTCCCTTCAGGCTGTAGCACCAGCTGTGATAGGGGCAACGGATCGCGCCACTTATCTTGCGAGGGGTATCGACAAGGATCATCCCGCGGTGACGGCAGGTATTTTGAAATACGCCAACCTCACCATCCCGATCCCGCACGATTAGTAAAGGCATGCCTAGGAAATCGACCGGCATGGCATCGCCTTCCTCGGGCACGTCTTTGCCAAAGCCGATCCCGGACCAGTTGGCGTACAAAACCGATCTACGCTCTTCGGCGAAAAGTGCCGGGTCGATATAGTGTTCGTTTGGCAGGCCGTTTGCGACATTCACATCGACCAGAACGGAAGACAGCGCAGTATGCTTGTTCATCGGGCTCTCCTGCAGGTGTTGCTTGGTCTCTATTGGCGGATACGCTGGCATCCACTCAATATCAGAAAACCTCATCACAGGGTGATTTCACCTAAACCGAACCGTCCTGAACCTCTTGAATGATCCAATCTTTCAGCGCCCGGGCACTTTCGGACAAGTCTTCATCCGAGCGGCCAACCAGATAAAACTGGTTTGGAGCGATCTGGAGGTGGGGCCCGATTGCCACCAGCTTTCCCGATTGCAGCATGGGTTGGATCAAGCGTTGCCATCCAAGAACCAGCCCGGCCCCCTTACGCGCCCGCTGGAGGGCTACCGAATAGCTGTTCACACGAGAATCAATCGGAATGGTCCCCGTGTACCCGAGTTGTTGAAACCATTCGGGCCAAGTGGTCCAGCTGCGGTCTTCAGAGTCTAGATGTATCAGTCGTTCAGCGGCGAGATCTTCAAGGCTTGCACCGGCCAACCGATCCGCCACCTCTGGGCAGGCGACGGGGACCAGACAATCCCGAAACAGAGGAGTGTGCGAAAGGTCACCGTTGCCGTCCCGGCCGTAGCGAATAAAGAAATCGATATCCGGCCGATCCCGAAATGGTCGATCCTGTGAAAGCTGGTCAACATTTACTTCAGGCATTTCGCGCCAGAACCGGATTACCGATGGCGACAACCAAAGAGCAGCCACTGCAGTGGTTGATCCTACGGTTACCTTTTCGACGGTGGCACGGTCGCGGATTGTTGCCAGTGTTTTTGAGATGCGGGTAAACGAAGAAGCCAGCGCGTCATACAGCGCTTTGCCGTCTTCCGTCAGTTCGACCCCTCGGTGTTTGCGCTGGAACAAGGCGGTGCCAAGATCACCTTCCAACGCTTTGATCTGATGACTGACCGCGCCCGGCGTTACCGACAGTTCTTCAGCCGCATTCTTAAAGCTTAGATGGCGCGCAGCGGCTTCGAAGGCCGACAGCGTGGTGAGTGGCGGCAGATTATAGTGGCGTCTGGACATGACAGGTGTAGCCGTTGGTGGTCTTCAGGTTAATTCTTCTCACTCAAATATTGGACTTTTTAAGATTGTGCGCCAGAAGAAATTTTCCAAAACGATGATGTTGAGTGCCGTGTTTCCGATACGTGCGGTAAAGATCAGGCAATGTTTCTGTGACGACCGGGTTTGGTGTCAGCCAGTTCATTGACGGTTCTTATGCCATCACCGACATGGAGTGGATCATGGATATGGGCGGAGATGATCCCGCGCTAAGCATGGCAGAACTGATAGCAGGTCTGGTCGTCATCATGGGTCTGTAGATCATTTCGGCGGTTTCGGGTGCGGGTCGCTTCCTGCAAACATGTATCGCAATTAGTGAGGCTTGCTTTGACCAAATACCGCAATCTTTTGGGGAGGATTGGAGGATCGCCCTGTGAATATGCGTACCATGACCCGAACCGGTGGCCGTGCGGCCCGGCGCGCGCTGCGCTCTGCTCCGAATTTCGAGATGTTGCCCGGCCTGACCCGAGGCATCCCCCTATGCGAGGTGATGGATGGCAGCCAGATCGACCGGATCGACAGCGCCTCAATGGATATTCTCGAGAATGTCGGTGTTCAGTTTCGCGATGCAATCGCACTGGAGGATTGGAAAAAAGCTGGTGCAAAGGTCGAGGGCGAACTGGTCTATCTGGACCGGGGCCTGGTCCGAGAGCTGATCGCCACCATTCCCAGCACCTTCACTTATCATGCTCGCGATCCGAACAAGAACGTGCGACTGGGCGGACGGCACTCGATCTTTGTGCCGATGACCGGCGCGCCCTTTCTGCGCGATCTCGATGACGTGAGGCGCAATCCGACGCTCGATGATCTAGCAATGTTCCACAAACTAAGCCACATGCTGCCGGCGATGCATTCCTCGGCGCATCACATTGTCGAACCTTACGACCACCCGATCAGTCAGCGACATCTGCGGATTACCTATTCGTCGATGAAACATTCGGACAAGACGTTCATGGGTATGACCACCTCGCCCAGAAACGCCGAAGACGTCATTGAGATGTGTGCGATCCTGTTCGGGGAAGATTTCATTGAAGATCATCCGGTCACCACGGGCAACTGCAACGGAAACTCTCCGCTGGTCTGGGACGAAACGATGCTGGGCGCGATGCGGGCCTTTTCTCGCCGCAATCAGCCTGTGTTGTGCTCGCCCTTTGTTTTGGGCGGGGCCAATACGCCCGCATCGGTTCCCGCCACCGTGGCGCAATTGAACGCCGAAGCACTGAGCGCGCTGGCCTATACCCAAGTCATTCGCAAAGGTGCTCCGGCGATTTACGGGCACTACCTGTCGACGGTGTCGATGAAATCAGGTGCCCCGATGGCCGGCACGCCCGAGATCAGCCTGATGAACTTTATGATCGGGCAGATGGCCCGGTTCTACGACGTTCCATGGCGCACCTCGAACACGCTGGGTGGGGCCAAGACATTTGATGCGCAGGCCGGGTACGAATCCGCCACGACGCTGCAGGCGGTTCTTCATTCCGGTGCGAACTATATTTGGCATTCGGCTGGCTGGAATGAGGCTGGGATGCATTGTTCCACCGCCAAGTTCATTGTCGATGCTGAGCAATGTGCGATGGCTTATCGCATGGCAGAAGGCCCGCAATGGGATGATTTTGACCAAGCTCTTGCCGCCATTCCAGAGGTCGGTCCAGGCGGGCACTATCTGGGTCATCCGCACACGCAGGACAATTTTCAAACGGCGTTTTTCATGCCCGAGATGTTCGACAATAACTCGATTGAGCAGTGGGTGGCAGAAGGCGGGGTTGAGATCACTGAGCGCGCGTTGAAGCACGCGCGCAAGCTGCTGGCCGAATACCAGGAACCGACACTGGACGTGGCCAAAAACGAGGCCCTGCTGGACTATATTGCCCGGCGAGAACGGGAAATTCCCGCCGCTGACGAGCTGAACCAAACCTATTAAAGATTTCGCCTTGGACCTATCCCGACTGCATTGTCGGGTGGGTTTCCATTTAGCACTCGGAGGGAAAATGGAGCTGACGGGCAAAACAGCGCTCATCACAGGGGCTGCGGGCGGCATCGGATCTGCTATTGCACAGCGGATGCGGCAGGCAGGGGCACGGGTTGCGGTTGCGGACATTTCGGTTGAGGGTATCGAGGCCGACGCCCATTTGCCCGGCGATTTGCGCGAGAGCGCTTATGCAGATGCATTGCCGCAACATGCGGCGGATGCGCTGGGCGGGCTGGATATCGTCGTCAACAATGCGGGGGTCATCACCCGCGGAGCGGTGACCGAGACTTTGGATACCGACTGGGCATTGTCGCTGGGCGTAAATGTCGAGGCGCCCTTTCGCATCTGTCGCGCCGCAATCCCGATCATGGCGGCGCGTGGTGGTGGCGCGATCGTGAACACCGCGTCATGCTGGGGGCTGCGCCCTGGGCCGAACCACGCGGTCTATTGCATGACCAAGGCAGCTATTGCGTCGTTGACACAATGCATGGGTATGGACCACGCGCATCAGGGCATCCGCATTAACGCCGTCTGCCCGAATGAAGTAAACACGCCGATGCTGCGGTCGGGGTTTGAAAAACGCGGCTTCGATCCGGATACTGCCGTGGCAGAGCTGGGCCGGACGGTGCCCTTGGGGCGTATCGCCGAGCCCGAAGATATTGCTGATGTGGTGATGTTTCTTGCCTCGGACGCCGCGCGCTATGTGTGCGGGGCATTGCTGGAAGTGAACGGAGGAAAACCGGTTTCATGACGCGATTTACCGGCAAAACCGCACTGGTTACGGGCGGGCGCAGCGGTATCGGATGCGCCATCGCGGAACGTTTGCAACACGAAGGTGCACGGGTCTTTACCGCGCAACGTGGGAGCGATCCGGAATTCGAAGGGTTCGAGGCCGATTTCAGAGATCCCCACAGCCCGCAAACGGTGGTCAATCAGGTCGTTGATCTGTCCGGGCGATTGGACATTCTGGTCAATAATGCAGGCATGATGCAGGAAGCCGGCGTCGAGCAGATGAGCCTTGCAGACTGGCAGCGCACGCTGACAGTCAACCTCACGGCCCCGTTCCTGCTGATCAAGGCGGCGCTGCCCCATCTACGGCGGGCGGGCGGGGCGATTGTCAATATCGGCTCGATTGAGGGGCTGGGCAGCAATCCCGGCCATGCTGCCTATTGCGCATCCAAAGCCGGGTTGCATGGCCTGACACGAGCGGTGGCCGTGGATCATGGGGCAGAGGGCATTCGTTGCAACGCCGTGGCCCCTGGCTGGATCGACACCGAGTTGAACTTGGATTTCATCGCCTCAATGCCGGACCCGGAGACATTTCACGAGGATATCAAGCGCATACACCCCGTTGCCCGAACCGGAAGCCCGCAAGAGGTTGCGGCGCTGGTCGCCTTCCTGGCGTCGGATGATGCCAGCTTTATCACCGGGCAGGTCTACACAGTCGACGGAGGCCGCATGGCCAAGCTGAGCCTGCCCTGATCACTCGTCCCGCGCGCGCCATTCTTTCCAGCGCAGCACTGCATTGGCACCGATCTCTCGAAATGGCTTTGGGGGCAGGCGTTTGGGTTGATCCTGGGCGTCGAAATACCGGGTGATATTCGAGCTGTGGCCGCAGGTGCGTTCTGCTGCCGCGATACCGGTCAGGGTGCCGCGCGCCGTGCCTAGCCCATTCTGGACGCAGCCGGAAATCACGCCCTGTTCGACCTCTCGCGCGACGGAAACGCCGTTCAGGCTGAGGCAGAGATGACCGGCCCAGTGATATTGCATGTCCAGCCCCGCCAACTGCGGAAATCGCTGGTCGAATTTGCGCTGCATCACCCGCGAGGCGCGCGCCAGATCACCAGCAGTTGAGGTCATGCCCGGGCGCAGGGCCGCGCAGGTACGGGTTATGATCCGATTGCCGCCCTGCGCCGTATCAATGCGCCGCATCGTTGTACCCAACGGATCAGATGGTGTGACACTCCAGCGGGGTTGCCCCCCAAGCCGCGACAGCACTTCGGCGTCCAGCTCCGGGGTCATTGCCGCAAAAAGGAACAGTTGCATCAGTCGGTCGCGCTCGATCCCAAAGCTTTCCAGATGCCCGTTCACCGTCAGGATGACTGCACCAGAGCTGACGGTACCGCGCGCGGTTTTTACCAGCCACGCACCGCCTTGCTTCTCAAATCCGGACACGCCAGAGCTCTCGTACAATGCAATGCCATCCTTGATCAGTCCCGCAGCCAGACCGCGAATATAGCCTGCTGGTTGCAACATAACCGTGCCGGGTGTGTATAGCCCCGACCGATAGTGGCGCGACCCTGTCAGGGCGTGCATCTGCTGTTGGTCGAGCATTTCACTGGTCTCACCCAAAGTGCTGAGATGATGCGCATAGCTGATATTATGTGCATGTCCCGCCGCGCTCACCGCTCCGTTAACCTTGCCAGCCGGATCAAAGAAATTCGGGTCGATCTGATATTGCTCGACCGCCGATCGGGCAAAATCAATTGCAAGTCGGTTTAGTGTGATCATGGTGCGATCATCCCCCGGCCCGGAATAATTGTCCGAGGCCAGGTCATGTGGCAGATCGATCATAAAACCCGTATTGCGCCCCGCAGCCCCTTCAGCCACGCGGCCAGCCTCAAGCACGATGATCTTTGCGTCGCTTTGCAGCTGCCTCAAACGCTGTGCCGCTGACAGGCCTGCGAAACCGGCACCAACAATCACGACATCCGCCGTCAGATCACCATCCAGTTCTTGGGCTGGGGGTGGATCGCCTAATATGACGCACCAGGCCGCAGGTCCGCGATGGACTGGCAGGGTTCGGGCGGCATAGCTGCTCAATCCACGGCCTCATCCGCATCGTCGGACAGGTCGACCCAGATGGTTTTTAGCTGAGTATACTGGTCATGCGCATGGATCGAGTTGTCGCGCCCACCAAAGCCAGACTGTTTATAACCGCCAAAGGGCGTGGTGATATCGCCCTCTCCAAAACTGTTTACAGTCACCGTTCCCGCCCGGATCATCCGCGCCCCGCGGATGGCGCGTTTCGCATTGGCTGTGAAGATCGATGCACACAAACCATACTCGGTATCGTTGGCGATCTTGATGGCCTCATCGAAGCTGGAAACCGTGATCACCGAAAGAATAGGACCAAAGATTTCGTCACGTGCCAGGATGGCGTCATTGCCAGGGAGTTCGACTACGGTGGCCTCGACAAAGCCATTGTCCGCTTTGCCTCCGATCACCACGTTTTCGGCCTGATCCAGGTATCCGCAGACCTTATCGAAATGAGCTTCGCTGACCATTGCGCCCAATCGTGTTTCCGGGTTCAGAGGCTCGCCGACATTCCATTGCTTTACATGATGGGCGATGCGGTCGAGCAACTCGGCCTTTATGTCCTTGTGGACAATCAGGCGGGACGTGGCCGAGCAGTTCTCACCCATATTCCAGAACGCACCGTTGACGATATGTGCCGCCACGCGGTCCAGATTTTCCGCATCTTCCATCACAATGGCCGGATTCTTGCCGCCCATTTCAAGCACCACCTCTTTGGCGTTGCTTTCCGCCGAATAGCTCAGAAACCGTTTGCCAGTCACGGTTGAACCGGTGAAGGACACCATATCGATATCCATGTGCCGTCCGATAGGTTCGCCCACCTCGGCACCTGCGCCGGGGACGATGTTTAGCACGCCGCGTGGCAGACCGGCTTCCATCGCCAGTTCGGCCAGCCGCAATGCCGTCAGTGAAGTCTCCTCGGCCGGTTTCACCACCACCGAGCAGCCCGCAGCCAGAGCGGGCCCGATCTTCCATGCCAGCATCAGCAATGGGAAATTCCAGGGCAGGACTAGCCCGACAACGCCAATCGGCTCGCGCACAACCAAAGCGATGTGGTCGTCACTGGCGGGCGAGACCTGATCATAGATCTTGTCGATCGCCTCAGCGTGCCATTTCAGGCAATGAATGGTCTCGGGCAGGTCGACGGTCTCACAGTCAAAGATGGTCTTGCCACTGTCGATACTTTCCATCACCGCCAGTTCACGTGAATTGCGTGTGATCAGTTTGGTCAACCGGATCAGCACATTTTTGCGCTCGGATGGGTGCAGCCTCGACCAGCGGCCATCTTCGAACGCTTCGCGCGCCTTCTCGACGGCAAAATCCACGTCCGCTACACCGCAGGCGGCAATGTTGGCCAATTTCTTGTTGGTCGCCGGGTTAACCGTTGTGAAGGACTGCCCGGAAATCGCCGGGCGGTACGCGCCATCAATAAAGGCGCCGGTTGGCAAGGTCAGACCCGCGGCGATGGAGTCGTATTCGTCCTGCGTCAGCAATGTCATACCTTACCCCTCTGCCATGATGTCAGCGATTTTCTGTTTCAGCACGCGCGTCACTTGCTCTAGCGCGCGTTTGTCATCTTTGTTCAAAGATTTCAGCGGCGGTCGAACGGTGCCCGCGTCAATCCCATTCATTGTGACACCATGCTTGATGGTCTGGATGAATTTGCCACCCTGTTCTAATACCCGCATCAAGGGCATCAGCGCCGACATGATCCGGCGGCCCTTGGCATAATCGCCCTCGATTACACAGGCCTGGTATAGCGCCACATGCTCGGCAGGCAGAAAGTTCGAGCCGCCACAGACCCAGAACGGCGCGCCCCAGGCAAAGAATTCCAGCGCCTGATCGTCCATACCGCATCCCAGTTGGATATGCGGATAGTCCCGCGCCAGAAGATGCACCCGGTTGATATCGCCCGAGCTTTCCTTGATGCCGCAGAAATTCCTGCTGCGTCCGACGCGGTCCAGGAATTCTTCGCCCATCATCGTGCCTGTGCGGTGAGGATAATTGTACAGCATTACCGGCAGGTCGGCGGCCTTGTCGATGGCCAGCGCATTCAGCGCATTTTCGCGGTCGGTGGGCACCGAATAGGGCGGGCTGGCTAACAGGATCGCATCCGCCCCGATTTCCTTTGCACCCGACGCCAGCGCAACCGAGTCCGACGTCAACATCGCGCCCGTGCCAACAACCAGAGGCAAACGGCCTTTCAGACGCACATGGGTGAACCGCGCCAATTCCAGCCGTTCCTCCACGGTCTGCGCATAATTCTCTCCGGTCGACCCGCCCGAGATCAGACCATGCACGCCATTCTTGATCAGAAGCTCGATCACCTGCGCCAGCGCGTCCCAGTTCACGCTGTCATCGGCCTGGTAGGGCGTAACCACCGGGGTAAAGACCCCCTCAAATCGGAAAATTGGGTTCATTCCGTCCTCATGCTGGTTTCGAAAGCGGTGGGAGGCCCATTGGGACATCCAGCGCATCGGGCATCACGAACAGTTCGATCTGATCGCGTGACAGGTTCCAGTGATCTTCGGCCAGCTGCGCAGCAGCCGTTTCATCGCGTGCCTCGATGGCGTCGATGATGGCGTCGTGTTGCTGGCTTGCCTCGGACAGGTTTTCGACCATCCTGCCCGACTGTGGCCGGTAGAAGGTCATGCCGATACGGGCATGGTCAATCAGCAAACGGTTGAAAGAGGGCAATAGATAGACATTGCCCGACATTTCGCCGGTCACTTCGTGAAAGCGGTTATTGGCCAGGGCGCGCTCTTCGGCTGCCCCATCCCGCAGCGCGGCCTTGAATGCCTGCTGAGCGGTTTTCAGGGCTTCAATCTGCACAGGCTTTGCGTTCGCCGCTGCCAGTCGCAGGATTGCACCATAGATCATCGGCGCGGCCAGAAAGAAATCGCGCAAGGTGGTATACGACATTTCGGACACGCGCGCGCTGCGGTTTGTGCGCAGGTCCAGATATCCTTCTCCGGCGAGTTGTCGGAACACTTCGCGTAAAGGCGTTCTCGACAGGCCAAACGCATCGGACAGATGCACCTCGTCCAGATCGGTGCCGGGTTGCAGGCGCAAAGTCAGGATCGAGACCTTCAAGTGCTCGGCCAGCTGCGTTTTGCGGGTTTTTGCGACGTCCTTCATCCGGATCCTCCAGCCCAGCCAGCAAGAATCGATTGGGTTCGATTGCCTCCTTTTTGTATCCGAATAAAATACATATTGTATACATAGAAATTTCGTGCAGCATAATCCAACGACAAAGACTCAGCCAATCCGGCCGAACAAAGTGGAAAGCCCTATGCCTCAGATGCGGCACATCACCATTGTTCTGATCGAGGAGTTCTCGCATCTCGCCTTTTCCTGCGCCGTCGAACCACTGCGGATCGCCAATCTGGTCAGTGAGGAAACGCTATATGATTGGACGCTGATATCGGAGGACGCAGAGCGTGCAGTATGTTCCAATAAGGTGGTGACACTTGTGCATGGCGGGTTGGGCGATATTCCAAAGACTGATCAGCTGTTTGTCTTGTCGGGCATCCACATGCGCAACCATGTCTCACGTGACCTTCTGGCTACGTTGCGACGCGAACGTGCGCAGGGCACGCCGATCGGGGCATTGTGTTCTGGTGCTTGGCTTCTAGCAGAGGCCGGATTTCTGGATGGCTCTCAGGCTGCGATCCACTGGGAATATCACGATGCGTTTATGGAAGCGTTCCCAGAGGTGAACCTTGTGCGCAGTGTCTTCGTGGCAGACGCGAAACACATCACGGCATCGGGTGGGACGGCAACTGCCGATCTTATGCTGCATCTGATCGGACGCGACCACGGCGAGGAGCTGGCGATCGCGGTTGCAGACCAGATGGTGTATAATGCTGCCCGCAACGCAACGGCCAAACAAAGGGTATCATTGCAATCGCGCAACGGGATGCGTAACGCACATCTGGCTCGGGCCATCCATACCATGCGCGAATGCCTTGAAGCACCGGTTTCTCCGTCAAAGATCGCGGATGATCTTGGCATATCCACGCGCCAGTTAGAGCGGTTATTTGGTAAGTATCTCAACACTTCGCCCAAAAAATACTTTATGGAATTGCGCCTGGAACGCGCGCAAAAGCTTTTGCTTCAGACCGAAGCATCCGTCACCGAGGTCGCGTTGGCTTGTGGCTTTGAAAATCCCGGCCATTTCTCGCGGGTTTATCGATCCAGTTTTGGTGTCACACCGCATTCGCAAAAAAGCAAAATCGACTGACGGAAGGCGGCGGGGGGAGCTGCTCTGCCCTAGGGCGAGCCCGGCCCGGCAGGCGCTCACCCCCTAGTCCCGCTTGTACCCCCTCGTTAAATTCAAACTCGTAAACTGATCAGCAGGATTGACTGTTTGTATTTGGTAAAAAGGGCACAAATTCTGCAAGATCGTGTCAGATGTAAGGGGGTTTAGGGCGATATAAAGGCCCAGATTTCTGCAAAAAATGCGGCCCAAATCCCACACAATTAATAGCTCAAATAGCCAAGTTTGTCCTTGAGTTTGCGTTACATATGAAAAATGGCTTTTAAGTTTAGCCAAAATACCGGGTATACTTACAAACTATGGCAGAGATTCACATCGGGATGCATTTTCGAACCCCCATGTTCCCTTCAGCAACCAAAGCCGGAGGCCATGCATGAATTTCGAAACTTACCAGCCGGTCGTGACACCTGTCCCGCCAGTCATACCCGTAGACGTGCGCGAGGATCAGATTATTCAGGCCTCACAGGCGGCCAGTGCAGCATTTGAAAAGATATCCGCCACGGCATTATTTGAGGTGGATACAGTCACTGATACTCAGAAGCGCATACTTGCGATCTTTCGCTGGTATTTTCTGGCGGCCTTTTGCACGCGCATGTTGTCTGGGGCAACGCATCGGCTGGATCATTTGACGATGCAAGTAGGCATGGATGTTTACAGTGCGGTTGGTATGATTTTGTCCCGCGATGAGATCGAGTATTCGAGAAACCTGGTTGAAAAAATGCCGGATTCTGCGGCTGATGCACGGATGAAGGCGATCGGCGCACGGGGGCACAAGGCAGGTTGGATCGCGGCCAATCAATATAAACAGGGCAGAAGCATGCCCTCAGAGATCAAGGTCGCTCTGTCAGGTGCTTTGGCGGCTGTGGATCGTTTGAATTGAACAGCGGTCCCAATTCGACATGAGTTTACAAGTGTCGGTGAATTTGCCTCGCAGCAGGCAGGTGCGCCTTTCGTTGAAGCTCAGGTCGAAGGGGGGAAATGCTGCCCATTCACAGTAGGGGATTGAAAACCGTACCAAATCACTACATTCACCCCTGATAGATCCAACAGGTTAATGCTACATGCCCCTTTCAAGAAGATTGCTATCCTATGGCTCGGTTCCCGTGGTTGCGATTGTATGCTTTGCCGTTTGGTATACCAGTATCAGTTCCAAACCAGGTCCTGAGTTTGTCCGGCTGGATGGTGGAGAATTCCTGATGGGTTCGCAAAACTTTCAAGCGGAAGAGACTCCGGTCCATCCAGTGAATGTCGGGTCCTTTGACATTACGCGGACAGAAATTACCAACGACCAATTTGCGAAATTTGTCGAAGAAACCGGGTATCAGACAACGGCAGAGCGTGGCTTGTCGGCGGAGGATTTCCCGGGTCTGCCTGCAGATTTGCTTGAGCCTGGGTCGATGGTCTTCGCCCAGCCTAAGGAAGCGGTGTCGCTGAATAATCCCAACGCATGGTGGCGCTATGTCAAAGGTGCAAGCTGGCAACACCCGGCAGGACCGGGCAGTTCGATTGCGGAACTGGGCGACCATCCGGTGGTGCATGTGTCACCCGAGGATGCCGCAGAATTTGCAGAGTGGATCGGAGGTCGTCTGCCGACCGAGGCCGAATGGGAATTTGCAGCTCGCGGCGGGATCGAAGGCGCCGACTACACCTGGGGTGACAGCTATGATCCCAGCAATGGGTGGAAGGCAAACACCTGGCAAGGACAGTTCCCAAGCAAAAACCTCGCTGACGATGGCCATGTCGGAACCGCACCCGTAGCTTCATATGTGGCCAATGGCTACGGCCTGTATGACATGGCGGGCAATGTCTGGGAGCACGTGGCCGACTGGTGGGTGCCGGGGCACATTCCTGGCGACCAAATTGATCCTACCGGCCCGGAAAAGGCCTTTGCCGCCCAGTTCGGTAGCGCATCGATGGGTGCAATGCGGTTGGTCAAAGGGGGCTCATGGCTTTGCGCGCCGAATTTCTGTCTGCGTTACCGACCTGCAGCGCGGCAGCCGGTTGAGATGTCGTTGGGCAGCAATCATGTCGGATTTCGCGTTGTCCGCGATGTAGACTAACCGCCGGGTATTCCGGTCATGCGGCGGGCTTATTCCGCCCCGTACCGGTGGCACAATCGATTCCAGAACATATCAAGCGCGGCAAATTTGACGCCCCTGCGACGGGCAGCGCATATGTTCCAGGTCAGAGGTTGCGTGGTTCGTATCTCTTTCAACATCCCCAATTTCAGGTGCTGATCAAAATCCTCCTTCATTCCTCCGGCAATCAGGTCTGCACTGCAGGCCATATCGGCAACCAAAGAGAAATCGTCACTTTCGATCTGGGGCAATCGGTCAACAATATGCCAGGCTTTCTCGTCATTCCCCAAAGTGGCGGCAATGGCAGAGCGCCAGTGGCGATGCATATGCGCGGTTATAAACGGATGCCGAAACACCTCAGCGATTAAGACCGGAGTAGCCTGATGAATGGGATGGTCGGGGCGAGCGCAGAAGAAAACGGGTTCCTTTCGAACGACCTGAATGTCCAGATCGCTTAGGTTGGGCGTGTGTGTCAGATCGCAAACCGCCACGTCCAGACGCCCTATCCGCAATGCTTCGAGGGGTTCCATGGTGGCCCGCACATCAACGCGGACGCGAAGATCTGGCCAGTTATCAAGCAGCTCTGCCAGAAGCGGCGTGATGATCGTCCGGGTCGTCAGGGGTCCGCAGCCGATATTCAGCACCTCGGGACCGACCGAACGCAGCCGTTTGACTCCTGCTTCAAATTGGCTGGTCGCATTGTGCAGCGCGTCCAGAAGTTGCAGAAAGCGTTTCCCCGCCGGTCTGATGGTTGCGCCGCGGCCTGTCCGTTCAAATAGCGCCTGACCGGCATAAGTTTCTGCCTGGCCGATATAGCGTGAGAAACTTGCCGGAGAGGTTCCGATTGCATCCGCTGCCACGCGAAAGTTGCCGTGTCTGGCCAATGAGCGCACCGCATCTATGGCTTTGGAATCAATCATTTACACCCTCGTTCCAATATTCAGAACGCTCATACCAAATGATGGAATGGTCGTCTCTTTCTGTAGCCGGAATTGTCGTTTCCTGCGACATTATTGTCGACCGTGGCACGACGCCCCGGACTTCCCACATAACGGAGGATTCAATGGTTCCTTTAAGGAATATATTAGCTGTGCTTGGCGCTTCGGCGTTATCAACGACTGCAGCACTTGCCGATTCTGAGGATACACGCCCAAACGTTCTTATTCTAATCGCAGATGACATGGGGTTTTCCGATGTTGGTGCATTTGGCAGTGAAATCGAAACGCCCTCGATCGACCAGCTGGCAGATGACGGTATGCTGTTCACCAATTTCCACGTCGGAGCGTCTTGCTCGCCCACTCGGACTATGCTGATCAGCGGTGTCGACAACCATCTCGCAGGCCTCGGCAATATGTTAGAGATTCAGGCCGATAACCAATTCGGCAAGCCTGGCTATGAAGGTCATTTGAACGACAAGGTTGTTGCGTTGCCGCGTTTGTTGCGCGACGCAGGATACCACACCTATATGACCGGCAAATGGCACCTGGGTCATGAGCCTGGCACGATCGCTTATGACCGCGGATTTGAGAAATCCTTTATGCTGGGCGAAAGCGGTGCGGATAACTGGGTCGAGCAGCCCTATGCCCCGTTCTATACGCGGGTGCACTATTACGAGGACGACAAGCTTGTCAGCCTGCCAACGGACGACTACTTCTCATCCGATTTTTATACCCAAACGATGATCGATTACATCGACAGCAACCTGGATGACGGTAAACCATTTTTGGCCTGGGTCGGGTATCAGGCCGTCCATTACCCTCATCAGGCGCCAAAAGAATTCATCGACAAATATGACGGCGTTTATGACGAAGGGTTCGAGGCCCTGCGGGTTTCGCGTCTGGAAAAGCAGAAGGAACTTGGGCTGATCTCTCCGGATGTGGAATTGGACCCGGAGTTTGCGAAAACCTCTTATGAACCGTGGCAGATGCCGGATTGGGAAAAGCTTAACGACGAAGAAAAAGCATTCAACGCGCGACGGATGCAGACCTATGCCGGAATGCTGGACAATATGGATGTCAATATCGGCAGGATTCTGAGCTATCTGGATGAAAAAGGTATTGCGGACAACACCATCGTCATTTTCCTTGCGGATAACGGCCCGGATCCGAACCAGTTGCCGCTGTCTGAAGCCTATCGTGATTGGTACAAAGCCCATTACGACAAGGTCTATATCGAGGATTTTGACGGCGATTATTCGGATATGGGGCAGCAGGGTGTCTATGCTGATTACGGCCCTGGCTGGGCGGCAGCCGCAGCGGTTCCGGGCAGCTACTTTAAGACATTCTCGACCGAGGGTGGTTTGCGTGTCCCTTTGATCGTGAAATTCCCGGGCGTTGTTGAGCCCGGATCGCAAGTCGATAAATTTGCCTTTGTTCGCGATATCGTTCCAACACTTCTTGACGTTGCCGGCGTAGACGTTCCCGGACCGGTCTATGACGGTCGCGAAATTTATACGCCAGACGGTATCAGTATGATGCCGGTCCTGAAGGGTGAGACGGAAACCGTGCGCGACGATAACAACCCGGTCGGATATGAGCTTGCAGGGTCTTCGGCAGTATTCCAGGGAAAATTTAAACTGATGCAGAATCTGGCCCCTAAAGGCACAGGCGAATGGGAGCTGTTTGATATCGAAGCTGATCCGTCGGAATTACACAATCTGGCGGACCAGATGCCCGAGCGTGTCGCGGCGATGCAGGCCTATTTTGAGGACTATGCAAAAAGGGTAAATCTTGTGCCTGTTCCCGAAGGCTATAACCCCCTGGAGCAGACGGTCGTCAACGCCAAGCGCAGTGGCGCGCATTAACTGAAATGTCATCGCGCCGTTTCGGGACGGAAGCGGCGCGATGCGTATACTTGAAAAAGGCACAGTGCTGGTTGGTCCGCCGATAGATATGTGGCGCTACTGCGGGTGCAGCAACTGTTTGCCGCAAGCACACGCCCATGGAACAGGCCGGTGCATTGTTAGGAGGAGATGCGGGTTATTGCCCTGTGATTTCCGTGCAAGTTCCTTTGCCCCAACCGGTTCTACTACCAGAGGCAGAGAAATCGAACGTGCCTTTCTGGGGGTGGACGTTATAACTCAACGTGTGATCCTCGCCGATATACAGGTAGGTCAAGGTATCGAGCCCCGGGAAAACATCGACCTCTTTGTCGATGTCACCGATCTTGATACGACCTTTGTTTTGATCTTCGTATTTGATCAGTTTCGCAGCCATTTCGGGATGCTGTTCGTCTGGTGACTGACATTCAAACACCCGCTCTTCTGCAAGCGCCGTGAAGGGCATAAATATAAGAAGAATGGCCAACTTTTTCATTTGATCTCACCTAGAGCAGATTCGTTTCGAACGCCGCAGCTAGGTGTGATTTCTGTCATAAATTTGCTGAAATTTTGGCCAGACTGTGCCTTGGGCACAACCAAAGAAAATATAGGTGTTGGACCGTCTGCAAAATCAAAATTCTAGTGTCTCGGCAAGAAGCCTGTGGCAAAGATTGCATCCCAGAACAGAATGCAGGTCGGCTCCACTGAGCATTGCATTCACTACCAATCAAATCTCTCATAAGTATCTGTTTCAATACAAGTAATATTTGCATCTCCGAAGGTTGAGATCGGCTCGTCCAGAACTTCCACCTCTGGGGCATTGTCGGTCGGATGGATAGCATCCCAAGGCAGGGTTCCAGGAGTGCTCGAGTACAGCGCTTCGTAAGCCAGTTCTTCGTCCAAAGAATTCCCTGCGCTGACAGGGTCGTCACCGACGGTCAGGGCAAATGGGTTTTCCGAAGTGATGAGAGTGCCGGCGCTGTCTATGTCTGATACAACGATCTGACCATGAATTACGCCCTCGAAACCTACTGGCGGGGAAAGCTCCAGGTGGTTCAGATTACAACCCGACAAATCCACCGGATCACCATTGGTGATCACCGAATGCTCACCACTGATTATCAGGGTATTTGCCGGCAACCCCTCCAGTGTAACCTTCGCCTGATCAGACGCATGCGAAACTTGGATGCCAACTTGGATCGCGTCGTCCTTGGGAACCGACAAACCGGGATCGGCCTGCATCACCTCACGGCCATCGGTATCCGGACCGTCCCATTCCAGCTTCAGCCCCGCATGGCCGTGGTTCTCGACATATCGGACTTCGATGCCATAAGTCCCGGGCTCAAGGTTGACCTCTTCTGAATACGTGCGAAACCCATGTGGCTTATCGTACTCGATGATCTTTGTTCCATCGATGAAAACAGCAATCCCATCATCTGCCCCGGCAAAGAAAGTATAGTTGCCCCCTTCCTCGACAGTGAATGACCCTTCCAACCTGGTACCGAATGTGTCCGAGGATCCGCCTTCCCAGAATGAGTCTTTTCCAAGTTTGTAGTCGATTTCGGAAACAACTTCCTGATGAGTCGGGGCTGAGTTCCAGTCGATTTGATCCAATCGGGTCAGTCTGTGGTCCACATCGTAGTAACTTGCACGAAAACCAGTTTGCATCTCGGCGCTTGGGGCAGGGGGCTGTTCTCCGCTCTCATATGGTGCCGAAGGTTGGTTTGGATCAGCAGGCGATTCAGGCCGAACCGGACCGAGACCATCTGGCTGAAACTCTGCCTTTTCCGAAATGGGGTCTTGGGCATCATTCCCATCAGAGAGTTTTGCATCTGGTTCAGGCTCGTCAGGCTCGCTCTCGGTGACTTGGGGCTGGTCCCCATCTGTGCCGGCGGAAATGCGGGGATCGACCATGTCCGCGACATTGACGATAAAGCTTTCGGTCAGAGTAAGACCGCCCTCGTCAATGACAGTTACATCCACCGTTACAGATGAGGCCTCTTCGTGATCAAGCGCCACATCAGGTTTTAGCCGCAACTGGTTGTCGACAACCTCGAACCGGTCATCAGAGACTTCAAACCGATGCGAGTCGCCAAGGTCAGGGTCGTCAATAGAGATTTTTCCAACAACGGCACCTTCAACATTCTCGGCCACCGTTAGCTCGGCCGCAGTCAGAGTAATGTTGTCGACAAGCGCGCCATAGCTGTCATTTTGGTTTTCAGCTTCCCTCAGCTCCAGGTTGTCCTGACCGGTTCCAACCACCTGAAGGTCGAATGTTTGCCATTCGGCGGATTGAGGATCAAGCTCCGCGACCAAATTGCCATTCCAGTAGACCTCAACCGTGTCCGTTCCACCTGCAAGGCGTTCGCGCAGGTCGATGCCAAGATCATAAAGCTGGCCTGCCTCGGTTTCGACGACCTGAGAGATGCTGTCTACGCCGCGCGCATGGTCCATTTCCATCAGTTGGTCCCCTTCAGAGGCCTGAGTGCCGCCAAGACGGTCCCAGATTTCGATTCCATTTGCGTCGGTCCAGGCGCCGCTATCGTCGCCGTCAAATCCCCGCCAGCGACCTTCATCAAGGTCAAACTCTTCGAAACTACCGTTGCGGATCAGGTTTTCAGTGTCATGGCCAAGGCTAAGATCTGTGGGTCCTTCGTTGATGTCTTTGATGTTGATGACAAAAGACTCGGTCACGCTCAGCCCTTCAGAATCGGTGGCGGTGACCTGCAGGTCGATCTGAGCGGTCTCTTCGTGATCAAACTGCATCCCGGGTTTCACGCGAAGCTCTCCATTGAAGAGCTCGAACCGGTCATCTGACACTTCGAATACGTGGGCATCTTCCGCGTCCGGGTCGATCGCCTCGATTCGGCCAACAATCGCACCGGCGACGTTTTCCGATATTGTGGTATCGTCCAGCGCGATACCTACTGGTCCTTCATTCACGTCGAGAACATCAACCGTGAATCTTTCCGTCAGGCTCAACCCGCCGGCATCGGTGACTGTGACATCCACCTCGACCTGCGCCGCCTCCTCATGATCCAGCGAGAGGCCGGGTTTTAGCTGTAGCTGACAGTCGACAACTTCGAAGCGGGCATCCGAGACTTCGAATGTATGTGTGTCCCCGTCATCCGGGCCCACAACCGAAAGGGTACCGACCACGCCGCCCACTGCATTTTCGGCTATAGTCGTGCCGTCCAACAAGATTTCTTCGGGGGCGTCGTTCACGTCCGGCTCCGAAAAATCTGGAGACTGTCCGGCAGTTTTCTGGAATGAAATCGGCTTACTTCCTTCCGCCGTTTGCAGAGCCAGTGGGTCAATTTCAATGGCCTGTTGCAGCTTGAAAGGAGTTTGGGCGGGCATGTTCCCTTCGAGAGGCGGGGTATGCACCGCGGGTGTGTCCGCTGTGTCCTCAGACTGCAAAGGCTGCGCGGCACCTGAGAATCCAGTTGTGCTGAAATTGGATAGGCTCTGGTCGGTTGGTGCCTCGAAACTTTCAACCGCGGTTGGCGCGGTGACGTTCAGCGTTTCAATCGACTCTTCAAAATGCGCGCGGTCTTCCAGAGTGCCGGATTGTTGTTCGCCAGTATGCAATGTGCTGCGGCTGGGGTCGTCAGAGGTGTTGACGGTGTTGCGCGATAGATGAGCGGCGATTTCATGCGTTTCATCGTGTTCGGCCTGCAGTGTTTTCGCCCGAAACTCCGGATTGTCTTTCATATCGCCCATCGCATGACACCTCAGGAAACGTGTTGATTCACGTCATCTTTTACCATGCAGGTGTTCAGCGAAGGTCAATTAAACCGTTAAATTTTAAGCGAAAATTTTCATTCTCAAGGTGCACGGATTTACCGTTCTTCAATTTTAGGCCCCCAAATCTGAAGGCCAACCAACTGGGTGAAGAGAACGATGAAACCGCGTAGGTTTGCCGGGCGAATGACGGCAGGACAAAGCAATATCCCAGTTTGGGCCGCATCCATTTCGCTGAATGTGCTCTCACTGCTGATGCCGATTTCGATCCTGCTGATCTTTGATCGGATCATTCCGTTTCAGTCGATTGACACGCTGCGTGTTCTGACAGTTGTGCTTTTGGTCAGCGCGGTTGTTGAGCTGATTTTGCGTCAATGCCGCGCGATTTTGCTGTCCGCCGCTGCCGAAGATTCCGCAGTCTCGAATTTTCAAAAGTTTATGGCCACGGTCGTCACCGCGAATACGCTGAGCTTTTCCAAGGTTCCGCCAAGCACCTATGCCGAGCGTTACGGGGCGATCGGCCATCTCAGGGATCATCAGGCCGGGCAGGGGCAAACTCTGTTGATTGATTTGCCATTCACCCTTTTGTTTGCGGTGCTGATCGGGTTGATCGGAGGGTGGCTGGTGCTGGTCCCGATTGGGGCATTTTGCACGGTTACCATTTTCGCGGCAATCATGAAGCGCGCGCAATGGCATTTGTTCCGCCGCCGCAAAACGGTCGATACGCGCCGCTATGCGTTTTTGTCCGAGATTTTGACCAACATGCAGACGGTCAAGGTCAACCGGATGGAGCCGCAAATGACCCGTCGGTTCGAGATGCTCGAAAGCCAGACGGTGGATATGAGCCGGAAGTTGATCCAGTTTTCCGGGTTCGCACAGAACTTCGGCGCTATCTTTTCGCAAATGACCGTGGCGGCGATGGGTCTGCTTGGGGCCTATCTGGTGATTAACAACCTGATTGGCATCGCCGAAATGGCCGCCTGCATGTTGCTGAACGGCCGAATTGTGCAGCCGTTGACCAAACTGATGGCGCTTTGGGTGCAATCCGAGAATGTGGCGATCTCGCGCAGCAGGCTTGGCGAAATGGACAGTCTGCAGACGGTTCCCAATGCGGTCTCTGATCAGCCAGCCTTGACCGGCAGAATCGAGGTCAATGAAGTCTTGATGAAACGGTTGAATGGCTGTGGCCACAGTTTCGGCCCCATCAGCTTTCACGGCGCGCCTTCTGCTGGGATTTTGATCGAAGCCGAGAAAAGCTGGATGGTGGACGAGCTTTTCGACGCCCTGTCCGGGCAACGAATGCCCGATCAAGGAGAAGTTTGGATCGACGAACGGCCCGCAGTCCAACGTGCGGCACAGCGTGGGCAGAACGCCATGGTCATGCTCGAGGCTCAGCCAGCGATCCTGTCCGGCACGCTGTTGCAAAACCTCAGTGCTTTTGGTGATGCCGCGATGGTCGAGCGAGCAAAAACAGTAGCTGCAACATTAGGGCTGGAGAAACGCATTCATCGTCTTCCTCTGGGCTATAACACTCCGCTGAACACCGGGACAGCATTTGAAAAAGACCCGGTGAACAGGCAGATGATCGCCCTGACACGGGCTCTGGCCTTGCAGCCGCGCATCCTGCTTATGAATGAGCCAACGGCAGTTTTGGACACCGCCGAAAGGCAAGCGCTGGCTGACTATCTGATGTCTGTTTCGCCGCGACTGACCCTGATTATTGCCAGCCCCGATCCCCGAATGAAGAATCTCACACAAGAGACAGTTCGCCTCAGGTCCTCTGCCGAGGGTGTGTATGCGGAATGGGAACTCGACACGACTTTAGAGCAAACAGCGGCAAAGCTGATCAGAAGGGGGGCGGCATGATTGCTTTGAACGCGCAAATTGCAGGGCAGTTGTTACAGCAGCTTCTGGTTCAGGGCGGATGGCGAAACCGTCCGGATGCGATCATCGAAGCTAGGCCACACATGTCCGAATGGTTTCGGGTAGAGGATATTCTTCAGACGCTCCGCAACCTTGGTATTCCCCATACGCAGTTGAGGTGCCGCGAAAACGAGATATCTGATTGGCAATGCCCGGCCATGGTCTTTCCAGATCAGGGAGGCTGCTATCTTGCGATAGGACGAGCAGGGGGCGGCATCCAGGTCAGCGACAACCTCAATCCCGATCTGCGTCTATTACAGCCAACACATCGTTCTTGCAGGGTTATCAGGATCGACCGGTTTGATCATCAACACGAAGACGACCGCCCGATAACTGTAGGAGCAGCATTTGGTGGCCTGCGGGCGATGATGCCATGGCTGATCATTTCGTCGTTTCTAACTAACCTGCTGGGGCTGACCGCGCCCCTGTTGGTCATGGCCATTTACGATCGCGTGATCCCGTCTGGATCAGTCGATCTTTTAATTTCATTGGCTTTCGGCGTGGCCATAATCGGCCTCTCCGACCTGTGTTTTCGTCACGCTCGTACCCGAGCGCTTGCTTACATTGGCTGGAATGGCGAACGACAGATGATGGAGGCATTGTTTCGCAAGTTGATGTCCCTTCCACTGAGCCAGCTTCAGAAGTCTGACATAAATCAGCAACTGTCCCGGTTCAGACAATTCGAATCCCTGCGCGACATGTTTACCGGTCCGGTAATGGGAGCTTTTCTTGACCTGCCCTTCGTTCTGATTTTCTTTGCGGTTTTGTGTTATCTGGCGCCATCTGTCGGTCTTTTGACATTGGGTTCGATCCTGTTCCTTGTCGGCCTTGGTATCTTTACCACTGCCTTTCAAAAACGATTGGACAAGTCGGTTGCCGAGGCTAATGCGGCCAGTCAAGCCGCCATTCATGACGCGGTGCTGCATCAACAGGTGATGGTCAATCTGGGAATGCAGAAACAATGGCTGGCACGCAGTCTGCCCCTTGCTGAAGCCGGCGAACGCGCGACAGCACGTGCGCGTTTGTTTCAGTCATTTACCCAGTCGCTTGTACAGTCAATCTGTGGATTGGCGACGGTCGGGGCAGTCGTTTTAAGCGCACTTGGGGCCCTGAATGGCTCATTGAGCTTTGGCGCAATGATCGCCTCCATCGCGTTGGTGTCCAAAGTGCTGGCTCCGATTCAATCTCTGTACACCAGCTTCCCTCAAATTCTGTCGTTTCGGTCCAGCAGCACACAAGCCGATCGAGTTCTTGGACTGCCCGAAGAGTTGGAAATGGGGCTCAAGCAATCGCATCAGAAGACGCTTAGCGGTTGGGTCTGTTTTTCGGGGGTGACGTACCGTCCCGATCCGTTGAATCCTCCGATCCTTTCGCAGGTCAGTTTCCAGTGCAATCCGGGTGAGGTCGTGCTGGTCATGGGGAGTGATACGGCAAGTCGCACTGCCATTCTCGACCTGATAGACGGGCTGTATAGCCCCCTGAGCGGCACCATCGAGCATGATGGGATAGATATTCGCCAGATCGCCCGTGACGAATTACGGAAATCTGTCACATACGCAACCTATGAGAAATCCTTGTTTTACGGCACGGTCGCGCAAAATTTCCGCCTGGCGGTGCCCAGCCTTTCTCCGGACCAGGTTGCCGAGGCTCTGGACAGGATGGACCTGCTGCATGATCTCGAACTTTTACCAGAAGGCCAGGAAACGCGACTGACCGACACAGTGCTGTCGCAGTTGCCTGAAGAGGCGGTCAAAGCGCTGACTCTGGCTCGCTGTATGGCGCGGCCTTCTTCGCTCTTTCTGTTTTCCGAACCGACCAATGGTCTTTCGGATCGTCGGCGTCACCTGTTTAAGCACTGGGTTGGTGACAAGCGGGGGAAATGCACTGTAGTCATCGCAACCGCCGACCGCTCATTCATGCAGATCGCCGACCGTTTCATATTTCTCAATGGCGACAAGGTTGCTGTGAATGCCACCGGAGAGGCTGGCCGGAAGAAGCTGCAAGCTGTGTTGAAAGCGCTCGGAGGATAGCCATGGCCATATTCTTGAATAGCCCAATCCCGCAAGAGGCGTCGGAAGTGAACAGCCGAAATCGCAGCTGGCAGAAACCGCGCCTGGCAGCCTTTTTGGCATTGACCTCTTTGGGGATGATCGCTGGCCTGATTGCTCTGTCAGCGCAAACGGCGATCCCGCAAATCACGCGCGCACCGGGTACAATCATCCCTTTCGGAGACTATTTACAGATCGAGACATTGCAGGGCGGTGTCGTTCAGTCTGTGCATGTCCATGACGGTCAGATTGTCGAAGAGGGCGATGTCCTGATTCAGCTTCAACACCCAGACCTGTTTCATGAGCGCGATGTACTTGCGGGGCAGATGTCAGCGGTCGGACAGGAATTGGCAAACGCGCGCGCCGTGCTGACAAAACTGGGCAGTTCAGAACCGTTGGCCCAGTCGGAAATCGAGGTTCTTGCCCTGAGCGGTTTAACAAGCGCTTCGGCGGCGCTGGAGCTGTATGCCGAAAGTCAGCGTATCCAGCGCCTGTCCATCGCCCAGCAGGAGGGGACACTTTCTATCCTAGCCAAGGCGGCCACGGTCGCTCAGGAACGGGTGGACAAGAAAGAGATTGCCTTGCAGCGATACGCGCAGCTGCAGTCACAAGGCCTCAAATCCCTAAGCGATTTTCTGGAGGAAGAGGACGAGGTTGATGCATTGCGCGCTGCCGTCTCTGACGCGCGGGTCCGGGTTGCGGAACTCAGGAACGCCCTGACTTTGGCAAAGGCATCTCTGGCCCGGGAAACCCTTTCGTTACGCGAAGAAACGCTTATTCGGCTTTCCGAATTGGAACAGGAAGATGCGCGCCTGCGTGTATCGGTTGGCGTGGTAACCTCCAAGCTGGACGCCCTGCGCATTTCTGCTCCGGCTCGTGGCATCATCCAGGCGGTCACACACCCTAGCCCCGGCGAGGTCATCGCCCCCGGAGAGGCGATATTTGAACTATTGCCGACACGACAGGAACTGGTTGTCGAGGCGAGGATACCCAATTCCGAAGTTGGGCATGTAAGCACTGATCAGCCGGTCGCCGTCAGCATTGATACTTTTGATGTGCGTCGATTTGGGAAAGTCCCGGCGCGTCTGCAATCGGTCTATCCGTTGCCGTTGACAGATGAGCAGACCGGAGAGACCTATTTCCGCGCAGCCTTTGCCCTGTCCCAAGACAAAGTCGGATCGGGATCGTTCCAACGTCCTTTGAGTGCAGGCATGACCGTGGTGGCCGAAATGACAACCGGAGAGCAGACTCTTTTGTCATACCTATTGAAGCCGGTTCAACAGACTATCGAGGGGGCATTCAAAGAGCGCTAGATTTTTGGCGCATCTCAGAGCCAGAGGAAATGAAGATGTAACTGCCGGAATCCTGCCTGAATTCGTTTTCCCAAGGGCCGGCTTACAACAGCATCGGTTTCGTAAAACAGAGCATACAAACATCCAAAACACTGGGCATTCAGTGTCGATTTGGCCACAGAAAGGATATTAGAAACTAGCGGGAAATGGTGGGTGATGAGAGACTCGAACTCCCGACATCTTCGGTGTAAACGAAGCGCTCTACCAACTGAGCTAATCACCCGTGAGGCTGCATTTAGCCAAGCCGGCGCGCGGGCGCAAGAGGGTCTGGCACAATTTCTTTCACTGAATTTAGACAAGGCGGGCATCTGGGGTGATATCTCCGCCAACCGGGCTCTGATTTATCAGACTTTCTGAGGGATCACGAAATCTGAACCGGTCGTTTCGGACCAGGCACCTTCAAAATATCTTGGGTGTTGTAGCGGCTATGAATTGCCCGTTTCAAAGGTTCTTATTCACGATGCGTCCTATCGATGCTTGCGCGCCCCCCGCCGCCTCAGATATCCCCTGATGGAACCTTAACCTACGAGACGGGAACAATATGACCCTGTCATCCGCAAGCCGTTTTCTGGCTGCTGCTATTGTTTTGGGTAGTTTGATATCGACTCCGCAGCGTGCAGAGGCCGACGATGTTTTGGTTTTTGCTGCTGCCAGTCTGAAAAATGCTCTGGATTCACTTGTACCGGGTTTTGAACGGCAAAGCGGTCAGGAGGTTGTCATATCGTATGCGGCGTCTTCTATACTGGCACGTCAAATTCAACAGGGCGCCCCGGCGGATGTGTATATTTCAGCCAACAGTGACTGGATGGATGTCCTTCAGGAGAATCGGCTGATTGATGCTGGATCGCGGGTTAACCTTTTGGGAAATGGGCTTGTCCTGATCGGTGGGCCGACGGCCGTTGAAATTGAGGGGCTTTCCCCGCAGACGGACATCTCAGCCGCTTTGTCAGGTGGGCATCTTGCGATGGCCCTGGTCGATGCCGTGCCTGCGGGAATTTACGGCAAAGCGGCGCTGCAAAACCTAGGTCTTTGGGATAGTGTTCAGCAGCAGGTGGCGCAGACCGACAATGTACGCGCGGCTCTGGCTTTGGTTGCCGCGGGGGCTGCCCCCTTGGGTGTTGTCTACCGATCGGATGCCCAGGCCGAGGATCGGGTGCGGGTTGTGGCCTCTTTCCCTGCAAATCTTCACCCGGAAATTGTCTACCCGGCCGCTGTAACAACGCAAGCCTCAGCCGAGGCATATGCTTTCCTAAGCTACCTACAGACCGACGCAGCGATGGCAGTCTTTGCAGAGCAGGGATTTGCCCTGCCGGGCGACTAGCCGATGGGTTGGCTGGGACCGGAAGAACTTGAGGCGCTGAAATTGTCGCTGCGTGTCTCTTTCTGGGCAACGCTGGTTACTTTGCCCTTTGGTGTATTCGTTGCCTATGCACTGGCACGCTGGCGCTTTCCCGGGCGACAAGTGTTGAATGGGTTGGTGCATTTGCCATTGATCCTGCCGCCCGTTGTTACGGGATATCTGCTGCTATTGACCTTTGGTATTCAGGGCCCGATTGGTGGACCTCTGGCGGGGCTTGGAATTGTCTTTGCGTTTCGCTGGACCGGCGCGGCGCTGGCCGCTGGGATCATGGCGTTTCCGCTGATGGTCCGTGCTATTCGCCTTTCGATCGAAGCCGTCGACCCTAAGCTCGAACAGGCCGGAGCCACGCTGGGTGCCTCGCGTCTTTGGGTTTTTGTCACCGTAACCTTGCCAATGATTCTGCCCGGGGTGATCGCCGGAACCATCCTTGCTTTTGCAAAAGCCATGGGTGAGTTTGGCGCGACGATCACCTTTGTTTCGAACATACCTGGACAGACACAGACGTTGCCATCGGCCGTTTATGCGTTTCTGCAGGTTCCGGGTGGTGAGGCGGCGGCGATGCGGCTAGTGGTGATATCGGTCATCATCGCGATGGGGGCGCTTCTGTTGTCAGAGTTTGTCGGTCGTCGCGCCGCGGCAAGAGTGTCGGGGACATGAGCCTTTCCGTCAATCTGCAACATGATCTGCCAGGTATTCAGTTGGATGCCAAATTTGATGCGCCTGCCGGGGTGACGGTTCTGTATGGAAGGTCCGGCGCCGGTAAGACGACAATCGTTAACGCTGTTGCGGGATTGCTGGAGCCCAAAGCTGGTCGCGTATCCGTGGACGGGTGGACGTTGTTCGATACGGAAAAGCGCCTTTGGCTGCCTCCGCATAAACGCCGCTTGGGGTATATTTTTCAGGAAGGACGGCTGTTCCCGCATCTGACAGTGCGCCAGAACCTGTCCTATGGGCGCTGGTTTGCGCCCAAAAGCGTGCCGCGCGAAGACCCCGATAAGGTAATTGAGATGTTGGGGATCGGGCATCTTCTGGACCGTCGTCCACTGAGCTTGTCAGGTGGCGAGAAGCAGCGTGTTGCCATAGGCCGCGCCTTATTGGCCAGCCCGCGTCTGATCCTCGCGGATGAGCCTCTGGCCGCATTGGATGATGCACGGAAGGCCGAGATACTGCCCTATTTCGAACGGCTTCGGGATGAGATTTCGGTGCCGATCCTTTATGTGACCCACTCGGCAGCCGAAGTTGCCCGGCTGGCAACTTCTGTCGTTGCCCTGCAGGACGGCAAGGTGGTTCGGCAAGGCCCGGCTTCCGAAGTGATGGCTGATCCTTCTGTGGCCCCGCTCGGTGTCAGAGCCGTTGGTGCGGTGCTTCAGGTGCAGGTATCAGCTCACCATGCAGATGGGTTGACCGAGTTGGCAGCCGAAGAGGCGCGCCTATTTCTGCCGCGTATTCCCCATAGGGTCGGTGAAAGCCTGCGTATTCGCATCCCCGCACAAGAGGTGATCCTTGCCAGTAAGCGGCCCGAGGGCCTGTCAGCGCTGAATGTACTGGAGGGCAGGGTTGATACGATCCGAGCCGGGGAAGGCCCCGGTGCGATCGTCTCTGTCATTACACCTGCAGGGACTATTCTGGCTCGGATCACCCGACGTTCGGTTGAAGCCCTTGGGCTTGCTGCGGGTAAACCTTGCTTTGCGGTGATAAAAACCGTGGCGCTTGCGCCGCAGGATGTCGGTGGGCGGCTGCACTTTGAGAATTGAAACTGCGCTTTACGGAAAGAGTATCTGTTCTATGATTTCCCAAGGAAATCTTTTTTGCCCGGGGTCAAGCATCATGAAATACTTAATATCAACATGTGCTCTAACGCTGATGATGGTGCCTGCCATGGCCCAGGCTGTTGGGTTCGGGGTCGGTATAAACCCCGCATTCCGAACGACAGTGACACCACGTGACAATGGCGTTTACGAGGTCGCAACCAGCGGCAGCTCTGCGCCTGTGGCCTATTGGTGCGGGATCGGGGATTTTGCGATACGCACGCTTAGAACCAAATCGAACCAGCGTATTTACATAACCCGGGCCTATGACAAACAGACACGGACGGTGCAATTCTCGCTGACTGCGCCCGAAGGGGTTGATACGACGCCGGGCTATTCGGTTACTGTCAAACGCGTTGGCGAGAACATGTCAGCGGCATCGGCGCAGCGCTATTGCTCTGACAATTTCATGGATTTCGGGTTCTGAAACCCCGGAAGTAGAAAGCACCGCAGAGGCAGGTCAGGCGTTAGACCCATTTGGCCAAGGGCGGCAGGCTCATAAGCACTGCGTCCGGGTCGTGCCCGGTCTCTAGCCCGAATTTGGTTCCGCGGTCATAGACAAGGTTGTATTCGGCATAGAGCCCGCGATGAATCAGTTGGGTATCCTTATCGGCGGCGTCAAAGCTCTGTTGCCTGCGCTTTTCAACCAAAGGCAGAAAGGCTGGCAAGAAGGCCCGCCCGATATCCTGTGTCAGGGCAAAGTCCGATGACCAGTCTCCGGTGCAATAGTCATCCAGAAAGATACCGCCGACACCGCGGGCGCGCTTGCGGTGCGGGATAAAGAAATACTCGTCGGCCCACTCTTTCAAACGCGGATAGTGGCCCGGTCCGTGGGGGTCCAGATGGGCCTTCTGGGTTGCGTGGAAATGGGCAGTGTCTTCGTCATATTCGATACAGGGATTCAGGTCTGATCCGCCGCCGAACCACCAGGCGTGAGGTGTCCAGAACATGCGCGTATTCATGTGAACAGCAGGAGCGTGCGGGTTCTGCATATGGGCAACCAGGCTGATACCCGAGGCCCAGAACCGCGGGTCCTCGGTCATTCCGGGAATGCCTTTTCGGGCAGCCATTGCCTGTTGCGCCCGTTCCCCGAGCTGGCCGAATACGGTCGAGACATTGACGCCGACTTTCTCGAACACGCGGCCGCCGCGCATCACGGACATCAAACCGCCACCGGCGTCCGCCCCGTCATCGGAATGCCGTTTGGTCTCTTTGACTTCGAAACGACCGGGTTGAGCATCGGAAAAAGGTCCGGTGTCGTGGGAATCCTCAAGCTGCTCAAAAGCGTTTACGATTTCATTGCGCAAGTCACGAAACCAGGCTGCGGCGGTGGCTTTTTCAGTATCGAACATCTGTTTAATGGGCCGGGGCTGCGACGGGGTCCAGCAAAGTGCGTCCACCGTCAATGGTTAGGATTTGTCCAGTGATGAAACCTGCGGCGTCCGAGGCAAGGTACTGTGCGGTTTCGGCCAGTTCGTTTGGCGCGGCAATCCGGGAAAGGGGTGTGTGCTTTTCGATATCATCCCGAAATGTGCGATTTTCCTTGAGCGTGGATTGCAGCGAAGCGCTCATCACCGATCCCAGCGCGATCGAGTTCACGCGGATGCGGTTTGGGGCAAGGGCAACGGCCAGGGACCGGGTCAACTGATCAAGCGCTGCTGTAGACACCGAATAGGCCATCAGATCGGGATGGGTGCGACGGGCAGCAATCGAAGATAAATTGATGATGGATCCCGCAGGGTTTTCGTTTTCATCATCACCGGATTGCTTGATCATCCGTTTGGCAACAAGTTGGCTCAGTCGCAAGGCAGGCATCAGGTTCTGGTTCAACAAGGTGCGGACCGAGTCGTCTTCCATGTCCAATGGATCAGACGGAATAACCTGTCGCGAGCCATTTATCAGGATGTCGACCTGTTCGAAAGCGTCAATCGTGGCCGAAAGCAGGTTCGCAATCGTCAGCTTTTCACGCAGATCCCCGGCGAAGAAACGGATGTTGCTGTCATCTGCCTGCTCGCCCAGTTCATTGGCCAGTCGTTTTTCATCCATGTCGGCGAACATGACATTGGCCCCGGCATCCGCGAAGTGACGTCCGATGGCCAATCCGACACCATTTGCACCACCTGTGACGATCGCGGTCTTGCCGGCTATGGAAAAGGACATGCGTGTTCTCCTGATGTGCGGTGCAGGTTAGCGGGTATCACCGCCGAGGGCGAGAGGCGTGGAAGACCTTGAAACGATTGTCCCCGGTCACTTCCTTCACCTGGGCGAAGGCCTCGTTCAGCGTAATTTCATAGGGTAGGTGTCGATTGGCGACCATCCAAAGGGAACCGCCCCGTGTCAGACTGCGCGCAGCAGATTTGATAAATCCCTGACCCAACGTGGGATCAGCACTGCGCGATGTGTGAAACGGCGGGTTCATAATGACCGTATCCAGCGGCTCAGGCGCGCGCCAGGTGACCGCGTCGGCCCAGTGGAACTGTGCACGGTCGTCTTTTACATTTGCACGAGCACATTGCAGGGCGATGTGATCGGCCTCGACCAGATGCAATTCCTGCAGCCCCCTTGCACCCATTAGCCCTGCGGACAGGTATCCCCAGCCGGCCCCCAGATCGGCGACCCGATCGCCCAGTTTTTCAGGCAGGGCAGCAAGCAGCATTACTGAGGCCGGGTCGACCCCGTCTGCAGAAAATACTCCGGGCGCTGTCTGAAATCCGTTGGCGGATTGGGTGGCGGGTGCGGCCCAGTCCTCGAACGCGTTTACGTCGGACTGGAACCAAAAGATCTTGCCATGTGCTTTTGCGATGGGCCCCTGCACGGTTACGCGTTTGCGAATATCCTTCAACAGGCTGTCGACGCCATTTGTCTTAGCGCCGTCGACCACAACCAATCCGGCCGAACGCTTGCAAGCCTGATACACGAGGCTGCGGGCCAAAGCCTTGGCACGCGGCAGGAAAACGATGGCGTCCTGGCACAGGTCATCGGCCTCGGGCGTGGCCCTGAACCCGTGATCCGCAAAATGGTCGTGAAACGGCTTGAATGGCTGGACTACCTGCGTATCTGAAGCTAGCCCAGCGAGGTCTTCCTCGGGCGTTGGCCCAATCACGGACAGGGGTCGCGCGATTTCAAGGCCGCTTTGCAAGGCAAGATCTAGGCGAGGGGACATTGGCAATTCCGAAAAGAGGTCAGGCGTCGCCTTACTCTTCGCGTTCCATAGTGCACTGCAGGGGGTGTTGATGGCGGCGAGCAAAATCCATGACTTGCCCGACCTTGGTCTCGGCAATCTCATGACTGAAGACACCAACAACGGCGACGCCCTTCTTGTGGACGGTTAGCATGATCTCGAACGCCTCTGCGTGGGTCATGCCGAAAAATCGTTCCAATACGTGAACGACAAACTCCATCGGGGTGTAGTCGTCATTCAAAAGCAGCACTTTGTACAGCGGCGGGCGTTTGGTCTTGGGGCGCGTCTGTACCAGGATCGACGAATCTGCATCGTCGTCCGGTTTGTCAGACATCATCCATTGGTTCTCAAACATTAGGCGCAAACGTCCGATTCAGGCTTCGGTTTATCTGTGCGCTTATATAACGTCCAATGCGTCAGATAAAAGAGCCAGCAGGACGTTATCCAAATGGGCGAAAAACTAACCACAATCGGGTTCGATGCCGATGACACGCTGTG
Organism: Ruegeria sp. CDSC081; assembly: GCF_059610485.1. Lineage (NCBI taxonomy): Bacteria > Pseudomonadati > Pseudomonadota > Alphaproteobacteria > Rhodobacterales > Roseobacteraceae > Ruegeria > Ruegeria sp. CDSC081. Next base: position 6,784 of record NZ_JBXWNS010000005.1, on the reverse strand, counting down.
GCACAACGAACGGTTCTTCCGGCTGACGCAGGCACATTTTGTCGACCTGCTATCAGATCATGCCGAATCGGTTCACTTGATGGACCGATTGCTGGCTGCCGAAAAACGCAATATCCGGCATTATGGGTATGGAATCAAAGGCTTCACCCTCTCCATGATCGAAACGGCGATCGAAGTGACCGAAGACCGTGTTCCTGCAGGGGTCATTCGCCAACTGATCGAAGCGGGGCAAGAGATGTTGGCCCATCCGATCGAGCTGTTGCCCTATGCCCGGCAGGCCATCGAAAGCGCTGCCGACACCCACCGCGTAATTCTTATCACCAAGGGCGATCTGATAGACCAGGAACGCAAACTTGCGCAGTCCGGTTTAGGCGATCTGTTCTACGGGGTAGAAATCGTGTCCGAGAAGACACCGGAAATCTATCGCCAGATCTTCGCGCAGCACGGCGAGGGGCCCGCAGCGGCCATGATGGTCGGAAACTCGATGCGGTCCGATGTCGTTGCACCGATTCAGGCCGGATGCTGGGGCGTATACGTGCCGCATGGGCTGGTCTGGGAGATCGAGCAGGCCGACGTGCCGGCCGACAGTTCCAGATACCACGAATTGCCCGATCTTAGTGGATTGACGGCGCTGGTTCGCTCTTTGAGTTGATGTTGCCATTTGGTCGCAGTTTCCGAAAATAGGGGCCGGCCGACGACACAGTCTTGACGAAATGGCAGGTTTAGCGGTGCGCCGCCGTTTGCACCGCCACATCTAGTGGGACTTTGACATACGCTGAAAGCGTTAAAGATATGAGCTTTCGGTTTCTTTCGCGGGGGTGCTGTGCTACGCTGATTGGTAATAAAATAAATAGTAGCTGACCGGGAAAACCCGGCGGCCTGAGGTAGACAGAGGCAAAAATCGTGCAGGTACGGCGGACAGTTCCGGCCCCTATGGGCGTATTCCTTGCAGCATTCCTGTTGTTGTTTTCCTTCGCTCCGGCGCAGGGCATCGCTGCCCCATATGCGGCGATGGTGATCGACGCGCGAACAGGCGAAGTGCTGCATTCCCGAAACGCCGATACACGCCTCCATCCGGCCTCGTTAACCAAAATGATGACACTGTACATCGCATTTGAAGCGGTTCGGAACGGTGAGATCACTCTCGATACGCAGGTGACCATCACCAAAAAGGCTTCCTCTGAACCGCCTTCAAAGCTGGGTTTGCGTTCTGGGCAAAAGATTGCGTTCCGCTATCTGATCCGTGCGGCGGCGGTGAAGTCGGCCAATGACGCTGCCACTGCCATTGGTGTTGCCCTCAGCGGGTCCGAGGCCGCATTTGCGCGCCGCATGACACGTACCGCCAAGGCGATGGGAATGAGCCGTACAACCTTTAAGAACGCACATGGTCTGACCGAGGCCGGACATCTGTCGACCGCACGGGACATGACCACGCTGGGGCGGCATTTGCTGTATGATTACCCGCAATATTACAACCTGTTTTCGCGCCAATCCACGAATGCGGGGATCAAAACCGTTCCCAATACGAACCGTCGCCTGCTAGCGGCCTATCGCGGTGCGGATGGGATCAAGACGGGCTATACCCGTGCAGCTGGGTTCAATCTGGTTGCCTCGGCCAAGCGCAAGGACGAACGGATCATCGCGACTGTCTTTGGTGGCAAATCCGGCGCATCGCGCAATGCCAAAGTAGCCGAGCTGTTGGACATGGGTTTCCGCCGCGCCCCGTCGCGCGCGCCGATCCGCAAACTAGCCCGGCCGGCCTATGCCGGTAATGCAGGTTTGAATGCGAAAGTCGCCAGCGTAAGCGGCGCGCCCACCAGAAGCCTGCGACCTGTTCTTCGACCCCAGCGGGGGAGTACCGTTCTAGTGGCGAACAATGTCGCCGCAACCGCAGCCAAGAACGACGCGCGGATTCAGGACGGTATCGCCGCAGCCATCGCCTCGGCCGGTGTAGAGACGCCGACCGAAGGAACGACGCGCCCGACGGTCCGCACGGATGATCTGGTGCTGGCCTCGGCAGAACAGCCCGAGCCAGAGCAGGAAATCGTCACACGCTTGTCGACCTCTGGCGGTCATTTGTGGGGCGTGAATGTGGGGCGCTATACGACCCGGTACGAGGCTGAAAAGGTTCTACTGAAAACGGCCCTGTCGGAAATGACCACATTGGAAGGCACGCTGCGCAAGGTCAATCAAAACTCACGCGGGTTCGATGCGACGTTCCAGGGCATGACCCGAGAGCAAGCCGATCTGGCCTGCCGCAGACTTCAGGCCCGCAATGTCACCTGTTTCATGATCGGGCCGTCATAAGACCCGACATATACTCTCCTGGATGGGTCTGGCCACGGAATTCCGTGGCCTTTTTTTGCTGAGCGAGCGTGCCGTAGTAGGCGGCAGGGATCAGGTCAGTCGAATACGTGGCCGTGCTGATATTGCTCATCCTGACCGGCGGCCGCAGTCAGGGCCGCGACGTTATCTTTGGTAAAGAACCCATCATACTTATGACAGCGCTCGATATACTCGGTGATCAGCAGAGTGTTCTTCGAGTGTTTTGAGAAGATCTGCTTGAGGTTCGGATCGTCTTTGCACTCTCCAACCACATGGGCCAGGAATGGCACCCCTTGGTCTTTCAGAGTGTTCACAACGAAATCCACATTCTTTTCGCCCGCACCGTGATCGCCGTCCAGAATCTCGATCGCCATGTGATGCAGCCGACGTCCGAAATTGCGGACGAAATCCTCGGTTGGCATGGGCCGTTTGGCAAAAGAGTTTACAAACGAAGGCGTATTATTGGCTGTAAATACCTTGGCCGGGGATTTCTTGTCATCATCCACACCGGCATTGCGGTTCACATTGGTCGACGAATTCATGTCGAAAATGTTGTACGCCCCCCAGAAATAGTAGGGCACCATCGTCAGAAATTCGAGGATCGCATCCTCGCGCTCACCAGCCAGAACGCGTGTCGCCAGATGGTCGATGCCCAACATCAGTGAAGAGATATTGCTATCGGCACCAAAGGCAGCTGCCTCATCCAGTCGCGCTTGTTCTGCGCTGCTGAGCAATACCCTGTCGCCCAGACCCAAACTGTCGGTATCGTTGAAATCCAGCGTTGAATAACCGACCCGGTTGCAGGTGAAATCAGAAGGGGTGGTGAACCGAAGGCCCTTTAGCGTGTAAAACGGGTTCTCGGTGTCGCCGGAATATTCGAACCGGATATTCTGATCCTCCAGCGTTTTGGTCAGCGTGTTCAGGTCGGTGGCGGCAAACACTTCGCCAACATAGCGCGTTTGCGGCGTGTTTCGTGCCAACGGGTACATGCGGTTGATGCGCGGGATGAAGTCTTCGAATGTCGGGCTAAGCGGAGCCATCACGATGAGCGCCGGGTAGTCCAGGTGTGAATGCAGGACCGAGTATTTATGCGTCCGTCCAAGATAGCTGGCCGTGTGACGGTATGGCGACATCACATATAGCTCGACCAGAGTGTCGAAAAGAACGTCAGTTTCGACCTGAAGCACGACAGCGCGCATGGACCCAACCTGCTGGGCGACACCAGAGCTGGCACGGCGTTCGTAAATTTTTGGCAAATACTCGTTGAAGAAGTCCGAATTCTTCTTGTCGCCGCGTGGTTCGTAAGACGCTAAATCAAAAGACATAAAGTTACTCCTTGCCCAGACTAGGCAAACCAGGTGCGGTTCGTTGCCGGGATTGTGGTATTCAGAACATATGCTTGCTGACATGCTAGGGAGGGAATTCAACCTCGGCAACAGTCTGAGTACGGGCGGACGCATTGCACCCGCGGGATTACCGCAGGAACTTTGTCACCTCGACCCCGCCCGCGATCAGGTTTTCGCGGACCGAATGCGCAATCTGAACGGCGGTTGGTCCATCCCCATGCAGACAGATCGTGTCGATCGCCGTTTCAAGCCTTTTGCCGGTTTCGGTAATGATGGCCCCCTCGCGGACCATTTCCAGCATCCGAGGCCCGGCGATTTCGGGGTCGTGGATGACGGCGCCGGGCAGGCTCCGGTCGACCAGAGTGCCATCGTCGTTATAGGCGCGGTCGGCAAAGATCTCACCGACCCACTTGCAGCCCAGATCCCGCACGGCCTCTTCCTGTTTGGTGACGGCCAGCACCATTATGATGATGTCCGGGTTCACGTCCAGCGCGCCCTGATAACAGGCCCGCGCCATATCGATATCGACCGAGCACATGTTGGCCAGCGCTCCGTGCAGTTTCAGGTGCCGGACTTGCGTTCCAACAGCGGTTGCCATGCCGATCGCTGATCCCAACTGATACCGAACAAGGTTGCGCAGGCTGTCATGGGGTATTTTCATATTGCGACGGCCAAAGCCCTGCAGGTCAGGAAAGCCCGGATGCGCGCCAATGCCGACCCCGTTTTCCGCCGCCAGACTCATCGTATGCGCCATGACGTCCGGATCGCCAGCGTGAAAGCCGCAGGCTATGTTGGCCGAGGTGATAATCCGCAGCAGGCTTTCGTCATCGCCCATGCTCCAAGGCCCAAAGCTTTCCCCCATATCGGCATTAAGATCGACGCTGGGCATCGGCATTCTCCTTAGTCTTTGGCATAGATCATTCCGCTGATCAGTTGATAAGATAGCAGGTCCGCAATGTCATGAGGATCACGGATCAGGGGCTCGACCTTGGATGGCAGGTTGGCGAGTTCCTTTTCAAAGGCCGCCTGCAGGGTAATGGCCTCGTCCGATTCGACCAGCCTGAACTGAAGCTGCGCGCCTGCCGGGGTCTGCGCTGCCTGTGGCATGTCACAGGGAAGGACGGTTGCAATCCTGGGGTATCCGCCGGTTGTCTGACACTCGGGCAGCAGAATGAAGGGATTTCCAGTGCCGGTCATCTGAATGTCGCCGGGGGTGATGACCTCGGACAATATGTTCAGCTGGCCCTTCGCGGCGAAACCCTCTCCGTCGCTTTCCAGCTGCATTCCCATGCGATTTGCGCGGGCCCCGCGTGTGAACGTGGTGCGCAAAAAGCGGTCCAGCGTTTGCCGGTCGAACAGCTCGGTCTGAAAGCTGGCCACAACCCGCAGCGAACCGCCCGAGAACCGATCTTCAGCCCGCAACTTCTGTCCTGCCAGCTGTGACGCTGCCCCGGCGGATAAGCTGTCTCCGGCCTGTAGGGCGCGCCCGATTTTGGCAGTAAGGTGAGTTGAGCGGGATCCCAGAAACTCCTGCATCTCAATACCGCCGCCCAGGTGCAAATATCCATAGGTTCCCCGTGTGGCGGCCCCGATCATCACCCGCTGTCCGGTTTCAAGGCGGTAAGAGGCATTCCACGAAATGGCAGTGCCATCAATACTGGCCCGCATCGGCGCGCCCGTCAGTGCAATCTGTATGGGATGAGTGGCCTCAAATTCACCGCCCATTCCGGCCATTTCAAGCGCGGCAAGTTTTGGGCTTTGTCCCAGCAATGCGGCGCCTTCGTGCAGGGCCAGTAAATCTGCTGCGCCAGATCGGGAAAGCCCTTGATCCAGATACCCGTGGCGGCCTTGATCCTGTATTGTACAAGCAGGCCCTATGCGCAGGACAGACAGGCTCAAACCGCGATCTCCTGACAGGTTGCGCCGCCTGATCCATCAACGTCATTGGCGCGAATCGCCTCTAGTTCCTCACGCGTGACTGACATGAACTGCATTTCGTCGCCGGGTTTCAGGGCAAAGCTGTTATGTGCTTCAGGACGAAAACAGCGAAAAGCGGTTTGGCCGATATGTCGCCACCCGGTTGGTGAGGGCCCCGAGAAAAGGACAAATTGCGAAATCGCCAATACCAAAGCGCCCTCGGGCACCATCGGGGTCAACTTATTGAGGCGCGGTATGTTGAACTCGGGGCCGAGCGGGCCAAGATATGGCTGACCGGGAGCAAATCCGATCGTCAGGACGCGGACGGTTGTGGCGCTCAATCGATGAACGGCTTCATCGGGGGACAGCCTGGCCGCAGCCGCTGCCTCATCTAATTGAGGGGCAAGCGCGCCGCCATAAACCGTGGGGACACTCCATAACCTGCGCCCCTGGGGGAGGGGCGCTTTGTACCAATCCTGCCGCCGCAGCAGCTGCTCGACCCGGTCGCGAAGGTTTGCGTGGGCAAACTGGGATGGTTCAAATCGGATATAAGTCGACGCCAGCGTCGCTGAGGTTTCAATGACACCTTCCCACCGTTCAGAATCCACCGCAGCTCGAAACGCCAATGCTGCCCTGTTCGATGGCTCGGCCATGGTTTCGGCGAAAGAGACCAGCAGACCGTCAAAGCCGACGGTGCATATGCGTGGGAAGATGGCGGCGTGTGTTCGTGTCATCTCGCTGCGTGCCAGTATGTAACTAGTCAGGTGACCTGAACGCAATCCAGAGCGTTTCGCAAGAGAGGGTGCAAAGTATTTGCCGGTGCATCCCTGTTTCAGACCGCGTGCAGGCAAATTCCGACTCGGTGCGGGTGTGTTTCATACCCGGCAACTCACACGAGTCTTGTAGTAGACGTGGGGAGCTCAACAATATGTTGATATCGGGCATAGCTCGTACGGAAAGCAGTGTGGATACCTTAGCCGTGATAATGGGCTTTCCTGGGTGCATCGGTCGAATTTATCACCTTAATTATCAGAATTTATTGAGTAAAATAAGAAAGTGCAAAAAAGTTTCTCAGGGCGTGATTTTCTGCTTGCGGTGTATGTTTGTAATGCTTAGAACCCCCTTCACCGGCGCTGCTGAGGCGCTTGTGACACACTGGAGAGACGGTGGGACGGGTTGGAGAGACGGCCGGACGC
>NZ_JBXWNS010000004.1:0-436464 GCF_059610485.1 Ruegeria sp. CDSC081 | reverse complement strand
TCCGGCGTAGCTCAGCGGTAGAGCAGTTGACTGTTAATCAATTGGTCGTAGGTTCGATCCCTACCGCCGGAGCCAATCTTCCAAAATCTTCACGACTATAAAAACACCCTGCCTCAGGCCGTGCGTCATAACTCAGGGCAGATGATAAACGGTTTCAAAGGTTCATCCTCAAATTTTTTCATTCCATTCAACTCAAAGTTGAGGGATAAGTTCCCAATTACATTTGCATTGAAGGACTTAGTCTGGGCCCAAGTTATTAGCAGGCTCAGGTGAACTTGAGATAAATTGAAAGAAGATTTTATGCCGGTCACGCTTGTCCCAAAGCCAAACCAGGCAGATCAGAAACGCCACTGGCAAGTCGCGAAACGGACATACGAGCATAAGGAAATATCATGAAGCAGGTGAACTGTTTGATCATAGGTGCTGGCTTTGGCGGCATTGGTATGGGCTACCAGCTCAGACAAGCGGGAATCGACAGCTTCGCAATACTCGACAAGGCCACTGAATTTGGGGGCACTTGGCAGCATAACACCTATCCCGGTGCGGAATGCGATGTGCCCTCGCATTTGTATTCTTACTCTTTCAGCAAAACGCCGGACTGGAGCCGAAAATGGTCGGGACAGAAAGAGATTCTGGATTACATCCGGGATTGTGCGGAAACATTCGGAGTGATCGCGCATTTACGCCTTGGCTGCGCCGTCACTTCAGCAAGCTTCGATCCGACAAGTGAAATGTGGACTGTGACGACCAAGGGCAATGGAGATGAAACCTATCTCTGCCGCCACGTGGTTTGCTCGGTTGGTCAGTTGCACTTTCCCAACCGTATTGGGATACCGGGGATGAAACTCTTCGGGGGAACCATATTCCATTCTGCCGAATGGCGCCATGATATCGACCTGAAGGACAAATCAGTTGCCGTGATTGGAAATGCAGCCAGCGCGCTGCAGTTCATCCCAGAGATCGCCAAACAGGCAGACATTCTGACAGTTTATCAACGCACGGCAAATTGGGTCATGCCCAAAGGCAACAAGACCTATGGCGAGAGCTTCAAGTCGCTGATGCGTTCGATGCCTTTCCTTCAAAAACTTTATCGTTTCCGCCTTTGGGCCGAGAATGAATTCAAGATCTTTCCAGTCATGAAAGGATCGAAACTGCACGAGATGCTGATGCAGAACATACTGAACCGGCATCTGGAAAAGACGATATCGGACCCAAAACTGCGCGAGGCGCTTCGGCCCAAATACCCGCCCGGCGCGCGTCGCCTTTTGGTCTCGGACAGCTACTATCAGACCCTGAACCAGGATAAGGTTGATCTGGTAACGGAGGGGATCGACTGTTTCACCAAAGATGGGATCAAGACCACAGACGGTACCGAACGCAACCATGATGTGGTCATTCTTGGCACCGGGTTCCAATCCAACCCCTTCCTGCAAGCTATTGATATCAAGGGACGTGATGGTATCTTGTTGCGCGATGTTTGGGATAAGGGTGGTGCGCGGGCCTATCTTGGTATTTCGGTTCCCAAATTCCCCAATCTGCACATTATTTACGGACCAAACACAAACCTTGGCCACACGACGGTCCTGGCCATGATCGAAGCGCAAATCGGTTTTGTCATCCAACTTATCAAGGCGGCCGATCACGGCACGATCGAAGTAAAACCTGAGGCGGCATTGCGTTTCGATGACGAGATGCAACAGCGTCTTGCCAAAAGTCAGTGGGCGCGGATCAAGCGCAGCTATTACAAAGATGGCGAGCGGATAACCACCAACTGGCCAGGCAGTTCGTTCGAGTATTTCAGGCGCACGAGGAAACCCAAACTGGCAGATTTCAGGCGTGGAACTTCAGAAGGCTGAGGGGCTATAGATCTACGTTCGCCGCGAAGTCAGAAAACCCGGCAAACCATCTCGCTTGTGTCTGCCAGACCAGTGATCTTGCGCTAGGTACTCAGCACATCTTTGAAGTCTTCCCGCAGGTTGCGTTTCAGGATCTTGCCAGTCGCGTTCAGTGGCAGCGCGTCCACAAAGACTACCCTGTCCGGGATCTGCCACTTGGCGATCTTACCACCAAAAAACGCCAGCAATTCTTCTTCGCTTGGGTTTGCCCCCTCGGCTTTCACCGCCACAAGAACGGGCCGTTCGTCCCATTTCGGATGCGGCACACCCACAACGGCTGCGCCTGCCAGCTTTGGATGTGCCACCGCGATATTTTCGAGCTCGACCGAACTGATCCATTCACCGCCGGATTTGATGATGTCCTTTGAGCGATCTCGGATCGTCATATACCCGTCCGGGTCCAGTGTCGCCACGTCGCCAGTGGCAAACCAACCGTCTTGCAGCAGACCCTGATCCTGCATCATGAAATAGCTGTCCAATACCCAGTATCCGCGCACCATCAGGTCTCCCTGTGTTTCACCGTCGCGCGGAAGCTCATTGCCCAGATCATCAACGATTTTCAATTCGACCCCATAACAAGGACGGCCCTGACTTTCCCGAAGCCCATACTGCTCTTCTTTGGGCAGTTTTCCATGTTTCGCCAAGGGCTGGTTCGCGGTTCCCAGCGGGCTCATCTCGCTCATCCCCCAGGCGTGGACTGTATCAACACCGTAGGTTTCGCGGAACGTCTCGATCATCGACGGCGGACATGCGGCCCCACCAATAACTGTGCGCTCAAGACTGGACAGTTGACTGCCAGACTTCTTGGCAGAGGCCAGCAGACCCTGCCAGATCGTCGGCACACCCATGGCCAGTGTCACCCCATAGTTGTCAATCAAATTGACCAATGCCTCGCCATGCAAATCTGGTCCCGGTAATACCATCCGAGACCCCGACATCGCGCAAGCGTACGGCGATCCCCAAGCGTTCACATGGAACATCGGTACAACTGGCAGTACCACATCCATCGCCGAATACCCGATCACGTCACGCGTGTTGGACCCAAAACTGTGCAAAACTGTCGAGCGATGGGAATAGAGCACCCCCTTGGGGTTTCCGGTTGTGCCCGAGGTGTAACAAAGGCTTGAGGCTGTGTTTTCGTCCAGTCTGGGCCATTGATAGCCGGAATCACCGGTTTCGATCAGCTCATCATAGAACTGCACCCCTGGAACCTGCACGATTGCGTCATCATTCCGCGGACCCATAAACACGAAATGCTGCACCTCTGTCAGGTGGTCCTTCAAAGCGGCGACAAGCGGGATGAATGTGGCGTCGAAAAACAGAACCCGGTCCTGCGCATGATTGATGATATAGGTCAGCTGCTCTGGAAACAGCCTGGGGTTTACGGTGTGGCACACGAATCCAGCACCCGAAGTGCCATAGTAAATTTCCAGATGGCGGCGGTTGTTCCATGCCAATGTCGCTATCCGAGCGTGCGGTTCCAGCCCAAGACCTAACAGTGCAGAACCCAATTTTCGCGCGTTTTCGGCGACTTGCGACCAGTTTGTTTCAGTTAAACTGCCGTCAGTTTCGACAGAATAAATCTCGGTTTGGCCATGATAGCGATCGGCATGCTCGATCAGTGACGAGATCAGCAACGGTTGCGTCATCATTTGTCCCAGCATGGACATCCTCCCTGTGTCGGGGCCGCTTTTTGCAGCACCTTCTTGTTTGCCACGCATCTTTGACTGTTGGCGCGGTCAAAAGAAATCCTGCCAAGCATTTAATTGTCTGACAATAGAAGAATGCGTCATGCAAGGGCTGCAAAGCTGGCTTTTATTCGGTTTCCCGGTGCAACATGGCATAGGCAACAAGGGCGGCGGTTGACCCGTCTTTGGTCTCGGTACCTTCTGCACCGTCCACGATTGGCCCCAGTGAAGTCGCCAGTTCCTTGCCCAGTTCAACGCCCCACTGGTCAAAAGAGTTGATCCCCAACAGGACCCCTTCGACGAATACGCGATGCTCGTACAGGGCGATGATCTGCCCCAGAACAAAAGGCGTTAGCTTGGGGTACATCAGCGTGGTCGAGGGACGATTGCCAGCAAACACCCGATGTCGGGCCTGACGTTCGCGCTCTTCACCCGTCAACCCTTTGTCGGCCATGCGCTGCCGCGCCTCGTCCAGCGATCGGCCGCGCATCAGCGCCTCGGACTGGGCCAGACAGTTGGCCAGCAGCAGACGGTGATGGTGGGTCAGCTCGGGTTCATGTCCCTCGGCAGCGACCATGAATTCGCAAGGGATAACGTCTGTGCCCTGATGGATCAGCTGATAAAACGCATGCTGACCATTGGTACCAGGCTCACCCCAGACCACCGGACCCGAAGGAATGGTCAGCGCACTGCCGTCCATGGCAACGGATTTGCCATTCGACTCCATCTCGAGCTGCTGAAAATATGCGGGCAAGCGCAGGAGACGCTGATCGTATGGCAGCACGGCCCGGCTGGCATATCCCAGAACCTGCCGATGCCAGACACCGGTCAAAGCCAACATCACCGGCATATTCTCGGACCAATCGGCGGCGCGAAAATGCACGTCCATTGCCTGTCCACCGCGCAAAAACGCGTCAAAGGCCGTCGAGCCTACGGCAATCATCACCGGCAGGCCCACAGGCCCCCAAACCGAATAACGCCCGCCGACCCAATCGGCGAAACCAAACACGCGCTGTTCGGGAATGCCAAAGGCCTGAGTCTTGTCCAAAGCGCTGGAAACCGCAGCAAACTGTCGGGCCGGCTCCCCACCGCCATCGACCATCCAGGCGCGCGCGGTGCGGGCATTGGTCATGGTTTCAATGGTCGTGAACGTCTTGGACGCGACAATCACAAGTGTCCGCGTCGGATCCAGCTGCCGTAGAACATCGGCAATATGTGCCCCGTCTACATTCGAGACATAGTGCAGCCGCGGCCCGTCGTGATACGGAGCCAGCGCATGCGTAGCCATAACCGGTCCCAGATCAGACCCACCAATTCCGATATTTACCACATCGGTAAAGCTGCCCCCTGCCCCGGACACGGCACCCCCTCGGACCTCTTCGGCAAAGACACGCATCCGCTGCAGCGTATCCAGAACGCCAGGCATGACATCCAGACCATCCACGTCGACCGGACCGCCATCCAGATTCCGCAATGCCGTATGCAGAACCGAGCGTTCTTCGGTTTCATTGATCTTGGCACCCGCAAACATCGCGTCGCGCCTGTCGGCAAGCCCCGCCTCGTCGCATAGGCGGATCAGGGCTGCGCGAATATCTGCGTCAATCTGCGTCTTTGAATAGTCAAACAGCATATCGCCCGTTGAGGTCGAGAAAACCTGTGCCCGATCCACGTCTTGTTCGAACAAGTCCAAAATGGAATGACCGCCATCTGACGCAAATGCCTTGAGAGTATCCAGGTTCATAACTCTACTCCGCCCAATGGACCGTCATGCCGCCCAACACAGCAGCAATCGGCGCCTCTTTGGGATGCAGGGACATGGCCCGGTCCAGCGCCTTGCGTTTGGTTTCCCCAAAAATCACCAGATGCTTAGACAATGCGCCGTCCAAGACCGGAGCCGTTAATGTAATCCGCGCCTCGGGCTGAACTTCGGGTCGGGCCACGGCCAAAGGTGGCGCATGCCCGTCCAATGCGGCGGCCAACCCGTCCATCCCCGGAAACAGCGAGGCGGTGTGCATATCTTCGCCCATACCCAGCATGAGAACCGAAAGAGGCAGCACAGGCGCAATCAAGCTTTCAATTTCGGGCAGCACCGATTCCGGATCTTTGCCATCCAGATACAGCGGCACATATTGCGCGACCGAGGCGCGATTGGTCAGCAAACGCTCTTGGATCAGCCGCGCATTTGCGCGATCGCTGTCGCTGGGCACGCACCGTTCATCCGTTGGCAGAATTTGGACCCGATCCCAATCCAAATCAGCGGCGCACAATCCGTCAAAGACCGGCCCGGGTGTGGTACCGCCCGGCACAGCAAAAGAGACCAGATCGTGATGCAGCAGCGCCGCCTCAAGATCTCCGGCGATAGCATTGGCCACGTCGATGGCTAGCATATCCCGGTCGGCGTATTCCTGAATTTTCATGGGTTTATCCCTTGCCAACGGCGACCGTCCCGTTTCATCAGCAGCTCGGCGTCGCCCGGCCCAGTGCTGCCGCTCTCATAAGGTTTCGGCACGTCGCCACGCGCCTGCCATCCTGCGATGATCGGGTCTGTCCAGGCCCAGGCGGCCTCGACCTCATCACCGCGCATGAACAGCGTCTGATTGCCTCGGATCACATCCATCACCAGACGTTCATAGGCGTCTGGCGGGTCCTGGTTCTCGGCGCCCAGGGCCTCGGCAAAGCTCATGTCCAAGGGCACGTCGACCAAACGCATGCCGCCTTGCCCGGGCTCTTTGATCGTCACTTTCAGCGTGATGCCCTCATTTGGCTGCAGGCGGATCGACAGCGCATTCGCATGACGCCCGGCATCCGCTCCAAAGATCGAGTGCGGCGCGTCTTTGAACATCACATTGATCACCGAAGACCGGGCCACAAGGCGCTTGCCCGTGCGCAAGTAGAACGGTGTTCCCGCCCATCGCCAGTTGCTGATATGCGCCCGCAGCGCCACATAGCTTTCCGTGGTCGAGCGCGGATTTCCAACGGCTTTGCGGTAACTTGAACTTTCGCCCTCAAACTGCCCCCGCACGATATGATGCGGCTTTACCGGGTCCAGAGCGCGAATGACCTTGAGCTTTTCATCACGCACCGCATCCGGGTCGAACTTGGCCGGAGGTTCCATGGCGATCAGGCACAAAAGCTGCATCAGGTGGTTCTGCATCATGTCGCGCATTGCGCCTGCGCGCTCGTAATACTCTTCACGGCCGTTAATTCCGACGGATTCGGCTACGGTGATCTGGATATGGTCGACATACTGGCTGTTCCAAAGTGGTTCGAACAACATGTTGCCGAACCGAACAGCCATCAGGTTTTGGACGGTTTCTTTGCCCAGATAGTGGTCGATTCGATAGATTTGACTTTCCCTGAAATGCGCGGCCAGCGTGGCATTCAAAGCTCGCGCACTTTCCAGATCATGGCCAAAGGGTTTTTCAACCACGATCCTCGTCTGCGGGGTAGTCAGATCATAAGCCTCGATCCGTTCCGCCAGAGGGCCAAACAACCGCGGCCCCACCGAAAAATAGAACGCCCGAACCCGATCCGGCTGAAGTTTCTGCGCAAGCTCGGCCCAGCCATGATCCGCAACAGCATCCAATGTCACATAATCAACCCGCTGCAAAAACGCGTTCAGTGCAGCGGTGTCCTGACTGTGTCGTCCGGCATGTGACTCAAGCGAGTTGCGGACCAAATTGCGGAACTTGTCACGGTCGTAATCCGTTCGGGCCGCCCCGATTACTTGCGCGCCTTCAGCCCACTGGCCAGCACAAAACCGGCGAAACAGAGCGGGCAGGATTTTACCCTGCGCCAGATCGCCGGTTCCGCCAAAAATGACCAGATCAAAGGGGTCTACAGGTATGACGCGAGAAACCATGTGTTTTCCTTACCTTGCCCTATGCTCAATGTCCAATGTTAGCGCAACCATTTTTGCGGATTTCCGCGACATCAATTCTCTGTCAGTTCACCCATGTCTCACTTTGCGAAACGGTCTGAAACCTCTAATTCAAGGTGACAACAGAAAAGAACCGGAAACCGGAATGAAAGACAACGCCCCTCAGATCGTCAATATCGGCAAGTTTCAAAACAAATTGGTGACAGCGGATGGCCAGACTCGTGCCTCGGTGGCGTTGACCAACCCCGAGACGCTCTGGTTCAATACCGGGACTTTGTGCAACATCGAATGTGTGAACTGCTATATCGAAAGCAGCCCGACCAATGATGCGTTGGTCTATATCTCGGCGGATGAAGTGCGCGACTATCTGGACCAGATCGAAGACAGAAACTGGCCCGTGCGTGAGATTGGCTTTACCGGTGGTGAGCCGTTCATGAACCCCGACATGATCGAGATGGCGCGCGCTGCGCTGGAACGCGGCTATGAGGTGTTGATCCTGACCAACGCCATGCGGCCAATGATGCGCCAGAAGATGCGCGAGGGATTGACTGAACTTCAGCGCGACTACGCTGGGAAACTGACGCTGCGGGTATCGCTCGACCATTATCGTGCCGACCTGCACGATAAGGAACGTGGCAAAGGCAGTTTTGACAAAACCGTGGAAGGTATGAAGTGGCTACGCGATGGCGGATTCCGGATGGCTGTTGCCGGCAGAACCGTATGGGGCGAGGACGATGAAAAAAGCCGTCAGGGATATGCTACGTTATTCAACCACCACGGGTTTGGCATCGACGCGCATGACCCTGCGCGAACGGTCCTTTTCCCGGAAATGGACGAGACCGTGGAAGTGCCGGAAATCACCACCGCCTGCTGGGGTATCCTGAACAAATCTCCTGCATCCGTGATGTGTGCCAGCGCCCGGATGGTGGTCAAACGCAAACGCGCTGAAAAACCGGCTGTTCTGGCCTGCACGCTGCTGCCTTATGAGCCGGAATTCGAGATGGGCCATACGCTGGCCGAGGCGGAAGCGGACGTGCATCTGAACCATCCGCATTGCGCCAAATTCTGCGTCCTGGGCGGGGCCAGCTGTTCGGGGTGATCAGTTCAGTTCCGGCGATTTCCAGAACTTTGAGCCCGACGCGCCCGCTGCCACGCGCCACCCTTTCTTGGACAGTTCAAAAAAAGACCGGCCATCGGTGAAGCGCACGGTTTCCGTCGTGTTTTCATCGCCGTACATGGCGCGGGTTTCGGCCGTCGCGTCATAGCCCTGGGTGATGAACTTATCCAGATCAGCAGGGGTTTCGAACATGATCACAAACTTGGATTCAAAGCCGCCGATGCCGATCGCGCCACCCACGCCGCCTGTTCCCATGTTCATATATGTGTGCTGGCCGGTGTCCTTTGACACCGCCACACCCCGCCCATACCCAGCCGAGACTGGAAACACCGTAACCTTGCGCGAGTCGAACACGGCATAGCCGGCACAGACCTCGTACAGCGCATGCGCTTCGTGATTTTCGGCCAGCAACTGATCCAGAATCTGCGTGGCCAATGTGTCCAGCTTGGCGCGCGTCTCTTCCGGAGTGGCCTCATTGCTTAGCAATTCGGTGGTCGAGTCGACCGTACCCTCAACAGCTTTCGCGCCTTTATCGATTGTCTCGCCAACGGTTTCGGCCCCTTGCCCTACAACGTCAGCCGCGTTTGACGCGCCTTTTTTGATCTTGTCCAAAACTCCCTCAGCGGCGACTGGCCCACCAAGCAAAACGGCGGCGACAAACAGCAACATTCTGGGCATGCGGCATTTCCTTAGCTGATCAATGGTTTGGACACGACCCTAGCCTAAGAAAATCAAATGGAACACGCCCTTTCGTTACACAGCCAATAATCTGTCAGGGCGGCTAATTCACCCGAAACTCGCCAACTTGATTGCGCCACTCTCCGGGCGCGATCATCTTACGGTGGGTGAATTTTACGGAATGTAAGGGGCCTTCGATCTCTCGCTGCCAGAAATCAATGAACTCGAACAGTTTCGGATGATCCGGCGCCAGATCGTATTCCTGCCAGATGAAGGTGTTTAGAACATGGATATAGTCGGGCATGTGGTAGAATAATTCCGCCGTTGTCAGCCCATATCCTTTAAGCATCAATTCCGTTTCGCTGCGCTCCATTTCGACCTCAATATTAATTGCAAGGTCCCCCTATTGTATCACGAAAACACCCTAATCCTTAGTTAACAATATGTTACCGTGATGTTACCGGAGTTTCTCACTTGCAAAATGGTTGCTTGCTTGCACCTTATGTGCCGGGTCTGATAAGGTGTATCCACAAGATATAGAGTCTGCATACAGAACGGGCAGTTTACGTGAGCGATACGCCAGAAGTTCCTGAAAATATGGATGAAAACCCACCAGAACGCCCCGTTTACGGTGGCCCGACGGTCTCCATCGAATCCGAAATGCGCACGTCCTATCTGGACTATGCGATGTCGGTCATTGTTAGCCGTGCGATTCCTGATCTGCGCGATGGGTTGAAACCGGTACATCGGCGCATCCTTTACGCGATGCACGAGACCGGAAACACCCATGACAAATCCTATCGCAAATCGGCCCGTCCGGTCGGCGACGTAATGGGTAAATACCACCCACACGGCGACAGCGCGATCTATGACGCGTTGGTGCGGATGGCTCAGGATTTCTCGATGTCGCTGCCGCTGCTGGACGGTCAGGGCAACTTTGGCTCGATGGACGGCGACAACCCGGCGGCCATGCGCTATACCGAAGTGCGGATGGACAAGCCCGCCGCCTCTCTGCTGGCGGATATCGAGAAAGACACCGTCGATTTTCAGGACAACTATGACGGCAAAGACAGAGAGCCGACAGTCCTGCCCGCACGGTTCCCGAACATGCTGGTCAACGGCGCTGGCGGCATTGCCGTGGGCATGGCGACCAATATCCCGCCGCACAATCTTGGTGAGGTGGTCGACGCCACCCTCGCCCTGATCGACGATCCCGATCTGACGTCCGAGCAGCTGATCGAGTATGTTCCAGGCCCCGACTTCCCGACCGGCGGCGTAATGCTGGGCCGGTCCGGCGCGCGTAAAGCCTATCTGGAAGGTCGCGGCAGCGTCATAATCCGCTCGAAGACCCGCGTCGAAGAGATCCGTAAAGACCGCTATGCCATCGTGGTTGATGAGATTCCCTATCAGGTGAACAAGGCTTCGATGATCGAAAAGATCGCCGAGGCCGTGCGTGAGAAGAGGATTGAAGGCGTCAGCCACGTTCAGGACGAATCCGACCGTAACGGCGTACGCGTGGTGGTCGAACTCAAACGTGATGCCACGCCCGAAGTTGTTTTGAACCAGCTTTTCCGTTTCTCGCCGATGCAGACCTCGTTTGGCTGCAACATGCTGGCGCTGAATGGTGGCCGGCCCGAGCAGTTGACCCTGCGCCGGTTCCTGACCTCCTTCATTGACTTCCGCGAGGACGTCGTCGCCCGTCGCACCGCCTACGACCTGCGCAAGGCCCGCGAACGCAGTCACATCCTGTGCGGTCTGGCCGTGGCTGTGTCGAACGTGGATGAGGTTGTCGCCACAATCCGGTCATCCGCTGACGCGGCGCAAGCGCGAGAAAAGCTGATGACCCGTCGCTGGCCCGCGGCTGAGATCGAAAGCTATCTGCGCCTGATCGACGACCCTCTGTCCAAGATGAACGACGACGGCACCTATAACCTGACCGAAGTTCAGGCCCGCGCGATCCTCGACCTGCGTCTGCAGAGATTGACCCAGATCGGTGTCAAAGAGGTTACAGACGAACTGGAAGAACTGGCGGGTAAGATCCAGGAATACCTGGATATTCTGTCCTCGCGAGAGCGCATCATGTCGATTATCGGGGATGAGCTGCGCAGCGTGCGTGAACAGTTTGCCGTGCCCCGTCGCACCGAGATCGTCGATTGGTCCGGCGACATGGAAGACGAGGACTTGATCGAGCGTGAGGATATGGTCGTGACCGTCACGTCGGGCGGCTACATCAAGCGTACTCCGCTGGCCGATTTCCGGGCGCAAAAACGTGGTGGCAAGGGCCTGTCGGGAATGCAGACCAAGGAAGAGGACGTCGTTACCAACCTCTTCGTGGCGAACACGCATACACAGTTGTTGTTCTTCACCACTGACGGGATGGTCTACAAGCTCAAAACCTGGCGTCTGCCGCAATCCGGGCGCACTGGCAAGGGCAAGGCCATTGTCAACATCCTGCCGATTCCAACCGGGGTTTCGATCGCGGCGATCATGCCCGTGGATGTGCCGGACGAAGAATGGGAAAACCTGCAGATCATCTTTGCCACTAGCGCAGGCGATGTGCGCCGGAACCGACTGTCGGATTTCACCAATGTCCGCCGCAACGGCAAGATTGCGATGAAATTGCCCGAAGGCATCGAACTGGTGAATGCACGCATCTGCTCTGAAGACGAAGATGTGATGCTGGTCACCAATTCGGGCCGCGCAATCCGGTTCCGCACCACTGATGTGCGCGTGTTCAACTCACGCGAATCCACCGGTGTTCGGGGTATAAGGCTGAGCGGTGGCGACCGTGTCGTCTCGATGTCGGTGATCCGCCACTTTGAAGCTGATCCGGATGAACGCGCCGCCTATCTCAAGATGCGCCGCGCAATGGCAGGCATCGCCGATGACGGTGAGACGGATGAGGATGAAGCAACCCCCGACACCATCACGCAGGAACGCTATGCCGAAATGTCCGCTGCCGAAAACATGATCCTGACGATCACCACGGGCGGTGCAGGCAAGCTGAGCTCCAGCCACGACTACCCGGTCCGCGGACGCGGCGGCATGGGTGTTGCGGCGATGGACAAGGCAATGCGCGGCGGAGCACTTGTGGCCTCGTTCCCGGTCGATATCGAAGATCAGATCATGCTGGCCACGTCCAAAGGTCAGTCGATCCGGGTCCCGATCGAAGGCATCTCGTTCCGCTCGCGGTCAGCAGGTGGCGTGAAGGTGTTCAACACCGGCAAAGGCGAAGAGGTTGTCAGCGTCGCCTGGATCGCCGATCAGGGTGACGAGGAAACCGAAGAAGAGTAAACACCATACTGGTGGGAACAGGGCGCCGCTCCATCGGGGTGGCGCCCTTTTTTATGCGCGCACCAGATCATCCACGAGCCAAAGACGGTCCTGCCCCCAAATGCTTTGTCCTGCAATGTGGAAACTGGGAACACCCCACAGGCCGGTCTCTTGCAGTCTTGCCTGATTGGCTTCAACCCGGTCGCTCCAGCCATGTGTGCCCAGGCAAGCGCGTGCCTCGTCCCAGTTCAACCCGGCTGCTGCAACGATACGCGCCAGGCCGTGATCCGTCTCTGGATCAACTCCTTCCGACCACACAGATCGCATGAAGACCGAGCAGAATGCAGCCATCTTCCCCTGGGATTCGGCATGATCCAGCAGGGAATATCCACGCTCCACACCCGCGCCCAACGGATCACAGATACGCCCGAACGGAATGCCCAACCTACGCGCCTCACGCGCGCAATCGCGTAGGATATAGCCCGATTTGACCGTGGGAACTGGCAGTCCACGCATCAGCATCGGCAGGACTGGCCGCAGGATCAGACGGGCGCTGTGACGGTTGGCAAGGGACTGAACACGGTCAAAGGCCAAGTAGGAATACGGGCTGCGGAACGAGAAAAAGAACTCCAGCTCTTTGCCGGCTGCGTTGCTGATTTCCGGTGAGGGATTTGGCGGAGCTATGATCGGTGGCGCGCTTTTGCCAAGCCCGGCCCCCTGCAATCTTTCTTCTAGGTAATGCAGCCGATCCAGACCCCAATACCATTCCCCGCCATAGTAGAACGTTCCGCCAAGATAGTGCCCCAAGGCTGCCAACGCACTGTCACCGGCATGCAGAGCCTTTGATGGGTCGATGGCCGTGCCCAATGGCAGATCACTGCCAGACAACAGAGCCCTGTTGACCCTATCCAGTTGGGCGGCAAAGTCCGACGCATCAAGGCAGGCCGCCAACAGACCATTGGCTTGCGCCTGCGCTTCAGCGCTGCACTTCAGTGGCACCTCCAACCCAAGTTTTGTCGCCAGCCGCGACGCGTCAGCAATCGCATTCTGCCGATGGGCGTCTGCGTCGGGAATAGCTTCCGATGGCGGCCCCGAGATCAGATGCGGGCGCAGCTTGACCCGGTAGCGGTCCTGAAACAGCGAAAGTATCTGCGCGGTCAGATGAGAAAAGGGATCAGCAACATCGTGGAAATAGTGCACCTCATGACCGGTGCCACGCACCCTGCGGCGAACCTCATGCGCCTGCCGTCGTGCAGTCAGAACCGCTTGGCTTGTGATGATCTGAGCAAGCCGGGATTTTACTTTGCGGTCAAGGGACAAGGGGCTCTCCGAGTGAGTGCTTTGCCTGCCACTTTAGCCGTGACCGCGTAAAAGACCACGCGCTTACACGGCAATGTGAGCAGGCATATCTAGACCCCGTAAAGCGCCCCGAACTTCGCCTCGAGATAGTCCAGCAGAGGCTCCGGCCCAGGTTCCATGCCACTGGCGCGTTGGATGATGTCGCGGGGGGCGTAAAGGCCGCCATGGCGTTGGAGGTTTTCGCGCAGCCAACCGGTGGCGCCCGACGTGTCACCCTCGGCCAGTTGAGTATCCAGATCGGGCAGCGCGGATCGCAGAGCCTGGTTCAGGCATCCGGCATAGACATTGCCCAGCGAGTAGGTCGGGAAATACCCGAACAGACCGACGGACCAATGGACATCCTGCAGACACCCGTTCGAGGGCTTATCAACCGCATAGCCGAAATCCGCCTTGAACCGGTCATTCCATGCGCCCTCAAGGTCGCTGACCTGCAGATCACCGCTCATCAACTCGCGCTCAAGGTCAAAGCGCAGCATGATGTGCAGGTTGTACTGCACCTCATCCGCCTCGGTGCGGATATATCCATTATGGACCCGGTTGACCGTGGCATAGAACGCATCGGCATCGGCGACGCCGAAATTGCCAAAAGCCTCGACCATCTGGCCAAACAGCCAGCCAGTATAGGCGCGTGATCGACCCAGTTGGTTTTCGTAAATCCGGCTCTGGCTTTCATGCACGCCCATCGACACGCCCTGCCCCAGCGGGGTCAAAAGGTAGGCTGGGTCGATGCCCTGTTCATAGGCGGCGTGGCCGACCTCGTGAATGGTTGAATAGAAACAGTTGAACGGATCGGTCTCGCTGGTGCGCGTGGTGATCCGCACGTCCAATCCGCTGCCCGAGCTGAACGGGTGAACGGCCTTGTCGACCCGGCCAGTGTTCAGGTCGTAACCGAATCCGGTGGCCAGCTTCTGTGACAGGCGCATCTGGGTCGCTGAGTCAAACGTCCCAGTCAGGGCGGCCGGTCCGGGCTGATCCAGTACGGCTGCTCGCAATGCCACCAGACGCGGACGCATCTGGTCAAAGATCGCAGCGATCTGAGTGCCGGTCGTATAGGGCTCGTAATCTTCGACCATGGCGTCATAGACATCGCCGCCCTGTGCCAGGGCCTGACCTTCCTGACGTTTGAGCGCCACAACCTCTTCCAGTACGGGCAAAAAGGCCGCCACATCCTCATCGGCGCGCGCCTGTGCCCATGTGCCCTGCGCGGCTGAGGTAACGCGTGCGATGGTCTTGGCCAAATCGGCGGGCACTTTCACGGTCCGCTCATAGGACCGGCGTATCTCGCGCAGTTGCGCGCGGGCGACATCGTCCTGCGGGTCGGCCTGCTCCAGCCACTCTGCCACACGCGGATCAGACCGTCGGGCATGCAAAACAGCTTCGATCGCGGCCATTTCTTCTGCGCGCTGCGGTGCTGCGCCGCGGGGCATCACTGTTTCCTGATCCCATCCCAGACGCCCGGCAATCTGACCAAGTGCCGAGGTTTCACGTTGGAAGGCCATCAGTTCATCATAGGCAGTCATCTGGGTCAGGCTCCGCGGATCGAAGTTGCGATGGGATAGGCTGTCAGGAAGCGCGCACGCAGGGTCAGAGTCCACACGATCACGGCCATGAACTGGTGGAAAATGGCGATCTGCCAGGGGGCCGCGTAGATCACGGTCATGATCCCAACAACCACCTGCAGCGACAAGGCTGCGAACATCGTGTTGAAGGCAAAGCGCGTTTGCGGATGCGCACTGGAATTGCCACGACGCCAGACAACGATGGCAAAGATGAACAGCAGATAACCCGCGCAACGATGGATGAACTGCACAAGCCCGGGGCTTTCGAAAAAGTTCCGCCACATCGGTTCCAGTATCGCCGCGTCCGGCGGGAAAATCTGCCCGCCGATCAATGGCCAGTCGGTATAAGACCGCCCAGCGTCGATACCTGCGACAAGTGCACCGATGAGGATCTGCAGGAATGCGAAATGCATCAGGCCGGTAGACAGGGAAAACAGTTTGGCCTCTTTCGCGCGGCGGGCTTGCATCAGGTCACGCTCATCCCGGCCAAGTTCGAACATATACCAGGCGAGGAAACCCAAGATCACAAAGGCCAGACCCAGATGGATCGCCAGGCGATAGCTGGCAACGGCGATCATCCCCTCGCCCTGCGTCACGCCTGACGCAACCATCCACCAGCCAACCGCTCCCTGAATCCCACCCAAAGCACCGGGGATCATCAGCTTGCCGGTCCAGCCCGTTGGTATCTTGCGGGCAATAAGGAACCCGAAAAATCCAAGTGCCCATACCAGCCCGATCACACGGCCCAACTGCCGGTGGCCCCATTCCCACCAATAGATGGACTTGAAATCCGCAAGCTCCATCCACTGGTTCTGGATGCGCCACTGGTCGATTTGCTTGTACTTGTCGAACTCGGCCTGCCAGTCGGTTTCGGTCATCGGCGGGACAGCCCCGGTGAGCGGGCGCCATTCGGTGATCGACAGCCCGCTATCGGTCAGGCGGGTCAGCCCACCCACCGCAATCATCACAACCACAAGCGCAAACAGGATCATCAGCCAGGCCCGGATAGCCTTACGCGCACCACCGCGGCCCCGGTCAATCATACCAGGTTGAACCGCTTGTTGTTTTTCAGAGTCTGAGACCTCTTCGAAGATGCTGCGCTTGCCGCTCATGCGTTCCTCATGTGTCTTGAATTTCGTTGCAAGCTAGGACCACCATGGGACGAGGTCCAGCCTTACCCTTTGTCTTTCCAACGGACCATCTGACGCATGACCCCGTGCAACATCTGCACATCCGCCCGCGTCATCCGCATCCGTGACCACAGATTGCGCAGATTGGTCTTCATGCTTTCGGCTTTTTCAGGCGGGTAAAAGAACCCCGCCTCTTCCAGCCGGTCTTCATAATGTTCGACCAGCTTTTCGACCTCGATGCCTGTGGCCCAGTCGCCTTTGCCCAGATCGGTTGCCTCATGCACGACGTCGCCTGTCTGGCGCATCCACTCATAGGCGGTCAGCAACACGCATTGTCCAAGGTTCAATGAGGCATATTCCGGATTCACCGGGACCGAGATGATGGCATTGGCCTTGGCGATATCCTCATTCTCAAGCCCTGCCCGTTCCGGGCCGAACAGCACGGCGACTTTTTCGCCCGCAGCGACCTTTTCGGCCGCGATCTGCATAGCGCGTTCGGGGCTGAAGACCGGCTTGGTCAACCCGCGCTGGCGGGCCGTAGTAGCAAAGACATAGGTACTGTCAGACAGCGCGCCAGCCAGATCGTCAAACAGCTGCGCCTCATCCAGCAGACGGCCCGCCCCACTGGACATGGCCACCGCCTTGGGGTTTGGCCAGCCATCACGTGGGGCCACGATCCGCATCCGGTCCAGCCCGAAATTCCACATCGCCCGCGCGGCGGCACCGATATTTTCACCCATCTGCGGGCGCACGAGCACAAATGAGGGCTGGGATTTGTCGCTGGGCATGGTTGTCTCCGAAAACTGCGCCTGCTGTAATCGTCGCGCCAACGCAGGGCAAGCCATTGGCGGCGCCAATTCTGCCTGAAACAGGCATAAAAGTTTGCTTCCGGCCCGCAATCCGCTAAACCGCGCAAAAGACTTAAAGCTAAGGACGCGCCGATGGACACCCCCGAGCAGCCGCAGATTTACCTGATCACCCCGCCGACCATCACGTTGAGCACGTTCCCCGACCAACTGGCCCGCGTTCTGGACAGCACCGAAATCGCCTGCATCCGTCTGGCCCTTGCGGGAAATGACGAGGATACGATTGCCCGTGCCGCTGATGCCTGCCGCGAGGTGGCACATACGCGGGACGTGGCGCTGGTGATTTCCAACCACGTCCTGTTGGCGCAGCGTCTGGGTCTGGATGGGGTGCATCTGGATGATGGCGCGCGCTCGGTCCGGTATGTGCGTAAGGAATTGGGTGCCGATGCCATTGTCGGCTGCTTCTGCGGCACCTCCAGCCATGACGGCATGTCGGCTGGTGAGGCCGGGGCGGATTATGTGGCCTTTGGCCCGGTTGGTACGTCCTCTTTGGGTGACGGAACCGTGGCCGAGCTCGATCTGTTCCAGTGGTGGTCCGAGATGATCGAAGTGCCGGTTGTGGCAGAAGGCGGCCTGACCCCCGAATTGATCCGTGACCTCAGCCCCTGCACCGATTTCTTTGGCATCGGGGATGAAATCTGGCCACAGGAAGACCCGGCCGCCGCACTGAAAACTTTGATCTCCGCCATGGGCTGAACTGGGTGTGAGCGTTAACCCTTGCACCCACGCCGGGGCTGCGGCATGACGTCGACATGACTCAGAACAGCGAAATTCTTTGTATCGGTTCTGTCCTGTGGGACGTGATCGGACGTTCTGCCAGCGCCATGCGGCAGGGGTCGGATGTTCCCGGCAGGATCACCCGCCTGCCCGGAGGCGTGGCAATGAACATTGCCATGACGCTGGTGCGGTTTGGCATGACGCCCACCCTGTTGACCGCCATTGGCCGCGATCCCGAAGGGGACGAGTTGGTCAACGCTTGCGCCCGACTGGGGATGGTAACCGATCACATCTATCGCTCGCAGGACCTGCCGACCGACCGATATATGGCTGTCGAGGGCGCCAATGGGCTGATTGCCGCGATAGCGGACGCTCATTCACTTGAGGCCGCTGGGGCAAAAATTCTGAAACCCCTGATGCAAGGCCCATTAGGCACAGAGACCATGCCATTTGATGGTCCTGTTGCTTTGGATGGCAACCTGACGCTGTCGCTTTTGGAAGAAATCGCGCAAAGCCCAGCCTTCGCCGGGGCCGACCTGCGCGTGGCACCGGCCTCACCCGGCAAGGCCGATCGCCTGCTGCCTTTCCTCAAGCATGCCCGCGCGACGCTTTATGTGAACCTCGAAGAGGCTGGCATCCTGTGCCAGCGCGAATTCGCGGATTCGGCGAGCGCCGCCAAGGGGCTACTGGATCGCGGCGCGCTGCGCGTGCTTGTGACCGATGGCGGCAGTTCAGCAACCGTTGCCAGCGCCGAGGAAATCTTGACCCAAAAACCCCCATCCGTTCTGGTCACCCGTGTGACCGGCGCGGGTGATACATTCATGGCGGCGCATATCGCATCCGAGGCCACCGGTGCCCCAAGCGATGAGGCCCTGTCACGTGCCCTGCATGCCGCCGCAACTTACGTTTCCGGAGAAACCCCACTGTGATCAACATTCAATATTCTGCCGAGGTCCGCGCCGCCAAAGACGCAGGCCAACCTATCGTTGCGCTGGAAAGCACGATCATCACCCACGGTATGCCCTACCCGCAGAACATCGAGGTTGCGGCACAGGTTGAACAAGACATCCGAGAGGCGGGCGCTGTGCCAGCCACCATGGCGGTGATCAATGGTACGCTTCACGTCGGTCTGGAAGCCGAAGAGTTGAAAGCGCTGGGCCAAGCGCATGGGGTCGCCAAACTGTCCCGTGCCGATATGGCAGCCTGCATGGCAACCGGTGGCACCGGTGCAACAACGGTCGCCGCAACCATGATCGCCGCCCATCACGCCGGGATCGACGTTTTCGCCACCGGCGGTATTGGAGGCGTCCACCAAGGGGCTGAAACCTCGTTCGATATCTCTGCTGACCTGCACGAATTGGCCCATACCGCGGTCACGGTTGTTGCCGCAGGCGCCAAAGCCATCCTCGATCTGGCCAAGACGCTTGAGGTTCTGGAAACACTGGGCGTTCCGGTCATTGCCTATGGCCAGGACGAATTTCCGGCCTTCTGGTCGGCAAAATCCCCGCTGGCAGCCCCTCTGCGCATGGACAGTGCGGAAGACATCGCGCACGCACATGCGACCAGACGCGCGCTTGGCCTGCCCGGCGGCCAACTTGTCGCCAATCCGATCCCGGAGGCCGATCAGATCCCATCCGAGGAACTGGCCCCGATCATCGCCTCGGCACAGGCGGATGCAGATGTGCATCGGATCAGCGGTAAAGGGGTCACACCCTACCTGTTGCAACGGATTTATGAGCAGACCGAAGGTCGTTCTCTGAGCGCCAATATCGCATTGGTCCGCAACAATGCCCGTCTGGCAGCCGGGATCGCCCGCGCCCTGTCCGCCAAGGCGGATTAACATATAGCTATTGTACCAAGGCCAAGGACTGCTTAACTAAATTTGCAAGCCACTCAGGACCGTAATGAACACTCCTTTTGACGAAGAACCCAACCGACAGCCCGGCCTGTTCTCACGGCTGCGCGCGTCCTTTCTGACGGGCATCGTCGTTATTGCGCCGGTGTGGTTGACGATCTGGCTGATCTGGTCTGTTGTCGGCTGGATCGACAGTGCGGTTCTGCCGCTGGTTCCCCACCAATTCCAGCCTGAACAATATGTTGGCATCAACCTGCGCGGTGTAGGTGTCATCTTTTTTCTGGTGTTCACCGTCGTGGTTGGCTGGGTTGCCAAGGGCATCCTGGGCCGATCCTTTATCTCGTTCACCGAAAGCCTGGTGAATAGGATGCCAGTCATCCGGTCCATCTATTCAGGCATCAAGCAGATTTCCGAGACCGTCTTTGCCCAGACTGAACGGTCATTTGAAAAAGCCTGTCTGGTTCAATATCCGCGCCGTGGCATCTGGGCCATCGGGTTCGTCTCGACCACCGCCAAGGGAGAAGTCAACGAACGCGCAGAAGCGGGTGGCGATCTGTACAGCGTGTTCATTCCGACGACACCCAACCCGACATCGGGGTTCCTGCTGTTCTTTCCGATAGAGGACGTCATCCTTTTGGACATGTCGATCGAAGATGCCGCCAAACTGGTGATTTCGGCCGGTCTTGTTTACCCGAACGACAAAGACCCGACCCAGCCACCAGAATGACTATCCAAACATTTCCGGCAGATTGACCGTGCTGCGTGCACCCAAATCGGCCTTGTGATCTGTCAAAAACTGATCAGCTGCATTGCGGCCAGCTTCTTTGAGCTTATGCAGGACCACAGGGTTGGGCACTGTCTTGGTCGCGACCGAGAGGTCATTCATCAACGCGTCATCGGCAATCATGTGAACCAGAACGCGGCTCATTTCGCCCGCTTTCAGCTTGCCATCCTCCAGCAAGCGCTGAACGAAGCTTATGGCCCTCAGTTCCCGAAACAGCGATGAGTTAAAGCCGATCTCATTGATCCGGTTCTGGATTTGCTGCGGCGTCTTGGGGATTTCTTCCCGTTCCAGGGGGTTGATGTTCACGATCACCACGTCCTCGGGCAGATCGGAATTGAACAAGGGATACAGAGCTGGATTACCGGTATACCCGCCATCCCAGTAAGCCTCGGTCCGGCCCGATTTTGGATCGAATATCTCGACCGCCTGAAACAGGGTTGGCAAACAGGCGGACGCAAGGATGGCCTCAGTCGACAGCTCGTCCCCTGTGAACACCCGTATCTTTCCGCTGCGCACGCAGGTCGCGCAGACATACAGACGCGGACCTTCGGCAGCGCATATTTCATCGAAATCAAAGCGCTCAACCACGGGCTGCAAGGGATTACGGTAGAACGGCCCATAGGCATAAGGCGAAACCAATCGCGACCAGGCGTCGCCTACAGCAAACGGCAGCGAATTTTCGATGGACTGTGCGATATGTGAGGGCTCAAACGCACGCATCCAGTTGGTCAGGTTCGTATCGTCGACAGCCCCCATACGGGCCCAGAGCGCATCCAGATTGGCGCGCGCACCCTCCCGGCCGCCCCGTACCATGCCAGACTTATAGGCCGCACCGTTCAGTGCGCCTGCCGATGTTCCCGTGATCGCCGCGACTTCGATATCATCTTCGTCCAGCAGACGATCCAGCACACCCCAAGTGAACGCGCCGTGCGCGCCGCCGCCCTGCAAAGCCAGATTGATACGTATCACTGCCCTACTCCCCCAGGCTCAGAGCGCGGTCCACCCGCCATCAACTGAAATCGTCGTGCCGGTGATCTGCGCCGCCGCATCCGAGCACAGAAAGATCGTCGTACCGCCCAGTTGTTCGACCGTAGCGAATTCTTTCGAAGGTTGCCGCTTTAGCAGGACATTCTTCACGACATCCTCACGGCTCATATCGTATTCTTTCATCGTATTGGGTATCTGCTCTTCGACCAGCGGCGTCAGCACATATCCCGGGCAAATCGCATTACAGGTAATCGGCTCTTGTGCGGTCTCGAGGGCTACGGTTTTGGTCATGCCGACAACACCGTGCTTGGCCGCGATATAGGCGGCTTTGAAAGGCGATGCCGTCAACCCATGGGCCGATGCAATATTCACCACCCGTCCCCAGCCCGCCTTGCGCATCATCGGCAACGCGGCGGCAGTGGTGTGAAAGGCCGAGTTCATGTTGATCGCAATGATCGCGTCCCATTTGTCGGTTGGAAACTGATCAATCGGCGCCACATGCTGAATGCCGGCATTGTTGACCAGGATATCGCAGGCTCCAGCCTTCTCGATCAGCGCCCGACACTCGTCACCCTTGGACATGTCCGCTTTGATATAGCGCGCGTTGGTTCCGGTTTCCTGCCCGATCTCTGCGGCCAGAGCATGATCTTCGTCGCGGTCAGTAAACGAATTCAGCACCACATCTGCCCCGGCCTTGGCCAGCTCGCGGGCGATGCCCAGCCCGATGCCCGAATTCGATCCTGTGATGATTGCTGTTTTGCCCGAAAGACTCATGGGTGCTCTCCGTCAGATTCCGTGTTGACGGCACAGTGCCATGCTGCACCTGCAAAGAAAACGGGGAAAGATTGGCCGCGCTGTATCAGCGAAAATCGCACAAAAAAAACGCCCGCACGAAGCGGGCGTTAAGTTATTGAGGCAGGTTTCATACAGGCAAGAAACCTATCGAGCAGTACGCCCTTTATAAGCAATTCCACGCCTTCGTCCAAGCTAAAAGTTTGATAATATGAAAAATCATGGCTACGGTGAATCCCAACAAAATAAGGCCAGAGCAGGATTGTTTCCAAAATGAGCCCCGATTTTCTTCGCCCCGTTCGCCCTATGATCGCGGGAATCGTTAGTGTTTTTGCCGTTGCAGCAGCCCATGCAGAATCGACCCATGGCATAGCTATGTATGGCGACCCTGCCCTACCACCGGATTTTGTGTCGCTACCCTATGTCAACGCTGATGCACCCAAAGGCGGCAAAGTCGTATTTGGAAATACCGGCGGCTATAACAGTCTTAACCCGTTTGTGCAAAAAGGCACGTCACCCTGGCAGTTGCGATTTTGGACCCATGAAAGCCTGATGGGGCGTTCCTGGGACGAACCTTTCACTCTTTACGGGTTGTTAGCCGAATCAGTTGAGACGGCTCCAGACCGATCCTGGGTCGAATTTACCCTGCGAGAGAATGCCCGATTCTCGGATGGATCACCGGTCTCTGTCGAGGATGTCATCTGGTCATATGAGACTTTGGGAACCGAAGGGCATCTGAGATATCGCGGCCTTTGGGGAAAGATCGACAGTATCGAACAAACCGGACCGCGTTCCGTCCGCATCACGTTTAACGACCCCGACCGCGAGCTTGCGCTGATCGCCGGGATGCGTCCGATCCTTCAGAAGGCACAGTGGGAGGGTAAAGACTTTGCCGACGCGCCGCTGCAAGACATCCCTCTGGGGTCTGGACCGTATGTCATCGACGGGTACGAAGCCGGACGGTATGTGAACCTGCGTCGCAATCCGGATTACTGGGGCGCTGACATTCCGTTTCGGCGCGGCACCATGAATCTGGATGAGATGCGGATCGAGTTCTACGGGGATGGCACAGTCGCATTCGAAGCCTTCAAAGCAGGCGAGCTCTCAGCCGTGCGCGAGTTTAACGCCGATAAGTGGAACAACCAGTATGACTTCCCCGCGGTACAGCGCGGCGATGTGGTGAAAACCGAAATCCCGCATCGCAAGCCTTCGGGCATGACCGGATTTGTCATGAATACGCGCAAGCCACCCTTCGATGATTGGCGCGTGCGCGAGGCTCTGACTCTGGCTTTCAATTTCGAATTCATCAACGACACCGTCACCGGAAGCGCGCAACCGCGGATAACCTCGTATTTCTCGGGCTCGGATCTGGCGATGCAGCCCGGTACTGCCACCGGTCAGGTGGCTGAGCTGCTGCAGCCATACGCCGATACACTGTTGCCCGGTACGCTGGAAGGTTACGAGCTGCCGGTAGGTGACGGTTCGGAACGCAACAGGGCCAATCTGCGCAAGGCAACCAAGCTGCTGCAAGAGGCTGGCTGGACAGTTCAGGACGGCGTGTTGCGAAACGCAGATGGCGAAGCGTTCATCGTTGACATGGTCATCAGCCAGGGCAGCCTCAACGTTGTCCAGAATGTCGGAACGATCGCCGAAATCTATGCGCGTACGCTTGAACGGCTTGGCATCGAGCTTACAGTCGAAAAAATCGACGACGCACAATACACCTCTCGGATGGATGCGCATGATTTTGACATGACCCCATTTCGCCGGGCTCTTTCCCTGTCGCCGGGTAACGAACAACGCCTGTATTGGGGCAGTGAAAATGCTGACACGGCAGGAACACGTAACCTGATGGGGGTTCAGTCGCCAGCAGTGGACGGTTTGATCGATACGATGCTGGCCTCTGAAAGCCACGAAGATTTCGTGTCTGCGACCCGCGCGCTGGATCGCGTTCTAACCGCTGGCCGGTATGTCATCCCGATCTGGAGCTTTGACGTCGGCCGGATTGCACATGCGCGTGAGCTGAAACAGCCGGAAACCCTGCCCATTTACGGTGACGGGCCGGAATACATGCCGCAGGTCTGGTGGTACGAGGAATAGCGCCTTAAAAGAGGCGGCCCCGTCCTTTCCTAATTGCTAACTGTCCGTGCCAATCTCGTTGCAGAGGATCGCAACCGCTGCAGATGTGATGCAATAAGACCCGTTCGGCGTTTGCTGTGTGGGTCTCATATCCTTCGGCGGATTCTGGCACAGACCCGCAGTACCACGACATGCAGGTAAATGCTGTGGGCATTCCGCTATAAATTGATGCGATCCCTAGTTTCAGACAAATTTGAAAAATTTCAACAAGGGGCTTTACGTAACGGGTTCGAAAGATATAGCCTGCGACTAGTACAAATGTATCCAATTTGAATTACGCCAAACATTACCGACACATAGCTGTGTTACAATATCAGGAACAGTATTTTCGGACCAGCCTCCACTCACTCAAAACTATTTGGTCCGTAGGCCCGTCTCAGATTTCCTGTGGCGGGCCTAACTGATTTAAACTTCGCACGCTCAAGGTGCGACATTTTGCCATAGCCCTACCTGCAAACACCATTCGTACCCTGAATTCAGGGCCGAGCAGATCTGTAGCCAGACAAACAGAAAGCCCAATAGATGTTTAAGTGGAACGATCTGACGCAAGATTGGAATGAAATGTACGCCCGTGCAAAACGGCGGTTTCCCAATTTGCGCGACCGAGACATGGATGCGGTCGGGCGCGACCGTGCACAATTCGAGGCTTATCTGGCCGAACGTCATCATCTGACGGTGAACGAAGCACATGAAGAGCTTGAGGATTTCCTGTTCACCGAAGCGCTAACCCGTGAAGTCACCAAACATCTAGGTAAGTGACGTCACCCACAGGATCATCGCGTCTTCTTCACTGACCGAAACGACATT
This sequence comes from Ruegeria sp. CDSC081, assembly GCF_059610485.1. NCBI lineage: Bacteria > Pseudomonadati > Pseudomonadota > Alphaproteobacteria > Rhodobacterales > Roseobacteraceae > Ruegeria > Ruegeria sp. CDSC081. Next base: position 410,938 of record NZ_JBXWNS010000004.1, on the reverse strand, counting down.
ATGCCCCATGCTGCCGTCGTAATAGGCGCTGTCACCGCGGCGCATTTCGACGGGTTCGTAGAACTCGGTATACAGGCGAACAACACCCGTCAGCACGTACAGGAATTCTTCGCCATCGTGGCGGACCCACCCGTCAAACTCATCCATTGACCGGGCACGTACACGGGCGCGATAGGGCAGCATCTGCTTTTTCGTAAGCGTTTCAGCTAGCAGTTCGTGCTCGTATGTTGTGGTTGCGTGGCTGGTGCCTTGCCCCATCCGGGTCACAGCCATACGCCCGATCACCTGCTCGCGCTGTGGCGGCGTGAACAGCTGCGGAACAGAGATTTCCAGCCCGATCGCCAGCTTCTTCAGCGCATCATATGTAGGCGACATCTGCCCGTTTTCGATTTTGCTGAGCGTTGAACGCGCCAATCCCGCCTGATTGGCCGCTTGTTCCAAAGTCCAGTTACGCGCCTTGCGCAATTCACGCACACGGACGCCAAGGTCCAGCGGTTCGACCTCTGTGTGCTCGCCCGAGTTTCGGGCAATTCGGATCAGAGATGTCTGCTCTTTGGTTCTCATGCGCCACTCTATAGGGCCAGCCTGTCCCGCTTGCAACGCAGCAGTTGCCGCGTTAGCCAGACGCCATGCTTTCCCTTTTCGATCAAGGCCCGCCCAAGGCCTGCCCCACCCCTTTCAATCTGGCCGCGCATGTGTTGCGTCAAGCAGATCGCAATGGCGACAAGATTGCCTTGTCGGTACTTGGCGCAACGTCGGCGCAGAACTGGAGCTTTGCTGCGTTGAAACGCGCGATCCTTGCAACCGGTACAGGTCTGCTGCGGGCCGGTCTGAAACCGGGCGATCTGGTCTTGATGCGTTTGGGGAACACGGTTGATTTCCCAATAACCTATCTGGGTGCAATCGCGGTCGGCATTGTACCCGTGCCGACATCGTCACAGCTGACGCAGCCAGAAACGGCAAAGATCATCCAAGATCTGAACCCCGCCGCCATACTGCGCGATCCCGATATCGCCAGCGCGGATCACCCGAACCAGATATCTTTGAGCCAACTGCGCGAGATGCGCGATCTACCTCTGGCCGAGTTTCGGATGGGCGACCCCGAAGACATGGCTTATGTGGTCTATACGTCTGGCACCTCGGGCAAGCCACGGGCCGTTGCACATGCCCATCGTGCAATTTGGGCGCGGCGGATGATGGTGGATGGGTGGTACGGCCTGCAGGAAACGGATCGATTGTGCCATGCAGGTGCGTTCAACTGGACCTATACGTTGGGGACAGGACTGATGGATCCCTGGACCATTGGCGCGACAGCGCTGATACCGGAGCCCGGCACCGATCTGTCGACCCTACCCGATATGCTGCGCAATCACCGTGCCACGATTTTTGCTGCAGCTCCGGGCGTGTTTCGAAAAATTTTGAACGAAGCAAACGATCTGCACCTTCCCGATCTGAGGCACGGCCTTTGCGCTGGTGAAAAACTCTCACGGCATCTGCACCAGAAATGGACACGGATCACCGGGCGCGAGTTGTATGAAGCTTTTGGAATGTCCGAATGCTCGACCTTCATCTCTTCAAGCCCAGCCTATCCGGCACGTGGCGATGCACTGGGGCAACCACAACCCGGGCGACGTGTGGCAATTCTGGGTCCAGACGGGCCGGTTCCACAGGGGAAAGAAGGGACCATCGCCGTCCACCGATCAGACCCCGGCCTAATGCTGACCTATCTCAACGCGCCGGACGAAGCGCTGGCCAGGATGCAGGGCGAGTGGTTTCTGACCGGCGATCAGGGTGCAATGGCAATTGATGGTCAGATCACCTATCTTGGCCGAGACGATGATATGATGAATGCAGGCGGCTACCGGGTCTCACCGATCGAGGTCGAGGCCACATTGTCCCGATATCCCGGCATCTCGCAGGTCGGCGCGGCCGCCGTTGAGGTCAAGCAGGACAGTTTTGTCATAGTGGCATTCTATACCGGGCCGGAAAAGCTGGACGAGGACGCCCTGCGCGCCTATGTCGAGACAAATCTGGCGCGCTATAAGCAACCGCGCGCCTTTATCCATCTGCCTCAGCTGCCAACTGGCGGCAATGGCAAACTTTTGCGCCGGGCGCTGCCGGCCTATTTCAAGGCGACCAATACATGACCCAGACCGTCAAGCTCGACATCATGTCTGACCCGATCTGCCCCTGGTGCTATATTGGCAAGACTCATCTGGACAAGGCGTTGGCTGCAACTCCGGACCATCCATTCATCATTGAATGGCACCCCTTTCAGCTGAACCCCGATATGCCGGTCGAAGGCATGGATCGGCGCGAATACTTGGAGCGCAAATTCGGCGGCAAAGACGGAGCCATCCGTGCGTATGCCCCGGTGGTCGAGCATGCCGAAAACGCAGGGTTGGGCATCGACTTTGAGGGGATGAAGCGCACCCCGAACACGCTGGACGCTCATCGGCTGATCCACTGGGCCGGGATCGAAAACAAGCAGAACGCTATAATTGATGCCCTGTTTCAGGCCTATTTTGTACAGGGTCGCGATATCGGCGACCACGAGGTTCTGGCGGATATTGCCGACAGTCAGGGGATGGACGCCGCCGTCGTCATGAAGCTGCTGAAATCCGACGCCGACCGCACCGACATCAGCAACCGTGACGCGCATTCCCGGCAGATGGGTGTGACGTCGGTACCGACTTTTATCGTTGCCAACCAACATGCTGTCCCCGGCGCGCAACCACCGGAAATGTGGGAACGCGTGATCGGTGAAATCATGTCTCAAATCGAGGCTTCCCCTGCAAAATAGCACAGCCTCCTGTGCATTCTGATCACTGGCCGTGCCCAATCCTCTGTGATAGCGCGAACGGGTCAGGAGAGCCCCATGAGTAATCGCATGCCGCGCGGAGAATTTGTCGCTTTGATCGCAATGATGTTTGCGACAATCGCGTTTTCTATCGACTCGATGCTGCCCGCCCTGCCGCAGATCAGCGCGCAACTCAGCCCAGGTGATGCAAACAAGGCGCAGTTGATCCTGACCTCATTTGTGCTGGGCATGGGGATCGGCACCTTTTTCACCGGCCCTCTGTCGGATGCATTCGGGCGCAAGCCGGTAATTTACGTCGGCTCTGCGCTGTATATCCTGTCTGCCGCAGTCGCCTGGGCCACCTCCTCGCTTGAGATGCTGTTGATTGCGCGCATCTTTCAAGGCATCGGCAGCGCGGCCCCACGCGTGGTGGCCATGGCCATTATCCGTGACCTCTATTCCGGCCGTGAGATGGCCCGCATCGTCTCGATTGCCATGATGATCTTTACGCTGGTTCCCGCCATCGCGCCCATGATGGGTGCCGGGGTGATCGCTCTGGCCGGGTGGCGAGGCATCTTCGCTTCGTTCATGTTGTTCTCTTTGATCACAATCACGTGGATGGGCCTGCGTCTGAGCGAACCTCTGGCACCCGAAAATCGCCGCCCCCTGCGCCTGCCGCTTATGATTGATGCCGCGCGGCAGATGTTTGCACACCCGACTGTGCGGGTTTCGATCATGGTGCAAACGCTTTGCCTTGGGATGCTGTTCACCATGCTGACGATGGTACAACCTGTTTATGACATCATCTACGACAGAGCAGACAGTTTCCCATTCTGGTTTGGATTCGTTGCTCTGATGGCTGGCTCGGCCAGTTTGTTGAACGCGACTTTGGTCATCCGATTGGGGATGCGCCGGATTGTAACCTGGACTTTGGGCGCACAGATCGTCTTTACGTGTTTTGTCATGGTAATGAACGGTCTGGACCTTTCTGATGGCGCCTCATTTGCGCTTTTTGTCAGTTGGCAGACTGCCGTGTTCTTCATGGCCGGTATGACGATGGGCAACCTGAATGCCATAGCGATGGAGCCGATGGGCCATATTGCGGGCATGGCAGCGTCAGTCATAGGCGCGGTATCAACCGTTCTGGCCGCTGCAGTAGCAGCCCCCTTGGGACAGTTGTTTGACGGATCGATCCTGCCCTTGGCAATAGGTGTCCTGACTATGTGCACGATGGGGTTCGGCCTGATGCTGTATATGGGCCGGATAGAAGACAGATTGCCCGCCTGATCTGTGCAGCCGCGATGAATCGCGTTAACCTGTTCCCGCTACGTGGGGAGATTGTCGATGCGCTATTCTTACGATCTGGGCACGCATACTTGTCCAGTCACTACCACATCGCCCGAGGCACAGGTCTGGTTTGATCGTGGACTGAACTGGACATACGGCTTTAACCACGACGAAGCTGTCGCGTGTTTTCAGCGATCGGCCGAGGCTGACCCGGATTGCGCCATGGCTTATTGGGGCATCGCCTATGCAGGCGGGCCGAATTACAACCTGCCATGGGATCGGCTGGACGACCAGGGACGGGTAAAGGCTCTGGCGCAGGCATATGATGCAACTCAACAGGCGCTGGCCTTAGCCGACCGATGCACCCCGTTCGAGCGTGCCCTGATCCACACGATGCCTGCACGATACCCACAGCGCGATCCGATTGAGGATATGAACGGGTGGGATCGGGATTTTGCCGATGCCATGCGCGCGGTCTTCAAAAATCATCCCGATCAGCTGGACCTGCGCTCGATCTATGTAGAGTCGCTGATGAACCTGACCCCCTGGCAGATGTGGGACCTGCACTCAGGCCAACCCGCAAAGGGGGCCGCCACTGTCGAAGCGCAACAAGCGCTGGAAGCGGCGATGGCGAATGACCCGGCAGCGATGACCCACCCCGGCCTGCTGCACTTGTATGTTCACCTGATGGAAATGTCGCCCACCCCGGAAAAGGCGCTTAAGGCCGGGGACATCCTGCGCACGCTGGTGCCCGATGCGGGGCATCTGGTGCATATGCCAACCCATATCGACGTGCTGTGCGGCCACTATCAAAACGTGGTCCACTGGAATGAAAAAGCCACCGAAGCGGACTTGAAATATTACGAACGCGAAGGCGCGTTCAACATCTACACCGGCTACCGCCAGCACAATTATCATTTTGTCATATATGGCGCCCTATTTCTGGGACAGATGGAACCTGCTCTGCGGGCCAATCAGGGATTGTGGGACACCACACCCGAAGACATGCTGCGCATAGAAAGCCCGCCTATGGCGGATTTCTTCGAAAGTTACATGTCAATGGGCCCGCATATCCTGATCCGGTTTGGCCGTTGGGAAGAGGCAATGGCGCTTGAGCTGCCCTCGGACCCCGAACTGTACTGCACTCTCACGGCAACCACGCATTATGCCCGGGCCATTGCTTTTGCCGCCACTGGGCAGGTCAGCGAAGCCGAAGCCGAAGAGCAGTTGTTCCTCGCTGCCAAGGCCCGCGTGCCAGAAACGCGATTGCTGCACAATAACCGCGTGATCGACCTGCTGGACATTGCCCGCGAAATGCTGCGTGGCGAAATCGAGTATCGCATGGAAAACTACGATGCGGCCTACGCCCATCTGCGCCGCTCGGTCGAACTGGACGACACCTTGCCCTATGACGAGCCATGGGGATGGATGCAGCCCACTCGACACGCGTTGGGTGCATTGCTGTTCGAACAAGGGCATACCGCCGAAGCCGAGGCCATATACCGCGAGGATTTGGGGTTGGGCGGTACGCTCAGCCGTGCCTCTGTCCATCCTGACAATGTCTGGAGCCTCAAGGGCCTGCATGACTGCCTGAAGGCGCGCGGTGAGACGGTTGAGATCGTGCAGATCAGGCAACGGCTGGATTTGGCTTTGGCTCGTGCGGACCGGGCTGTTGGGGCGTCCTGTTTCTGTGCCCAAGCCGCCATGAGGGCCGCCGAATGAGATACGCCTTTCTGCTCGCTTTGCTCTGCAGCCCGGCGCTGGCGGATCGACAATCCTTTCCGCCCGTCGACGAGGCCGAGCGGGATGTCACCCTCGTCTCGTTCCGGGCAAACCTGCTGAACATGGTAGCCGAGCGCGACATCGAAGGCGTGCTGTCTGTTGCCTGCCCGGATATTTACCTTAGCCACGGCGGCAATGGCGGCCCGGACGAGCTGCGCGAGTATCTTACTCCCGGACCGGCAACGTCAGAGCAAGATGATGATGACAGCGAAAAGGTTGTTGAAACCTTTTGGTCCGATCTGGAAAACACCCTGACACAGCCTGGCTATTTCAACGAAGACGGCGAGTTCTGGATGCCCCACCAATGGCAGCTCACCCTACCCGCTTCGCTGGATCCGGCGTTGGCCTATTTTGTGACCGCTCAGGATGTAACTCTGCGCAACGCACCAAATCGAGGCGCGGCCATACTCGACCTCATCAGCTATGAGGTCGTCATCATCCGCGACGTCTCTCCCATCGCGCAATACCAGAGGGTTCTGCTGACTGATGGGGGTCAGGGCTATATGCACAGCGATTTCCTGTGGCCCATGACCGGGTTCCGGGCTGCATTGGCGCAATCCGACGCGGGCGACTGGCAGCTGTGCACCTTTGTCAGCGGTGACTAGGCTTTGGCCTTTTTCTTTTCGGCCACAAGTTTTTCCGCCAGATCGCGGGCGATGGCAAAGGCCCCCTTGATCTTGTCGCTGTCCTTCTTCCAATCGCGGCGCACGACGATCTTGTTATCCTTGACCTTGGCCAACCCGCGCTGGTTCTGGATGAACTCGACCAGCCCCTGAGGCGAGGCAAATTTGTCGTTGTGAAACTGGATCGTCGCGCCTTTGGGCCCGCCATCTAGCTTTGCAATCCCCGCCCGTTTGCACATCGCCTTGATGCGCACGACCAGCATCAGGGTGTTGACCTCTTTCGGCAGCGTGCCAAAGCGGTCGATCAATTCAGCGGCGAAGCCTTCCAATTCCACCTTGGTCGACAGCGACGACAAACGGCGATACAGGCCTAGGCGGACATCCAGATCGGGCACATAATCCTCTGGGATCAGGACAGGGACGCCAAGATTGATCTGCGGCGCCCATTGGTCATCTGCATCCGACAGGCCTTCCATCTCACCGGCTTTGATCTTGGCAATCGCCTCCTCCAGCATCGACTGATAGAGTTCATAGCCCACATCGCGCATTTGGCCCGACTGTTCCTCGCCCAACAGGTTACCCGCCCCTCGAATATCAAGGTCCTGAGACGCCAACGTGAACCCCGCCCCCAGCGTGTCGAGCGAGCCCAGAACGCGCAGGCGTTTTTCGGCCGTGGCAGTCAGACGGGCGCGCGGTTTTGTGGTCAGATAGGCATAGGCGCGGGTTTTCGACCGCCCGACCCTGCCGCGGATCTGATAGAGCTGCGCCAGCCCGAACATATCCGCCCGGTGCACAACCATCGTATTTGCAGTCGGGATATCCAGCCCGCTTTCCACAATCGTGGTGGCCAGCAAGACATCGTATTTGCCGTCGTAGAACGCATTCATCCGATCGTCGAGTTCCCCCGCCGCCATCTGCCCATGCGCCACCATATAAGTCAGCTCGGGCAGTTGCTCTTTCAGGAATTCCTCAATCTCGGGTAGGTCCGAGATGCGCGGGACGACATAGAAACTCTGCCCACCACGGTAATGTTCACGCAGCAGGGCTTCGCGGATCGTGACCGCGTCGAACTCACTGACATAGGTGCGGATCGCCAGCCGGTCGATGGGAGGTGTGCCGATGATCGACAGGTCACGCACGCCGGTCAGGGACAGTTGCAGCGTTCGTGGAATCGGCGTCGCGGTCAGGGTCAGGACGTGGATATCGCTGCGCAGCTGTTTCAGACGCTCCTTGTGGCCAACACCGAAATGCTGTTCCTCGTCGATGATCAGCAGACCCAGATTGTTGAACCGTATCGCTTTTGCAAGCAAGGCATGGGTGCCGATCACAATATCCACCGTGCCGCGCGCCAACCCATCACGGGTCTGTTGCGCCTCTTTGGCCGAGATGAAGCGGGACAGCTGCCGCACCTCAAGCGGGAAGCCCCGGAAGCGATCCTTGAAGCTGGCCGCGTGCTGACGCGCCAACAGCGTTGTCGGTGCGATCACCGCCACTTGCACGCCCGACATTGCGGCAACGAAAGCGGCACGCATTGCGACCTCGGTCTTGCCAAAGCCCACGTCGCCACAAATCAGACGATCCATCGGCGCGCCGGAATGCATGTCTTCCATGACCTCACCGATTGCGCGCAGCTGATCGTCAGTTTCCTGATAGGGAAAGCGCGCACTGAACTCCTCCCACGCGTGCGGAGGCGGGTCCATAATCGGGGCCTTGCGCAAAGCCCGTTCGGCAGCGATGCGGATCAGTTTATCCGCCATCTCGCGGATGCGCTCCTTCAGCTTAGCCTTCTTGGCCTGCCACGCGCCGCCGCCCAATCGGTCCAGCAGACCCTCATCATGACCGTATCGCGACAGCAGTTCGATGTTTTCGACCGGCAGGTACAGTTTGGATTGTTCTGCGTATTCCAGCAGCAGACATTCATGGGCGGCACCGGCCGCCGTCACGACCTCCATCCCCAGATAACGCCCGATGCCATGATCCACATGGACCACCAAATCACCCGGGCTGAGGGATTGGGTTTCGGTCAGGAAATTTTCGGCCTTGCGGCGCTTTTTGGGCTGCCGGATCAACCGATCGCCCAGCACATCCTGTTCGGCGATCACGGTCAGGTCGGGCGTTTCGAACCCGTGCTCCAGCGCCCAGACGGCCAGATGCAGCCCGCGTTTGCCGATACGCGTACCGTCGGGCACGGGGATCGCCTCGGCAAGGCCTTCATCCTCGATCAGCCCAGTCAGACGTTCGCGGGCCCCTTCGGAATAAGAGGCAATCAGAACCGGCCCCTTGGCCATTTTGTCGGTGATATGGCTGGCCAGTGCTCCGAACAAGCTGATGCTTTCCTGCTGCCGCTCGGGCGCGAAATTCCGTCCAATCCGTCCACCTGCGTCAATCACCCCGGGCCCAAGGGCCTGAGGCAATGCATTGAATTGCAGAACGCGCCTATCGCCGACAGCTTGTTCCCAAGCAGTGTCATCCAGATACAATAGGCCCGGTGGTGTCGGTTTATACACCGTGTCCATGCGCGACCGGTTCTCAAGCGCGAGCCGCCGCGTTTCGTATTGATCCGCAATCGTGTCCCACCGCGCCAAACGCGCGGGCGTGACCTGATCATCCAGCGAGATGGTGGCACCGGGCAGATAATCAAACAGCGTTTCCAGCTTTTCGTGAAAGAACGGCAGCCAGTGTTCGATCCCCTGATGCTTGCGCCCTGCGCTAACGGCCTCGTACAGGGGATCATCTGTGCCCGCCGCCCCGAACTCGATGCGATAATTTTGCCGAAACCGGGTGATGGCCGCGTCATCTAGAATGACCTCGGACACTGGTGCCAGCTCCACAACAGCCAGCTTTTCGGTCGTACGTTGCGACACCGGATCAAACCGACGTGCTCCATCCAGAACATCCCCGAACAGGTCCAGCCGCACCGGCCCGGATTCGCCGGGCGGGAAAATGTCGATGATACCCCCTCGAACGGCATAATCGCCAGGCTCCATCACGGTCGGGCTTTGCGTGAACCCCATGCGCACAAGGAAATTCCGCAGCGCGGTTTCATCAATGCGGTGATCGACACGGGCGGTAAACGCCGCCTCTCGCAGCACCGCACGGGCAGGCACGCGTTGGGTTGCGGCGTTCAGAGTTGTCAGCAGCACATATTGCTGCGGCATCTGGTGCACAAGTGCGGCAAGGGTGGCCACACGCGCTGCCGAGATATCGGCATTGGGCGATACCCGATCATATGGCAGACAATCCCAGCCTGGGAACACAAATACCGGCATGTCAGGCGCAAAAAAGGCAAGCGCCGCGCGCATCGCCTCAAGCCGTTTGTCATCACGCGCGACATGGCACACCGGCCCGCCCGAGCGCGCCAGCTCATTCAGGACAAGCTGCGCGTCAAACCCTTCGGGGGCGCCGCCAACGATTACTTGGTTCGGACCCGTCATCGCCAAGCCTTTCTGATTTTACCAACCCGGGACGCCGATGGAAAAATTCTGGTACATGCCCCAAAGCGATGTGATCAAGATCGAAATCATACCAACTATCTGGGTATAGATCCGGCAGCGCGTAAGAATCTTGGAAATATATTCCAGACTTGGTGTTTCCCGGCGCAGTTTCCGCGCGGCTGATACATTGATCAGCACGACAAGACAAACCGGAAACAGCAACAAAAACACGGCCTGCGCAAATTCAAGCCCGTAGTAGAACCCCAAAGTGGCGAGACCCGTGAACAGAAAACAACTAAACGCTAATATCGCGAGGCCGGATACCTCCAATATATAGAGCAATCGGTTTCCGTTAATGCGGACGATATCCATCAAATCCTGTTCCGATTGCCCACCTACCCGTCTTGCGCGCACAACAAGGTCAAACGGCACGCCCATGGCCCAGTGGCTGGCGGATGACCACAACACCGCAAGCCCGATCCAATACCAGAGATTCGAAAAGCTGCGCATGTCGATGAGTTCAAAAATCGAAGAGTATAAGTCCACGCGTCAGCCCTTAATTTCCGTCTTCAGGGACCTTCTTCGCAAAGACGCGTCCATCGTTACCCTTGAGACTACACGGAATTCATGCCACCCAATGCTGGAATTTACAAGGAGAGCGCGTCATGAAACCGACCATTGCCCCCTATCCTCTGGCCCGTTTTCGTCGAACACGCCAATCACAGGCGGTGCGGGCGCTGGTCCGCGAGAATACACTGACCACCGATGATCTGATCTGGCCGGTTTTCGTCCGAGACGGCGAAGGTATTGAAGAGCCTGTCCCCTCGATGCCTGGTGTCATGCGCCGCTCGGTCGATCTGATCGCACAGGCTGCGGTCGAGGCGCAGGCCCTGGGTATCCCGGCAATCTGCATCTTTCCCTACACCGACGCCTCCCTAAAGACCGAAGATTGCGCCGAAGCGTGGAACCCCGATAACCTGTCCAACCGAGCCATTCGCGCCATCAAGAAAGCCGCACCCAATATCGCGGTGATGACGGACGTGGCGCTGGACCCATACAATATCAACGGCCATGACGGTTATGTGGTCGATGGTGAGATCATAAACGATCAAACGATCGAGGCGCTGGTAAAGATGACGCTGGCGCAAGCAGATGCGGGCGCCGACATCATCGGACCGTCAGATATGATGGATGGCCGGATCGGTGAAATGCGGCGCGCCCTGGAGGGCGCAGACCATCACAACGTGATGATCCTCAGCTATGCGGCCAAATATGCGAGTGCGTTCTACGGACCGTTCCGAGATGCAGTGGGCGCCTCGGGCGCGCTGACCGGAGACAAGAAGACCTATCAGATGGACCCCGGAAACTCGGACGAGGCGCTGCGCATGATCGAGCGTGACCTGACCGAAGGCGCGGACATGGTCATGATCAAACCCGGCATGCCCTATTTGGACATCTGCCGCCGGGTCAAGGACACGTTTGGCGCGCCGACCTATGCCTATCAAGTCTCGGGCGAATACGCGATGATACAAGCCGCGGCGCAGAACGGCTGGATCGACGGAGAGAAGGTCATGCTCGAAAGTCTGCTTGCGTTCAAACGCGCGGGCTGCGACGGGATCCTGACCTATTTCGCGCCTCAGGCCGCCCGGATCCTGCAGGGCTAATCCCCCGCGTTTCCGCGATTTTTCGCCGACTATCTTTGGTCACTGGGCAGCTTTCCCGTGACACGAGGCGACAATCGGCGTATTCTTGCGGACAAGATCGGGAGCACCCGACAATCAGGCATTTATACAGAGATAAAAAACATGAGCAGTTCCAAACCTACTCGATTAAGCCGTCGTGGCTTTGCTTTTGGCATGGCCGGTCTGTCAGTGACCGCCGCTTGCGGCAATGGCGTCGGCAGTTCCAACGCAGCGACGATTGACGCCCGTGTGGATGCGACATTGAACCAGATGTACGCCACCTACCCCAACACGCTCGAAATCGCGAACAAGGCCAACGGCATGCTGGTCATGCCTCTGATAACCGATGCCGGACTAATCGTCTTTGGCGGTGCCTACGGCACAGGCGCGCTACGCATTCAGGGCGCGACAGTTGATTACTATTCCGCAATTTCGGGAACCGCCGGCCTGCAAATCGGTGCCCAGCAATATGCGCATGTCCTGTTCTTCATGACACAGGACGCGTTGAACGATTTCCGCCGTTCCAGCGGATGGACCGCCGGGGCCGAAGTCGGCTACGTGGTCGATGCGACGGGCGACTCTCTGTCGACCGACACCACCACCCTGCGTTCGCCGGTTCTGGCGGCGGTCTTCGGACAGGCAGGGCTAAAGTTCGGCGCGACGGTCGAAGGCACGAAATACACCCGCATCATTCCCTGATACCGGACTACCCTCCCCCCTCAAGACACCCCGCTTTCGGCATCACGCCCGAAGCGGGGTTTTTCATTCAAACCGCGGTAAACACGCATGTTCTCATGCGGTTCCTCTTTCGATCCGTGCGGCCATCCTCTAGTGTCTGCGCAATCATAGAGTGAACGGAAATGTGACCGCTGATGGGAATTGTCTTTCGCTGGCTTGTGCGTATCGCCTCGGGTCTTGTTCTGCTGACATTGGCGGCTGTGTTGCTGGTGTATTTTCTGGCCAGCCAGTCCCTGCCGGACTACGATCAGACCGTTAAAGTTGATGGCCTGACTGCGCCGGTTGAGGTTGTCAGGGATACAGCGAATGTTCCCCATATTCTGGGCGCATCAGACCCGGATGTCTTCTTTGGGCTTGGCTATGCCCATGCACAGGATCGCCTCTGGCAGATGACTGTTCTGCGCCGGACAGCGCAGGGCCGATTGTCCGAAGTCTTTGGCGCTCGCACTGTTCATATCGACAAGCTGTTGCGGCGGTTTGATCTGTACGGGCTTGCACACCGGTCGGTACAAGCCCAGGACGACTATACCAAAGAGGCCCTGCGCGCTTATGCTGCCGGGGTGAATGCACGACTGGCCGAGATTAACGAAAACGCATTGGGCCGTGGTGCGCCAGAGATGTTTTTGTTCAATGCGCCTGTATCGCCCTGGCAACCGGGCGACAGCCTGGCCGTCATCAAACTAATGAGCCTGCAACTTTCTGGCCATCTTGAGGATGAAGTGCTGCGCGCGCGCACATCGCTTATGCTGGATGACCAGACCCGACTGGCGGATATTCTGCCTGATGTTCCCGGGCCGGGAATCGCCGCTCTGCCCGAATACGCCGCCCTGTTTCCTAACCTGCCCAGATATGCGGCCGGATCGTCGATGCCGGACACGCCCATCTCGCCCTTTCCAAAGCGCGGATTGGCCGGAGCATCGAACGCATGGTCTGCCGCCCCCACAAGATCTGCCAGCGGAGGGACGCTTCTGGCCAATGATCCGCATTTGGGTTTCACAGCGCCGGGCATCTGGTATCTGGCCCGTCTGGAACTGGCCAAAGGCGGCGTGATCGGTGCCACGATCCCCGGCATCCCGGCGGTGATGACCGGACGCAGTGATCGGCTGGGCTGGGGTTTGACCTCATCCTATCTGGATGATCAGGACATCCATATCGAGCAGTTGAACCCAGAAAACCCCGAGGAATACCTGACCCCCGAAGGATACAAGACCTTTCGCAGCCGCCCTTCGATCATCGAGATCAAAGACGAAGCCCCAATCACTCTGACCCTGCGTTGGACCGAGAACGGACCCGTTCTGCCGGGCACCCATTACGATCTTGGGACGATCACGCCGCCGGGTCATGTCGCCTCGCTGTCCTGGACAGCCCTGAGCGCACGGGACACATCCATGTCAGCCTCAATGGCGCTGATGAATGCGGACACTGTCCGACAAGCCATCACCGCAGCCGAGCTGTTCATGGCGCCATCTCAGAACCTGTCATTGGTCGACAAGGACACCATCGGCATGAAGCTGATCGGCGCAATGCCGCAACGTGCCGCAAAGAACCAAAGCCGGGGGCGTATTCCGACGCCTGGCTGGCTGGCCGAAAACCGGTGGCAAGGCCGCCTGCCCTATGCTGACAACCCCGAATTCGTCGCACCTGCGGGCGGCATTCTGGGCAACACAAACAACAAGATCATCGACCGGCCATTTCCCGAACATGTCTCATATGAATGGGGGGATACGCAGCGCATCCATCGCTGGGAACGGCTGATGCAATCGCGCGAGGTACACACGCGCGACAGCTTTATCGAGGCACAGCTGGACACGGTCAGCTTTACCGCGCGCTCTCTGCTTCCGCTGATCGGGGCTGATCTGTGGTACACCGGCGCCTCTGCCTCCGAAGGCACCCAGGAACGCCAGCGCCAGATCGCGCTGAACCTTTTGGCCGAGTGGAATGGCGAGATGAATGAACACCTGCCAGAACCCCTGATCTATGCTGCTTGGGTTCGGGCGCTGCAAATCCGGTTGATCGCAGATGAGCTTGGCCCCCTGGCGGCTGAATACAAACATGTCGAACCACTGTTCATCGAACGTGTCTATCGCGACATCGACGGAGCTTCGGCCTGGTGTAATGTGCGTCAGAGCGCGCCGACAGAGACCTGCACCGATATGGCGCGCATGGCACTGGACGATGCGCTGATCTGGATTTCCGAAAAATACGGAGGATCGCTGGAATCTCTACGCTGGGGTGACGCGCATCAGGCGACGCATGACCACCCGGTTCTGGGATCGGTTCCGGTGCTGCGGTTCTTTGTGAACATCCGGCAGTCCACCAGCGGTGGCGACAATACCCTGCTGCGCGGCAGAACGTCGGGTGAAGGCCCTGATCCGTTTCAGAACGTGCACGGTGCAGGCTATCGCGGCGTATATGATTTTGCGGATCCCGACAGCTCGGTGTTTATCACGGCTACGGGCCAGTCGGGTCACTTCCTTTCACGCTACTATGACGATCAGGCCCAGCTTTGGCGTCGGGGTGAATACATCCCGATGTCCCTGGACCTTGACCTGGCACATGCAGCCGCTGTCGGAGTGACCACCCTTATCCCCCGCTAAGTTCCGTGCTTCGGCAAGACCTCGCCCGTTTATTTTCCATCGCGTGGACGCTGAATGGCGTTTGGCATACGATCCAAAGGCCTAGGATTTGTGTGCGGGGGACCAAATGGCCAGTATCCGGGATAAGCTGAACAATCTCGCGCGGGATTATGCGATCGCCTGGAGCTCGGGCGACCCCGAGGCCGTTGCCAGTTTCTATGCGCCCGACGGACAGATCACGATCAACCGTGGAGAACCGATCATAGGCCGCGCCGCGGTGGCGGAAATGGCGCGCGGGTTTTACACTGATTTCCCCGATCTTGAGGTCCGCTGCGACATGTTTCGCTGGGCGGGAAGCCACGCAATATTTGTCTGGACCCTTGAAGGGCAGCATTCCAAGACCGGCAACGACGTCGTGACGCGGGGTTGGGAAGAATGGGAAATGACCGACACCAATCAGGTCCAGACCTCTCTGGTTTGGTTCGATGCCGAGGATTTTCAGCGCCAGATTGACGGCTGATCACGAACCACTTTGTTTGATGGGTATAGGGGAATTCGCCCCCAGTCAGAGTTCAAAGCGCGGAGTATTGCGAGGCCTGTTTTTCTGTCCACAGCACGTCGATCACAAAGCCATCTTCGGTCTGCTTTTCGGACTGCACGACCTCCTGGCGGAACAACCACGCGCGCTTGTTGCCTTCGGCAAATCCCAGTTCCAGCGTTGCCTCAGAACGTACGCCCTGCAGCGTGACGGCAATTTCCGCCAAAAGCGGGGCGATCCCTTCGCCGGTGACGGCTGAAATCGCGAAAATCCCCTGATCCCGCTCTGCCCGCGCCATCGCGGCTTCGCGCTCATCCGGGGACAGCAGGTCGATCTTGTTCCAGACCTCAATCCGGGGCCGCGTATCGTCAATACCCAGTGAAGTCAGGATAGTTTCGACATCCTTCGCCTGTGCCTCAGATTCATCGTGGCTGATATCGCGCACATGAACCACGATATCAGCGCCCAACACTTCCTCCAGCGTGGCCCGGAATGAGGCGACCAATTCGGTGGGCAGGTTCGAAATGAACCCCACCGTGTCCGACAGTATCACTTCGGGACCGTCAGGCAGTTCGACCCGACGCATGGTAGGGTCAAGCGTGGCGAACAACATGTCCTTGGCCATGACATCAGCCCCGGTCAGGCGGTTGAACAGGGTTGATTTGCCCGCGTTGGTATAGCCTACCAACGCCACAATCGGATATGGCACCTTGGCCCGCGCCGCGCGATGCAGCGTGCGGGTCTTGACCACCTTCTGCAACTGACGCCGCAGCCGCACCAGTTGTTCATCAATGGCCCGGCGGTCCGCTTCGATCTGGGTCTCACCCGGGCCACCCACAAAGCCCAATCCGCCCCGCTGCCGTTCCAGGTGGGTCCAGGCACGCACCAGCCGGGTCCGCTGGTAACTCAGCGCGGCCATTTCCACCTGCAAAACGCCCTCACGGGTGCGCGCACGGTCGCTGAAGATTTCGAGGATCAGCCCGGTCCGGTCGAGGATCTTGACCTTCCACGCCTTTTCAAGATTGCGTTGCTGAACGGGCGTAACCGATCCGTCGATCAAAACCAGCTCGACTTCGTTCTCGTGCAACCGTTCGGCCAGTTCCTCGATCTTGCCGCTACCGAACAGAAAACCGGCCTGCGCTCGAGGTAAGCGCACAACTTCGGATCCGATCACATCAAGGTCGGGCAATGCAGCGGCCAGCGCCACCGCTTCTGCCAGCGCCGGTCCTGGAACGCGGCGCTGTTCATCTGATTTGATTTCCGGATGCAGCACCCACGCTCGGGTGCGCACCCTTTCATGTTCCATCAAGAGGCGTCTTCGCCCTCATACAGGCTGATCGGCTGCGATGGCATGATGGTCGAAATCGCGTGTTTGTAGACCAGCTGCGACTGTCCGTCGCGGCGCAACAATACGCAGAAGTTGTCGAACCAGGTGATCACACCCTGCAATTTCACACCGTTGATCAGGAAAATTGTGACCGGGACTTTTGCTTTCCGTACATTATTCAGGAACGCGTCCTGCAGATTCTGTCTGTCCGAAGCCATATTCTTATAATCTCGCCATTGTTCTTGCTACGCGCTGCGGACCAACGCGCTCCCTCCGGCGGAGTATGGAGTGTCGTTAACCGATATTCCAGATGAAAAATCAGTCACTAGCATGGTTATTGTTTCTTAACCCCTCAATAGAGCGGGTGTGATCAGGGCAATAATCGCCAGCGTTTCCAATCTGCCGATCACCATAGCGGCACACATGGTCAGCTTGGCACCGCCCGAAAGGTCGATCAATCGGATAGGAACATCGGTTGCCAATTCGATCAACGGCCCTGTCGTGCTCAGCGCGGCAACGCTAAGCACCATAGCGTGTTCGAACCCCGTACCCATGGCAGCAAGCAACACATTGAACACAGCAGCTGTCAGGGCAAACATCATGAAAAATATCCAAGCGATAAAGGCCCCATCGCTTTGGATGCGACGGTTTCCGCCACCTACTCCGCTGACCGAAGACGGATAAATCAAACGGTCAATTTCGCGCGCGCCGTTAAGGTACAGAGCGAAAACCCGCAACAGCTTTACCCCGCCCGCCGTTGTTGCAACTCCACCGCCGATCAGCGCAAGCCCCATCAGGATCAATCCCGGGGTGCCCAGACCGGAAATTTGCTGGGCATCATCCCAGTTTGCACTTTCGAACCCCGCGGTTGTCAGAAATGACAAGACCGTAAAAATCATGCCCCAAATTACGCTCAACGCCTGAAGAGGTTCCATCTGGCCGCCAATTTCGCTGACGCCGGCAAGAACCCTGAAGAAAAGCAGCGCCGCAACGCCTGCAACGATCATGAGCCCGATCCGGAACTCGGGGTCCTTATCCAGCCGCGAATATCCGGAGGTAGCTGTGTCCGAGGAAAAGGTAAGCCGCGACAAAGCGAAGAACAGGAACAGAAACAGGATGGCCTCACCGGTTACCCCGGCCTGCGCTCCCTCAAGCCCGCCAACCGGTGATATACCCGATGTGGCCATGGTTGACATCGCATGACAGATGGCGGTCAGGCCCTGCTCTCCTGCGATCACGAGCAACAGCCAAATTACAGCGGTCAGCCCGACATAAACCGGCGTCAAAGTCAGCGTGACGCGGATAAGACGCCCGCGCGGGTCTACCATCTCGCTTTGCGCCACGCCTGAAACCGGGCGACCGGGTTGACCGCGGGCCGTCACCTCGAACCCGCCCAGTGACAACGGCGCGAGGATCGCGGCCGCTGAAATCCACATCAAAAGCCCGCCCATCCATCCGACCTGAGCCCGCCAAAGGTGTAACGGTGCCGACAACCGGTCTGGATCAGGAAACAAATCAGCCCCGGTAGTGGTCAATGCGCTGACCATGTCGAAATAGGCGTTCAGAAAGCTCGTATTGCCCAACGCATCATGCAGAGGGATCGCAAGAAACAAGGGCAATACGGTGAAACAGCCTAACAAGACCGCCAACTGGCCCAATGTCCCTCGGCGCGGCATTCTGTTGGATGTTGCCAGCGAGATGATCCCGACCACGAACAACCCCAGCAACCCGGAATAGAAGAACGACCGGGACGTTTCGTGATCATCCAGCACCAGCGCAAATATGGCAGGCATCCACATAGCGGCGGCAAAAATACCCCAGAGCAGAAGAAACAGCGGCAATCGCCGAATGAGGCTAACCTGTTTTTTCCGTGCATGCGCCATCAGAAGAAATCGATCGAGACCTGCATCAGCCGTTCCACCTCGGGCACGTCTTTGGCTAAGGCAAAAATCGCCACCACATCCTTTTCTTCAATCCTGAGACTACCGGTGGGGCGCAACATCTCATCGCCCTTACGCACTGCGCCAACCAGCACACCTTCGGGGAAATCAATGTCGCGCAGCCTCTGCCCGGCCATGGGCGAGGTTGAAAGTACTTCGGCCTCGATCACTTCGGCCTCGGCATCGCCGATGGAATAGACCTGCCGCACGCGTCCGTGCCGAATATGGCGCAGAATCGAACTGACGGTGGTTGCGCGGGGGTTGATATAGGCGTCGATACCCAGCGGCCCCATCAGGGCAACCATGCTGGGATCATTGATCAGTGCAATCGCCAGAGCACAACCTTCGGCCTTGGCACGCACGGCAACCAACATATTTACACGGTCATCATCCGTGACGGCCAACATTGCATCCGCGCGTTCGATGCCAGCTTCGCGCAGCAGCGCCGCGTCCAGACCATCACCGTGAAGGACAATCGTTCGCTCAAGCGCTTCGGCTGCCACTTCCGCACAGTGGCGGTCTCGTTCAATTATCTTGGCACGCACGCGGCTTTCACGTTCTTCCAAAGTCCGAGCAACTTCAAGACCAACATTGCCGCCGCCGACAATCACCACCCGGTCCTGCCGTTTTTGCGCCTTGCCGAAAACCTCCATCGTCCGGTCCACGTCTTTGACATTGCTAAAGACATAGCATTCGTCACCGACAAACAGCTGGTCCTCGGATTCCGGGGCAAACAGCGTACCCTCGCGCCGGACACCCACCACAATAGAGCTGAGCGTCGAAAACAGATCGGTCAGTTGCCGCAATGGCGTGTTCACGATCGGGCAATCCTCGGCGATGCGAATGCCAAGCAACTGCGCTTTGCCATCCATGAACATCTCGGTGTCAAAGGCGGATGGGGCAGACAACCGGCGCATCGCCGCTGCGGCAACCTCGCGCTCGGGGCTGATCACCACATCAATCGGCAGGTGATCGCGGCGATACAGATCCGAATGAATCGCCTCGAGATAGGATTTCGACCGAAGCCGGGCGATTTTGCGCTGAATGGAGAAAACCGAATGTGCCATCTGACAGGTGACCATGTTCACCTCGTCCGAATGGGTGGCAGCAATAATCATATCCGCATCGCGCGCGCCCGCACGGTTCAGAACATCCGGATAGCTTGCAAATCCCGCAATCCCCTGTACATCCAAGGTTTCGGTCGCCCGTCGCACCAGATCAGGATTGTTGTCAACCACAGTAACGTCGTTCAACTCGCCCGAAAGATGCCGTGCAATCTGCCAGCCAACCTGACCCGCACCGCAAATGATGACCTTCATGCTATTGGCCCTTCTGCCTGAAATCTTTGAATGACAGATGCCCCCCAGACGGTCAATTAGTTTGTAACACAAGCGAAGCTGAGGCAAGGTAAGCGTATGAAAACAATAGCTCTCACGATTTCTTTGACTCTGTTGCTAACTGCGTGTGGGCCGCTTTCCCTGTATTATCAAGAGGGCGAGACAGTTTCGCAAATGCAGTCTGAAACGACTGGATGTCAGGTTCAGTCCCTCAAAGACGCCCCCGTTGCCAATCAGGTGCGACAAGGGGCACCAACCTATTGGCCAGGTCGCACCTACTGCGATGGTCGGGGAAGGTGTCATCGCACCGGAGGCTGGTGGCAGCCCGGTCAGATCTATACGGTCGATGTGAACAAAGGGCTGCGCAACAAGCTGGAAGCACAATGCATGGCGCAGAAAGGCTATCGCCCGGTCAGCCTTCCGCCTTGCAAGCAGGGCATAAAGTCGCGTGTTGCTGCGGTCCCAACAACACAGCTGCCACCGCTCAGCACAGATTCATGTTTCGTCAAATTCGACAACGGAACGTTCCAGATCATTACCCCAGGTCAGGCAGGGTAAAGGCCGGCGGATCACTCCGCCGGTTCAGCCTCGTCCAGTTGCGCGATCCGCGCCCCCGATTTGTTCGAGGTCACTACGCCCAGAGATTTCAGCTTACGATGAAGCGCGCTGCGTTCCATGCCGACAAAGCTGGCGGTGCGGCTGATATTGCCCCCGAACCGGTTGATCTGGGTCAGCAGATATTCACGCTCGAACGCCTCGCGAGCTTCGCGCAACGGCAAGGTCGCCAATGCCCCGGACAGAACGACGCGACCTGATTCATCGGCTTTTTCTTCTTCGTTTGGCAGCTCACGCGCTTCGATCGGGCCCGTACCGTCACCCAGAATGAGCACCCGTTCGATCAGGTTCTTAAGCTGACGCACATTGCCCGGCCAGGTCATGGTCTGCAGCAACGCGACAGCTTCGTCTGAAATCTCGCGCACCGGCAGGCCCTGGGATTCATTGCACATTTCAATAAAAAACTCGGCAAGAACCGGAATATCCTCGCGCCGATCTTCTAGCGAAGGCACCGAAATAGGCACAACATTCAGACGATGATAGAGTTCTTCCCGAAAACGATCAGCGGCGATTTCTGCATCAAGGTCACGATTGGTCGAAGAGATCACCCGCAGGTCGACCCGGACCTTGTCGGTACCTCCAACCCGTTGAAACTGTTGATCAACCAGAACCCGCAGGATTTTTGACTGGGTTCCCATGGGCATATCTGCCACTTCATCAAAGTAGACGACGCCACCATGGGCCTCTTCCAACAGGCCTGCCTCAACCCCGCGTTCGGTGGTTTCACGGCCGAACAGAACCTCTTCAACGCGCTCCGGCTCGATCCCGGCACAGTTCACGGTCACGAAGGGCGCATTTGCCCGGTTCGATTCTGCATGGATATAGCGCGCGGCGATTTCCTTGCCTGAACCGGCAGGGCCTGTCAGCATCACACGCCCGTTGGACTTGGTTACCTTGTCCAGTTGGCTCTGCATTGCCCGGAACGAGGCCGATTTGCCGATCATATCCGAGCTTGTGACCTCTTTCCGCTTTAGCGAGGCGTTTTCGCGGCGCAGGCGCGAGGTTTCCATCGCGCGGCGGATCACAACCATCAGCTGGTCGATGTTAAAGGGCTTTTCGATAAAGTCATACGCCCCCTGCTTGATCGCAGCGACAGCGATTTCGATATTCCCGTGGCCCGAAATGATCACCACCGGAATGTCTGGGTTGTCGCGCTTTACAGTCTTCAGAATATCAATCCCGTCCATCCGGCTGTCTTTCAGCCAGATATCCAGGATCAAAAGCCCCGGAGGTTCGGAATTGATGGCTGCCATACACTCGTCCGAGTTGCCAGCCAGCCGGGTGGAATAGCCTTCGTCCTCGAGAATATCGGACACAAGCTCGCGAATATCACGCTCGTCATCTACAATCAGAATGTCGCTCATCTTTGGCCTGCTTTCAGTTTGTTTGTATCAATTGCCTGCTTTTTCGGCGCTGAATTTGAGGAAGTATTGCTCCCGGGCAAACGGATCACGGCCATTGCGCCAAAATGGTCCTGTCCGTCAAATACGGGGGCGTCCTCAAGTGTCAGCACCCCGCCATGTTCTTCGATAATCTTTTTGACGATCGGCAGCCCCAACCCGGTGCCCTCGTCGCGTGTGGTCACGTAAGGCTCAAACAGCCGCGCACGATCTTCCGGCAAGCCGATACCGTTGTCGGCAATGGTAATTACCGTGCCCGCATCGTCGCCGATCACAGTAACCTTGATCTGAGGCTTGAGGTTCTCAGGTGCCCCTTTTTGTTTCAGCGTTTCAATCGCTTCGCCTGCATTCTTGATCAGATTGGTCAGCGCCTGATTCAGCATTGTTGCGTCTACATCACCTGAAATCGGCTGATCTGGAAGCATCGCTTCGATTTCGACATCCGGCTGACCGGCTTGCTGCAAAAGAACTGCCTCGCGCACCAACCCCACCAGATTCTCTTCGTGCCGATCCGGTTCCGGCATGCGCGCAAACTTTGAAAATTCATCCACGATCCGCCGCAGGTCATTCGTCTGGCGAACAATCACATCAGTCATGGATACAAGGATATCGCAATCATCCTCATCCAGTTTGGACGAAAACTTTCGTTTGATCCGCTCGGCGCTCAGCTGGATCGGGGTCAAGGGGTTCTTGATCTCATGTGCGATGCGGCGCGCCACATCACCCCAGGCTGCCATTCGCTGTGCACTGACCAGATCGGTCACGTCGTCAAAGGCAACCACATATCCTTCAAGCCCGCCATCTTCGCCGCGGCGGATCGCCATGCGGACCAACAGGTTTTCCAAATGGCCTTTTCGCGTGACCTTGATTTCACCCTGCACAGCCTCTTGCCCGCTGTCCTTGAGACTTTCGAACAAAGGCATGAATTCGGGCACCGCAATTCCAATGGCAAGATGTTCCTCTCCACGGGACCAATCCAACAGGCGTTCGGCGGATCGATTCACAAACGTCACGCAACCATCAGGGTCGACACCAACAACACCAGATGTGACCGAGGTCAAAACCGAATCGAACAGCCGACGCCGGCGTTCGATCTGCCGTGTGTTCTCCAAAAGGGTATCGCGCTGCCCTTTCAACTGTCGGGTCATCTGATTGAAATAACGGCCCAGCATCGCAATTTCGTCATCGGTGGCTTCTTCGATAACCTGAACGCCCAGATCGCCTGCCCCGACACGCTGCGCAGCGGTGGTCAGGCGTCCAACCGGGCGCGAGAGACGCTCGGCGAACCACATTCCCAGCGACACTGCAGCCAGGATCAGGATCACGGCAAAGCCCAGATAAAGCAGGCCGAATTCAAACAATACCCGTCCGCGTTCACTTTCAAGCTGTTGATAGAACTGAACTGTTTCCTTGGTATCGTCCAGCAGCGTCAGCAACTGCCCGTCCACTTCCCGGCTGACATAGAGATACCGATCAAGATAAGCCTTCAAAGGCACAAGCGCCCTGAATTCACTGTTTTGCCAATCGGCAATGATCAGCAATTCATTCTCAGTCGCCTGGGCCATCTGTTCAGAGGTCGGCTTTTCGAAGTTGAACAGATAAGAGCGATCCCCCCGGGATCGGATTTCGCCATTTCCATCAATGACATAGGCCTCACGCAGACCGCGCTGGATTTGCGCCTGCCCTTGCGCCAGAACCTCTCGCAGTTCAGCATCGGAAATATAGAAATCGCGCGTCCGGGCATTGTCCAGAAAAAGCGCCAATACGACGGCGTCTTGCGTCAGGCCCTCTCGGTGTTCCTGTTCATAAGCTTCCGCAGCAGTAAGCGAGGATCCGACAACCTGCCTTACGCGGTCGGAAAACCAGCCCTCAAGACCAATATTCACCGTCAGACCGGCAAAGATTGCAACCGTGACAGTCGGCACCAGAGCCAACAGCGTGAAAGCTCCGATCAGTCGCAGGTGCAAACGGGACCCCGCGGATTTGGCCCGGCGCGCTGCAATCAGGTTGCCTACCTGACCCAGAACCAGCGCCGCAACCACGAGAACATAGACCAGATCCGCAAGCAGGATCAGGCGCAATGAGGGCGCGGTTGCCCCCAGATCGAATGGACCAATGACCAGATAAGTGGTCAAAGCCAGCACCGGGCCCAGCAAAACCAGACCCAAAGTTCCAAAATTGCGCAGCCTTCGGGATTTTCGCCACCGATTGACTGATAAAATCAGCCCGCTCTGTGCTCGGGTTGCCACCGTCTGCCCTCATCCTGATGTGCCGCTTGCGCGACTTACCGCCATATGTCGTGGTCGTTGCCCGGTCGAAACCCGGATGCCACGCTTTGTGTGGCGATATTACATCAGTTTGCGCCGCCGTGTCACCTGAATATCGAGCTCTGTTATCTTTTTGCGCAGCGTATTCCGGTTAATCCCTAGAAGATCAGCACATTTTGCCTGATTTCCCCCGGTCGCATCCAGGGCCAGTTCAATCAAAGGCGCCTCAACCTCACGCAAAATACGCTGATATAGACCCGGAGGTGGCAACATATTTCCATGTAGATCGAAATAGCGGCGCAGGTGGCGTTCGACCGAAGCCGAGAGCTTTTCGCGTTCTCCATTGCCCAGCACCGGCTCGGCTTCGGGTTGGCTGCCCAGCACCGACTCGACCTCGGTTTTGGAGATTTCATCGGCGCGGCTGGTCAAGCTCAAACGACGGACCGCATTTTCAAGCTGCCGTACATTTCCGGGCCAGGAATAGCGCCGTACCAGCTCGACCGCATCCGGACTGAACCAGCGTTTCGCGCCATGTTCGCGTTCTTCACGCGCCAGGAAATGATCCGCAAGCAAGGTGATATCATCGACCCTTTCGCGAAGGGCCGGAACATGCACTGTCGCACCGCAAAGGCGATAATACAGGTCTTGCCGGACGCGCCCGTTCTCCATGGCTTCGGTCAGGTCCGATTGGCTCGTAGCCATGAACCGAGGAACATGATCGCCTGGAGTGTCCATCATCCGAACGAGACGCGCCTGCAATTCGTCATCAATATCCGCGATCTCGTCGATAAGCAGCGTACCGCCCCGCACCCGTGCCATGACGCGCGCCGGGCCTTCAAGATCCCGCAGGTCGGCGGCAGTGGCCGTTACAAATGGCAGCGTCCTGCGATCGGAAAAATCATGTATCGCTTTGGCGATCAACGACTTGCCCGTTCCACTCTCGCCCGAAATCATGACCGACAGATCGGTATTCATCACCCGCGCCACCAAGCGATACAGCGCCTGCATCACTGGTGTCCGCCCCACCAGAGGCAGCTCTTCCGGACGCTCTTGGGACGTGTTACCGGCATCTGACGGCGTGCGCTGTTTCTGTTCCAGCGCGCGCGCGGTACGCTTCATCAAATCCGGCAGGTCGAAGGGTTTCGGCAGATAGTCATAAGCTTCCGCCTCGGCTGCCTGGATCGCCGTCATGATCGTGTTTTGCGCCGAAATCACGATGACCGGTAATCCCGGTCGGTCCTGTGCGATTTTTGGCAACATCTCGAGCCCATTGCCATCCGGCATAACTACATCGGATATGACCACGTCGCCTTTGCCCTCGGCCACCCAACGCATCAAAGTGGTCAACGACGAGGTTGCATGCACCTTACACCCAGCGCGTGTCAGGGCCTGTGTCAGAACGGTCCGAATTGTGCGGTCGTCATCTGCAACCAGTACTGTTCCATCCATCAGGTGCTTTCCTTATTCTTGCTCTTTCCGGCGATTTATTGACTATTTCGCGTCACGCGGCGCGCGCCTCAGAGAGATGCGAAATTCCGTTCGTCCCGGAACCGACTCGGCCGAAATCCAGCCGTCGTGGTCCGAAATGATCTTGCTGACCAGCGCCAGCCCCAGGCCGGTGCCGTTTTCCTTGCCCGACACAAACGGGTCGAATATCTCGCCCCGAATCTTCTCCGGCAGACCGGGGCCGTCATCGGTCACTTCGATTTGCAGTGGCAGAGAATGACCTGACCCGTCGCTGCGTCGCAGGCGGAAAGAATGTTCAAAATACGTCCTTAAACGTATGGTTCCCCCTTTAGGGTCAGCGGCTTCCGAGGCATTCTTTAACAAATTCAAGATGACCTGCAGAAACTGATCCGGGTCGCCATAAGCAAGTGGCAACGAAGGGTCGTAATCCTCGATGATCGTCATATGGGCACCGAAACCCAACAGGGCCGACCGCCGTGCCCGATCCAGCACGTCATGTATGTTGACCGGTTTGAAATCGGGCTCAGAGAGATTTCCGAATTGTTCAACCTGCTCCAACAGTTTTACGATACGGCGACTCTCTTCGACAATAAGATCTGTTAATTCAAGGTCTTGCTGCGAGATATTCATGCTGAGAAGCTGCGCCGCGCCGGTAATTCCTGCCAAAGGGTTCTTAATTTCATGCGCAAGCATCTCGGCCATGCCGATCGCCGATTGCGCAGCAGATTTCACCGTGTTTCCACGGGTCATACGCCCAGCAAGTTCACGCGGCGTGATGATCATGATCATTGACCCCGGATGTCCGACAAGCGGCGCGATCTGAAGCGCACATTGCAACGGCGCGCGACTGCCTGATCCCACATCCACATCGTTCACAAATAGTGGCGTACCTTGCTGACGCGCTCTCAGAAACGCTTCTTCTAACGGAGCGTCCACGGCAATCTGATCCCAGACGGGATGCCCGATCACGGATTTGCGCGAAGCATTCAGGAACCCTTCACCGGCGGAGTTTATGTCTGCGATCCGGTCACCTGCATCTATGACAAAGGCAGGAACGGGTAGCGAGGTCCAGATGCTGTGATCCGAGGTCATGCCGCCACCTCTGCATCACTGCCAAGTGCAACACTCAGCAGGTGCATCACCTCATCCGTGTTGCGCGATGTCAGCACTGCCCGGCGCAACGGGGCCGGTGTTCCAGCCTCATCCATATACCAGCCGAGATGCTTGCGAGCGACGCGCAGGCCCAGATCCAAACCATAAAACCCCAGCATGGCCTGATAATGGGCACGAACCATGTCGGTCAGATCACTACCAGTGGGAATGATTGGCGCCTCTGCCCCGTATAGCTCATGCCCCATCTGCGCCAGAAGCCACGGTTTACCCTGCGCCCCGCGCCCAACCATAACCCCATCGGCGGCGGACTGATCCAGCGCTATGCGTGCAGCGCCAGAATCAACAATGTCACCATTCGCAATCACCGGAATCGAGACCGCTTCTTTGACCGCCCGGATTGCGCTCCAATCGGCATGCCCTTTGTAGAACTGGCAACGTGTGCGACCGTGGATCGTTACCATTTGTATTCCCGCATCCTGCGCCCGCCTTGCCACATCGGGCGCGTTCAGCAATTTGTCATCCCATCCCAGCCGGGTTTTCAGCGTCACGGGCACGTCCACGGCGCTGACAACGGCGTCGATCAATGTCAGCGCGTGGTCAGGCGTCTTCAGTAGGGCCGAGCCCGAATATCCATTTGTCACCTTCTTGGCCGGGCAGCCCATATTGATATCAATCACGCGCGCACCCCGATCAGCGACCTGGCGGGCCGCCTCGGCCATCCAATACGCCTCGCGTCCAGCAAGCTGGACAGCAGTGTTTTCCACATCCGCAGACAGCTCGGCCCGTTCGCGCACACCGGGTTTGGCCTGCACCATTTCCTGGCTAGCCACCATTTCGCTGACCACCATACCGGCACCAAAGCGCGTCACCAGATCGCGAAACGGACGATCAGTGATTCCGGCCATGGGCGCCAGAAGTACGGGCGGGTTCAAATCTTTGTCGGCAAGTCGCAGAGTCAACGTGCTTAATCCTTGAGCAGTTGCAGCTTTGATATCGAATTGAGTGCATATGAACAACAAAACCGCCATGAACAAGCATGCAAAATCATCGTTTGCCTATTTTTTAAGCAGATGAAACCGAGTGATTGCCTCTGCTTTCACCGCACCCTAAACATTGCCCTTAACTCGTCGGAGAGCACGACACATGACGACCGCAGCTATCATTGTCGCCGCAGGACGCGGTCAACGCGCCGGAGGCGGCACACCAAAACAGTGGCGCCATCTGGCAGGTCGTCGGGTTGCCGACTGGACCATCGACCGATTCCGCGGGCAAGTCGATCACATCGTCCTTGTGCTGTCGAAGGAGGATGCCCCCGCCTGGGAAGAATTTGAAAGCGCCGGTCTGATCCTCGCTGAAGGCGGGTCAGACAGAGCAGGATCAGTGCGCAGCGGGTTGTCGGCGTTGAACGGGATGAATGTGACCCGCGTCTTGATCCACGATGTCGCACGTCCTTGTGTCAGCACCGAGATCATTGATGCCGTTCTGGCCGCTCTGGACAATTTCCCCGGTGCAGCACCTGGCCTTGCGGTGACGGACGCCTTGTGGACAGCAAGCGACACTATGGTCACAGGCACTCAGGATCGATCCGGGTTGCATGCAGCGCAAACCCCGCAAGGCTTTCACTATGACGCAATCGTCGCTGCTCACACCGCGCATCCCGGAGGTTCCGCGGATGACGTGGAAGTCGCGCGCGCCGCCGGGCTGGACGTCTGCATCGTGCCGGGCGATACGGACAACCTGAAAATCACCCGACCCGAGGATTTTGCCAGGGCGGAACGCATATTGGGAACGGATATGGATGTAAGGCTGGGGAACGGCTACGACGTGCATCGTTTTGGTGACGGGGATCACGTAATCCTGTGCGGTATCAAAGTTCCGCATAACCGATCGCTTCAGGGGCATTCTGATGCGGATGTCGGTATGCACGCAGTCACCGATGCGATTTACGGAGCATTGGCACAAGGGGATATCGGACAGCACTTTCCGCCCTCAGATCCCCAATGGAAAGGCGCGGCAAGCGAAATTTTCCTGCGCCACGCGGTCGAGTTGGCCGGGCAGATGGGATATCGTATCTCGAATGTCGACTGCACGCTGGTCTGCGAATACCCCAAGGTCGGGCCTCACGCCGCGGCCATGCGGGCAGAGATGGCGAAGATCATGGAATTGCGCCAGGATCAGATTTCGGTCAAGGCCACAACCTCCGAGCGTTTGGGTTTTACCGGGCGTGGTGAAGGAATTGCTTCTATTGCAACAGCTTGTTTGGTGATATCATGACCGTTGCACAACTGATTGGCACTGTTTGTGGCGTCGGATATCTGCGACCCGCCCCAGGCACCTGGGGGTCTTTGGTTGCCCTGCCCTTGGTATGGGTTCTGCATACTCTGGGCGGCTTCCCCTTACTGGCGGTCGCGACAGTCGCGGTGTTTTTCGGCGGTCTGTGGGCCACGCGGGTGATGACCGCCGGGCAAGAAGACCACGACCCTTCCGAGATTGTGATTGACGAGGTCGCAGGTCAGTTCCTCGCGCTTTGGGCGATATCCTATCCCAGTTGGGCCCACGGGATCGACATTACGGCGCTGTGGCCAGGCTGGGTAACTGGGTTTGTACTGTTCCGCCTGTTCGACATCCTGAAACCTGGCCCCGTGGGTTGGGCCGACCGGCGCGGTGATCCGATGGGCGTTATGCTGGACGATGTGATTGCCGGGGTATTCGCTGCCATAGGCATCGTGTTGGCCGCCGGGTTCAGCCACGGAGTTCTGGGGTTGTGACCGTTTCCGACCTGCTAGAAAGCGCCAAAGCGAAAGGGGTGATGATCACCACCGCCGAAAGCTGCACTGGCGGGATGGTCGCTGCGGCTCTGACCGACATCCCCGGCAGCTCTGCGGTCGTTGAGCGCGGTTTTGTGACCTACACAAATACTGCCAAACAGCAAATGTTGGGTGTCCGCAAGGAATCATTGGATGCCCATGGCGCGGTTTCTGAACAGGTCGCGCGCGAAATGGCCGAGGGTGCCTTGCGGAATTCACAGGCGCAACTGGCAGTGTCGGTTACCGGCATTGCAGGCCCGGGCGGGTCCGAGTTCAAACCCGAAGGCCGGGTATGTTTTGGTGTAGCCGGTGACGGCATGCCACCCATGACAGAAACCGTCGAATTCGGCGCATTGGGCCGCGATCGGGTGCGTCGCGCCGCGCGGGATCACGCGCTGGCACTGCTGTCAAAGGCGCTTTTCAGCACTGCCCAATAATCGGGCATGCTCGACAATTTGACGCCCAATTAATCAACTCTTCAAAAAAGGCCCCTGAAATAGGCTGCTCTTTTGGGCTCTGCCTCTTTTTTCCCCAGTCGCAATCCGCTTCAAGCCCCGCCACGCATTCTGAAAAGGAGAGTGGCTGATGAATGGAGCCGATACCGCCTGGATCATAGTAGCAACCGCACTGGTCCTGTTCATGACACTTCCGGGCCTGGCCCTCTTCTATGGCGGCCTTGTACGCGCCCGCAACGTGCTAAGCGTGTTCATGCACTGCTTTAGCATCGCCTGCTTGATGAGCATTCTCTGGCTGGTCGCAGGATATTCCATCGCCTTCGGCCCCGGTGAAAGCGGGATTTGGGGCGGGTTGGACAAGGCCTTTCTGAATGGTGTTGATGCCGACAGCCTGGCCGGCACCCTGCCCGAAATTCTGTTCTTTGCCTTCCAAATGACCTTTGCCATTATCACCCCCGCCCTGATCGTTGGCGCCTATGTCGAGCGGGTTGGCTTTGGCTTTGTTCTGACCTTCTCTGCCCTGTGGATGCTGCTGTGTTATGCGCCCGTGGTCCATTGGATATGGGGCGGCGGAATACTGAGCGATGGCGGCATTTTTGGCGAGATTGGTGTGCGAGATTTCGCCGGTGGCATCGTGGTGCATGAAACGGCAGGTCTGGCCGCATTGATCATTGCCGTTGTACTCGGCCCGCGCCGCAATCGCACGACGCCTCCGCATAATCCGGGCTATGTCATGATCGGCGCCGCAATGCTGTGGGTCGGCTGGTTTGGGTTCAACGGCGGCTCGCAACTGGCGGCAGATGGTGGTGCGGCGATGGCGATGACCGTGACGCATCTTTCGGCGGCCACTGCATCCCTGACCTGGGCCTTGTGGGAGAAAATTCGCTTTGGCAAAGCCTCGATGGTGGGTCTTGTGACCGGAACCATCGCCGGTCTCGCTTCGATTACCCCAGCATCGGGTTTCGTCGGCCCGGTTCAGGCGCTGATCATCGGCGGCGTCGCAGGTATCCTGTGTCAGGAAGCGGTCTATGTCATGCGCAACATTTTGAAAATCGACGACACGCTGGACGTGTTTGCGGTGCATGGCGTTGGCGGCATCTTTGGCACGATCATGATCGCCTTGTTCGGTCTGGGAACCTGGACCGCGCAGCTTGGCGGGCTGGCAATCGTGGGCGTCTTTACCGCTGTGGTGACCTTTGTGTTGATCAAGCTGGTCTCAGCCGTCACGCCGCTGCGTGTGGATGCCGAGACCGAGACCAATGGCCTTGACCTGTCGGTCCACGGCGAACGCGCCTATGACATGAGCAGCTAAGCGCATCACATTGTGCAAGCTGACAGCGGGCCTCATTCGGGCTCGCTTTTCTTTTGCCTGCCCTCTCGACTCTGACGGCAGCAGCAGGCTATCAGCCCCGAAGGTTTTTCAGCTCAGAGGTCCCGCCATGATCCCCAATTCCTTTCCCGACAGCACCGAAATCGCCCGTCTGACCGCGCGGATGCTACTGGAGATCAAGGCCGTTCACTTCAATTCGCGCGAGCCGTTCACATTGGCCAGCGGCCTGCCCAGCCCGACCTATATCGATTGTCGCAAGCTGATCTCTTACCCGCGAATCCGGTCGACCCTGATGGATTTCCTGACCGTCACAGTGATGCGGGATGCGGGTTTTGAGGCGTTTGACAATATCGCTGGCGGCGAAACTGCAGGCATTCCCTTTGCTGCGATGGTCGCCGAACGGATGGCCCTGCCGATGACCTATGTACGTAAAAAGCCCAAAGGCTATGGCCGCAACGCCCGGATCGAAGGCGCGATGAACGAGGGCGAGCGCGTGTTGCTGGTCGAGGATCTGACCACCGATGGCGGATCCAAGCTGTCCTTCGTCGATGCGATCCGCGAAACCGGCGCGACCTGCGGGCATACGGCGGTGATCTTCTATTATGGCATCTTTCCTGAAACCGAGAAAACTCTGGGTGATCATGGGGTCAAGCTGCATTCTCTGTGCACCTGGTGGGATGTTCTGGCCGAGGCCAAAGCGCAGAAAGCCTTTGATACGGAAACACTTGACGGTGTCGAAGCCTTCCTGAACGACCCGCGCGGCTGGCAAGAGGCCAATAAAACTTCCTAAACCTGTGTGGATGGATTGGGGATAAGCGCCAAAGAATCGGCTGAGCATATACGATATCTGGTGACTTTTCCCCGCTTTCCTACATAATAGGCCAAGCACACCACAGCGTCCAATCTGTCTGGAAAGTTATCCCTAGGCCTTACCCCCAGTTAGCCACAGGTATTTCCAGATAGCTTGCAATGGCGTTTCGCGTATAGAACCTCGGGACGGGCAGCGGGGACAAAATGAACGAGATAAGCAGCATCGAGCAGGCAGCGGCACAGATCCAAAACGCCGATACCATGCCGCATTCTATTGAGGCTGAACAACAGCTTCTGGGTGCGATCCTGACCAATAATGATCTGTATGACCGGGTCGCCTCGATCATCGGGGCCGAGCATTTCTATGATCCGGTCCATGCGCGTATTTACGAGGTCGCCGCGACCCGTATCGCCAAGAACGCGCTGGCCTCGCCCGTCACGCTGAAATCTTTCATGGCCGAGGATGAAGGCCTGAAGGAACTGGGCGGTCCGGCCTATCTGGTCAAGCTGGCCGGGGCCTCGATCAGCGCCTTTGCGGTGCATGACTATGCCCAGATGATCTATGATCTTGCCATCCGGCGCGAGTTGATCCGTCTTGGCCGCGATATCTCGGACAAGGCGGCGCGGGTCGATGTGGCGAGCGAGCCCAAGGAACAGATCGTTGAGGCTGAACAGCAGTTGTATCAGCTGTCTGAACAAGGCCAGACCGAACAGGGGTTTCAATCCTTCCTCAAGGCGGTCACCGAGGCTGTCAACGTCACCAACGAGGCCTATCAACGCGGTGGTGGAATGGCCGGGATTTCCACCGGTCTGACCGATTTGGACAAGCAGTTGGGTGGCTTGCACCCGTCCGACCTGATCATTCTGGCCGGGCGTCCGTCGATGGGGAAAACCTCATTGGCGACAAACGTGGCGTTCAACGTGGCCAAAGCGTACAAGCGCGGGCTGAAACCCGACGGCACCGAAGGCGCGATTGACGGCGGCGTTGTCGGGTTCTTCTCATTGGAAATGAGCGCCGAGCAGTTGGCGGGCCGGGTTCTGGCCGAAGCCTCGGAAATCTCGAGCCACAAGATCCGCCAGGGTGACATGACCGAGGGTGAGTTTCGCCGCTTTGTTGATGCGGCCAAGGAACTGGAAGCCTGCCCGCTGTTCATTGACGACACCCCGGCACTACCGATTTCACAGCTCGCCGCGCGTGCACGGCGGTTGAAGCGGACTCACGGTCTGGACCTGCTGGTGATCGATTATCTGCAGCTGTGTCGCGGCATGGCCGAAAACCGCGTCAACGAAATCGCTGAGATTTCGATGGGCATGAAAGCCATTGCCAAGGAACTGAACATCCCGGTCATCGCATTGTCTCAGCTGTCACGTCAGGTTGAAAACCGCGACGACAAGCGCCCGCAGCTGTCTGACCTGCGGGAATCGGGCTCGATCGAACAGGATGCTGACGTGGTGATGTTCGTGTTCCGCGAGGAATACTACAAAGAACGTGAAAAGCCCGGCGATCATGAGTTGGAGAAGATGGAAGAGTGGAAGCAGGCCATGGAACGCCTGCACGCCAAGGCCGAAGTAATCGTTGGCAAACAGCGCCACGGCCCCATCGGTACGGTCGAGCTGTCCTTCGAAGCACAGTTCACCCGCTTCGGGAACCTCGTCAAACCCTGGCAGCAGGACGGTCAGATCGAAGGCTACTGACCGTCACCAAAGGTCAGGTCGGTCAAACGCGCTGACACAGCGTGACGGCCCCACTATCGGATCAGCATGTGAACCAGACAGAGATTGCCCTAGCCATCCGATCGGCTGGCTAAGCGGCATTGGCGGCTGCGCGAATGCCTCAGAAATGGGCAGGAAACCGGTTTTGCCGTAATATGACGGATCTCCGTAGGTTATTGCAAAATCGACGCCTTGGGCCCGCAGTTGGTCCAGACCAAAGGTGATCAGCTTCTGCCCGACCCCACCCTGTTGCCGATCCGTCCGCACGGCCACGGGCGACATCAGAAACACCGGTCGCGGATCCTGATCAAAGGTCAGGCGCGAGAACATGATACATCCCAGAAGATCGCCCCCATCAGTCGCAACACATCCCTTTAGATCCTGATCGGGCTCGGTTTTCAGCAATTCCCTGATCAAAGATTGAATGGCCCGTCCTTCCTCGGCCCCCTCTGAAGCAGAGAACACATCATAAAAGAAATCAGGCAACCTACTGCTCTGGTTTTTGTACCCAAACGAGAGTTCAATCATGTTTTCATCCCAACAGGCCCCCTTGGGCATTAGTGAACGATCACCTTGACCCGATCATGGTTGACCACGATGTGCGCACAATAGAGATTTGGCGCCCTCAGATGTTCAATACGCAGATTTACGCTGTTTCAACCCGCTTCCCGGCCTCAAGGTGCCGTTATGCGCAACGTACAGGTCAATTATCGCTGCGACCCCCCTTGACCTGACGCGATCCAATGTCATGAACAGACGCATGAGTACTGCACGCTTAACGATCAATCTTTATACGCTGGCCAGCAACTGGCAGGCGCTTGATGCAAAGACTTCCTGTGAAACGGGTGCCGTGGTCAAGGCCGACGCCTATGGCCTGGGCGCTGGTCCTGTCTCTGCCGCACTTGCTGAAGAAGGTGTCAGAAATTTCTTTGTCGCGGCCGCCGAAGAAGGCGCTGCCGTGCGCGAGGCTGTCGGGCCCGACGCAACGATCAGTGTTTTTTCCGGACATATGGAAGGCGACAGCGACCTTCTGCGCCAACACAATTTGACGCCTTTGCTGAATTCGTCCGAACAGTTCCGCCGCCATCGTCAAACCTTGTCTGAACACGCCTTTGGAATCCAGTTGGATACCGGCATGAATCGCTTGGGGATTGAGCCTGCGGACTGGGCCGCGTTGCGCACAGAGATCGAGCCGCTTAACCCCTCGCTGGTGATGTCGCATCTCGCCTGTGCGGATGAACCTGACAACCCGATGAATCGCCACCAACTGCGGGTGTTCCAGGAATTGACTGATGGAAGTGCGGCCCCCAGATCGCTTGCGGCCACCGGCGGTATCCTTCTGGGCAGCGATTATCACTTCGACCTTTGCCGTCCCGGTATCGGGATGTATGGCGGACAACCCTTTGCCGATGCGAAACCCGTCGTCACCGTCGACCTTCCGGTCATTCAGGTGCGCGAGGTCGAGCCCGGCGAAAGCGTGGGATACGGCAATAGCTGGGTCGCGCGGCGCAAATCCCGTATCGCCACGGTTGCGGCCGGGTATGCGGACGGGCTTCACCGCGCTATCGGAGGCGGCATTGATGCCTTTGTGGCGGACAGGCCCTGCCCTGTCGTTGGCCGGATCTCAATGGATCTGATCACCATCGACGTAACGGATCTGCCCGAGGATCCGGAACGCCTGCGTATTCTCAACGGCCACCAGACAGTGGATGATCTGGCCGAGGCCGCCGGCACCATCGGGTATGAAATTCTGACATCTCTAGGCGCGCGCTACTCTCGGGGCTATATCGAATGAACCCTCTTTCAATGCTGGGCGGGTTGGGACGTACAGCCCTGTCTTTGCTTGCAAATTTCGGCAAGGTCGCTCTGTTCTTTGTAGACGCGATTTCACATATTTTCCGCCCCCCCTATTATCCGCGCGAATTTGCGGTCGCTCTGATGAATATCGGTTGGATGTCCCTGCCGGTGGTTGGCCTGACGGCGATATTTACCGGCGGTGCATTGGCGCTTCAGATCTATGCAGGTGGTGCGCGTTTCAATGCCGAAGCTGTGGTGCCACAAATCGTAGCGATCGGCATGGTGCGCGAGCTTGGGCCTGTTCTAGGTGGTCTGATGATTGCAGCGCGGGTCACATCGTCCATCGCTGCGGAAATTGCGACCATGAAAGTGACCGAGCAGATCGACGCGCTGGTAACTTTGTCCACGCATCCGATGAAGTACCTCACCGCTCCACGGGTGCTGGCCGCCGTTATTACCGTGCCGATTCTTGTTGCTGTTGGCGATGTGATCGGCATTGCGGGCGGATATATCGTGGCGACCCAAAGCCTGGGCTTCAACGCCGCGGCCTACCTGCAAAACACCATGAATTTCCTCGAATTTCATGACATCGTCTCCTCGCTTACCAAGGGCGCGGCCTTTGGCCTGATCACTGCGACCATGGGCTGTTACTACGGCATGAACTCGGGCCGGGGCGCGCAGGGCGTAGGCGCTGCGACCAAATCTTCGGTCGAGGCTGCCGCAATCATGATTCTGGCTGCAAACTTCGTTCTGACAGGGGTGTTCTTCTCGATATGATCCGGATGGAGAATGTACATAAAGCCTTTGGGTCCAATCAGGTCCTCAAAGGCGTCAATATCGAGATCCCCAAGGGCACCTCGATGGTCATCATCGGCGGATCGGGCACCGGCAAATCGGTGGCACTGAAATGCGTTCTTGGCCTGATCAAACCCGATAGCGGCACGGTCTATGTAGACGGTAAAGACGCCACCAAAGGCGACCGCGATGCCTTTCTGGCCCGGTTCGGAATGCTGTTTCAGGGCGGAGCGCTGTTCGACTCGCTGCCCGTCTGGCAAAACGTCGCCTTCCGCCTGCTGCGCGGCTCGCTCAAACGTCCCGTGGACGAGGCGCGCGAGATCGCCATCGAGAAACTGCGCCGCGTGGGTCTGAAAGCGGATGTGGCCGATCGTTTCCCGGCCGAACTGTCGGGCGGTATGCAAAAACGCGTAGGCCTGGCCCGCGCCATCGCCGCCGAGCCCGAGATCATTTTCTTCGATGAGCCCACCACCGGCCTTGATCCCATCATGTCCGGTGTCATCAACGACCTGATCCGCGAGATCGTTACCGAAATGGGCGCCACCGCGATGACCATCACCCACGACATGAGCTCGGTCCGCGCGATTGCCGACAACGTCGCCATGCTGCACGGAGGCGTGATCCAATGGACCGGCCCCGTCGGGCAGATGGACGCCTCGGGCGATCCCTATGTGGAACAGTTCATCAGCGGTAGTGCTGAGGGGCCGATAGAGGCGGTGCGTTAGACAGGCGCACCTTTCCTTTCTTGTTTCAAGTTCTCGTAGGCTTCTTTTACATAATCTAGCCGCAGCAAGTATTTCCCACGCGGGACCACAAAATCTGGCGTCTGAATCCGGGCAAGCGCCAATGTTTGACCCAGATGAGTTCCCGAAAACAGAACGTAATTGGGGTCTTGCCCTGAAAATCGATTGTAAATTTTTCCACCGAACCAACGCGCCCTGCGTTGCGCCTGCAGCGCTTCCTGGAGGCGAAAATGCATTACGCCAAACAACTGTTCGCGATCAAATGGCATAATGTCTGCAGCGACACTTCCCGCTGAAAGAACCCCCGCGAGGCCAACAGTTATAGCCTCGCTGACCCCCTTCTGGGTTGGGGACGGGCCTTCGACAATTTTTATAACAGGTTCAGCCATATAAATTTTTTTCGTAAACAAAGTGATGTGTATCAATAGCGTTTCGGATATCGGTATAGGCACAATACAGACTGAGGTTAAATATTCACCTCATCGAAAAGTTCCGAAGAGTATCTATAATGACCCTCCGCCTCGTCACCCTCTCTCTGCTGATCCTCTACCCCAT
The DNA here is from genome assembly GCF_059610485.1 of Ruegeria sp. CDSC081. Lineage (NCBI taxonomy): Bacteria > Pseudomonadati > Pseudomonadota > Alphaproteobacteria > Rhodobacterales > Roseobacteraceae > Ruegeria > Ruegeria sp. CDSC081. Next base: position 373,007 of record NZ_JBXWNS010000004.1, on the reverse strand, counting down.
CGCGTGGTTCGCTCCGCTGATGCGCGCGGGGTTTCTGCCCATCTTCGGCCTCAGCGAAATCAGCGTCATCACCGGGCTCCAGTCCCTTTGGAAGTCCGATATCTTCCTCGCGCTGATCGTCACCGTCTTCGCCCTTTTTGCCCCCTATCTGAAAACCATCGGCACCGCCCTGATCCAATGGGACCTGCTGGATGCGCGCGTTCAACCTGCGCTGAACATCCTCGGCAAGCTGGCGATGGCCGACATTTTCCTGATCGCGCTCTATATCACTCTGGCCAAGGGCATCTCTTACGCGACCATCGAAACCGCCTGGGGGCTTTACCTGTTTACGGCCTGTATTCTGGCCTCAATTGGCTTGGGTATTATTACCGAGATGACATCCAGATCACGAAATCATCAGACCTAATTGATTGAAAACACTTATCTGAGTATCATCTTAATATTTCGAGCAGCCAGTTTCTTGTAGTGATCGGTCCGTAGCGGATCAAAAATTATGTTCAACCTTTGTCCGCTTCGGCCCGATATGTATCGGTTTGAGAAGGAGATCGTCGAACATGACCGCACTCCACACGTTAACATTACAGTTTCAAAACGCATTTTTACGACTGACATTTTTTCTGATTTGTTCCGCGGCTTTTCTGGCCGTCGCAACCACTATGCTATCCGCCCTGGGCGTGCTGCCATGGCTTTCCATGCAAGCCGGACTGGCGAGCGGTACCATCATAGACGCCGGGATCTATGTTCAGATTGGCCTGACCGCTCTGATCCTGATGCTGGCCTTCTACCTTCCTGCGAATGCCCGGATGATGGCCCTGGAAAACGCGCACCGTAAATTTGCGCTGAACATGCACGACATCGCCCATGCCTATCAGCTGGCCCATGCGCAGGACCGCAGCGGGGCATTTATCCTGTCGTCCGAATTTGATGCGGTCAAAGAGCGGATGGCCTTCCTGCGCCAACATCCCAACCTACAATCGCTCGAACCAGAGATTCTGGAGTTGGCCGCGCAAATGAGCCAGATCAGCCAAGAATTGGCCGAAACTTACGGGGATACCCGCATCGCCCGTGCCCGCACATTCCTGCAGCAACGCCAGGAAGAGATCGAACTGTTTCAGCAACGGCTGGAAGAGGCACAAACCATTCAGCACGAGCTGCGCCAGTGGACCCATGATGTTGAAATCGAGGAATCCATTGCTCGTTCTCAGCTAACCCGTCTGCGCGACGAACTTTTCGAACTGTTGCCGGAATTGTCGGCGCAACTGCAGCAGCCCAAGGACGGTGCATCGAAGCCGTCGAGCGTCATAGCTATGTCGCCACCTCGCGCCGCTGAATAGGCGCGACGGCGCCCGCTTTGGACAATGGCCCAAACGGGCCTGAGGATATGGCGCGCTACCGGCGGAGATGAAGGCCCACGAGGGCTTGAAGAACCGCCATTCCTCGGGCACCAAGGGCGCCATGGCAAAGACAACTTTTTCATGCTCGGCCTGCGGTGCCACTCATTCACGGTGGTCCGGGCGCTGTGACGGCTGCGGTGAATGGAATTCCATCACGCAAGACGTACCCCTTTCGGCTGGCCCGGCCAAAAAATCCCTCGGTGGTAAGCGCGGCCAGTCTATCACACTCACGGACCTGTCGACCGAGGAAACGCCCCCACCCCGCACACTCTGCGGGGTTGAGGAGTTGGATCGCGTGCTGGGAGGCGGTCTCGTCCCCGCCTCGGCCTTGCTGGTAGGTGGGGATCCGGGCATCGGCAAATCCACCCTTTTGCTGCAGGCCGCGGCCCGGTTCTCGCGTGCGGGTGTGAAAACCATTTACGTCTCGGGCGAGGAAGCCAGCGCGCAGGTTAGGATGCGCGCGCGCCGGTTAGGGCTTGAAGATGCGCCTGTGCAACTGGCCGCCGAAACCAACCTGCGTAACATCCTCACCACGTTGGAAGCCGAGAAACCCGGTCTCGCAATCATCGACTCAATTCAAACCATGTGGGCCGACAACGTCGACAGCGCACCGGGTTCAGTGTCACAAGTCCGCGCCGCAGCACATGAATTGACCACGTTTGCGAAACGACACGGAGTTTCAATCATCATGGTTGGCCATGTCACCAAAGATGGTCAGATCGCTGGCCCCCGCGTGGTTGAACACATGGTCGATACCGTTCTTTATTTCGAAGGCGAACGCGGGCATCAGTTCCGCATTCTGCGCGCGGTCAAAAACCGGTTTGGTCCAGCCGATGAGATTGGCGTGTTCGAGATGACAGGCAAGGGTCTGGCACAAGTCACAAACCCGTCGGCCCTGTTTCTATCTGAACGCGGCAAGCCCAGCCCCGGATCGGCCGTATTTGCTGGTATCGAAGGGACACGGCCGGTTCTGGTTGAGCTTCAGGCGCTGGTTGCCCCATCCCCCCACTCTCAGCCTCGCCGAACCGTCGTCGGATGGGATAGCGGACGGCTGGCAATGATCCTTGCCGTGCTCGAAGCCCGCTGCGGCATCCCCTTTGCCGGGCTCGATGTCTATCTCAACGTCGCAGGCGGGCTTAAAATCACCGAGCCAGCCGCGGACCTTGCCGTTGCTGCCGCGCTACTCAGCGCGCGCGAGGACACAGCCCTGCCAACGGACACCGTCGTTTTCGGAGAAATCTCGTTGTCCGGGGCACTTAGACCGGCCCCTCAGACAGAAAACAGGTTGAAAGAAGCCCAAAAACTTGGTTTCACATCCGCCATAGCTCCGGCAGGCGGGAAAACCGGTACTGTGGCAGGTCTGACACTCACCCGGCCCTCTGATTTGGTAGGGTTTGTTGGCGAAACCTTCGGAGCAGGTTAAGGTAACGCCTTGAGGGGCAGAAAAAATTACGGGCGAGGGCCATGGAAGGTTTTACAATAATTGACGGGGTAGTTGCCCTGATCATCGTTATATCGGGTCTGCTGGCCTATTCCCGTGGCCTGTTGCGGGAAATTCTCGCGATCGCGGGATGGGTTGCAGCGGCAGTTTTGGCATTCATTTTCGCACCACAGGCCGTTCCACTGGTCAAAGAAATCCCCGTTGTCGGAGATTTCCTGCGCGACAGTTGTGAATTGTCGGTTATCACCGGGTTCGCTGGCGTGTTTGCCATTGCCCTGATCGTGGTTAGTATATTTACCCCACTGTTCTCATCTCTTGTGCAACGGTCTGCACTGGGCGGCTTGGATCAGGCACTTGGGTTTTTCTTTGGAATCGCGCGCGGCATCCTTTTGGTGGCGATTGCCTTCTTCGTCTATGACACAGTCATGACGGGCCAATCCTACACCATCGTCGATGAAAGCCGGTCAGCCAAAGTGTTCGAACAATTCAGCGACAAAATCGAAGAGCAAAACCCCGAAGCCGCGCTGGGGTGGGTAACATCCCAATATGAAGAACTGGTAGCCAGCTGTGGTGAAAGCGCCGATCCATCCGACGCACCTGCCGCCCCTGAAGCACCTGCAGCGGAATAAAGCAAAAGCCCGGTCAAAGCCGGGCTTTTTCAATTCGACTTAGACAAACCCTTCTCCGGCGCAAACGGTGCATCTGATGTTTTTCAGCCCAAAGCACCCCTCGCAACGGGACATGACGGGCTTGCCAAAAATGTCCCGACTTTTGATCACTTCACCTGCGCCTCCGCAAATCTGACAGGGTGCGCGCCCCATTCCACGGCATCGGTGGCACCGGCGTTTTACCGGTTCTTGCTTTTTCTGACCTTGATTGTTTTGCCACATGTCTGAAATCCGCTTGGCTTGAAGAAACTATTGTTTCGGATTGTTTCCTCTATGACAGCACAAGCTGCGAAATCTGTCACCTTTTGTTCGGCCATTGTGGCAAATTCCACCTGCGTCAAATCGCAAATGTGATCCTTTGATGACACAGCCTCCGTAAGGCTTTATGTGAAGTCCGAACTGACATGGAATCGGAGCTGCCGATCTTGCTGTATCTGTTTTCTTTCGCGCCTGCCGCTTGCGACCAGGGCGCGTCTGCATCCCAAGATCTATGGGAAGTATCAGGCAAAGACACCGCCATGCTGATGTTCCGAACACCGCCACAACTTAAATCGTCATAGTAATTTGGAGCCCGTACATGTGTGGGATTTTGGGGATCGCAAGCAGAACACATGATGTGTTTGCGGAAATCTATGACGGGCTTCTGATGCTACAGCACCGGGGTCAGGATGCATCGGGTATCGTCACGTATACCGGAGAGTTCTTCCGCGAAAAGAAGGCAAACGGGCTGGTCAAGGACGTGTTTAACGCTCAGGACGCCGATACCCTGCTTGGAAAGGTCGGCATTGGCCATGTGCGCTATCCGACCGCCGGGTCGCTCAGTGCGGCCGAGGCGCAGCCGTTCTTCGTGAATGCCCCGTATGGCATCTACCTGGTTCATAACGGCAATATCACCAACACTGCCGCACAGCGTGAGAAGGTCACTGGAAAATACAGCCGCCACCTGCGCACAACGTCAGATTCGGAAATTCTGCTGAACGTTCTGGCGGACAAGGTCGCTGACGCAATCAAGGTCAATGGCAACGCCGAGCCCATTCGCAATATCTTTGCCGGTGTGAAGATGACGATGGAACGGGTACAGGGCGCCTATTCGGTGATCTGCCTGATTGCAGGTGTCGGAATGCTGGCCTTCCGCGACCCGCACGGAATTCGCCCGCTCTCGGTGGCCATCCGCGAAACCGAAAGCGGTGGCGACGACTTTGCGTTTGCCTCGGAAGATGTGGCCTTTGGCATCAACGGCTTCAACAAGATGCGCGACCTGCGCCCTGGTGAAGCGATCCTGATCGACCTGGACGGCAACATGCACGAATTCCAGGCGGTCGAAGGCAAGCTGACACCCTGTATCTTTGAATATGTCTATCTCGCGCGTCCGGATTCTCTGTTGGACGGCGTCTCTGTCTATAAAACGCAGATGCGTATGGGGCAGACGCTGGCCAAACAGATCCAGGAATCAGGGCTTGAGATTGATCGGATCATCCCGGTCCCAGACAGCGCCCGCCCCGTCGCGCTTGAGGCGGCCAAGATCACCGGCATCCCCTATCGCGAAGGACTGGTAAAGAACCGCTATGTCGGACGAACGTTCATCATGCCCGGTCAGGCCGAACGTCAGAAATCCGTGCGCCGCAAACTGAATGCGGTTCCGCTGGAGTTTGACGGCCACAATGTTCTGTTGATCGACGATTCCATCGTCCGCGGGAACACGATCAAGAAGATTGTGCAAATGTGCCGCGAGGCTGGAGCCAAGAAGGTCTACATTGCCAGCGCCTCACCGCCGGTGAAATACCCCAATGTCTATGGCATCGACATGCCCACCAAACATGAGCTCATTGCCCATGGCAAAGAGGTCGAAGAAATCCGGCAAGAGCTGGGTGCAGACGCCCTGATCTATCAGCATCTGGACGATCTGATCTGGGCCGCCAAGGAAGGAAATCCAGAAATCGAAGCGTTCGACTGTTCGTGTTTTGACGGAAAATACATCACCGGAAGCGTCAGCAAAGACTATCTAGATACGCTCGAGAGCAGTTCACGCGTTAGTAAGAAACGTGAAGACATGCAGGTGCCCGGCGGATCCTGGAACGCGGCCAAGCTGGCTTCGGGATAAGTTCCCGGCGAATCAGTAGCTCTCTGCCCGGTTCAAGCCGGGCGGTTTCCGACCTGCATCGGTGTAAATTCGCTTAGTTTCCGCGCACAACTTTTTGGCGAAGGAAATGCAATCGCAATGGGTTCACCGACTGCCTTTTGAAAGTGACGGAACGGACAATTCACCGGACCTTTTGTTCCCTTGTTGCGTTTGATAGTCCGCCTCCAACCACTCATCAAAAGGGGTTGGGGCCGCGTGCCGCAACCGCACTCTATGTCAAACAAAACCGTTACAATCGCGGCCACGCAACAGGGCGCGCTTAGCAAGAACTCTGTCACGCTGCTTGGGGTGTTTGGGCCAAAAGCCGAGATGCGCGCGCTGATGCGGATGTCTTCTGGCCGGGTCAAAGAGGTCAAGCTGGGCAGCCGTGTGTCTTCAGGTACTATTGTGGCCATTGATGCCGAGGGCATCATGCTGCGACAAAGCGGTCAGACGACGCGCATAGCGATCCCAGGCAGCTAATCCTGTCTTGACGCGCTGCGCGCTTGGGTTCAAACCGCAGTCATGACCGATCAGACTAAAATCGCCCTCATCACCGGGGCCTCTCGCGGGCTGGGCGCTGCCCTGGCCGAGGCGCTGGCACCAGAGTACCACATCGTCGCTGTCGCCCGCACCACCGGCGGGTTGGAAGAACTGGACGACCGCATCAAAGTAAAGGGCGGTTCAGCCACCCTGGCTCCGATGGATATTGCCGATCCGAATGCGATGGCGACACTGTGTCGTGGCATCCATGATCGCTGGGGCAAGGTGGACCTGTGGCTGCATACTGCGGTTCACACTTCGGCCCTGACGCCGACCCATTTCATTGACCCCAAGGAATGGACCAAAGCCATCAACACCAACGCAACCGCCACGTCGGTCCTGATCCCCTATGTTGCGCCTTTGCTGGGTGAGGCCGGCCATGCGGTGTTTTTCGATGATCCGAAGGCGGGCGAGAAATTCTATGGCATCTACGGTGCCACCAAGGCGGTGCAGATGGCTCTGGCCCGTAGCTGGGCGCTGGAAACTGAGCGCACCGGGCCGCGTGTGAGCATCGTGGAACCGGCTGCCATGCCAACTGCCGTGCGTGCCCGGTTTCATCCCGGTGAGGATCGGGAGGCATTGACCAGCACCGCAGATGAAGCGGCGCGTATTCTGGCTCTGTTATAGGAATGGCCCATTGGGCCATGCCTCCGGCGGAGGTATTTTTAGCCAGATGAAGCCGGCGGATTACGCGATGTGAACACCGTTTCTTCCGGCCAGATCGACGAAGAATTGCCATGCCACACGTCCCGAGCGCGCGCCACGTGTGGCCTGCCATTCGATCGCTTCGGCGCGCAGGGTGTCTGCGTCGACCGAGACGCCGTAAGCAGCACAATAGCGGTCGATCATGGCAAGGTATTCGTCCTGATCGCAAGGATGGAAACCCAGCCATAGCCCGAACCGGTCCGACAGTGAGACCTTCTCTTCTACGGCCTCAGACGGGTTGATGGCGCTGGAACGTTCATTTTCGATCATATCCCGCGGCATCAGGTGGCGGCGGTTTGAGGTGGCGTAGAAGACCACATTTTCCGGGCGACCTTCGATGCCTCCGTCCAGCACTGCCTTGAGCGATTTGTAGTGCTGATCATCGTGGCTGAAGGACAGGTCATCACAATACAGGATGAACCGATGCGGCGCTGCACGTAGATGGTTCAGCAGACGCGCGACCGAGCCCATATCCTCGCGCTGAAGCTCAACCAGTTTCAGATCGGGATGTTCGTTCTGCAGGGTGCCGTGGACCGCTTTGACAAGGCTGGATTTGCCCATACCGCGCGCGCCCCAGAGCAGCGCATTGTTGGCCTTAAATCCTGCGGCAAAGCGGCGTGTATTGTCCAAAAGTGTATCGCGAGACCGGTTGATACCCACCAAGAGATCCAAATCGACCCGATTGACCTGCTTAACCGGTTCTAGGCGATCGGGTTCGACATGCCAGACAAAAGCCGGAGCTGCCGCAAAATCGGGCGCGGCCAGAGGCGCCGGGGCCATGCGATCCAGCGCGTCGGCGATACGGTTCAGGGCTTGTGTATCCATTGGGGCCTCCGGTCGTGTTTGGAGGGTCTCAAACCATGTTCCGCCCGGCGCGACAAGAGCGGCGCATGAAAAAGGCGCGCCGGGATGGGCGCGCCTGTTCATTGCATGATCGACGTTTATTTGCCGTCTTCTTCGTGGATGATATCGGCATCCGCCTCTTCTTCGTCGTCATAGTAGCCTTCTGCGCGCAGCTCGGCCTCGCGCTTTCTCTCAACTCGGGCGACAAGGAAAATCGACACCTCATAGAGGCCATAGACCACGACAAACAGGATGATCTGAGTGATCACATCCGGCGGTGTCACAAGGGCGGCCAGCACCAGAATGCCCACCATGGCGTATTTGCGGACACTGCCCAAACCTTCGGCGCTGACCAGACCGGCCTTGCCCATTAGGGTCAGCAGAACCGGCAGCTGGAAACACAGGCCAAAGGCCAGGATGAATTTCAGCGTGATATCCAGCGATTCATTCACCTTGCCGAAGAACGTGATCTTCACGCCCTCGGTGGTTTCGGGCACAACCACGATCTCTTCTGGAACATCTCCGGTTGTCGCCGACAACAGATTGGCGAAAATCGAACTGACATCCGCAAAACCCAGGAAGAACTGCATGGCCAGCGGCGTCACTACGAACTGCGCAAAAGATGCCCCCAGCAGGAACATGAACGGCGAGGCGACCAGGAATGGCAGGAAAGCGCCCTTCTCAGACCTGTACAGACCGGGCGCCACAAAGCGCCAGAGTTGATAGGAGATCACCGGGAAGGCCAGCGCAAAACCAAACACCATCGATATCCGGAACAGCGTAAACAGATATTCCTGTGGCGAGGTATATTGCAAAGTCGGAGAAGGATCGCCCAGATCGCGCAGCGTTGCCTCGATTGGTTGGACCAGAAATTGCAGGATCGGTTCCGCGACCGTAAAGGCCAGGACAATGCCTATTACAAAGGCAATGACCGCGCGGATCAGCCGGGTGCGCAGTTCCGCCAGATGCTCGATCAATGGGGCCGAGCTGTCTTCGATCTCGTCTGTGTCGGTCATGATTTGCCTTCGCTTTTCAGCGCGGCTTCGGCCTCTTCAGCCTTGGCCAGCGCGTCGGCGGCTTCTTTCGCCTTCCGCTCGGCCGCAGCGCGTGCGGTCGAGGCCTGGATCTTCTTGGCCTGTTCGGCCCGTTCGGCGGCCAGCTTACCGGTCTCGCTATCGGGGTCAAACTTGGTGGGGTCGATACTTTTGGCCAGGTCCTGCGCGGCTTCTTTCACACCATCCATGGCGCTGCCTACAGGGTTGGTGGCCGCGTTGAGACCTTTTTTGATGTCATTCACACCGGCCTGATCCGCCGCCTCGTTCATGGCACTGCTGAATTCGCGCGCCATGCCACGGGCCTTGCCGACAAAACGACCGACATTACGGAACAAAACCGGCAGATCCTTTGGCCCCACAACGATCAGGGCAACGACGCCGATGACCAGAAGCTCGGTCCAGCCCAGATCAAACATACCGGATCAGACCTTGTCTTTGTCGGTCTCGGGCGTGACGTCTTTGGCCAGCTCGGATGCGTCCTGATCCAGTTCCTCTGCGCCTTCTTTGACGCCCTTCTTGAATGACGTAATGCCTTTGCCCACTTCGCCCATCAACGAGCTGATTTTGCCACGGCCGAATAGCACCAGAACCACAACTGCGATCAGCAGAATGCCGGGAAGGCCAATATTGTTGAGCATCTCTCTTCTCCTATAACGTCGGCGCCGTACGCCGGAAATGTGATCTGGGTCCGTGTCTACGCCCGCTGGCCCGCCTGCAAAAGTGAGTTGGTTCAAATCTGCGTTCAAATTTGATCCGATCCGATGTTTTTTACGGCCTCGGATTGATCAACTGACAGGTTTGTGTCAGTTGATAGGGGCTAGGTAGGCGGTATCGAAACCTGGTCAACGGAGATTCACATGACCCATGTTGCAGAAATCGTCACCTTCACCCTCGCCAACGGGACAACCCCGGAAGAGTTTGTAAAACTCAGCCAAGCGTCCGAAGCCTTTGTACGCGCAGCTCCGGGGTTTGCCCATCGTCAACTCAGTCAAGGCGAAGACGGGCGCTGGACTGACTACGTGATCTGGACCGATATGAAGGCCGCACAGGACGCAGCTGCGCAGTTCCCGCAGCAGGGTTTTGCGCCCGCACTGATCGCAGCGATCAACCCCGAAGGCATGCAGATGCGCCACGAGAACGTGCTATGGAACATGACCGCATAACCCCGGTCAGAGCGGCGTGTCATGCGCCGCAGTGACCGGCTGTTCGATATCATCCAGATCCTGCGCGACGGTAAACTGCACCGCGCGCAGGACATTGCGGACCGGCTTGAGGTGTCGGTCCGCACGATCTATCGCGACATGGATACGCTGGCCGCCTCGGGCGTTCCGGTCGAAGGTGAGCGCGGCGTGGGCTATATGGTGCGTGAGCAGATCACCCTGCCCCCGCTGAATCTGACCCCGGCCGAACTGGAAGCGCTGAACCTTGGCATGGCAATCGTGGCCGAGGCCGCCGACCCCGACTTGAAAACCGCCGCCGAGTCTTTGGCTGAAAAGATCGACGCCGTGCTGCCGACACAGGTGATTTCCGAGGCTGACAGCTGGAAATTTGCGGTATACCCCTTTGCCGATGCCGCACGCGGGCTGGCGCATATGGCCCCGATCCGCGCCGCCATCAAATCACGACAAAAATTACGTCTGAGTTACCGCAGGATCGACGGCGTGCTGACCGAGCGCACCATTCGGCCATTGCATATGGAGTATTGGGGACGAGTCTGGACGCTGACTTCCTGGTGTGAACTCCGCGATGATTTCCGGGTCTTCCGAATTGACCTGATCGAAACCGTCCTTCCCCTGCCCGAGATTTTTGCAGACGAGCCGGGAAAGCGTCTGAGCGATTACGACCCATACGCTTAACCCTGCCGTCATCGGGTTGGGATTATCCCTGCCAGCGGCATGGCCCTGACGGGGCCATTCTTATCATTTCAGATAGGGCTCTGGATCTACAGATTCGAAGCCTTTGCGCACTTCGAAATGGACATAGGCGTTGTCCCCGCTCCGCAGCGAGGCAATCTTCTGCCCTCGTCGCACGCGATCCCCTTTCTTGACCGTGATATCTGCCACATTGGCATAGACGGTCAGCAGATCACTGTTGTGTTTAACAACGATGATCGGAACCTGATCTGCATCAGCAGTGATCGCCGCAACAGTTCCCGCCTCTGCCGCCATTACAGGCGATCCTGCGGCCGCTGCGATGTCGATCCCCTCGTTTTTTCCCTTTTGATAGGTGCGGATAATCGTACCGTTCACAGGAAGCCCAAGCGCCGAATTGCTTTGGTTTGTTGGTGCCTCGGCGGTCACATCAGGCGCCGGAGTGGCCGGGGAAATGGTTTCGTCAGGCAAGGGCTGCGTAGCACTGGGCGGCGTCGGTGTCGGAGACCCCTGGCCGGGCTGTGTCACATTCGTTGCAGGCACAGCAGCTTTGCGCGGTGCGGATTGGCTTTTCACCGGGATCAGAAGGAACTGGCCTTCGCGGACGGTAAAATCGGAATCCAATCCATTCCAGTCTGACAGCGCCTCAACGGGAACGTCATAGAGGCGTGAAATTGTAAATGCCGTTTCACCACGTTTCACCTTGTGGCGGATCGGTTCGGGACCGGTTGGTGCCGGTGCCGCCGCAGGTTTTGCGGGTTCAAGCGTTGATGTACGGACCGAGCCATTTGCGGGGACTTCGTCGATTGCCGTACCAGCTATCGTCGCAATATCGACAGAGCTTGCGGAACCGACCGTCTGGGGCAGTGCCACAACTTCGCCCTCGCGCAGGGAATCGGTAGGCATTAGACCATTGAAACGCGCCAGCTCTCCTTCAGGCAAACCAACCCTTGCGGCCAAGTCTCTGACAGTGTCACCGCGGCGAGCAATCGCCACTTGATAGGTCGGATATGTGATGACACCCCTGGCATCCGGTGCGGGTCGGTTGGTCGTCGCCGACTGTGCTGCTTCGGCGGTGGAAAAACCGCCTACCTGTCCGCGAAGATCATAGTCCAGCGGCCCTTCGCACCCAGCCAGGATTGCAAGGCTAGCCACTCCTAACGCACAGCGGCGCATTGCTGATTTGGAAACTGCTCTCATTTTATTGTCCTCGACACCTGCCCCTGTTCATCGGGGTTCCGGCGCATTTTGCAGAATATTCCTTTAAGCTCCATCCTTCCCAAGCCCTTCTAACAAGGGCACAAAACGGACAGGCAACAATTCGTCATAGTCCAAACCGGATTCGGTGCGTCGGACCCTGATCAACGTCTGGACCGTATCCGACTGCCCCACCGGCAAAACCATGATACCGCCGATTTTGAGCTGCGCCAAGAGCGGCCCGGGCGGGTCCTCGGCAGCTGCAGTCACGATGATACGATCAAACGGGGCTTGCTCGGGCAGACCAAACGAACCATCCGACAACATTGCCGTCACATTCGTCAGCCCCAAATCACGGAACAACTGGCCGGTTTCGCGCACAAGTCGCTTATGGCGCTCGACCGTGTATACCCGGCGTGCCAGTTTCGACAGGATCGCGGCCTGATAGCCCGATCCGGTCCCGATCTCGAGCACGGTATCACGCGGACGTACTTCCAGCGCCTGCGTCATCAGCCCAACGACAGACGGTTGGCTGATCGTCTGGCCGCACGCAATCGGCAGCGGCGTATCCTCATAGGCGCGTTCTGCAAACAGGCCTTTGACAAATCTGCCGCGATCTATCTGCTCCATGGCTGCCAGCACGCGTGCATCCGTCACCCCGCGCGAGCGCAGGGCAAACAGGAACTGCATGGTTGTTTCAGGGTCCAGTCCGCTCATTCGATCGACTTTAACGCTTCCAGCGCGTCATGCGCCGTCAGATCCGCACGCATTGGTGTGACCGAGATATAGCCTGCCAGATTGACGGCAGCATCCGTCCCAGGTGCAGTCGGGTTGTGTTGATACCCGCCCTTGATCCACAGAAACCGCCGCCCGGAAGGTGAGCTGTGCGGCTCGACCGAGAAATGTGTGTCACGCCGATAACCCTGAGGGGCGATCCGGGTGCCCAGTACTTCATCCGCAGGCACTGGGGGGAAATTGACGTTGTAAAACAAACGGTAATCGCCTTGTTCTGCCGGCGTCGCGCCCAGTATCTTACGAACCAGTTCGGCACCAAATCGGGTCGCGGATTCGAACGGGTCATCCAGCCCCAAATTGCGCGGACCGAAATATTGAGACAGGGCAATAGCCGGAACCCCCTGCAGGGCCGCCTCCATCGCGCCCCCGACTGTGCCAGAATACAGCGTATTCTCGGCCGAGTTGTTCCCACGATTCACACCAGATAATACCAGGTCGGGTGGCGCGTCCTTCATCACATCGTGCAAACCAGCCAAGACACAATCAGCTGGTGATCCTTCCGCAGCAAAACGGCGTTCTCCCAGCTTGGCAACCATCATCGGGTGCGTGTAGCTGATGCAATGCCCCACGCCGGATTGCTCGAAAGCGGGCGCAACGACCCAGACTTCACCGCCCGGTCCGGCCAGATCGGCAGCAATCGCCTCGAGCGCGATAAGTCCCGGCGCATTGATACCGTCATCATTGGTTAGAAGAATACGCATATGCCCCATCCACCGCAGCGTTTTTTCCTTGATAGACCCAGCCCCGCACTGCGGCAAGCAACCCGCAGGTGCAATCTGAGGCTTTCACGCACCACTTGCGCCTAAACTGCAGTTTTAGACCCTATTTGGGGAATACAAAGCACCGATCGCGGCGAATGGTAAGCCACATGACCCGCCCCGCTTGCGGGACAAACACGTTGGGAACGGTCGCTTTCAAGATTGAATCATCATAGTCCATACGGAATTCAATCAAGCTTTCGTTGCCCAGAAAACGCGCCCGTTCGACCACACCACGCGCGGCTACCCCGTCCGTCGGTGTCGGCAGTGGACCTTTGCCATTGCGATCAAAATCCAGACGGACGTGCTGAGGCCGAAATACAATTTCAACATTCGTCCCATCCGGCACACCCGGAGCAAGAAACTGACCAAATGGGGTATCGGCCAATGCTCCGTTAACTTGCGCGCCTAACACATTTATATCGCTAAAGAATGCAACTGCAGCTTTGTCCGCAGGACGGGTGTAGACGTTGTAAGGCGCACCCTGTTGAACGATTCTGCCACGGCGCATCAGGGCGATCTCATCGGCCATACGCATTGCCTCTTCGGGTTCATGGGTAACCAACAGCACAGCGGCGTCCTCTTCCTTGAGGATCGCCAGAGTTTCGTCCCGAATTCCATCGCGTAACCGGTTATCGAGACCCGAAAACGGCTCATCCATCAACATGATCCGGGGGCGTGGGGCCAATGCGCGCGCCAGGGCCACCCGCTGTTGCTCACCGCCCGACAAGTGATGTGGAAAGCTGTCTGCGAAACGCATCAGGTCGACTTTGGCCAGCAACTCATCCACGCGTGCGCGTTTTTCATCTTTGCTACCCTTCAGGCCAAAGGCAACATTGTCAGCTACGCTAAGATGCGGGAACAGGGCAAAGTCCTGAAACATCAGGCCAATCTCGCGCCGCTCAGGCGGGACACGGAACACCGTATCGCAGATCAGCTTGCCATCGACATAGATCTGGCCTGTCTCTTGCATCTCGACACCGGCAATCATCCGCAGCGTCGTCGACTTGCCGCACCCTGACGGCCCCAACAGGCATGTCACCTGCCCCGCCTGCACGGTCAGCGAGACGTCATCAACAACCACCCGACCTTCGTACCGGGCGACCAGATTGCGAATTTCCAGACGCGGAGGAGTTGCGTTTACTGTCACCGATGGACCCCGTAGCCTTACCCGATCAAATCAATCGGGCTTGGGCGGGGATAGCAACCCCTCCCTTTGGGTGCAAGGGATCAGCAGCAGCCGCCCGTTTCGGCCTGCCCGGTCGCCTCAAATGGGCTTTCACCACCGCAGCCTTCGAAGATGCCGTAATGGGTTGAGAAATCACCGAGGAACTCGAAATGCCGCGCAAACCGCGTGTCTTTGAGCATCATCCATGTGTTGCCGCACACCGGAAACACCTTACCCGTCGCGATTGCGTGGTGGTCATCCAGCTCAAATATGTGCGCCGCATTGGGCACAGTGCCCTTATAGATCACGGCCTGACCATAATCTTCGCAGGCGGGTTCCAACGCAGGTAACTTGAACAGACGATAGGTGGCTGACAGGAATTTGAGCGGTGCCACGCGGTCCTCAAGAACCGGGTTTTCGATGGTCAAGGAGCGGTGCGTGACTCGACGCGGGTCGCCGAAACCGGCTTTGCGAGACATCGACAGAAAATCATTCCAGTACAGCGCACCGGACAGACACTCGCCATACAGAACCTCATCCTCGGCCATTGCCTGCGGTACGCGACGATCCGCATAAACGTCCGAGAAATACATCTCTCCGCCGTCCTTAAGCAGGCGATGCGCGCCGCGCAGAACGGCCTCCTTATCGGTGGCCAGGTTGATCACGCAGTTCGAAACGATGATATCGAAAGACCCCGCCTTTAAGTCCAGTTCATCCAGCTTTTCGATGTAGCCGTGATGGAATTCCACGTTGCTTTGGGCATACCCAAAGGTTTCGGCGTGATATTCCTGATGCGCGCGAGCGATATCCAACTGCTCGGGTGTCATATCAACGCCCACCACACGGCCTTTCTCACCTACCATAGCAGACAGGGCGTATACATCCCGACCGGCACCACAGCCCAGATCAAGGATGCTCATCCCTTCCAGATCCAGCGGCGCGATCAGCCCGCAGCCGTAATAGCGGGTCAGCACGTCATCATGGACCTTGGCGAGGATCTTTTTCAGATGATCCGGCATATCGTCGGGCGTACAGCACGCATTGGTCTGCAGGTCCGCGCTACTTTGCAGGACCTCGCCATAGTAGTTCTGCACCGATTCATGTTTCATCGCTGTCATCCCCTCGCCTGACTGTTGCTCAGCTAACGCAGCGCCGCACGCCGTGCAATCAAAAGCCGAGCATTCTGACGAAAGGTTGAGCTAGCCCAGTAGCTCAAAATCCAGATCCGCGCGCACCCGGCCGTTCACCTGAATCTCCAGACGATGTGCGCCGGGAACAAGCTTGAACGTGGTCGCATCGCCTTTGAGCTTGTGCTTTTTGCTCAAGGTCAGCTTTCCATCGCGCAACGCGGCCTGTTTCAGCTTGTGCACTTTGGCGGAGGTTTTTCCGCCAGGTCTTTGGAAATAAATGATATAATCGACCAGAACCGGTTGGCTCGCCTCACCAGCCAATGAAACGTCAAACTCAAGCGCGCCGCCAATCTTTGCGGGCCCGTTTACCGTGACCGAGACCTGTATGTCGGCATCAGGGTCATATCCCAGCATCTTCATCGCGCGCGGGTGCCCGGCCTTAACCAGACCGCGCAGGGTATGAGAGGTCATCCACCGCAACTCGTCCGCGTCCTGACGCTGTGAGACAGACCAATCCTGCAGGCGGTCCAGCACCATATCCGGGTCTTTTTTGGAGATGTCGTTCAGATGGTTGGCCACCGACCGCGTCACATAGCGCGTTTGATCCTCATGCAGCCGATCCAGCAGAGGCAGCGGGTCGGTTAATTCCAACCCCACCGCCTGGCCCCATGGCAAACGCGGGCGGGTTCCTTCGGACACCAGACGCCGCACGTGATAGCTGTCATGTCCGCACCAATCCTCCAGCCGCTCCATGACATGTTCGGGGTGACGATTGAGAAAGGGGCGAATGGCCCATTCCATCGAAAACCTCTGCGTCAGTTCAGCCAGCACGTCCAGCGCGAGGTCGGGGTGATCAAGGCCGACATTCACGACCCAATCCCCCAGCGGCGCAAAGATGAAATCGCCAAAATCGTCGTCGGTCTTGTTCGGATTCAGCGGCGGCGGCAAGGCCCGTAAAAGGGTCGGAGCGACAGTTGGCAGCTCACCCGGAACCTGTTGCTGCAGGCAATCGGCGATCCACGCCATCCGCTCTTTCAACTCAAGCTCGAGAAGGCGTGACATCACCTGCGTTTGAAACGCCTGTGCATCGAACCCTGGATCAGCATCGGCAAAAAGCCCCGCCAGATAACGGGTTTTTTCCGCATTAAACAGCTGATCCTTCAGTGAAAATCCTTGCGCCATGGTCACATCGTCAGATTGGTCGCGCCACCATCCAACAGGATGTTCTGCCCGACGATAAAGCCCGCATGCTGCGAACACAGAAACGCGCAGGTTGCCCCGAACTCCTGCCGCGAGCCATAGCGGCGCGTGGGGATGGTTGCCTCACGCTGCGCGCGTGCCTCGTCAACGGAAATGCCTTGCTGCGCAGCCACACCACCGTCCAGAGAATCCGCTCGATCCGTCGCATGTATCCCCGGCAACAGGTTATTGATTGTCACACCATGCGGCGCGACCTGCCTGGACGTTCCGGCCACATAACCGGTTAGCCCGGTCCGTGCCGCATTAGACAGGCCAAGAACGGCAATCGGCGCCCGTACGGATTGCGAGGTGATGTTCACCACCCGGCCCCAGCCCTTATCCATCATGCCGGGCAACAGGGCCTTCATGAAGGCAATCGGGGTCAGCATGTTGGCATCCAACGCCTTGATGAAGTCCTCGCGCTGCCAATCCGACCACAGGCCCGGAGGCGGACCGCCAGCATTTGTCACAAGAATATCAACGCCCTGCGCGGCAGCAATCACTTGCGCCTGCCCCTCCTCCGAGGTCACATCACACGCAACACTCTGCACATCGACACCAAATTCCGAGCGCAAACGCGCGGCTTCAGCCTCTAACGCGTCGGCCCCTCGCGCGTTCATCACCAGATTCACACCAGCCGCCGCCAGAGCCTCGGCGCAGCCCAGACCCAAACCTTTACTGCTGGCACAGACCAGCGCGCGCTTTCCACCTATTCCCAGATCCATCTGTTCCTCCCCATCTGTGATTATCCGCATGTCTTTCACCCAGCAGACAGGGAAGACAGATTGATGACAAGGGGTTAGTAGAAGAACTCTTCCCGGACGATCTTGCCATCCGCGACGTGATACAGCGCAACTTCGCGCATATCGAAGCTCTCACCGCTTTCCTTGAACTTGCCCTGCACCTCAAAGATCACGGCAAAACGGTCTTCGCCATGCACCATCGGGTCACTGACGTTTCCGCCCGTCACTTCGGTCGAACTCTCCCACCAATCGTGCTTGCCACGGATCGCGTCGCGCCCATGCGCCTCGCGTCCCATACCGGATGCATCGACGGCCTCAACCGAAACGGCATCTGCCGCATACAGCTTGTCCAGATTGGCCTTGGCCCTGTTTTCCCGGCATCCCGCCACCAGCTCATCGGCGATTTCTTTCAAATTCATTGATCCTCTCCATTATTTGTTCACTATATGTTCTTATTGCCACAGGCAGACGATTCGAACCAGCCTCTTTGTCTTGCTTCGGCAGAATTCCCCGCCTATACGCGCGACTATGCTTGATACCGCCACGAACCAACCCACCTTGCCGCCCGAGATCGCCCGGCGCCGGACATTTGCCATCATCTCGCACCCGGATGCGGGCAAGACGACCCTGACGGAAAAGTTCCTGCTGTATGGCGGCGCCATCCAGATGGCCGGTCAGGTACGCGCCAAGGGTGAGGCACGGCGGACACGTTCGGATTTCATGCAGATGGAGAAGGATCGCGGGATCTCGGTCTCGGCCTCGGCCATGTCCTTCGACTATGGAAACTTCCGGTTCAATCTGGTGGACACGCCCGGCCACAGCGATTTCTCGGAAGATACTTATCGCACTCTGACCGCGGTGGACGCGGCCGTGATGGTGATCGACGGCGCGAAAGGTGTGGAAAGCCAGACCCAGAAACTGTTTGAGGTCTGCCGCCTGCGCGACCTGCCGATCCTGACCTTCTGTAACAAGATGGACCGCGAAAGCCGCGATACGTTCGAGATCATCGACGAAATTCAGGAAATGCTGGCCATCGACGTCACGCCCGCTGCCTGGCCGATTGGAGTAGGCCGCGACTTTATCGGCTGTTACGACATGCTGCGCGACCGGCTGGAGCTGATGGACCGCGCTGACCGTAATAAAGTGGCCGAAAGCATCCAGATCAACGGGTTGGACGACCCCAAGCTGGCCGAACATGTGCCCGAGCACCTGCTTGAGAAGCTGCTGGAAGAGGTTGAGATGGCACGCGAATTGCTGCCCGCGCTTGACCCCCAAGCGGTATTGGAAGGCCACATGACCCCGATCTGGTTCGGCTCGGCGATCAATTCGTTCGGCGTCAAGGAACTGATGGAAGGCATCGGCGCCTATGGCCCACAGCCGCAGGTACAGTCCGCGGAACCCCGTCAGATCGCGCCAGAAGAAAAGAAAGTCTCTGGGTTCGTCTTCAAGGTTCAGGCCAATATGGACCCCAAGCACCGCGACCGGGTGGCATTTGTGCGCATGGCCTCGGGCCATTTCAAACGCGGCATGAAGCTGACCCATGTTCGATCGAAAAAGCCGATGGCAATCTCGAACCCTGTGCTGTTTCTTGCATCCGACCGGGAACTGGCCGAAGAGGCCTGGGCCGGAGACATCATCGGCATCCCAAACCACGGCCAGCTGCGCATCGGCGACACGCTGACCGAGGGCGAAGCGATCCGGGTAACCGGCATCCCCTCCTTTGCGCCGGAACTGTTGCAAACCGTGCGACCGGGCGACCCGATGAAAGCCAAGCACCTGGAAAAGGCGCTGATGCAATTCGCCGAAGAAGGCGCGGCCAAGGTGTTCAAACCGTCCATCGGATCGGGCTTTATCGTCGGCGTCGTTGGCGCGCTGCAATTCGAGGTTCTGGCCAGCCGGATTGAGATGGAATACGGCCTGCCGGTACGGTTCGAGGCGTCTCAGTTCACTTCCGCCCGCTGGGTCAGTGGTGAAAAGGTTGAGGTCGAGAAATTCGTCAATGCCAACAAGCAGCACATCGCTCATGATCATGACGGCGACATCGTCTATTTGACTCGCCTGCAGTGGGACATCGACCGGGTCGTGCGGGACTATCCCGACCTGAACCTGACCGCCACCAAAGAGATGATGGCGTGACAGGGTCACGAGCTTCATATGCCGGATAATGTCCCAAGCTGGGGCATTGTATCGACGATCCGGGGCTCGGCCCCGGACATACTTCGGTTTGCGGCCTATCACCTCGATCTCGGGGCCGACCGGATGTATCTGTATCTGGACGAGCCTTGCCCGGCTGCGTTCAACGCCCTGAACCGCCACCCACGGATCGAAATACGCAACTGCGACGAAGGGTACTGGGCGAACCGAAAGCGCGAGCGGCCCGACAAACATCAGGTCCGGCAAACCGCAAATGCCAGCTTTACTTACAGAAAGGCTGAGGTCGACTGGCTCGCCCATATTGATCTGGACGAGTTCCTCTGGCCGCAATCCGACCTTGGCGCGATATTAGCGGAGATTCCGCAACATATCCCAGCGGTGCGCGTTCGTCCGATCGAGCCCGTAGGCGGAACCGAAGACCTGTACAAAGCCTATATCCCCGCTGGTCAGGGCCGTGATGGGATCGTTCAGGCACTTTATCCGAATTTTGGCGGATTTGTTCTTGCTGGATTCCTCAGCCATGTTCAGGGTAAACTGTTTGTTCGCAAAGGCTTACCCAAGATCAATTTCCGGATTCACAATCTGTTTCAGGATGGCGAAATCCTCCCGACCAAGGTCGAGCTGCCGCACGTTGATCTATGCCACCGTCATGCACCTGACTGGGATCATTGGCTAGCCCATTATCGGTTCCGGTTCGAAAAGGGCTCGTATCAGCCAGGCATGTCACCCAATGTTCCGCGCGAACAAGGCGGGATGAACATGAATGAATTGCTGAGCTGGATCGAAGAAGAAGATGGGGCTCACGGCCTGCGGGCTTTCTATGATGAAATCAGTGGCGCCGACCAAGAAGTTCGCACCCGCCTCGAAAAGTTTGGGCTGATTAAGCACCGTCCGTTGGATTTGGATGGAAAAGTCGCGAAACATTTCCCCGGAAGTACCTGAATTGTTGCGATAAATCCGCATGGTCAGCCGGTGTTGCAGCGTAAAAGTGACTTCATTTGACCCTGCCCCGTGATTTTGTTATGTCCCGCCAAGCCGAAATGCACAAAACATCGCATGGCCATCCGGGCCCGGCACATTCTTTACGCGCGGGCCAGGTTTTAGTGTCCGCAACAACCGGACATACATGACAAAGTTTAACGAACTGAACCTGAACCCGAAGGTCCTCAAAGCCATTGAGGAAGCCGGATACGAAACGCCAACACCGATCCAGGAAGGCGCGATCCCACCCGCGCTTGAGGGCAAGGACGTTCTGGGTATCGCCCAGACCGGTACAGGCAAAACCGCCAGCTTCACGCTACCGATGATCACATTGCTGGCCCGTGGCCGCGCACGTGCGCGCATGCCGCGGTCGCTGGTGCTGTGCCCGACGCGGGAACTGGCCGCGCAGGTGGCCGAGAATTTCGACACCTATGCCAAAAATGTAAAGCTGACCAAAGCGCTGTTGATCGGCGGCGTCAGCTTTAAGGAACAAGATGCGCTGATCGACCGTGGCGTCGACGTTCTGATCGCCACACCAGGTCGCCTGCTGGATCATTTCGAACGCGGCAAACTGTTGTTGACCGGCGTCCAGATCATGGTGGTGGATGAGGCCGACCGAATGCTGGATATGGGCTTTATCCCCGATATCGAACGCATTTTTTCGCTGACGCCATTCACACGCCAAACGCTGTTCTTCTCAGCCACCATGGCGCCCGAGATTGAGCGGATCACCGATACATTCCTGTCGGCCCCAACCCGGATCGAAGTTGCCCGTCAGGCAACGGCCTCGGAAACCATCGAGCAAAGTGTGGTCATGTTCAAAGGTGGTCGCCGTGACCGCGAGGCCAGCGCCAAGCGCCAAGTCCTGCGTTCGCTGATCGACTCCGAGGGCGAAAAATGCACCAACGCGATCATCTTCTGCAATCGTAAGACCGATGTGGATATCTGTGCGAAATCGCTGAAGAAATACGGCTATGATGCTGCCGCGATCCATGGCGATCTCGATCAGTCACAACGGACGAAAACACTGGACGGTTTCCGTGACGGAACACTACGTCTGCTTGTCGCCTCGGACGTTGCCGCGCGCGGATTGGATGTGCCCTCGGTCAGTCATGTGATCAATTTCGACGTCCCCGGCCACCCCGAGGATTATGTGCACCGGATCGGTCGTACAGGTCGCGCCGGACGCGAAGGCAAAGCGATCACTATCTGTTCGGGTCGCGATGAAAAAGCACTGGCCGCGATCGAGAAGCTGATTCAAAAAGAAATTCCTCGCTTGGACAATCCGGTAAAGGAAGAGCCGAAACCCGAGAGGCCAAAACCCGAGAAAAAGGCCCGGCCAACTGAGGTCCGACCAACAGAGGCCCCCAAAAGCGACGATAGAAGAGAAGATCGCAAGAAGGATAAAGAAGTCAGAGGCCGTGGACGGCGCGCTGACAACGGTCCTTCGGTCGTGGGAATGGGCGATCACCTGCCCAGCTTTATCGCGCTCAGCTTCGACGAACGCCGCACGGGTTAAATAGACAAAACCAGCGCCAGAATTGATGCGCCCAATAACGTCATCCCGGCGATCTCGCGCCGGGTGATGGTTTCGCGGAAAAACAAGATCGACGCGAACAAGCTGAGGATCAGCTCGACTTGCCCCAGAGCCTTGACGTAGGCGGCGTTTTGCAAGGTGAATGCCAAGAACCAGCAGAACGATCCGCACAGGCTGGTCAGTCCGACAAATACGCCTGTTCGGCGTGTCTGCCACACGGCGCGCAGCTCGGCCCTGTCTCGCCACAACAGCCACAGGCCCATGCTGACGAACTGGAGCGAGACAACGACTGCCAGCGTCACAAGTGCCCGAAACCACGCATCAATCTCGCCCAGTTCAAGCGAGGCACCCCGATAACTGACCGAGGAAAACGCAAACAGCACACCTGATCCCAGGCCAAGCCGCGAGGCCCGGTTCGTCAGGTGTCGCCACCACGCCCCGTCTCCTCCAGGACTTTTCGACAGCAGCAACACAGCCGTCAGCCCCAGAAAGATCGCCCCAAGCGCCCAGGACGAGACCTGATCGCCCAGGACCAGAAAACCAACGATGGCGGTCTGGATCACTTCGGTTTTCTTAAAAGTTATGCCGACAGCAAAATTGCGCTGTTTGAACAAGGCGACGACACAGATCGTGGCAAGGATCTGAGCCGTTCCTCCAATGGTGGCAAACACCCAGAACCGGGCGGTCAGCGGCGGCAAGGAATACCCCGTCAACTGCAGCGCCGCGATCAGAGCGATTAGAACCAGCGGGATTGAATAGGCAAACCGGGCAAATGTCGCCCCGGCGGCCGTCAGCTTTACACTGCTCAGCGATTTTTGCAGCATGAACCGCACCGTCTGAAACGTTGCGGCGGCGATAGTGACAGGTATCCAGAGGCTCATGCCGCCTTTTGTGGCCCCAAATCAACCCTTTGGCCAGAGCGGATGCGCCACCGGGTCTTTTACCTTCCAGAAATACGCCCGGAAAACATCGGCATATGATGGGTATACATAGGCCTTGTTCGTGGCCAGATAGCCCTCTTTACCCTGCTGGTAGATCTTCGGAAGTTGATACCAGGGGGTACGCGGGTTCAGATGATGAACTACATGTAAATTGTTGTTCAAAAACAGAAAAGACAGTATCCCGCGATCTTCGATGATAACGGTTCTTGCCCCCACATCTTCATGCGCACGGTGTTCCAGAAAAGTGCGTATTTTGACAAGGCCAAGCCCCAAATACGCGGACAGGACATAGGCCCAGACCGGCATGGGCGACAAGGTCACGATCCAGATAACCGCAACCACGCCCGCCATATGCAAAGCCCATGCGCGCAATATGTCCCATTCGCCACGCGCGGCCCCTCGCAACTCGTCCCTGACAAAGGCAACCTGTCCGATTGCAGGGCCCAAAACGATCCGCCCCAACAGAGTGTTGTTCACCGATAACAATCGCCTGTGCCAGTGACCTAGCCCCGTCCAAACTTTTGGGTCCAGATAGTTTGATTCAGGATCATCATAGGGATCGGTCAGCGTTGAATCCCGATGATGCGCCAAATGCAGGTCTCGGAACCGCTGATATGGGATGAACAAGGTCAAGGGCAGCGCCATCAGCGCCTCGTTCAGCCATCTGGCGCGAAAAGGATGCCCGTGCAGTGCTTCATGCGTCAATGATGAATGTAACGCGGCCACCGCGCCCATCACTGGAACCGCTAACCAGATGGGCAGGAAGAAGATCACGGCCAACCAGGCAGCATAACAGGCCAGCATCAGCGTGAAAGTGCCCCATTCCGGACCCGGGCGCTCAGACATTGCGCCCCCACGAAATGCCCGCCCAGACCCTCTCATAAACCACATAGAGCGTCAGCCCGATCGCCGTATTTACTACGGCCAGAGTTCC
Organism: Ruegeria sp. CDSC081; assembly: GCF_059610485.1. Taxonomy (NCBI): domain Bacteria; kingdom Pseudomonadati; phylum Pseudomonadota; class Alphaproteobacteria; order Rhodobacterales; family Roseobacteraceae; genus Ruegeria; species Ruegeria sp. CDSC081. Next base: position 348,791 of record NZ_JBXWNS010000004.1, on the reverse strand, counting down.
GCCAATCGCGGCGGACCCCGTCGCAACCAGCCCAACCACCGACATGATGATCAGGCCCATCACGTTCCACAAAACCGCCTTCACGACCGATCTGCGTCGTGTTTCCATTCCGTCACCCATAATATTGTTATGGCTTTAGAATTACGGCTTGCCGCTTAGGTTGAAAATTCCGAATATGATTAACAAAACTCATCAAACATGATATTTATCACCACATGCAGGATAAAATCGACAAACGCGACCGTGCGGCTCAATTCCGTTTGCGCCTGGCCCGCGCAATGGAAGAACGCCAAATCAGCCGAAGCGCCCTCGCGCGACAGATCGGTGTTGACCGCTCAACCGTATCGCAACTGTTGACCGATCACGGGGCACGGTTGCCGAATGCCCATGTTGTCGGAAGCTGCGCGACGGCATTGGGTGTTTCGGCGGACTGGTTGCTGAGCCTGTCTGACCGGCCGGAAAGCGCGGCCGAGTTGCTGGCTTTGTCGCTGAGCATGACTGAGGCCCCCCGCGCCCTGGTAGATGAGCGCATATTCGAGTGGCACCAAGAGGCAGCGGGTTACAAAATCAGATATGTTCCTGCGACCTTGCCCGACATGCTCAAGACCCGCACCGTTCTGGAATGGGAATACGCACCGCATCTGGGGCGCACGGCAGATCAGGCCATAGGTGCGTCCGAAGATCGACTGACCTGGATGCGCAGCGCCCAGTCCGATTATGAGATCGCAATGCCGATGTACGAAATCGACAGCTTTTCGCATGCAACCGGCTATTATCAAGGCCTTAGCCTTCGCAAGCGGCTGGATCAGATTGACCACCTTTTGGAGTTGTGTGAACAGCTCTACCCACGGCTGCGTATCTATTTGTTCGATGCCAAACGGCTATATTCGGCTCCCGTAACGATTTTCGGTCCCCTTCTTTGCGTGTTTTACGCAGGAAGCCATTACATGGCCTTTCGCGATCGCGACCGGATTGAAATTTTCAGCCGCCATTTCGACACTCTGGTTCGCGAGGCGGTCGTGACCGCACGGGACTTTCCAGAGCACCTGCAACAGCTCAGAGCAGCGATTTCCCGCGACATGTGATGCATCCCCGTACAACCTGTGGTATCGTCGCCGGGCGCGAACTTTCGGGCATTCCGACCACAGACGGAGGACCACAGGAATGGACGCACTGAAAACAGCCCAATATGCACGGGCTTTATACACGGCGCACGGTGACCAGGCCGAGGCAGAAGCCGCAATGAAAATGCGCGAATGCGAGGCTGCCGGAAACGCTCAGCAAGCCCGCGATTGGCAAGCCGTTCGTCAGACCATCCGCCAGATCCGAGGCCCCAACCAGGGCTAGCTTACAACTTCGGGTCAGGATTAACCGTGTGGCCATCCACCGCGATCACCTGGCCCGACACCAATCGCGCTGCGCCAGAGGACAGAAAGACAGCCATATTGGCTATGTCCTGCGCTTCGACGAAACGACCCATGGACGTGCCCGAGGCATAGCCCTGATAGACCTCGTCCCGGCTCATACCTTTGGTCGCCGCCTCGCGTGCCAGAACGCCTTCCATCCTTGGGCCCTCCACCGCGCCGGGACAAATCGCATTGGCGCGGACGCCGTGGGGACCAAGCTCCATCGCCAGTGTTTTCATCAATCCGATCACTGCCCATTTGGCCGCGGCATAGGGCGCACGAAACGGATAGCCGTATTGCCCCGCCGTGGATGAGGTCAGGATGATGCTGCCGGCACCGGCAGATTTCATCATAGGCGCGGCATATTTGGCGGCCAGAAACGCCCCGTCCAGATTGACCGCAACGCACCCCCGCCAGTCCTTGAGGTCAATATCCTCGATAGCGCTGGTTGGCCCGGCAATTCCCGCATTGGCGCAGAGCGAATCCAGACCACCCGCATCAGAAATCGCGGCGAACACGGCATGCATATCACCCTCATCCGACACGTCAGCATGGTGGGCTGTCCAATGATCCGGCACGCCATCTAGCGCCGCCCGATCAATATCTGTGATCCAGACATCATACCCGGCCGCATCAAACGCCTCTGCCATAGCCCGACCAACACCCGAAGCGCCAGCCGTCACCAACACCCGGCAGGTCATGAGGGTTTCCGGATCGCAACCCCGGCCCCTTCGGGATAAGGCAATCCGGCCTGCGCTTCGGCGATGCGGGCCATAGCGGCCTCAATGCTGGGCGATGGCGGGCTGGGGCGGCGTGTTTCCAGGCTGACATGCAGCAAAAAGCTCTCCCCGGTCGCCAGCAGCGTCTCACCGCTATACATGCTGTGGAACACGTGCAGTTTCTTGCCCTGCCCCAACAGCATCTGGGTGCGCACCTCAATCTTTGCGCCGGCATGGACCTCATTCATGTAACGAATGTGGTTTTCCGCGGTGAAATAGCTGCCCCCGGACGAGATATATTCCATATCGCAACCGATGATCTCCATGAACCGGTCGGTGGCGTCGGCAAAAGCCTCAAGATACTTTGCTTCGTTCATATGGCCGTTGTAATCGGTCCAATCCAAAGGCACGGCACGGGACAGAGTCAGGATCGGTTGGCTCAGATCCGCTTGCTCCAATGATGGCAGCGCACCCGGTTTCAGCAGAGCATCATGCTGGTTCAGCACCGCCCCCGCGCCCCAGTTCTGCGCCTTGAGCGCCCGCATCATGCCCACAAGGTTGTTGTCGCGGATACGCTCCAGCTCGCGGATCGAATGCATGCCGGATTGCGCATCTGACTGATCTGCAATCAGATCGACAAGCTCGTCAGTGAATTCGGGCACATCCATCAGCTTGGTCCAGGGCCATTTCAGTGCCGGGCCGAACTGCGCCATAAAATGCCGCATCCCAGCCTCGCCGCCGGCGACACGATAGGTTTCGAACAGACCCATCTGCCCCCAACGGATGCCAAACCCCATACGGATCGCCTCGTCGATTTCCTCGGTCGTGGCGACGCCGTCCTTGACAAGCCACAGCGCCTCGCGCCAGACGGCCTCAAGGAACCGATCAGCGATATGTGCGTCGATCTCTTTCTTGACGTGCAGCGGGAAGAATCCGACCGATTTCAGGACCTCTTGCGCCCGTTCGATCATCTCGGGCGGGTTCGCGCCAGTTGGCACCAATTCGATCAGCGGCAGCAGGTATACCGGGTTGAACGGATGCGTCACCACGATCTGTTCGGGGCGCAGCGCGCCCTCCTGTAACTCTGACGGCTTGAACCCGCTGGTCGAGGACCCGATGATCGCACCCGGATCACAAGCCTCTTGCAAGCCCTTGTAAACTTTCAGCTTCAGGTCCAGGCGTTCCGGCACGCTCTCCTGAATCCAAGCAGCACCCTGCACTGCATCGGCCATATCATCATGGAATGACAACGCACCTTCAGGAGGCAACGGGACGTCGCTCAGCCCCGGCAGCGAGCGGCGCGCATTGTCCAGAACTTCTCCGATTTTACGCTCGGCTTCCGGGTCCGGGTCGAATACCCGAACGTTCCAACCGTTCAGCAGGAACCGCGCGGCCCATCCGCCGCCGATAACTCCGCCGCCAATGATTGCTGCTGTTTTTGTCATCACTTCACTACTTTCAACTCTTGAGGGTCAAACCCATTTTCGCTCAGTACGTCACGCGCAATCGTCAGTTGATTTTGTGTGATCGTTAAATCTCTGCTCAGTACAACTGCAAACGACCTATCTGTGCGGGCCAATACAACCATCTGCTCCCCGTCACCCACGTAGATGATGTGAAACTTTGTGGGGCTTGCGGCAGTGATGTCATATTCAAGTGCAGACTCGGATCGCCGGGTAGGCACGCTCAGGTGGTTTTCAAAGCAATCACTTGCTCCTGCGATGTACCCAAAACATTCGGTCCGGTCCGGGTCACGCAATTGATAGCTAGGGTATGGCTGTCCCTCAAGCCTCACAAAAAGCCGTTGCGTGTTCTTGCTTTTGCGTCTGAGCGCAGCCACTTCGAAATACGCCTCGTCAAAGATCGACCAATTCACCGCTTCGACAGGTTGAATAGCAAATTGACGCGCTCGAAAGCCTTCATTTCCGACCAAGCCACACGCTGGAACCAATCCAACGAGCAAACATCCGACTACCCATGAAATAACTCGGCGGAACATGGCCCGCCTAGCTTTTCGGCGCCCGCTTCACCAACCCAAGCTTCTCGCGGACCTCCTGCGGCCCGATCACCCGCGCGCCCATATTCTCGATGATGCTGCCCGCGCGTTCTACCAGTTGCCAATTCTCGGCCAGCACGCCTTTGTCCAGCCACAGGTTGTCCTCCAGCCCGACGCGCACGTTGCCGCCCGCCAGAACCGCAGCGGCCACATAGGCCATCTCATTCCGGCCCAATGAGAACGCGCTGAAGGTCCAGTCATCCGGCACGTTGTTCACCATCGCCATGAAGGTGTTCAGATCATCCGGCGCACCCCATGGAACGCCCATGCACAGCTGAACCAGAGCGTTCGGTTCCAGAACGCCTTCTTTCACCAACTGCTTGGCGAACCACAGATGACCGGTATCAAAGGCCTCAATCTCGGGCTTTACCCCCAGATCGGTCATCATCTGGCCCATCGCGCGCAACGCACCCGGCGTGTTGGTCATCACATAATCGGCCTCGGCAAAATTCATGGTGCCGCAGTCGAGGGTGCAGATTTCCGGCAGGCATTCGGCCACATGGGCCACACGCTCGGTCGCGCCAACCAAATCAGTTCCCGCCTCGGCCAGCGGCAGCGGGTTTTCGATACCGCCAAACACCATGTCGCCACCCATGCCAGCAGTCAGGTTCAGCACGGCGTCGACCTCGGCATCGCGAATGCGATCTGTGACCTCACGATACAGTGCCAGATCACGCGAAGGCGCTCCGGTCTCAGGGTCGCGCACATGGCAATGCACCACCGCCGCCCCTGCCTTGGCTGCAGCTATCGCGCTGTCGGCGATCTGCTTTGGCGAACGCGGCACATGCGGGCTGCGATCCTGCGTCCCACCCGAGCCTGTGACGGCGCACGTAATGAAGACTTCGCGGTTCATTTCCAAAGGCATGGCGTTCTCCCCAGCTTATACCCGGTTAACCCTGAGTTTTCCCCAGGCTTCTCCACGGATTCCGATTTGCTTTCGCCCCCGAGTTTGGCGCAGCTTTGGTCAAACACTTGTCAGAATGCGAATCGAACTTGATGAAATCCGCAAAAAACATATTGCAGCCCGAACATCGTGCCCTGAAAACGGCTGTGCTGGTACTGGACGAATGCAACACGCTCAGCTTTGCGTCGGCCGTTGATCCAATGCGCGCCGCCAATCGGTTGGCGGATCGTCCGGCCTTTGACTGGGATTATGTGACAGCCACCGCTGAACCCGCCATGCTGACCAGTGCGCTTTCGGTTCCGGGTGTACCTTTGGCCCGGCTGCAATCCTGCGATCTGATGATTGTAGTTGCCGGGTTCCAACTGGCCCGCCATGCCACACCCAGCCTGCTGGCCGGCCTACGCCGCATCGCCAAGACCGGCACCACAATGGCAGGTATTGATGGCGGTCCCTGGCTGCTGGCCGAGGCAGGCCTGCTGAACGGCCACGCCGCCACCACCCATTGGGAAGATTTGGAGAACTTCTCTGCCCGCTTCCCCGAAGTGGACGTGCGCCCTGACCGGTTTACCGTTTCTGAAGGCCGCCTGACCTCGGGCGGGGCGATCCCAGCGGTCGAGATGATGCTGCATATCATCGCCGCCCGCCATGGCGCCGGATTTGCCGCCCGCGTCTCGGGTCTGTTCCTCTATGACGGTGCGCCTGATCCCACAAAACCACAAAGCCGCACCGGGGCGCCGCATCGCCACACAGCTTTGACCGCCAAAGCCAATACGCTGATGCAATCCGCACTGGACGACCCTATGCCATTGGCAGATATCGCCGAAACCCTGGGCACCAGTTCACGCACCCTGCAACAGCAGTTCCGACTGCGCCTGAACACCACGCCACAGGACCATTACCTGCAGCTCCGACTGGCCGAGGCACGCAGATTGGTGACGGACACCGATATGTCACTGATGGATGTGGCCCTGGCGACGGGTTTCGCCTCGCAATCCAGCTTTGCCCGCGCCTTTCGCACAGCGTACGGCCTTTCGGCCCGGGACCTACGGCAAGACAGGACACAACCCACACATCACTAAGCGGATCCGCTTTATCTGATTGAAAATACCGCGGGGGAGGCTCCGCCTGCGGAGACGAGGGCAGCGCCCCCTAGAACGGCATCGGATGCGCGCGATGCGCGTCGGTGATTTCAGTCAGAATTTCCCCGGAAAGGCGAAGTTCCTTACCGTCGAGAATATGCCCAAGCTGCGCCACCGTTGTCGCGCCGAAAATGGCCGACATCATGAAGGGCCGCGTCCGACACCAGGCCAGCGCCATATGGACCGGGTCCAGATCGTGGCGGTCCGCGATCTCTAGATAGGCCGCAACCGCCTCAAATGCCCGTCTGCGATGACGTCCTCCCACCTCAGGCACCAATGACATCCGCGAACCCTCGGGCACCATGCCGTTTTGGTATTTCCCGGTCAAAAATCCGGCGGCAAGCGGTGAAAAGGCCATCAGCCCCACATCCTCGTGCGCGCTCAGCTCGGCCATATCGGTGTCGAAATGCCGGCACATCAAAGAATACTCGTTCTGAACAGATGCCACGCGGGGCGTGCCGGTGGCTTCGGCGATCCGCAACCACTGAGCGGTGCCCCAGGCGCTTTCGTTCGAAAGGCCAAACGCTCGGATATTTCCTTTGTTGACCTGTTCTTTCAGGGCAACAAGGCACTCGTGCATATTGTCCAGAACCTCATCGGTATTGTGCCCCGAAGGCGCATAGGTCCAGTTTTGCCGGAACATATAGCTGCCGCGGTTCGGCCAGTGAAACTGATAAAGGTCGATGCAATCCGTTTGCAGTCGGCGTAAGGAACCTTCGACCGCCTCGGGGATTGTCTGCGGTGAAATAGGTGCGCCATCGCGCGCATGTGCGAACCCTGCCCCAGAATGCTTGGTTGCCAGAACATAGTCACCACGCCGTGACGGGTTTGAGGCGTTCCAGATGCCCAGGATTTCTTCGGTCCGGCCCACCGTCTCTTTCGAGATGGGATTCACCGGATACATCTCGGCGGCATCGACGAAATTAATGCCCCCATCAAGTGCCATGTCCATCTGAGTATGCGCGTCGGCCTCGGATGTCTGCGTACCAAATGTCATCGTACCCAGACACAGGTCGCTCACCATGATTCCAGTCCGGCCCAGGGGCTTCATTTCCATCGCTCATTCTCCTGAAATCTGTGGAGGCCCTATGCCTCAGCCTTTTTTTCCCACCGGCCCGATTCCTCGGACCAATATTGCGCCGAACAGCCCGCCCCGGTCAGGTTCTTCCACTGCGCGCGGGCATGTTGGAGAGCCTGATCATCATTCCCATCGAACAGGATGCACACGCGTTCCAGCGCGTTCACTTCCTCGGGTTCAACCGTCGCGCCATCGACGGCCATCACGCAAGCCGGATCATTTGCGGCCTCGGCCCCTGTCGTCAGCAATATGGGCTGGTCCCTGTCATGCGGCCCCCCGGTGCGGCCATGTGGCAGGAACCCTTCCTCGGGGCCCTGCCACAGCTTTTCGTCCAACCAATCCATCCGTGCGGGATCAGTTCCCCGCACGGCTATCTTCCACCCGGCCTGCCGCGCCTTGTCCAGCAACACGGGCAAGGTGTTTTCCAGCGGTTGGCGGGTCAGGTGATAGAAATAAACGGCGCCCATTGGATTATTCGAAATTGTCCTGCACGAACCGGCTCAGTGCGCGGACACCCCAACCGGTGGCCCCTTTGGGCGCATAGGATGTCTCGGTTGCAATCGAAGCCACCCCAGCAATGTCCAGATGGATCCAGGGGGTTTCGTCCTTCACGAACCGCTGCAGGAACTGCGCAGCAGTGATGGATCCGGCAGGTCGTCCACCGACATTCTTCATATCGGCGATGCGCGATTTCAGCTGCTCGTCATAGGCTTTGCCCAGCGGCATCCGCCATGCGCCCTCATCCTCGGCCCCGGCAGCCTTTAGGAAGGCGTTGCAGAACGTGTCATTGTTCGAAAAGACACCGGCATTCTCATGCCCAAGCCCAATGATGATCGCGCCGGTCAATGTTGCCAGGTCGATCATGCCCACGGGGGCAAACCGCTCTTGCGCGTACCACATCACATCACACAGGACCAAACGGCCCTCGGCGTCGGTATTGATGACCTCGACCGTGTCGCCCTTCATCGACTTGACGACATCGCCGGGGCGCGTGGCATTGCCCGAAGGCATGTTTTCCACTAGCCCGACAAGGCCCACGACATTGGCTTTGGCCTTGCGCTTGGCCAGCGCCCGCATGGTGCCGGCGACCACACCTGCCCCACCCATGTCCATAGTCATGTCTTCCATGCCTGCAGCGGGTTTCAAGGAAATGCCGCCGGTGTCAAACACGACGCCCTTACCCACCAGCGCCAGCGGCGCATCATCCTTGTCGCCTCCATTCCACTGCATCACCACAACCTTGGACGGGCTGACCGAGCCCTGCCCGACGCTTAACAAGGTGCGCATACCCAATTCGGCCAGTTTGTCTTCGTTGAGCACTTCGACGTCCAGGCCAAGCGCCTTCATTTCGGACAAACGGTCTGCGAATTCGGTCGTTGTCAGCACATTGGCGGGTTCATTGGTCAGGTCCCGTGTCATCCGAACGCCATCGGCAATCGCATACAGCGGTGCGAATGCGGCTTCGACCTCATCATGTTTCTGATGACTGATTGTTACTGATCCGGCTTCATCCGAATCTCGGGTTTTATGGGCATCAAAATCATAGCTGCGCAAAACGATTCCCAATGCCAGTTCTTCGGTCCGGGCTTGATTTCCGGCCATGAGCAACAAGGGCTGGTGATCAGACAATTTGGCCAGCTTCGCCCCGGCCTTGCGTGCCTCTGCAGCATCGGCACGGCGCGAAAGCACGAGAATATCAAGCGCTTCAGCGGCCATTCCGCCTGGCCAGGCAAGAGAGACTACATCGCCGGATTTCACCTTTTCGAACCGGTCGCTTTCGACAAGTCGCGCGACTGCGCCCCGGGTCAGACGGTTGGCACGGCGTGCGGCTGGGTTCATCTTGCCTTCATCCGAGACAATAATCACGACGCGCCCTTTGGTCTGCGCCATCACGTCCACGTCAAAAGCCTTAAACTGAATTGGAACAAGACTGCTCATTGGGAACTCCTGAAAATCTGTTTCCCAAGACCTAGCCCGCAGCGACCGCATTGACCAGATAGCAGTTTTCCCCGCCGGGCATTTGCATTACAGTCGCGGAAAAAGTTCCGGCAGGGTCGGAGAGCGGGAGGGCGAATTGGCAAATCGGGGCAGGCATAGGCCGTTGCGCGCTGGCGCATGTACCGCTGATTCTCTTGACTTCAAGGCCCCCGCTGCAGGCAACGCAGTGATGCCGAGGGCGCATCGGTGATCCTGGATCGATATTTTGCCCGCCGGTTCACCCAGAGCTTTCTGGTCATTGGCTGTATCTTTTTGACGCTGATGATTCTGATCGACCTGATTGAACAGGTACGGCGCTTTGATGAGGTCGATCTGTCATTTGGCCGGCTTTTGTATCTGACCCTATTGAATACGCCCGCCGCCATCGGTGAGATGCTGCCCCTGCTGATCATCCTGTCCACGATTGCGTTGTTCATCGGATTGGCGCGCAGCTCGGAATTGGTGGTGACGCGCTCGATCGGGCGATCTGGAATTCGCGTCCTGCTTGCACCTGTAACTTTGGCCCTGTTGATCGGAGCCTTGGCGGTTGCGGTGCTTAACCCGTTTGCTGCCGCAACTTCCGAAGAATTCCAACGGCTTTCCGATTCCTACCGTAACCGCACCAGCTCAGCTCTTTCGATCAGCAGTGAGGGTTTGTGGTTACGGCAAGCTACAGAAGAGGGCCAATCGGTTGTCCACGCGCGCCGAACGTCCAACGGTAACACCCTGCTGTTGAAGGACGTCACCATAATAACATTCGACGCGATTGGTCAGCCGACACGCCAAATCTCTGCCAAACAGGCCAAGTTGGAAGACGGTTTTTGGGTTTTACAGGATGCCAAGATCTGGCCGCTTATGAACGGCATCAATCCCGAAGCTGGCTCGAAAGAGCATGATCGTCTGGAGATTCCGACCACCCTGACACGTCAGCGCATTCTGGACAGGCTGGCCAACCAGGATTCGATGTCTGTCTACGATTTGCCCCAGTTGATCCGAGACCTGCGCGAGGCGGGCTTTTCGACAAAGCAATACGAGGTCTGGTTTCAGGTCCAACTGGCAAGACCTCTGTTTCTGGTCGCAATGGTCTTGATTGGCGCGGCCTTTACCATGCGGCATGTCCGGTTCGGCGGCACCGGAATAGCGGTGCTGACGGCCGTGTTACTGGGCTTCGCCATCTATTTCGTCCGTAATTTCGCGCAAATATTGGGAGAAAACGGTCAGTTGCCTATCTTCGTTGCAGCCTGGGCCCCGCCATTTGCGGCCATCCTTCTTTCTCTTGGCCTGCTGTTGCACGCGGAGGATGGCTGATGCGCAAATTCGCTCTGCTATTGCTCTCGGGTGCGGTTGCATTGTCTTTGCCTTCGGGTGTCCTGGCCCAGACTTTGCCGGAACAGGATCTAACGACGCACGCGTCCCAGCAAGAGCCACCAGCCTTACTTGTCGCCGACAAGATTTTCATAACCCCAGAGCGTGTGCTGATCGCAGAGGGCAATGTCGAAGCGTTTCAGGGTGACGTCAAAATGACGGCCAGTCGGATTTTGTACGACCGCGAAAGCGGTGAGCTTACACTGGAAGGACCGATCCGGATTGATCAGGGCAATCGAACGACAGTTCTGGCGGATTCCGCAAAACTCGACCGGGGTTTGCTCAACGGCCTTTTGATCGGCGCCCGAATGGTGTTCGACCAACAGGTGCAAATTGCCTCGGTGCAGGCGACACGTGCTGGCGGCAGATACACCCAGTTCAGCAAAGTCTCGGCGACGTCTTGCCATGTCTGCACGGATGGGCGGCCACCGCTCTGGCAAATCCGTGCCCGCAAGGTGACCCATGATCAGTTGGAACGACAGCTCTATTTCGAAGGTGCGCAATTCCGGGTGCTGGATGTGCCGGTCTTCTATTTCCCTTACCTGCGTCTCCCCGACCCAACGCTGGACCGGGCGACTGGTTTTCTGGTCCCATCGGTCCGCACCACCTCGCAGTTGGGCACAGGCATAAAGGTTCCCTATTTCTTCAAGCTTGGAGATCACAAGGACCTCACGCTGACACCTTACCTTTCCGGTAAGACCAGAACTCTGGGCTATCGCTATCGTCAGGCCTTTAAGAACGGACGGATCAAAATCGAAGGCGCGCATACTCGCGATGACCTTCAACGGGACGAGGCGCGCGGATATTTCTTTACCAACGGTTGGTTTGATCTGCCGGACGACTATCGCCTGACCTTCAACATCCGAACTACGTCCGACGATTCCTATCTGGCTGATTACGGCCTGCCCGACTTTGACCGTCTGCGCAGCGAAATTGCCCTGGAAAGGATCAAGCGCGATACCGCTTTCCGGACCAGCCTAAACCACTATAAAACCTTGCGAGATAGCGAGGATCAGGATCAGATTCCTTCTCGAATCTTCGACCTGAACTATCGCAAACGCTTCTTCCCGGCAGCTGTCGGAGGAGAGGTGCGGATGGCTTTCATCGGTCATGCCCATGAAAGAACGAGCAATGAGGACGTTATCGGGCGCGATGTTGCCCGAGCGACCTTCGATACCGAATGGCTGCGCAGCTGGATACTGGGCTGGGGGCTGCGTGCAGATGCCCAAGTAGGCGCGTCAATCGACACGTTCAATATCCGCCACGACAGCGCCTATCCCGATCAGGTGACCCGCACGACCCCGCGCGCCGCACTGACGCTGCGCATGCCAATGACCCGCCGCGAGGCGTCGGGCGCAACCCAGTTGCTGGAACCCATCGCGCAGATCGGGTGGACGCATGTCTCCGACAATGATGTTCCTATCGACGAAAGTACGTTTCAGGAGTTTGACCAGGGTAACCTGCTATCCCTGTCCCGATTCCCTGCCGAGGACAGGCGCGAAGATGGGGTCAGCGGCGTTGTTGGGGTGAATTGGGCGCGTTATGGCTCCAGGGGCTGGCAAGCGCGTGCCACGATCGGTCAGGTCTTTCGTGCGGATGCTGATCCCGACTTTAACCTTACATCGGGCCTTCAGGGCACATCGTCCGATGTGTTGATCGCCGGACAACTTGAAACGCCCAACGGGTGGTCTCTGGCCGGACGAGGTTTGGTGAACGGAGATTTCAGCTTTGCCAAGGCCGAGCTGCGTGCTGCATGGCAAAAGGAAACAACGGCCCTCAGCGGAAGCTATGTCTGGCAAGAACCCGATCCCGCAGAAAATGTCGACGATGAGATTTCTGAGATCTGGTTGCGCGGGCGGTACGACATCGATCAGAACTGGCAAACCCGTGCTCAGGCGCGGTATGACCTGAGCGAATCTGAACCGATCAGATATGGGTTGGGTATCACGTACCGGAACGAGTGTGTTCAGGTTAACATGTCGGTCAGCAGGCGCTATACCTCGTCATCAAGTATTGAGCCTTCGACCGAATTCGGCTTTACCGTAGCTCTGACAGGATATTCTGTCGAAGGTGGCGGCAAACAGTACAAGAGAAGATGCAGTTGATAACAGGTTTTTCACGTTTCTTTCGTTCCAGCCATATCGGGCTGGTTGCTCCGGCACTGGTTGCAGTTTCGATTGCCATAGCACCTGTAAAGGCAGTGGCGCAGAACCTGTTCTCGCCTGCCATAAAGGTTAATCAAGACATCGTGACCTGGTATGAGCTGGAACAGCGCCTGCAATTCCTGTCGATTCTGGGTGTTCCCGGCGCAACCGAGGAAGACGTGCGCAAAGCTCTGATAGACGACCGCCTGCGCAAACAGGCGATGCGCGACGCTGGAATCGTGGTCGCCCCCGAAGACGTTCAGGTTGGAATTGACCAATTTGCAGCCCGCGGTCAGCTTTCGAGCGACGAATTCCTGCAGCTTCTGGCGGATGCCGGTGTTGACCGTGAGACAGTTCGGGATTTCATCAAGGATCAGATTTCCTGGCGTGAATTCGTCAGCGCGCGTTTTCTGTCGCAGGCGAGACCATCGGAAGACGAGATCAATCGCGCACTTGGACAATCTGGAAGTGGCGGCCTGCAAGTTCTTCTTTCGGAAATCATTATTCCTGTGAACCAACAAAACCTGCCACAGGTTCAACTGCTGGCCGAAGAGATCGCCTTGATCGAGGGCTATGATTCCTTTTCAACCGCCGCAACACAGTACTCGGCGGCCGGAACTCGCACCAATGGGGGGCGCCTTGACTGGTTGAACTTGACCGATCTGCCCCCGGCGCTGCAGCCGGTCATCATCGGGCTCAAAAATGGTGACGTCACCCAGCCCATTCCTCTGCCCAATGCCGTTGCACTGTTTCAGATGCGCGGTTTGCGTGAGACCGCTGCGAGTACGCCCACCTATTCCGAGATCGACTATGCTGTCTATTACATGCCCGGTGGTCGTAGTGCGGAAACACTGGCCGCAGCCGAAAAGCTGAAAGAAGAAATAGACACTTGCGATGATCTGTACGGTATCGTGCAAAACAAGCCAGCAGAAGTCTTAGAGCGGAATGTCAGCAAACCGTCGGAAATCCCGCGCGATATCGCATTGGAACTGGCCAAACTGGACCTGAACGAAGTTTCAACCACGTTGACCCGCAACAACGGCCAAACACTGGCTTTTGTGATGTTGTGCACACGTACCCGCAACCTTGGCGAAGAGACAACGCGTGCAGATGTCGCCAATGCTCTGACCCAGCAAAGGCTGCAAACACTTGCAGAAAGCCTGTTGGGGCAAATGCGTGCCGACGCAACTATTGTTGAACAATGAAGCCAATCGCGCTCAGCTGCGGCGATCCGGCCGGAATTGGGCCCGAGATCGCCGCAAAAGCCTGGGCCAGCCTTAGAACTGCCTGCCCTTTCTTCTATATTGGCGATGCCGCGCATTTGCCGCCCGAGACACCGTCGGTACAGATCAGCGACGCCTCTCAGGCGGTCGAGATTTGTGGCTCTGCCCTGCCCGTACTGCAACTGGACTTTCCAGCCCTTAACCGGCCTGGGCACCCTAATCCAGCCAACGCCAGATCAGTTGTCACTGCCATTGAAACCGGCGTGGCGCTGGTTCAGTCCGGTTCTGCATCGGCGCTATGTACCGCACCGATCCACAAGAAAGCACTTATCGACGGGGCAGGTTTCTCATTCCCCGGCCATACTGAATTTCTGGGCGCCTTGGCTGGGTCCCAACGTGTTGTGATGATGCTGGCGAGCGACCAGCTGCGCGTTGTACCAGCAACCATCCACATCCCGCTCTCACGCGTTCCTTGCGAGCTTACGCCCGAGCTTTTGCGGGAAACCATCGAAATCACCGCCCAGGGACTACAATCACAGTTCGGTATTGCCACCCCGCGGATAGCCGTCGCGGGCCTCAACCCGCATGCCGGTGAAGGCGGCAAGATGGGGCAAGAAGAACTGGACTGGATTGCGCCGCTGATCACAGAGCTGCCCCGCAAAGAGTATACCGTAACCGGCCCGCACCCCGCGGATACATTGTTCCACGCCGCAGCGCGCGCGCGCTATGACGCCGCCATCGCCATGTATCACGATCAGGCTCTGATTCCGATCAAGACGCTGGATTTCGATCGCGGTGTGAACGTCACACTAGGCCTTCCATTTATCCGAACCTCACCCGATCACGGGACTGCACTGGACATTGCGGGGCAAGGCCTTGCAAACCCGACCAGCCTGATCGAAGCGCTGAAACTTGCCCAGCAGATGGCACAAAGCTCTTGATCCTTCAGCGGGCTGTAAATATCCCGGCCAGAGGTAAAAATTCTCTGGCGCTCTCCTATCAAACCGCGCCACGGTGATCGGATCATGAGCACTATCGACAACCTTCCCCCTCTGCGCGAGGTTATCGCCTCGCATCAACTCTCGGCTCGCAAGTCGCTAGGCCAGAACTTTTTGTTGGATCTGAACCTGACCGCCAAGATCGCGCGGCAGGCCGGAGATCTTGCGGAATGCGATGTTCTGGAAATCGGCCCCGGCCCCGGCGGGCTGACCCGTGGGCTACTTTCAGAAGGTGCGCGCAAGGTTGTTGCAGTTGAAAAGGACACCCGCTGTATCGCTGCCCTAAACGACATCGCCGCCGCCTATCCCGGCAAGCTTGAGGTCATCAACGGTGACGCGCTTGAGATTGATCCGCTTACGCATCTGACCCCTCCGATCCGTGTGGCGGCGAACCTGCCCTATAACGTCGGCACCGAATTGCTGGTCCGCTGGCTGACCCCGCCGCAATGGCCTCCGTTCTGGCAAAGCCTGACCCTGATGTTTCAGCGCGAAGTGGCGGAACGGATCGTCGCCCAGCCCGGCGGAAAAGCCTATGGCCGCTTGGCCATCCTTGCCCAATGGCGGGCCGACGCGCGCATCGCCATGTCACTGCCACCCGGCGCGTTCACCCCGCCCCCCAAGGTTTCAAGCGCTGTGGTCCACCTGACCGCCCTGCCGCAACCACGATATCCGGCTGACTCTGCCACCCTGTCCCGCGTGGTTGCCGCCGCATTTAATCAGCGCCGCAAGATGCTGCGGGCTTCACTGAAAGGCGTCGCACCCGATATCGAAGACCGCCTGATAGCCGCCGGGATCAAACCCACCGAACGTGCGGAACAAGTGCCTTTAGAAGCGTTCTGCGCATTGGCCCGCGAAGTCAAAAGATCCTGAAAAAAACCCTGCAGTCTAACAGATCGCAGGGTTTTTCTTTTCTATACTGGCTGATTTACTCTGCCGCTTCAGGCGTATCACCGTTGCCGGAGGGCGTGTCCTCAGTCGCAGCAGGTGCGGCTTTGGGCTTGCGCGCCCGAGGCCGACGGGCCGGTTTTTCTTTTTTCTCGGCCTCTTCAGGGCTTTTGCTTTCAGGCGTTTCTACAAGCCCGGATTCCGGAGCAGCTGCGTCAGCGGCAAACCCCATCACATCAGGTTGAGGTGCCTCAGCGGGATCCGACTGGCGGACGGTTTCGCGTTCCTGACGCTCGGCACGCTCACGATCTCGTTCAGCCTGGCGTTCGCGATTCTGACGCTCTTGCTCCTCACGGCGTGCATCCATTTCACGCTGAGCTTCGCTAAGCAAACGCAGGTAATGTTCGGCGTGCTGCTGAAAGTTTTCGGCAGCTACACGGTCGTTAGACAACTGAGCATCGCGTGCAAGCTGATTATATTTATCAATAATCTGTTGCGGCGTGCCACGCACTTTGCCCTCTGGGCCCGAACTGTCGAAAACTCGGTTTACGACGTTGCCGCCAGAAGGACGATTGCGGTTATTCTTTGCCCGAGAGCGGGATTTGGAAGATCTCATCTACTTTAGTCAGCCTTGTCGTTCGCTGCCGATCAGTTCGCGTCTTGCACTGCTCAAGGGCTTAGCTATGACACGATGTCGGCTTTTTTGGGCTTGGCGTCAGGGGCCCGCTGTAACAGCGTCAACCTCTCTGACTACACCTGAGTAAACACGTCCAGAGCGTGCAGACAAGAGGTTTGTCCCAATTTTTGTACCTTTTTTATATCAATCGGCGCATTTCGGCCTCAGAACGTTCCGTCATGAAGGCATTCTGGCGAAAACGACGCGGTCGCGACCATCCAGATCGGGAATGATCCGTACGTCTACCAATCCTGCTGCGTCGAACAAAGATGCGACGCTCTGCCCTTGCTCAGGTCCGATTTCGACAAGTAACCGACCATGAGGCAATAGAAAATCCGGGGCGGCGGCAGCAATCCTGCGGTAGGCCCCCAAGCCGTCACCTTCGTCTGTCAATGCCATCCGCGGCTCATGGTCCCGCACTTCAGGTGCCAGGGTGTCCATTTCCGGAAGGGAAATATAGGGCGGGTTTGAAACAATCAGGTCAAATTTTGCTTCAATGTTTCCAAACCAATCGGATTGCTTAATTTCGATCCGGTTCTGAACATCGTGTTGCACGGCATTTGCACTGGCCTGTAGGCAGGCCGCCTCGCTCAGATCCACACCAATACCCGATGCACTGGTGCGTTCGGCCAGCAATGTGATCAGGATGCACCCCGATCCAACCCCCAGATCGAGGACATAGTCAAAGGGTTCGCTCAGCGCGGCCTCGATCAGAACCTCTGTTTCCGGGCGTGGATCCAGCACGTCCCGGCTAACTTTGAACCGACGGCCGTAAAACTCACGTTCCCCCAACAGGTGAGAAACGGGCACACGAATGGCCCGAAGCGAGATCAGTTGCTCGTATCGTTCAGCAATATCCGGTAAAAGCTCTTCGGGTGTAATCAGTGTCACGCGACTTGCTTCGATCCGGGCGGCGTGGGCGAGTAGAACCCGCGCATCCCGCGCCGGATCAGCCACACCAGCCGCACGCAATCTTGCCGTAGCGGCCACCATGGCCTGAGCCGCTGTCTGGCCGCCGGTCATTGCGCCATCTCGGCCAGGAGACGCGCCTGATCATCCGCGGTCAATGCGTCGATTACCTCATCCAGATCGCCCTGCATCACCTGATCCAACTTGTACAGCGTCAGATTGATCCTGTGGTCCGTCATGCGGCCTTGCGGGAAATTATAGGTCCTGATCCGTTCCGACCGGTCGCCAGACCCGACCTGGTTCGCCCGATCTGCCGAGCGTTCGCTGTCAATCCGCTGACGCTCCTGATCATAGAGTCGGGTCTTCAGAACCTGCATCGCGATCTCGCGATTGCGGTGTTGGGATTTCTCGGAGCTGGTCACCACAAGCCCGGTGGGCAAGTGTGTAATCCGCACGGCCGAATCGGTGGTGTTCACGTGCTGCCCACCCGCACCCGAGCTGCGCATCGTGTCGATACGGATATCATTGGCGTCGATCTGAATATCGACATCCTCGGCCTCGGGCAGAACCGCCACGGTCGCCGCCGAGGTATGAATGCGCCCGCCACTTTCGGTCTCCGGCACCCGCTGCACCCGGTGAACGCCAGATTCGTATTTCAAACGGGCAAAGACGTTGTCGCCTTTGATATGGGCAACCACCTCTTTGATGCCGCCCAGATCGGACGCCTGCTCTTCGAGGATCTCGAATTTCCAGCCGCGCGCTTCGGAATACCGCTGATACATGCGCAGCAGGTCGCCTGCAAAAAGCGCGGCCTCATCACCGCCGGTTCCAGGGCGGATTTCCAACATGGCCGGGCGCGCATCAGCGGCATCTCTAGGCAACAAGGCCAGTTGCAGGGCATGTTCGGCACCGGGGATGCGCGCCTGCAGCTCGGGGATTTCCTCTTCGGCCAGCTCCCTCATATCGGGATCGGCCAGCATCACCTCGGCCTCGGCAAGGTCAGTGACCAGCTGGCGCCATGCCATGATCTGATCGACCACGGGCTTGAGGTCCGAATATTCCTTGGCCAGCACAGCAATATCGCCGCCCAAAGCACCATCTGCCATGGCTGCTTCGAGGTATTGGAATCGCTGAGCTATCTGTTCAAGGCGTTCTTCGGGGATCATCCGGGCGGTGTCTCTTAATCCGGGGCTATGGTCAAGGGCTGTCCGTATGCTAAGCTGCCCCGCATGAGACGGTTGGTTCTGGTTCTATCGCTTTTTGCGACGCCCGTGATGGCCGATGTCGTCGGTCCCGGCGGCAAGGTACAGGACTGCTATTGCACTGACAAATCCGGGTCACGCGTTGAATTGGGCGAGATGATCTGCCTGCAGGTCGACGGTCGCATTTTCACTGCACAATGTCAGATGTCACTGAACGTTCCGATGTGGCGCGAGGTACAGGAAGGATGCCTGTCCTCAGCGCTGCATCCGCGCGAGCCAGCCATCAACGCGGTTTCGGTTTACCCCAAAATCTGAGCGACCAAAGCGCAACCTGCCATAGATGCGCAGTGTATCGCCGTTCTGCTGGGCGGTTGTGTAATCTGGAAAACCTATCACTTTGGTACGGGTGATATAGGTGACCATCCCGTCATCAACTGACCCGGCCAGAACCTTTGTACGTGGTGAGGCCATTGCGATTTCGTTCAACTGCGCCAACCCGTCCGGCCCCGTTTCAAGTACTCGCACGACGCCACCACGGAGGTCCCTGTTCGCGTCGCCGACGGGGGTATTGTGCCAGATGGCGGGATCAGACGGCGCAAGCCGTATATACGCCCCCACAAGGACAATCAGACCCGCAATCAGCCACAGCGTCATTTTCATCTTTTCACTCTGTTAGATTGCGGAACCATATGCAGTTCCGCATAGCAAACAAGAGACTGCCGTGATCCCTACCGTGACGTCACGCCTGGCAATATGCACAGCAGTTCAAACAGCAGATTGGCAGCGGTCAGCGCCGTATTGCCAGAGGGATCATACGGCGGAGAAACCTCGACCAGATCACACCCAACCACATTTGTCCCGCCCAGGGCATGGATCAGTTGCAGCGCCTGCGGTGTGGTTAACCCGGCGATCTCGGGCGTGCCGGTTCCGGGGGCGAAAGACGGGTCCAGACTGTCAATGTCATAGGTGATATAGACCGGATGATCCCCGATCTCATTGCGTATCTGCGCGCCCATGACCGTCAGGTTCTGCTGCCAAAGCTCCCATGCGGGGTATTGGCGAAAGCCCCACCCTTTGGCCTCGGTAAAGTCCGATGCCGCATAGCCAGAGCCTCGGATGCCGATCTGAAAGGTTTTGTCCGGCACGATCAGCCCTTCTTCATAGGCGCGCCGGAAAACGGTGCCGTGGGTTTCCTTTTCGCCAAACATCTCATCATTTACATCCGCATGGGCATCCACATGGACCAGCGCCACAGGCCCGTGTTTCGCAGCTATAGCCCGCAGGATCGGCAAGGTGATCGAGTGATCGCCCCCCATCGCCACAGGTGTCACACCCTGCGCCAGAATCGCGTCATAGCTCTCCTTGATGATCCTCAGACTGTCGGACAGCGAAAAGGTGTTGATCGCCAGATCTCCGATATCCGCGATTTGCAAGCTGTCGAAGGGGGCCGCAAAGGTGGCCATATTGTAAGGCCGCAGCATCGCACTTTCGCTGCGGATCTGTTTCGGTCCGAACCGTGTCCCCGACCGCCAAGAGGTGCCGATATCCATCGGTATGCCTATTACGGCCACATCCAATCCGGCCAATGTATCCGCCTGCGGCAGGCGCATGAACGTGTTTGGGCCGGAAAAACGCGCCAGATCGTTACCGCTGATTGGTTGGTTGAATTGTGTCATGCCGTTATGTCTTCCGTCCTGCCTGCTGCTAACCTGATACCGGAAAGATGGCTAACCAAAGGTTAAGGCTTCAGCTTGTTCCATCCCAGCAGGCAAATGATTTGGGTCGCCACATGTGCGCCTGCAATCGCTGTCGCACCTGAGGTGTCATAGGGCGGCGAAACCTCGACCACGTCCCCGCCTTTGATGTTAATCCCAGCAATGTCGCGCAGGATGATCTGGGCCTGAATCGAACTCAGTCCACCCCAGACCGGCGTTCCCGTGCCAGGCGCAAAGGCCGGGTCCAGACCGTCGATATCGAAGCTCAGGTAAACCGGGTTGTCACCAAGAATGCCTTTGATCTTTTGCGCCACGGCGGCGGGACCGGACTCGTACACCTCCCGAGCGTCAATGATGTTGACCCCCAAAGTATCTTCGTTCGTCGTACGAATACCCACTTGAACGGAACGCTTAGGGTCCACAATCCCTGATTTGACCGCCTTGTAGAACATGGTCCCATGATCCACGCGGGACATGTCGTCGTCAGCCCATGTATCCGTATGCGCATCAAATTGCAGCAAGGACATCGGCCCGTATTTCTCGGCATAGGCCTTCAGGATCGGAAAGCTGATATAGTGGTCCCCACCAAGCGTCACCGAGGCCACGTCAGCGTTGAGAATTGTGCGAATGTGGTCCGTCAATGTGTCCGGAAAGGCAGGTATATTGGCGTAGTCATAAGCCATGTCCCCATAATCCACGATTGCCAATTCGCTTAGCGCATCAAACGGCCAGCCATAAGGCTCATCCGGGGATTGCAACGTGCTGGCCTCGCGGATGGCGCGTGGCCCAAGACGCGTACCGGGGCGGTTCGTCACCGCCTGATCAAATGGCACGCCGGTTACGGCGATATCAATCCCGGTCAGATCCTTGGTATACAAGCGGCGCAAAAATGACATCGCCCCCCCGAAAGTATTCTCGTACGAGACGCCTTTCAGTTCAGGATTGGTAAACGCCTCGTCGACGAAATTCTTTGAATCTTCCAGTGCCATGTCTTTCTCCTGTCAGCCCAAAGGCTGGGCCTTTTCGACGATCCGCGCAAAGAAAGACGCCCCAACCGGCGCGATGTCGTCGTTGAAGTTGTATTTCGGATGATGCAATCCGGCCCCCTCGCCTTGCCCCAGAAACAGGTAAGCGCCGGGGCGCGACTGCAGCATGTATGAAAAATCCTCGGCCCCCATCATCGCGTCGACATTGGTCATCACGCGATCTGCACCGGCAACATCACGCGCGATTTCTGCGGCAAAATCAGTCTTGTCGGCGTCATTGATTGTTGCAGGATAGTTGACCTCATAGTCCAGCCGCGCTTCGACACCATAGGATTGGGCTTGTCCTTGTACGATCTGTTCCATCCGCTCCATCACCATTTTCTGCACAGTCGGATCAAAAGTGCGCACAGTGCCGTTGATAAAGGCGGTATCGGGGATCACGTTGTTCACGGTGCCGGTATGGATTTGCGTGACCGAGATCACCAGACTGTCCAAAGCATAGTTGTTACGACTGACGATGGTCTGAATCGCCTGGGCGATACCGCAGGTCGCCATCACCGGATCCCGGGTTTCATGCGGCATGGCACCATGGCCACCAAGGCCCTGAATGTGAACTTCGAACGTATCAACAGCAGCCATGATCGGCCCGGGGGTTGTCTGAAAGGATCCTTCGGGAATTCCAGGCGCATTGTGCAATGCATAGATTTGGGAAATGTCGAACCGGTCCATAATCCCCTCTTCGACCATGACGCCCGCGCCACCGCCCTCTTCTTCGGCCGGTTGAAAGATCAGCGCCACGCGGCCACGAAAGTTCCGCGTTTCCGCCAGATAGCGTGCCGCGCCCAACAGCATCGTGGTGTGCCCGTCATGGCCACAGGCATGCATGTTCCCCGGCTTGGTCGATTGGTAGGCGACCCCTGTTTCCTCGGGGATCGGCAGAGCATCCATATCGGCGCGCAAACCAATCGTCGGCCCCTCACCCTGCCCGTTGATGATCGCAACGATCCCCGTGGTGGCGATGCCCTCATGCAGCTCGTCGACACCGAACTCACGCAGCCGGTCGGCAACAAATGCCGCGGTTTCGTGGCATTCAAAGGCAAGCTCGGGGATCGTATGCAGATGCTGGCGCCATGCGGCCATATCGGCAGAGAAATCGGCAATTCGGTTGACGACGGGCATCTGGGGTGGACTCCTGATCGGGACTGCGGAATGGATGCATCTGACACCGGAACGAAAGGGTTCGCAATGGCCGAAAATCCTCTGATCTATGACAGCGATGCGGGTATCGAGCGCCTTTTGGAAATCATGCGCCGTCTGCGCGACCCTCGAACCGGCTGCCCATGGGATATCGAGCAGGATTTCGGCACGGTCGCTCCTTATACGATCGAAGAGGCTTATGAGGTCGCTGATGCCATCGAACGTGAGGCTTATGATGAGCTGAAGGGCGAACTTGGGGATCTGCTGTTCCAGTCTGTCTTTCATGCACAAATGGCCGAAGAAGCCGGGCATTTCACCTTTCAGGACGTGGTGCGCACCATGTCGGACAAGATGGTCGCCCGGCACCCGCATGTCTTTGGCGACGAACCCCGCGACAAATCGGCAGAGCAGCAAACACTGGACTGGGAAGCCATCAAAGCGGCCGAACGTGCTGGTAAAGAACAACAAGGCGCGTTGGACGGTGTCGCCGCCAACCTGCCCGCCCTGCTGCGTGCTCTCAAATTGCAGAAACGTGCCGCCCGCGTTGGATTCGACTGGCCCGATGCCAGCCATGTGCTGGCCAAGATTACCGAAGAGGCTGCCGAGCTCGAAGAGGCACGCGACCGCATGGATGCGGATGCGTTAGAGGATGAGTTCGGCGATCTGCTATTCGTTATGGTCAATTTGGGCCGCCATCTTGGGGTCGAGCCCGAAACCGCCCTGCGCCGGACCAACGCCAAGTTCACCCGCCGGTTCGAACAGGTCGAGTCGCGCCTGGCTGCACGGGGAAAAACCCCAACGGAAAGCACGTTGGAAGAGATGGACGCGCTTTGGGACGAGGTGAAGATCGAAGAACATCGGGCCAATGGCAAACTCCCGCCGGCAAAGGCCAAGGCCGGAACGTAAAACCGCTAGACAAGCTCTCGGACACTTGCGAGTGTCCCACCTTCACGACCTCCGGAGACGATCATGCCCGCTCGCAAAATCATAATAGACACCGATCCGGGACAGGACGATGCCGTCGCCATTCTGCTGGCGCTTGCCAGCCCCGACGAAATTGAGGTTTTGGGCATTACCGCAGTCGCTGGCAACGTACCCTTAGAGCTAACCGCCAAAAACGCGCGTATTGTCTGCGAATTAGCTGGCCATACCCAGACCCCCGTCTATGCCGGATGCGACCGCCCATTAGAGCGCCCCCTGATCACAGCAGAGCATGTGCATGGCAAAACTGGCTTGGATGGGCCGGTTCTGCCGGATCCGCAGATGCCGCTGTCCGAAGGACATGCCGTCGATTTCATCATCGACACGTTGCGCGCGCAAGAACCAGGCTCCGTTACGCTCTGTCCCCTTGGGCCATTGACCAACATCGCCACAGCGTTCCGCAAAGCGCCTGACATCGTGGACCGGGTTCAAGAGATCGTTTTGATGGGAGGGGCATATTTCGAAGTTGGAAACATCACCCCAACCGCCGAATTTAACATTTACGTCGATCCAGAAGCCGCTGATATTGTGTTCAAATCTGGACGCCCCATTGTGGTGATGTCGCTTGATGTCACGCATAAAGCTCTGGTGACCAAGACGCGCAACGATGCCTTCCGTGCAATAGGAAACAAGGCCGGTGTCGCGGTGGCCGAGATGACCGATTTCTTTGAAAGGTTCGACAAGAACAAATACGGCTCGGAAGGTGCTCCGTTACACGACCCTTGCGTGACAGCCTATCTTATCAAACCCGAACTGTTTACCGGGCGGCTGGTGAATGTCGAGGTAGAGACCCAATCAAAGCTGACCTTGGGCATGACCGTTGCCGATTGGTGGGGTGTTACCGACAGAAAACCCAACGCCCTGTTTATCGGAGAAATTGACGCTGGCGGGTTTTTTGAACTGCTCACGGATCGGCTGGCCCGACTATGAGCGCCGCACTTCGCCTTGCCCGCCCCGAGGATCTGGAACGTCTGGTTGGTTTGGTCGCCGCCTTTCACGCCGAAGAAGGCATTACCCAGGATGCCGATCAGACGCGCAATGCGCTTGCCCCTCTTCTCGAGGGAATACCTTTTGGGTGCATCTACCTGATTGGCCCCGGTCGCGCACCCTTGGGCTATGTCATCCTGACCTTTGGGTGGTCGGTTGAATTCGGCGGCATGGATGGATTCGTGGATGAGATCTATATTCGTCCCGCCGTGCGAGGGCGTGGAATTGCCTCTGAAGTCTTGCTGGATTTGCCCAAGGCGTTGGCAAACGCGGGGCTCACAGCTTTGCATCTTGAAGTCGATCGTACAAACGAGACTGCGCAGAAACTGTATCTACGTACAGGTTTCAAGCCTCGTGACCGCTATATGCTGATGAGCAAAACCCTTTGATCCATTTCTGTGTGGCTGAACAACAAGGCCACCCGCGAAAGATTGACAGACCCTACCGGGCCTCACCGCGACGGATGTAAACCGGAGCTTCAAGGTTTGCCACCGGATCGTCAGGGGACACTGCCGTGCCGGTGATCGGATATGTTCCAGGCTCTGAGCAAGCAACCAGAAATACAGTGCTGAGTGCAGACGCTACCAGAAGAAGTTTCGAACCATTCATAGTGTTCCCCTTATCTGTTATTTCAATATGATACGAATGCGCACTACAGAACAAAAAGGAAAAAGTTCACACATCAGGGCCGCCAGCGCAGGACCCCTATATAAGCCATTAATATATCTAGATAATACTATTCATAACCTCCCAAGTTTCTTCTGACCCAATCATGCTAAAGTGCCGGTTTGAGATTTAGACATGGGCAAAACCTGCAATCCAACACAATAAAGCCCGGCCCATTTCCACAGGCCAGGCAATCAAAATTCAGGCTTACAGGTTTCAGCGCTTGAGGATTGAGGCCCCTGCGTATTCGGCAATCTCACCCAGAGATTCTTCGATACGGATCAGTTGATTATACTTGGCTAACCGATCTGACCGTGCCAGTGATCCGGTTTTGATCTGACCGCAATTCGTGGCCACTGCCAGATCGGCAATCGTGGCATCTTCGGTCTCGCCCGAGCGGTGCGACATCACATTGGTATAGCGTGCGCGATGGGCCATATCGACGGCGCGCAGCGTCTCGGTCAGCGATCCGATCTGGTTCACCTTGACCAGCATCGAGTTGGCACAGCCGCGTTCAATCCCTTCCGCAAGTCGCACGGGGTTGGTGACGAACAGATCGTCGCCCACCAGTTGCACCTTGTCGCCGATGGCGTCGGTCAGGGCCTTCCAGCCGTCCCAATCATCCTCGGACATACCGTCTTCGATTGAGATGATCGGATAGTCGTTGACCAGCGCCGCCAGATAGTCGGCATTTTCTTCCGAGGTCAGGCTCTTGCCCTCACCGGACAAGACGTATTTGCCATCTTTGTAATATTCGGTCGCGGCGCAGTCCAAAGCCAGATGGATTTCCTCACCCGGCTTGTAGCCCGCCTTTTCGATGGATTTCAGAATGAAATCCAGTGCCTCGCGCGTACTGGCGATGTTGGGGGCAAAGCCGCCCTCGTCGCCGACACCTGTGGCAAGACCTGCCGACGACAGCTCTTTCTTCAGAGTGTGGAACACCTCGGACCCCATGCGCACCGCGTCGCGGATATTCGCGGCCGAGGTCGGCATGATCATAAATTCCTGAATGTCGATCGGGTTGTCGGCATGTTCGCCACCGTTGATGATGTTCATCATCGGCACGGGCAGGATACGGGCCGAGGTGCCGCCGACATAGCGAAACAGCGGCTGTGTGGTGAAATCCGCTGCCGCCTTGGCCGTTGCCAGCGAAACGCCCAGGATGGCGTTTGCGCCCAGACGGCCTTTGTTCTCGGTGCCGTCCAGTTCGATCATAGTCTGGTCGATCGCCACCTGCTCGGTCGCGTCGAACCCAACCAGTTCTTCGGCGATCTCACCATTTACGGCGGCAACCGCTTCGAGCACGCCCTTGCCCATATAGCGCGATTTGTCGCCATCACGCTTTTCGACCGCCTCATAGGCGCCGGTCGAGGCACCCGACGGGACGGCGGCACGGCCCATGGTGCCGTCTTCCAGGATCACGTCCACTTCGACGGTCGGGTTGCCCCGGCTGTCCAGAATTTCGCGTGCATGGATGTCGATGATGGTGCTCATGAGGCCCGTCCCTGTGGCTGCAATCAGTTGCCAGCCTCATATCAGTATAGGGCAAAAAGTAAACCACTCACGTTATCGCTAACACAGGTCTGAGAGCGTGTTTGCGCAAACCTGCGACGATCCGTCAGGCCGCGACAGCCAGTGACCGCGCCAGACGCCGTTCGCGCAGGAAGGTATAGAGCCCCGACCCCAGGATCAGCGATGCACCGGCAACCGTCATCATATCCGGGCGTTCCCCGAACATCAGCATTCCGGCCGCGATAGAAAACACCAGCCGGGTGTATCGGAACGGGGTCAGGGCCGAAGCATCGCCAATCCGCATTGCGCTGACAATCCCGTAATACCCCAGAACACCAAATCCAATCGCGCCCAGGAACGGCCCGAATTGCGCCTGGTTCAGTGCAACGACCGGCTGGCCGGCCATTGAGATCAGCACAAGACCGGCAATGGTAACCGCTCCATAGGCCTGCATCGCAACTACTGCCGAGGCCACACGCACATCCAGCCTGCGTGTGATCAGATCGCGGGCGGCAATAGCCACAACGCTGGCCACGACGAAAAGGGTTTCTGGCTGGAACCCGTCCAACCCCGGTCGGATGATCAAGAGAACACCGATGAAACCGACGCCGATTGCGCTCCATCGCCGCCATCCAACCTGCTCGCCCAGGAACAACGCCGCCCCCATTGTAACGACCAAAGGCATTGCCTGAAACACCGCGGCAACCGTTGACAAATCGACCAGAGACAGCGCGGTCACAAAAGCCACGGCCCCGAACCCCTCGCAGAGCGCACGTATCAGGGGCAAAGTCTGCCACGCGGCAGCATCAAAGATGCGTTTGCGTGTGAACACCGCCATACCAACAAAGACCAGACCACAGGAAAGGCCCAAAAGAACCATGATCTGTCCTGTTGGCACTGTGACCGACAGGTGCTTGATGAACATATCTTCAAGTGCAAAGGCCGCCATTGCGCCGACGACCAGCAAAATGCCGTTCACGTTGTTCATAGTTTTGTCCGTAGAATATTGCGGCGCGTTCAGCCGGTCATATCCAAGCAAAAGCCGATGCTGGGCGGTCAGGCAAGCAATATCCGCCTGGGAATCATGAATTCCCGTGCGCAGGCCGTTCGTTTTTTGTGATGGATCAGTCGTGGTCTAGCGGAACGCCATACAGTTCCAGCCGGTGCCCTTTCAGCTTGTAGCCCAGCTTAGCTGCAATCTTTTCCTGTAGCGCTTCGATTTCAGGGTCTACAAATTCGATGACTTCACCTGACTGCATGTCGATCAAGTGATCATGATGGTCCCGTTCGGCATCCTCGTACCGCGCGCGACCATCACCGAATTCCAGACGCTCTAGAATCCCGGCCTCTTCGAACAGTTTGACGGTCCGATAGACGGTGGCGATGGAAATACCAGAATCAACCTGCGAGGCGCGCGAATAGAGCTCTTCGACATCGGGATGATCATCGCTTTGTTGCAGCACCTGTGCAATCGTGCGGCGCTGTCCTGTCATACGCAGGCCTTTGGCTTCGCAACGGGCGATGATCGTGTCGGACATAGGAACCCTCGGCATATATTCGGTTCTCTGTATTAAACCGTATGCGTGATCGGCGCTACAGGGGATTTACCGGCTAAGCTACAAGGCGTAGATCGGCCCAGATTGGCAAGTGATCCGAGGCGATATGCGCGGGTCGCACCGAATGCACGCCATGCAAAACAGCCTCAAGCCCCGCGCCGAGCGCGATCCGATCCAGCGCGCCCAGCGGCTGTGCCGCTGGAAAGCTGGGGAATGGTGGAAGAAAGTGCATATCCGGGGCCAGGTGATCCAGAACCGGCTGTCGGGACCATTCATTGAAATCCCCCGCCCAGACAGTTGGCAAATCCTCAAGATTCGCATCGCACCGTCTGAGGTGGGTGATTTGCTGACGGCGTGAGGCGGGCAAGAGCCCCAGATGCATGCCCATCACCCGAAGCGGACCGATTGGTGTGTCAAACTCGACCCTGACAGCTCCACGCGGTTCCAGCCCCGGTAATTCGTGATGCCCGGTCTGCCGGACACGGATCGCATCACCCCGCCAGATCACTGCATTCCCATGCCACCCCAAGCTGCCAGCCCCACCCAAATCAACGATCTGCCATCCCGCTTCGTCCAGCATGAAATGCGGCAGGGCCGCAGGGCGCGGAGGCAATCGTTTGTCGGCCTCTTGCAAGACGACAATATCTGCCTGCAGGCTTTCGATGACCTGAAGAATCCTCTGGGGCTGTCGACGCAGATCCAGTCCGACACATTTCTGAATATTATAGCTGGCGATGCGCAGGATTGCGGTCTGAGACATGGGTTCCTGAAAGTCCGTTTGAGATCGCAGGATTGCGCTGCTCATCGTTGATTGCAAGCCGGCTTCACCAAAGCAAGCGCATGGCGAAACACCGACGTAGCTGACTGCGAAAACAGGTGTGAGGAACTCATGTACCGCAGAAGGTCGCCTGAACAACCTCATCCTGTGCCGGTGGCCGTGTCAGATCCAAAGCGCCGGGTTGATCCTCATAGGGCCGGGACAGCACATTGTTCAGCCGGTGGAATGGGTCAAAATCCCCCTGCACCGCCGCCTGGATCATCTGTTCGACCCGGTGGTTGCGCGGGATAAAGGCCGGATTGGCCTTGTTAATCACCTCAGCAGGTTTTTTTTCACGAGACAGCCGCGACCGCCAACCGTCTGCCCATTGATCAAAGGCCTGCGGATCGGTGAATTGATCCCGCGCCTGATCGCCGCCCAGCGCCCGGAAGGTATTGGTGAAATCCGCCTGGTTCTGCGCCATGCAATTCAGCAAGTCCGAGATCATCTCAAGATCGCCGTCTTCCTGCGTCACAAGACCGATCTTGGCCCGGAACTTTGTAAGCCAGTGCTGCTGTATCAGGTCGGGCATCGCATGGACGATCTCGGTAGCCTCAGCAACGGCGGCCTCTTTATCCTCGAACTGCTGGATCAGCGCGGTCGCCAGCTGCGCTGCATTCCAAACGGCGATTTCGGGCTGGTTGGAATAGGCATAGCGACCCATGCGGTCGATCGAACTGTAGACGGTATTGGGATGATAGTTATCCATGAAGGCGCAAGGGCCGTAATCAATGGTTTCGCCTGAGATCGAGCAGTTGTCAGTATTCATCACCCCATGGATGAATCCCACACTCATCCATGCGGCAATCAACTGCGATTGTGCGTCGACAACAGCGCGCAAAAGACCCATCGGGCCGTCGGCCTGCGGGTAATGTCGCTGGATGGCATAATCTGTCAGTCGACGCAGACTGTCCAACTGTCCACGCGCGGCGAAGATCTGAAAGCTACCTACGCGCAGGTGGCTTTGTGCGACACGGGTCAGGATCGCACCAGGCATTGGACCTTCTCGAAAAATGGCCTCGCCAGTCTCAACGGCGGCCAGCGCCCTTGTGGTCGGGATGCCCAGTGCGTGCATCGCCTCGGACACCACATACTCGCGCAGCACCGGACCCAGCCATGCACGTCCGTCACCCTGTCGGGAAAACGGCGTCGGGCCTGATCCCTTCAACTGGATATCCCGTCGAACGCCATCCGTCCCAACTGTCTCGCCCAGCAAAACCGCGCGCCCGTCCCCAAGCTGGGGGTTATAATTTCCGAACTGATGCCCTGAATAGAGCTGTGCAATCGGTTCTGCCCCCTCTGGCAGGGCGTTGCCGGAAAAGGCCTCGGCCATTTCATGCACCTCGCCGGGCGTGATTCTCAGAATCTGCGCAAGATCGGAGTTGAAAGCAATCAAGCGAGGCGCACGAACCGGCACCGGCGCTTGCCGCGCATAAAAGCTGTTTGGCAAACGGGCGTAACTGTTGTCGAAGGGGATCATCAGAGTCATGTTCCAAACATATTCCTGATCGGGACGAATACCATAGCGGATCGTCCAATCCCGTGCATAATCGCCCTGAAACGACCGAGGCCCCATGACCGCACAAGAGATCATTCAACATCTGAATCTGCAACGCCACCCCGAAGGCGGCTGGTTCCGAGAAACCTGGCGCGCCGATAACCAGGAGAGCCGCGCCACCGGGACCTGCATCTATTTCCTGCTGCCCGAGGGTGAGGCCAGCCATTGGCACCGCGTCGATGCGACCGAGATCTGGCTGTATCACGCGGGGGCGCCCTTGGTGCTGTCGCTCAGCGCAACCGAAACTGGCCCGGCGACCGACCACATGCTG
This sequence comes from Ruegeria sp. CDSC081, assembly GCF_059610485.1. Classification (NCBI taxonomy): domain Bacteria; kingdom Pseudomonadati; phylum Pseudomonadota; class Alphaproteobacteria; order Rhodobacterales; family Roseobacteraceae; genus Ruegeria; species Ruegeria sp. CDSC081. Next base: position 317,864 of record NZ_JBXWNS010000004.1, on the reverse strand, counting down.
ACCCCGGACCTGTCGCAAGGCGCGCCACAACTGATCGTGCCCAAGGATCACTGGCAGGCCGCGCGCAGCACCGGGGCCTACACGCTGGTCTCTTGCACCGTGTCCCCGGGGTTTGAGTTTGACGGGTTCGAGCTCGCCGCTCCAGGGTTCGACATCCCCCGAGGCTGACCGATGGATCACCGCGCCCTCATCGCATCACTCCCGGCCGAGGCCAAAGACCGGCTGCAGATGCGGTCTGACGCGGCGGGTCTGAGGCACTTGGTGCTGTATCTATTGGTGTTGTTCACAACCAGCACAGGCATCGCCGTGCAAATCCCGCTCTGGCCGCTGCTGATCCTGCCGCAAGGCGTGCTGCTGGTGTTTCTGTTCACCCTCAGCCATGAATGCACCCACAAAACGCCGTTTAGGACCGGCTGGATGAATGACGCGGTTGGGCATCTTGTCTCAATCCCAATCGCCCTGCCCTTTACCTGGTTTCGATACTATCACCTTGCGCATCACAAATGGACCAGCCACCTGGACAAAGATCCAGAGCTGGGTGGTAAACCGCGCCCCGACAGCTGGCCCGGCCTGATGATCTATCTGAGTGGTTGGCCTTATTGGTCTGGGATGACGAGCGTTCTGATCAGTAACGCAATGGGCCGGATCGAGGCGCCCTATTTGCCGCATCGCCAACATAAGGCCATGCGGATTGAGGCCCGTGTCCTGCTGGCCATTTACGCGCTTGCAGGGGCAAGCCTGCTGGTGTCTCCTTTGGTGGTCAGCTTATGGCTGTTGCCGGTCTTGGTGGCACAGCCCGTTCTTCGGCTGTACCTGCTTGCGGAACACGGCCTCTGCCCGCCGGTGGCGAATATGCTTGAAAACTCGCGCACTACGTTCACCAACCGATTGGTCCGATTTCTGGCCTGGAACAGGCCCTATCACGCAGAACACCACGCCTTTCCAAACGTGCCGTTTCACCAGCTGCCAACGCTGCATGACTGGACCAAAGCACATCTGAAATCGACTTCTGAGGGGTATTCAGAATTTACGTCAGACTACGTTCGCTCGATGGAACGCTGACCATCCCGCCCCCGACCAGTGCCTTGACCCCGGTGGTGCCGGGGCAAGAGGTCGGCAGCCCGCGCGCGACACGGACAGCAAGATAGGCAAAGGCCTGTGCTTCCAGCATATCTCCATCCAGACCAACCGCTTCGACCGGCTCCACCGGACAATCCAGCGAAACGCGCAGCATCTCCATCAGGACCGGGTTATGCCGTCCCCCTCCTGTCACCAACACACGCGACGGTGGTTCCGGGCAATGCTCGATCCCTTGCGCAACTCCGGCGGCGCACATGCCGGTAAGCGTGGCAACTGCATCAGCATCTGATAATTCCTGGACTAGGCGGATCATCTCGGCAAAGTCGTTCCGGTCCAGCGATTTCGGCGGCATCCTGTTAAAGAAGGGCTCTGCAAGAAACAACTCAAGCGCCCCGGCCTCGACCCTGCCGCCGCGCGCAATCGCGCCGTCGCGATCCATGGGCAGACCCAGACGTTCCTGCATCAGATCATCAACCGGTGCATTGGCCGGACCGGTGTCAAAAGCCAACAGCGCACCTGGTATTTCAGGGCCATCAAACCTGGGATCTACATAGGTCAGGTTCCCGACCCCGCCCAGGTTCAGAAAACAAAGCGGTTGGTTGGCCTCAATCCACTTGGCACAGGCAAAGTGGTAAAAGGGCGCAAGCGGAGCGCCCTCGCCCCCCATCGCCACATCATCGCTGCGGAAATCCCAAACGACGGGGACACCCAAGGCCTGCGTCAGGCCATCGCCGTCACCCACCTGCAACGTACCGCGCCCGCTTGGTTCATGCGCTAGGGTCTGACCGTGAAATCCGATCAGGTCAATCTCATCGAAGTCGGCCAGTATTTCGGCATGGGCAAGCGTGACCAATTCCGCCGCGGTATCCACATCATGGCCATGCCACTGCCCCAATGCAGCACGAAGCGTTTTCCGCTCTGCATCTGAATAGGCGCGGTATCCGGTGGGCCCAAAGCCAAGAATTCTGTAACCGTCCGTTTTGATCACCGCCGCGTCCACGCCATCCAGCGAGGTCCCCGACATTGCACCCAATGCAGTCAATACGCCTGATTTGCTAATTGCCCGACCCACGCCAGCCCTCTTTCGCCTGTTCGCGCCCGTTCTGTCGTCGCGTTGCCCACAACCTGCACGTTAACGCAAACCCAAGGCAAGCCAGATCACATAAGCCGCGTGTTTTTCTTGGATAAGGTGCCTTTTCCTTGTCATCCCCACCGCCTATACACTGCCCCGCAACATTAACCCAAAGGGCACGATATGACCTACCACCCCAAATCGGATTTCATCGCCACGATGATCGAGCGCGGCTTTCTGGCTGACTGCACCGATTATCAGGGCCTTGACGAGGCGCTGATCAGCGGGTGTCAGTCGGCGTATATCGGGTTTGATGCAACGGCAAAGTCCCTACATGTGGGCAGCCTGATCCAGATCATGATGCTTCGCTGGTTCCAGAAAACAGGTCATAAGCCGATCACCCTGATGGGCGGCGGCACCACGAAGGTGGGCGATCCGTCCTTCCGGTCAGATGAGCGCCCCCTACTGGGCCCGGACCAGATCAACGCCAATATCGCAGGCATCAGAAAGGTGTTTGCCGCCTATATCGACTATGATAGCGGCGCAGAAAACGCAGCACTGATGCTGAACAACGAAGAGTGGCTGGACGACCTAAATTACCTCGACTTCCTGCGCGACATCGGCCGGCATTTCTCGGTCAACCGGATGTTGGCCTTTGAATCGGTGAAATCCCGGCTGGACCGCGAGCAATCGCTGTCCTTCCTCGAATTCAATTACATGATCCTGCAGGCCTATGACTTCCTTGAACTGAACCGTCGCTATGGCTGTGTCCTACAGCTTGGCGGTAGCGATCAGTGGGGCAATATCGTCAACGGTATCGACCTGACCCGTCGCGTGTTGGATAACGAGATTTATGGCCTGACCTCACCCCTGCTGACCACCAGCGATGGCAAGAAGATGGGCAAATCGCAAGACGGTGCGGTCTGGCTGAATGCCGAGATGCGCTCACCCTATGAGTTCTGGCAGTTTTGGCGCAACACCACCGACGCGGATGTCGGCCGGTTCCTGAAGCTGTACACCGAACTGCCTGTGGATGAGTGTGACCGCCTTGGCGCATTGCAGGGGTCCGAGATCAACGAGGCCAAGATCCGCCTGGCAAACGAGGTCACCTCCTTGCTGCACGGGGCCCAGGCTGCGGCAAACGCCGAGGCCACCGCTCGCGAAGTGTTCGAAAAAGGTGGCGTCGGGGACGATCTGCCGACCCTAACGGTCGGCGAAGCAGACTTGCCGATATCCATCGTGCAACTGATCGTACAGTCTGGCCTGGCGAAATCTGGCAAAGAGGCCAAGCGCCTGATTGCAGAAAACGGCGCCAAACTGGACGACGCTTCATTAACAGACGCGGGACTGATGATCGACGCAGGCGCCTTGTCCTCGCCCATCAAACTGAGTGCGGGCAAGAAGAGGCACGCGCTGGTTCAGTTGGGATAACTAAGACCTCTGAAAGAAAAACGGCCACCTAATTGGGTGGCCGTTTCTGTTTCGGTACGGACATATCTGCCAAGTGTGGGCTTATCCCTTGCCCCCTTTGCCGCCGCCATGTCCATGACCGCCGCCACCATTACCGTGGCCGCCGCCATTCCCTTGGCCGCCGCCGCCGTTACCGTGGCCTCCGCCGTGGCCGTTGTTACCTCCACCGTTTCCGGTGCCGGGGCCAGAGCCGCCGTTATTGCCCCCGCCATTGCCGGGGTTCCCAGCGTTTCCATTGCCATTTCCGGGGCCGTTCCCGCCTTTACCTGGACCATTGCCCCCTTTGCCGGGACCATTGCCATTTCCGGGTTTGCCGGGGCCATCGCCACCACCATTGCCGGGATCATCACCTGGGTTGTCGTCACCGGGATCATCCCCACCACCGTTACCCGGATCATCGCCCGGGTTATCGCCACCCGGATCATCTCCGCCGCCGTTGCCGGGACCGTTACCGCCTGACCCTCCGGACCCGGTTCCACCGCCGCCAACCGGCGTGAGCGGTGAACTTGGGTCCGAGCTGCGGTCTTCACCTGCATTTGCCGCGCTTACGATCGATGCTGTCGGAAAGTCGGTCAACAAGGCAGCCAACCCCGGGCATTGCGCGGATGTGTTTTGCAATGTGGTTTCGAAATCCGCACGTTTCTGCAAGCGCTCTAGAAAGCTGGGGGTTACCTGCGTGCACTCACACATGGTCGCATAATCGCCGCTGTTTGCAGCATCCCGCGCCGTTTTCCAGTTGCAGACCTCTGGTGCAGCGGCCGCACTTCCAGCCGCCATAATCCCCAGAAACGGAGCGGCTACCAAAGCGGAAAGCCCTGATTTGGTTCCAATTCGCATAGTTTGTCCTCCTCAAATGCGCCACCCAGACGCTCGATTGCGTTCAGTGTCGATTTGAGATTCCAACATTAAGAACGCCTGAAGCTGACCTGAGAAAGCCTTGAGGAAGGGCCGCCTGCCCGACGCCCCCCTATGGACACTGTCCCTTGGCTGATATTAAATGAACGTATGTTCATATCTTTTGGAAGGAGATCCAGATGCACCTGTCGACCACCGCAGCCATTGTCACCGGAGGCGCCTCGGGGCTGGGTGAGGCAACGGCCCGCTTTTTTGCAGAAAACAATGCACAGGTAACCATTCTGGACCGGGATGCAGACCGAGGCAGCCAGGTCGCAACAGAAATTGGCGGGCATTTCGCCCAGACGGATGTAACCGATGAAACATCCGTGGCCGCGGCCATCGCCCATGCCCGCAAGAAGATGGGAGCAATCAACGCGGCAGTGAATTGCGCCGGGATCGCGGTTGGCATGAAAACCGTAGGCAGGGATGGCCCGCACCCGCTTGATGCATTTCAGCGCACGATCGACATCAACCTTGTGGGTACATTCAACGTTTCACGCCTTGCAGCCGCGGAAATGGCAAAGAACGACCCAGAACCGGATGGCGCGCGCGGTGTCATCATCAATACAGCCTCAATCGCGGCCTTTGATGGGCAAAAGGGTCAGGCTGCCTATGCGGCTTCGAAAGGTGGTGTGGTAGGTATGACCCTGCCCATGGCACGGGATCTGGCCTCGTCCGGAATCCGCGTGATGACCATCGCACCCGGAATCTTTATGACTCCGATGCTGGCCGGTCTGCCCGAAGAGGTGCAGCAACAACTGGCCTCTGACGTTCCCAACCCTGTGCGCCTTGGCGACCCCCGCGAATACGGGCGACTGGCCGGGTTCATCGTCGAAATGGGTTATCTGAACGGCGAGGTCATCCGTATCGACGGCGCGCTGCGAATGCGCTGAGCGTGGCTGATCACCTACCGATGAAAACGGCTCACTCAAATGAACTGTGGTCGGATAGCCGGCCACAGCGCGAAAGCTGATCTAGGCGCCCTCGGCCTTTTCCTCGAGGATCAGCCACTCTTCCTCGGCTGCGGCCAGCTTTTCTTGCCGCTCGACCAAAGCCTCGGTCGCTTTCTGAAACTTAACAGGTTCACGGCTGAAAAGCTCAGGATCGGACATCAGCTCTTCAAGCTTTCCGATTTCCGCCTCAAGCCGCTCAATCTCGGCAGGCAATTTCTCAAGACGGTGTTTCTCTGAGAATGATAGCCCCAGTTTCGGTTGCGCCTCATGCTTTACCTTTGGCTTGTAAGATTTTGTTTTTACTTCTTTCTTATCAGACACCTCGCCGCGCTGAGCGAGGTAGTCCGACCACCCCCCGGCATAGACGGTTGCACGGCCGTTACCCTCCATCGCGATGGTCGTTGCGGCCACACGGTCCAAGAAATCCCGGTCGTGACTGACCAGCAAAACGGTGCCGTCATAATCGTCCAGCAGTTCCTGCAACAGATCCAGTGTTTCCACATCCAGATCGTTGGTCGGCTCGTCCAATACCAGCAGGTTCGACTGTTTGGCCATCAGCTTTGCCAGCAGCAAACGGGCTTTTTCCCCACCTGACAGTGACTTAACGGCTGCTCTGGCCTGCCCCTCGTCAAACAGAAACTCCTTGAGGTAGCCGACCACATGCTTGGGTTGGCCACCGACCATCACCTGATCCGCCTTGCCGGAAACACGCATCTCGGGGTCGCCGGTCAGGCTGTCCCAAAGGCTCATTTCAGGGTCGAGCTGCGCGCGGGTCTGGTCGAAAACCGCAATCTCAAGATTGGTGCCCAGCGTGACCGACCCCTCATCCGGGTTCTCTTGTCCCAACAACATTTTCAGTAATGTTGTCTTGCCGACGCCGTTTGGGCCAACAAAGGCCACGCGGTCGCCCCGCTGTACCAACAGGTCAAAGTCGCGCACGATCTGATGATCACCAAAAGACTTGGATAGGCCTTTGGCTTCAAACACTTTTCGCCCTGATTTTGGTCCAGCCTCAAGGGTCATCGCGGCCGAACCCTGACGTTTTATCTGTGCGGCTTTTTCAGATCGAAGGTCCTGCAAGGCGCGGACCCGACCCTGGTTGCGCTTGCGACGGGCGCTGATGCCTTCGACGGCCCATCGCGCCTCGGACTTGATCAGACGGTTCAGCTTATGGCGTTGCTGGTCCTCTTCCTCCCAGATCTTGTCGCGCCAAGCCTCGAATGCCGTAAACCCTTGCTCCTGCCGTCGGACCGCCCCACGATCGATCCATAGCGTCGCGCGGGTCAAAGCGCGCAGAAAGGCACGGTCGTGTGAGATCAGCACATAGGCCGTCCGTGTCGATCCTAGCTCACGCTCGAGCCAGGCGATGGCTTCGATATCAAGATGGTTGGTCGGCTCGTCCAGCAGCATCAAATCCGGGGCTTCGGCCATCAGCTTGGCCAGCGCGGCACGGCGGCGTTCACCGCCCGAGGCCGTCTCAACAGCGCGCGCCGGGTCGAATTTCAGCCCTTCGCCTGCGCGTTCGACTTTGTAAAGCTCACCCGGCTCTAACCCGCTGGAGGCATAGTCGCCGAGCGTAGAAAACCCTTCCATTCCGGGGTCTTGCTCCATGTAACCGACTGACTTACCCGGGGGAATTACAATCTCGCCCTTGTCCGCTTCCACCAAACCGGCCATCACCTTCATCAAGGTTGACTTGCCGGATCCGTTCCGCCCAACCAGAGCGACGCGGTCGCCTGGTTGAACCACCAGATCAAGGTCTGAAAAAACCGGATCGCCCCCGAAAGTCAGGGAAATGCCGGACATCTGCAATAAAGGAATTCTTGCCATGCCCGCCAGCTACCCCCGCAGCGTCGAGCCGTCAACGGCGATTACCCGGCAACGGCCCGCAGCAAACGTTTACGTGCGGGCGGAATCGCGCAGATTTCGAGGCCGGTAAAGACATGCAAAGTGTTCATGTGACGGTCAACGACTGCGTGGTCACTGACCCAGCCGCCCATCATCAGGTAAGTACGCAGCAAAGGGGGCATGCGCATCATGGCTTTTTTGGCATCCGGGCGCCGACGCAATCTCGCGGCGAACCGGAAAACATCTGGGGCCTTGACCCGTGGCAACCAGCGTTTCGGGGCCAGATGGCGATGTTTCAACATCGCAAAAGCATCAAGATATTCCGCCGTGTCTGTACCCGCAAACGATGAGCAGCCAAACAGCATCTCAACATTATTCTGATCGACAAATGCAGTCATCGCCCCCCAGGCAACACGCAGAATGTCTGGGTCGTTTCGACCAGGATGCACGCAAAAGCGCCCCATCTCGACCATACGCCCCTTAAACCCTTCAAGTGCCGAGAGGTCATAGAACTGGGCGGAATAGCTTTGGCCAATCTCGGCCCCGCGCTCCATCATCAACATGCGAAAGCAGCACACGAGTTTACCGTTGGCACGCATATCCTCGACCAGAATATGCGTACAACGGCTGTCGAACTCATCCTGATCAGGCTGATCAGTCCCGAAAGCCAGTGTTCGAAGACACTGCGCCGCCGCAACATCCTGCGGTGTTTGCGCCTGACGCGCACGGTACCGGCCCTTGCCGAGCAATAGTGCCATGGTCGCATCCTCCTGGGTTGCTGACCTGTTTCGTCTTGCAGGGTCAATAACACAGGATTTGTGACCGCCCTGTGAAGTTGACAAGACGTGACTATGAATTAGTTGGTCGCGCCAGGAATGTTTGCCGGGTTGAAGTTGCCGATATTGCCAAGCAGCTGCCGCAGGAACCCACGGTTCTGAACTGAGGATTCGGTAATACGACGATCCAGCGTCACGACGGTTCCATCCTCAAGGCCAAAGCGTTCAATATTGCGCACAACACCCCGGTCATCGAAGCTGATCGCCACAAGCTCGCGCGAGACGATTTTCGGTCGTTTCGGACCATAATGACGAACGCGTGATGTCACATAATAAAAGCCGGAATCGCGAACGACGCCTGAAGTACTGGGCGCGCCAACGGATTCGAGTACGCTTTCACGTGTATCTACACCCACCTGAATTTCGGCCAGGTCCTCGGCTGTGGGGACATATCCGTGTTTCTTGAAGACCGGAGCACACGCACCAGCAGCGGTCAGACAGGCCGCAAATACGAGCGTTCTGGACGCTGGTTTCAACCTGCTCATAACTTTCAACATTCACACCCTCTTGCCTTGGGACCGTGCGGCCCCTATCCGATTACATCAAACCGCCACCCCGGTTCAACACACGAAAGGGCCACGTATGAGCAACCAGACATCTTTAAGGGTCGCCGACCTGCCTCAGAACGCACCGACGCCCTTTGAAATTCGCCCTGACGCACAGGAGTTGGATGTCTTAAAGAACGAGTTGAGCCTGCTTGGGCTACGTAAGCTGAGTTTTGTCGGCGAGGTGCGTGCGCATGGAAAGCGTGATTGGGCGCTTTCAGGAAAACTGGGGGCAACCGTGATTCAACCCTGTGTCGTGACGCTGACACCGGTTACCACGCGGATCGACATTCCGGTGACCCGGATGTTTCTGTCAGATTGGACAAACCCTGACGAGGAAGAGTTCGAAATCCCGGAAGGTGACGAATCTGAGCCGCTAGGGACCGAAATCGTTCTGACCGAGGTCATGTCCGAAGCGCTGGCGCTTGCCCTGCCCCAGTATCCCCGGAAAGAAGGTGCCGAATTGGAACAGGCGGGCTTTACCGAACCCGGCAAACAGGCAATAACGGATGAAGATGTCAAACCCTTTGCGGGCTTGGCCGGGCTGCGCGATGCACTGAAAAAAGACGAGTGACACGGGCCTGAAATCCTGTCATAGCAGGCGCTCAGAAAAATCGCTTGAACATGCTGAGAATCGCAGTATTTTCGCGCGCTCATCGGAATTTGGGTTGGACATCGCGGGGCCCGTCCCCTAAACGCGCGTCAAACCACGAGAAAAACGAAGAATGAAACCTGGCCCGCAGCGAATCTGCCGGCCCTTAGTAGACAAAGGTTGAGACCATGGCTGTCCAACAGAACAAAGTTTCCAAGTCGCGTCGCAACAACCGCCGCGCGCACGACGCTCTGGTTGCTGCAAACCCGAACGAATGCGCCAACTGTGGTGAGCTGAAGCGCCCGCACCACGTCTGCGCGTCCTGCGGCCACTATGATGACCGCGAAGTCGTCGCTCAGGCCGACGAAATCGACCTGGACGAAGACGCGGCCTAAGCCCTAAAAGCGCAGGCCAAGCATGACAGAACAGCCCACGCACGCCGGACGGATTACCATCTCGGTTGACGCAATGGGCGGAGATTCGGGGCCCGCTGCTGTTGTGGCGGGGATCGCCAAATCGGCGGATAAGAACCCCGATATCGCGTTCATCTTGCACGGGCCTGAGGCCATGTTGCGCAAACTTGTCGCAAAACGGCGTGTCCTGAACGGGCGCGTCGTTTTTCGTGATTGTCCCGATGTGGTCACGATGGAGGACAAGCCCAGCCAGGTCGTCCGGCACGGTAAGCAAACTTCGATGTGGTCCACACTGGAGTCAGTACGTCAGGGTGAAGCCCATGGCGCGGTCTCCTGTGGCAACACCGGCGCATTGATGGCCCTGTCGATGATGCGTCTACGTAAGCTGCCGGGGGTAAACCGCCCGGCAATCGCTATTTTGTGGCCCTCGCGCAATCCGCAGGGTTTCAATGTAATGCTGGACGTAGGCGCCGATGTGCGCGCGGACGCCAAGGACCTGCTGCAATATGCTTTGATGGGTGCCTCTTATGCCCGAAACGGCATGGCGTTGGAACGTCCACGGATCGGCCTTTTGAATGTGGGCACCGAGGAACATAAAGGGCGCGCCGAGCTAAAAGAAGCGCATGGCATGATCTCGGATTTTGCGGATCAGGCCAGCTTTGACTTTGTGGGTTTTGTCGAAGGCAGCGACATCCCGGGAGACAAAGCCGATGTCATTATAACAGACGGGTTTACAGGCAACGTCGCCATCAAGACCGGAGAAGGCACAGCCAGCCTGATCGGAGATCTTCTGCGCGAGGCGTTCAAATATTCTCCGCTCTCACGACTGGCCTCGATCCTTGCAATCACATCTTTGCAGCGGTTGAAGAAACGAATTGATCCTCGGCGCGTGAATGGTGGGGTTTTCCTTGGCCTGAACGGAACCGTCGTCAAATCACATGGTGGTGCAGACTCGACCGGCGTGTCAGCCGCTGTAAAGCTGGCCTTTACCTTGGCCGAGTCCGGCTTCGCCGAAAAATTGGCAGCACGGGTTGCATCGACAGCCGAGCTTGCACAAGATGCCGCAGACACGCCGTCGAAGGCCGGTGAATAACAAAAAAGGCAGTACCCCAGCATGGCAGGCCGTTCAATTATAGTTGGTGTCGGGCACTATTTGCCAGAGCGCATCGTCCCGAATTCCGAGTTCGAAGAAACGCTCGATACGTCTGATGAGTGGATACGGACACGTTCCGGGATCGAACGCCGGCATTTTGCAGCGGAAGACGAAACCACTTCGATTATGGCCACAAAGGCTGCCAGTGCCGCACTGGCCGATGCGGGTCTGGAGGCAGATGATATTGATGCGATTATTCTTGCAACATCGACCGCTGACCTGACGTTTCCCTCTGCCGCAACAATGGTTCAATCGCAGCTTGGCATGACCAAAGGCTTCGCCTTTGACGTACAGGCGGTTTGCGCCGGATTCGTCTATGCCATGACCAATGCCAATGCGCTGATCGTGTCAGGCCAGGCCAAACGCGTGCTGGTCATCGGCGCCGAGACGTTCTCTCGTATCATGGACTGGACCGACCGGTCGACCTGCGTGTTGTTCGGCGACGGCGCCGGAGCGATAATCCTTGAACAGCATGAGGGCGCGGGAACCTCGGACGATCGGGGCATTCTGGCAACCGACCTGAACTCGGACGGGCGCTATAAGGACCTGCTCTATGTGGATGGAGGCGTCTCGACCCAGTCCACAGGCTATCTGCGGATGAAAGGAAACCAGCTGTTTCGGCAGGCAGTTGAACGTCTGACCTCTACCGCAGAAACCTGTCTAGAGAAGGCAGGGCTAAGCCATGAAGATGTGGATTGGATCGTACCGCATCAGGCAAACATTAGAATCATTCAGGGCACAGCCAAGAAATTGGGCGTTCCTATGGAACACGTTGTCGTTACCCTGCAGGACCACGGAAATACCTCGGCCGCATCGATTCCCTTGGCAATGTCTGTTGCTAAACAGCGTGGGCAGTTCAAACAGGGTGATCTGCTGGTCACAGAGGCAATCGGAGGTGGATTGGCCTGGGGCTCAGTCCTCTTGCGGTGGTAACAAGCGCAATTCAGCTTACACACTCGCCCGCAATTCATTGATATTGACAGCGAATTTGCCCTGACCCTATGCTCTGATAGCAACAGGGGAATTGGCATGAGCGACAAAACACTGACCCGAATGGATCTGAGCGAGGCCGTATTTCGTGAAGTTGGCCTTTCACGCAATGAAAGCGCGCAACTGGTCGAGAGCGTTCTGAACCATATGTCCGACGCCTTGGTGCGCGGCGAACAGGTGAAGATCTCGTCTTTTGGAACGTTCAGTGTTCGGGACAAGACAGCTCGTATCGGCCGCAATCCCAAGACAGGCGAAGAGGTTCCAATTCAGCCTCGCCGTGTTCTCACCTTCCGCCCGTCGCATCTGATGAAAGATCGCGTCGCCGCAGGGAACCGCAAATAAGATCAGGACGGCACGAATATGAGCAAGTCCCCAGACGCCTTTCGCACCATCAGTGAAGTTGCGGACTGGTTGGGTGTGCAGCCGCATGTTCTGCGATTCTGGGAAAGCCGCTTCAATCAGGTGAAACCGGTAAAACGGGCCGGTGGGCGCCGATATTATCGCCCCAACGATATGCGCCTGTTGGGCGGCATCAAGAAGCTTTTGCATGAGGATGGGATCACCATCAAAGGCGTACAGCGCATCTTGCGTGAACAGGGCGTGGCGCATGTTTCTTCAGTGTCCCAGGGCCTGGATGAAATGGCGATTCTTGAACCCGCACCCGATGCAAATGTCGTAGTGCCATTCACGGCCAAGCCAGCCCCCCCGCATGAGCAGATACATCTAGATCTTGGCGACGCGCAAAAACCCGAACCGACCCCTGCCCCCGCTCCGCCAAAAGCTGAGCCTGCGGCCCAAGCCCAGCCGTCTTATCCCGACGCCTCGCCCTTGTTGGGTGGGATCGCGACATTGGCCTGGACCCGGGACGCATTCGATGACCAGTTGCTCAGCCAGATCGCGCCCATCGCGCAAGAGCTGCGCAGCGTGTTGAACCGAATAGAAAACCGATCGGCGGGATAAGAAAAAAGGCGATGATTTCCTCTTGCCCCCGCCGGGAAAGTCTTTATGAACACCTCAACGTCGGGCTATGGCGCAGCCTGGTAGCGCGTCCGTCTGGGGGACGGAAGGTCGCAGGTTCGAGTCCTGCTAGCCCGACCAAATCACACCGACGTTTATGGCACACAGGCCAGATCCCGCTCTGGCATCAGGGGGGATCGGAATGACCGGCGTATGCCCGAACCAGCAGATAGAGGCGATGATCGCGCGCGGTGAGATTACCGCAAGTCCAGAGGCCATCCCCGCCCAGATTCAACCCGCCAGCCTTGATTTGCGTTTAGGTACAGTTGCTTACCGGGTACGTGCCTCGTTTCTGGCAGGCGAAGGTCGCACCGTAGCCGAACGTTTGTCGGAATTTGAGATGCACCGCATCGATATCTCTGAAGGTGCTGTGCTGGAAAAGGGCTGTGTCTATCTAGTGCCGTTGATGGAATCGCTGGCCCTGCCCCAGGGGCTGAGCGCGGCCGCCAATGCAAAAAGCTCGACCGGGCGGCTGGATCTTCTGACGCGCACGATCACCGATGGCGGGACCGAGTTTGACCGGGTGCCTGCAGGCTATACCGGCCCTTTGTATGCCGAGATCTGCCCCCGCTCATTCTCGGTTCTGGTGCGTCCGGGAATGCGGCTGAACCAAATCAGGTTCCGGCAGGGACAGGCCGTGCTGAGCGATACCGATCTAAGCGCCCTGCACGCCGAATCCCCGCTGGTCGATGGCCCCGCTGTCATTCAAGACGGGCTCGGGTTCTCGGTGGACCTGCGGCTGCCCGACACTGATTTGGTGGGCTACCGCGCCAAACCTCATACCGGTGTCATTGATCTGGACCGGATTGGCGAATACGACCCGCAGGAATATTGGGAAGAGGTGCGTACCACCGATGGGCGCATCATCCTCGACCCCGGTGCGTTTTACATTCTGGTCAGCCGCGAGGCGGTGCATATCCCGCCGATGTATGCGGCTGAAATGGCCCCCTATCTGGCGATGGTCGGGGAATTCCGGGTGCACTATGCCGGTTTCTTCGATCCCGGTTTTGGCCATGCCGCCGCAGGTGGCGAAGGATCACGCGGAGTGTTGGAAGTCCGCTGTCACGAGGCCCCATTTGTGTTGGAGCACGGCCAAGTCGTCGGACGGCTGGTGTACGAGCGGATGTCAGAAATGCCCACGCAGCTTTATGGTGCGGGCATCGCCTCGAACTATCAGGGACAAGGATTGAAACTGTCCAAGCATTTCAAAACGGTAACCTGATCAGAACCGGATAAACCGGCGCATCTGATTGGCCACTCGCTGGGCTTGACGCATGTTCTGACGATGGCGGTTTCCGTCAGCCTGCAACTGATCAGAGGCACCTGAGCTCTCGTGCGGCGGCTGCTCTTGCCCCGACTTCTGGCCCACGCGGCTGGCCATGTCGAACCCCTTGTCCACCCCTTTGGTGACAAGCCGCCGCATGACCTGTCGCACAATCATGTCAATGATACGATTGGCATTCATTGCTCAACTCCGATTTCCAGGCTTCTAAATAGTCGATTTGTGCGGCAACAAAAGGGCCACGTGATCACTCGTCCTCGAACAGTTCGGTTTGATCTTCGTCTTCCTGCCCCTCTCCCAGTGGGATCGTTCCCGGAGGCGGTCTGTTCTCCAGCAAACCGGCAGCGCGCAATTCTTTCAACCCCGGTAAATCGCGGGCGTTCTCCAGCCCAAAGTGATCCAGAAACTGCGGAGTCACCACGAAAGTCACCGGACGGCCCGGCGTCATGCGACGACGACCCAGTCTGATCCACTCCATCTCCAACAGTTGGTCGATGGTCCCGCGCGAGACCGATACGCCGCGAATTTCTTCGATCTCGGCACGTGTACAGGGTTGGTGATATGCCACAATCGCCAGCGTTTCGATCGCGGCCCGGCTGAGCTTGCGGGTCTCAACCGTTTCTTTTTGCATCAGAAAACCCAAGTCTGGGGCAGTGCGAATGGCCCAGGATTCACCAACCTGAACCACACGAACACCACGCCCTTCATAGCGTTTCTTAAGCATTTCCACCGCCTGTGACGCGTCGCTGCCATGGGGCATCCGCACTTCAAGATCGGCAATCGTCACCGGCTCGGCACTGGCGAATAACACGGCCTCAACCATGCGTTCCTGCTCGGCCATAGGCGGGGCTTCGAACAGGGTGCCGGTACCTTCTTCCTGAGGCGCGTCAGTCACGGGATTGGGTCCTCTTGCGTAGTTGTATCGGAGCAAAAGTTTCGCTCTGCTGTATTTCCATATGCCCTTCTTTCACCAACTCAAGTGAGGCCGCAAAAGTAGCCGCCGTCGCGGACCGCCTGCGCACCGGATCGGCATCCCAGCCTTCGGGCAGATAGGTCTCCATATCCGTCCAGGCTCCTGCAAAGCCGATCAGCGGGCGCATACGTTCCAGCGCCTGTTCCATCGTGAATACGGCGTCACGGTCCATGACAAAGGGGCGGAATTCATCACGGGTGCGAATGCGGGCATAGCCCTGCATCAGGTCCAGCAGAGTGGCGGAATAGGTCACGGTGCGGATGCGCGTGACATCCTCGCCCTGCCCGCGTTTGAAGAAATCGCGCCCCAGCTGATCGCGCCCCATCAAACGGGCGGCGGCATCACGCATGGCCTGAAGCCGCTCTAGCTGAAACGCCAGATGCGCGGCCAGTTCTTCGCCAGAGGGGCCTTCGTCATTCGGATCCGGAGGCAGCAGCAAGCGCGATTTCAGAAAGGCCAGCCATGCCGCCATCACCAGATAGTCGGCGGCCAGTTCGATCCGCAGCGCCCGTGCCTTTTCAACAAAGGACAAGTATTGCTGCGCCAGCGCCAGAACCGATATTTTGCGCAGATCAACCTTTTGCGTGCGGGACAGCATCAGCAGCACATCGAGCGGACCTTCAAACCCGTCGACGTCTACGATCAATGCCTCTGCCGCAAGGCGATCCGCGACCGAGACGGGGTCTTCGCTAAAAAGATTATCCGACATACACCTGCCCGCCCATTAGGCGAGAAAGTTCGGCTTCGGCGGCTTGGATGTCAAGTTCCTGCGGGGCTTTGCGCATCGCCAACGCGCGTTCAGCGCGTTTCTGTGCCTGATCGGACATGTTTCCGGCAGCGCTCAGCACTTTGGTGCGGTCCTCAAATGAACCGTTGCAGTACAAAACCACATCGCACCCGGCGGCCAGCGCCCGAGTTCCAATCTCTTCCGGACTTCCGCTGAGGGCCTTCATCGAAATATCGTCCGTCATAATCAGCCCGCCAAACCCGATCGTTTTGCGGATCAGGCTGATCATGGTCCGAGAAATCGTAGCAGGTTGAGGGTCAATCCGGTCATAGACCAGATGCGCCGTCATCCCCATTGGCAGATCGTTCAAATCCCGAAACGGGCCGAAATCTGCTTCGGTCAGCTCCTCTTGCGTCAGATCGACATGGGGCAGGTCATGATGGCTGTCCAGCGTGGACAAACCATGACCCGGCATGTGTTTGAGCACCGGCAATACACCGCCATCCAAATGCCCCTCGGCAGCCGCACGACCGATCCGAGAAACTATTTTGGGATCAGATCCATAGCAGCGGTTTCTAAGGAACGGATGCGTCTCGTTCCGGGCCAGATCCACCATGGGGGCGCAGTTGCTGTCGATCCCAAGCTCGAACAGTTCATTCGCAATCAGGCGATAGCGCAGATACATAGCACGTTCGGCCTGCTCTCCGCTCTGGGCCACGTGATCCAACGGCGGCATCCATTCCCGTGCCAGCGGTGTGCGCAGTCGTTGCACGCGTCCACCCTCTTGATCAACAGTGATCGGGCAGTTACGCCCCACAGCCTCGCGGAAATCGTCGCATAGGGCGCGCACCTGGTCCGCAGACTCGATATTGCGGGCAAAAAGAATGAACCCGAATGGGTTCATCTCTTGGAACAGTTTTTTCTCGTCAGACGTCAGGCGCAGACCTTCAGCGTCCGTAATGACTGCGCCGAAATTCACCGCGCGGCAACCGGAATGCAATCAGCGCCTTCGGCCTGCAAAGCGGCACAGAATTGGCGCGAGTCGCTCAGATCGTCAAACCCCAGAACCCGAAGACGATAGAAGGTTCGCCCACCGCTTGAGGTTTTCTGTATAACACGCTGTTTTCCATCCATATAATCCCCGAATCGTCCATTCATGCGATCCCATTCCGAGCGCGCGACGTCCGAATTTTCATAGGCGCCAAGCTGGGCCATACGGGTGCCCTTGGTCAGAGTTTCAGGATCCACATCCAAGCCGACCGCAGCTTTGACCGCCGCGTTGATCGCGTCTTCGGTAGTGCTGTTTGACGTAATCGCGCTGCGCACACCACCAGCTGGACGCAGGACCGGGCGCAGCGACCGGCGCACACCTGGCAAAGCTGCCAGTTCTGGGTCCGGTTGCGATGCAGCCAGATCGGCCGGATCAATAGCAGGCTCTTCCTCGGGGATGGTCAAAGAGGCCAACTGAAAACTTTGCTCGCCAACCTGATCGGAATTTTCCGCCTCTCCCGCCAGTTCAGCAACCAGTGTATCAACCGCGCCCTGGCGCATCTGTGTGGCCGTCCGGTCAGAGACGTTTTCCTGGATCACATGTACGGCAGGTATCGGTTGCAACGGTGCCACCGGAGTATCTTCATCTGTCAGGGAAACCGGGCGCGGTGCAAGGATCAGCCGATCAGCAGGCGGCGCTGCTGTGCCCACTGCCGCAACCGTGTTCACGGCCAAACCCTGATGATCCGCAGGGGTGCCACCCGGGCTATCCGGCTGAATACGCATTGGTCCATCTAAGGACCGAACAACCGGTACGCCACTGACATCGCGCATTACCAAATTGTAACCCCAAACACCGATGCCAGCGACCAGCGCCAAAGATGCAACAGCACCCAGAGCACTAACAATACGACCCAAACCCGCGGAATGGGGCGTTTCGTCATATCCGTGCAAGTCATTAGGGAAGTCATACCCATCCTGAGGATGAGCTTGATTCGTATAATGCATCTGCTCGGGGCGCATTTGCCCCGGGTAATCGTAACTTGCCATGTCCGCCTCACCGCCCGTTTAGCGCCGAAAATAAGGCGCGCGGGTCATTTCTTGCCTACCTCGTACCGGCGGTTCGGACGGTGTTGTTCACCGCATCTCCTGCGCCGGGGTAACGCCAAGAATACCCAAGCCTGCTGAAATCACAACAGAAACGGACCGGGCCAGTGCGATTTTTGACTGGCTTGTGGCAACATCGCCATCCTGAATAAACCGCAGCTGGGTTTCATCGTTGCCCTTGTTCCAAAGCGCGTGGAAATCCCCTGCAAGTTCATACAGATAGAAGGCAACGCGGTGGGGTTCATTGGTACGTGCGGCGATCTCAACCAGACGCGGCCATTCGGCCAGCTTCTTGGCAACAGTCAGCTCAGAGGCATGGTCGATCTTACCCAGATCGGCGCTTTTAAGCGCTGGGTCCTGCGCGTCGATCCCGGCCTCAGCTGCACGGCGCAGAACACTCATCACGCGGGCATGGGCATATTGGACGTAGAAAACGGGGTTCTCGCGGCTTTGTTCCAACACCTTGTCAAAGTCAAAATCCAGGGCAGCGTCATTCTTGCGGGTCAGCATCACGAAGCGGGTCACATCCGGGCCAACCTGATCGACCACATCACGCAATGTGACGAAGTTCCCTGCCCGCTTGGACATCTTGAACGGCTCGCCGTTCTTCCACAGTTTCACCAACTGGGTTAGCTTGATATCCAGCGGTACCTTGCCGTCGGACAGAGCGGATACTGCGGCCTTCATCCGTTTGACATAGCCACCGTGGTCAGCGCCGAACACATCGATCAACGCGTCAAACCCACGGGTCACTTTGTCATAGTGATAGGCGATATCCGGGGCAAAATAGGTCCAGCTCCCGTCCGATTTCTTGACCGGGCGATCCACGTCGTCGCCATGCTCGGTCGATTTGAACAGGGTCTGCTCACGTGGTTCCCAATCTTCGGGCTTTTTGCCCTTGGGCGGTTCCAGCACGCCCTCATAGATCAGGCCCTTGTCGGTCAGGGATTGCAACGCAGCTTCAATCCGACCCGTGCCATAGAGCGACTTTTCCGAGAAGAACACATCCATCTCAACGCCCAGCGCCTTCAGGTCGGCACGGATCAGGTCCATCATCGCTTCTGTCGAAAACTCGCGCAGATCCTCCAGCCAGTCGCTTTCCGGCTTGTCGATCAGGCTGTCACCGTATTTCTCTTTCAACGCCTCGCCAATCGGGATCAGATAGTCGCCAGGATACAGGCCCTCGGCGATCTCGGGGCTCAGCCCGTTGGCCTCGCGGTACCGTTCATAGGCCGAGCGCGCCAGCACATCGACCTGCGCACCGCCATCGTTGATATAGTATTCACGGGTCACGATATGGCCGGAATAGGCCAGCAAGCTTGCCAGCGCATCGCCAAACACCGCGCCCCGCGTATGACCCACATGCAAGGGGCCGGTCGGGTTGGCCGAGACGTATTCCACGTTCACCTTCTGCCCATGCCCCATGGTCGAGCGGCCATAATCCGTGCCCTGTTGCAGCACCGCAGCCAGAACACCCTGCCAGACTGATGGCGCCAACCGCAGGTTCAAGAACCCCGGCCCGGCAACCTCTGCACTTGTGATCCGATCATCCTCTGCCAGCTTTCCAGCCAGCGCATCGGCAATGTCGCGCGGCTTCATCTTGGCGGGCTTTGCCAGCACCATCGCCGCATTCGTTGCCATATCGCCATGCGCCGCATCACGTGGAGGCTCGACCGCCACGTTGTCAAAGCTCAACCCTTCGGGCAGCACGCCTTCGGACTGCATCTGTGCCAACGCGTCCAGCACGAGGCTGCGGATCTCGGAAAACAGGTTCATTTCGAATGTCCTTTTGCTTGCCCGGCGGTTTACCACGCAACACCGCAAGGTCAATGGAGGCATTCAATTTGCGCTTGGATAAAGACCCCTCCCCGCTAAGGTCTGTCAGATACACCTAAACGGAGAATCCCATGCGTTTTGCCCTGCCCCTTGGTCTGATCTTGTCGACCGCCCTTCCGGCTTTTGCTGAAATGCCTGCCCCGCAAGGCCATGTGCTGGTCACCCTTGGCGGCGCGGTTGGGGAAACCAACCTGCCAGCGCGCGGCGAGAATGACGGCGGCTTGCTGGGATATCTGGAGGTCACCCATGACGGGGCAGCTGGCTTTGACGCGACATTGCTGGATAGTTTGGATCAGGTCGAGATCACAATTCCCTACGGCCCCGAGGACAACCAGCGCGACATCACCTTTAGCGGCCCGCTTTTGTCTGATGTGATGGTCATGGCCGGTGCCGAAGGTAAAACGGCCAAACCAATGGCAATGGACGGGTACCAGGCAGAAATTCCCTGGCAAAGCATTTCGACCTATCAGCCCATCCTTGCGACCCACGCCGACGGCGCCCCCATGGGGATCGGAGGATATGGCCCAACGATGATCGTTTTCCCGCCAACCGACGAAGCTGAGGCAGCACAGGATCAGGCAGGTCAACAGGTATGGGCCTTGGCCTATATCGGAGTCGAATGATCTGCTGATATCGGGCGCCCTGTCAATCTTTCATGATCCTGTAGCGCAAACCTGTCGGTCATCCCGGCGATATAGTCCGATACGATCCGGGCTAAGGCAGTCTCATCCTCAGCCTCTTCAATGTCCGCGTGCCAGCGCGCGGGCATCTGCTTAGGATCGCCAAGGTAGATTGGAAACAAATCCTCGACCACTTTGCTGACCTCGGCGCGCACCGTCATCACCGACGGCGCCCTGTACATCCGCGAAAACAGGAAAGCGCGAATTTCCTTCAGTTGCGCCCAAAGGCCTGTTGAGAACTGAATGACCGGATAGCCAAGATGCCGGATCTCTTCGACGCTCTGGGCACCGGACCCTGCGATCAGAGCCCGAGACGTGTCGATCACGTCCGACACCATAACCCCAAACACCCGCCGCAATGCCTCATGCCGACGGCGATAGGGGTCGAGGCCCGGGTACTTGCGATCCACCTCCGCATAACAGTCGCCCACGATCGGCAGTCGCTGAATGTCCTCGTCGCTGAACAACTCCGCCCTCAGCCCGTCCAACAGGTCATGATTGTTATAGGCGATGTCGTCAGACAAGGCCGCCACCTGCGCCTCTGCGCTTGCGTGCGTGTGCAGTTCAAGATTAAACGCCGCATTGCACTCCGCCAGCGCCCAAGGCAGTTCCCCTTCCACCGGTCCGTTATGTTTTGCAATGCCTTCCAGGGTTTCCCACGTAAGGTTGCACCCATCGAACTCGGCATAATGACGCTCAAGCCGGGTCACGATCCGGATGGCCTGCGCGTTATGATCGAACCCACCATACGGCTGCATGATCTCGTGCAAAGCATCCTCGCCAGTATGTCCGAACGGCGTGTGGCCAAGATCATGAGCCAGGGCAACCGCTTCGGTCAGTTCTGGATTCAAACCCAAGGCCCCGGCAATCGTCCGCGCCACCTGCGCGACCTCAATCGAATGGGTCAACCGGGTCCGATAGCTATCCCCTTCGTGCTCAACAAAAACTTGGGTCTTGTGCTTGAGCCGCCGAAAGGCGCTGGCATGAATGATCCGATCCCGGTCGCGCTGAAAGCATGACCGGAAACTGCTTTCTTCCTCTGGCACCAACCGCCCTCTTGCGCGGTCGGGATTCGAGGCAAAACCTGCTCTGTCCAACGGTCTGTCCTTGTCGCCTGTCCTTGGGCTTTCTATATGGTAGAGTGGTTAAGAAATAAACCTTTGGAGTTTGGCATGAATCTGCCCCCGACAGTTACAGAACGCGCCTTTGACCGCCTTGCCGAGATCGGCGCGGCCGATCAGGGTCAAGCCCTGCGTGTCGCTGTCGAAGGCGGCGGGTGTTCGGGCTTTCAGTACGAAATTGCATTGGACAAACCCAAAGACGACGATTTGGTTCTTGAGGGTAAGGGGCAGAAGGTCATTGTCGACGCAATCTCACTGCCGTTTCTTGAAAATGCGGTGATTGATTTCACGCAAGAACTGATCGGCGCACGCTTTGTGATCGAAAACCCAAACGCCACCTCCTCCTGCGGCTGCGGCACTTCGTTTTCAATGTGATCACCCGTGGGGGTTTCACCCCCACACCCCCAAGGTGTATCTAGCCGGATGAAGCAGGGATCCGCTCTCCGATTTCTAGACCGGAGAGCTTCACTTGGCGCGGTCATCGGCGCCTCCGCCTGTACCGCCAGCTGATTTTCGGAGATTCTGGTTAACGGTCCGTTTCTTCATCTGGCTAAAAATACCTCGGAGCGCGAGGCAGCGCCTCGCAAACCCGTTCTCCGCCTTGCCGTTGGGCACGTTCTGAGCGATAGGTTGCCAAGGACTGTCGGAGGGCCGCGCATGAAAATCGCCACATTCAACATCAACGGCATCAAGGCGCGGGCCGAAGCATTGCCGCGTTGGCTGGATGATGCACAACCCGATGTTGTGCTGCTGCAAGAGATCAAGTCTGTCGACGATAACTTCCCCAGAGAGATCTTTGAGGCGCGCGGGTACAACGTGGAAACGCACGGTCAGAAAAGCTTTAACGGCGTTGCCATTCTGTCGAAGCTACCGCTTGAGGATGTCTCACGTGGGTTGCCCGGTGATGATGAGGACGAACAGGCCCGCTGGATCGAGGCCACGGTCGTCGGCAAACAGGCGCTGCGTATCTGTGGGCTCTATCTGCCAAACGGCAACCCCACCCCAGGGCCAAAATACGACTACAAACTTGCCTGGATGGAGCGGCTCTATCATCGGGCCCGCGACCTGATGAACAGTGAAGAACCCGCTCTGATGGCAGGTGATTACAACATCATTCCCCAGGCCGAAGACGCAGCGCGTCCCGATGCCTGGCGCGAGGATGCATTGTTTCGCCCTGAAAGTCGGGCCGCATTTCGGAAAATTCTGAATCTCGGCTTCACCGAGGCCTTTCGCGCTGGCACGCAAGGTCCGGAACATTATTCATTCTGGGATTATCAAGCGGGTGCGTGGAACCGAAATGACGGGATTCGTATTGATCATTTCCTTCTGACCCCTCAGGCCGCTGACCTGTTGCGCGATTGCAAAATCGATTCCGAAATTCGGGGGCACGAAAAACCGTCAGATCATGTTCCGGTTTGGGTCGATCTCGATCTGTAATCGGCTAAGCCGTGGCATCGAACTCATAGATCCAATCATATTTTCGGCCCAACCGCGATCCAATTGCCATCAACGCCAGTTGCGCCCCGACACGCATAGGGCCACGTAGATGGAAGTTGCGCGCGTTGGCTCCAGCGGCAGCGACCACCCGAGTTGCCCGCTGGCGACGGGTCGCTTCATAGGCGGCCAGTGCTTGCGAAACGCCGGATTGTTCTTCGAAAGACCGCCCCAGAGTCCAGGCATCTTCTAGTGCAAGGCAAGCACCTTGGGCCATGAAAGGCAGCGTCGGATGAGCTGCGTCGCCCAAAAGCGCCACACGCCCATTCTGCCAGCATTCAGCAACAGGGCGCAGGAACAATGCCCAGATATTCGGGTCCTGAACCTCTTGCAAAATCTCTTTGACCAAGCCGCCAAAACCTGCAAATCGCACCTTCAGCTCTTCGGGGTCACCGCGCAGACGCCAGCCTTCTTCCTGCCAGTCAGACCGCTCTTCGATTGCCACGATGTTCATCAAGGTCTGATCGCGCAAAGGATACGTTACTACATGCCGTCCCGGCCCCATGGTTAGCACAGCGCAAGGGTTCTTGTTGCGTCGGTCCCATGGAATCGTCGCGCGCCAGGCAACCTGATGTGTGAATTTCGGTGTTTCCCTGCCAGTCAGGTCAGCACGAATTGCACTTTGGCCGCCGTCCGCGGCGACTGCACAATCAACCCGAAATCTCGCCCCCGTATCGAGGGTAATTTCGGCCTCGGACGGGTGCTTTCGCACCCGTTCCACACGCGCACCAAGGTGAAACTCTACCCCTTTTTGAACCGCCGCTTTGTAGAGAAGATCAAGCAGGTCAGCGCGATGGTAATAATAGGTAGGCCCGGCAGAGGGTGGCACGATTTTGCAGACTAGCCGCCCTGCCCGGTAATCACGAAGGACCGTTCCATGGGACAAAAGCCCAGCCTCGGGCGTGTCCGCAACAACCTTCAGCGCACGCAGCACAGCCATCCCGTTGGCGCTGATCTGAAGGCCCGCGCCAACCTCGGTCAATTCTGATGCCTGCTCAAACACGGTCACCACGGCGCCGCGCTGTCGCAGGGTCAAAGCAGCCGCGAGGCCGCCAATGCCACCTCCGACTATGCCGAATTTCGATCCGCTGATGTTCATGTCACCGGCTTAACGCAAAAACGCCGGAGCAAAAGGCCCCGGCGTCTATGTTATCAGATTTTCCCAGCGATCAATCGTCGCGGTGGACCTTTTCGCGACGCTCATGCCGTTCCTGCGCCTCAAGCGTCATGGTCGCGATTGGGCGAGCATCCAAACGTTTCAGCGAAATCGGATCACCGGTCATCTCGCAATAGCCGTACTCGCCTTCATCAATCCGGCGCATAGCAGAATCGATCTTGGCAACCAGCTTGCGCTGACGATCGCGGGTGCGCAGTTCTAGCGCGCGATCGGTTTCTTCGCTTGCGCGGTCAGCGACATCCGGAATGTTACGGGTATTGTCCTGCAGCCCTTCGATCGTATCGCGGCTGCCAGCCATTAGTTCGTTTTTCCAATCCAGCAGCTTGCGACGAAAATACTCTAGCTGCCTGTCATTCATAAATGGTTCGTCTTCAGCTGGACGGTAATCTTCAGGCAGAAAAACTTCCTGCTTCATTTTTGCTCCCTCGGTGTGGCCTGCAACGCCGGTCACTCTCTCATTACCTGACATGCGGCAATCCCCTTCTGCGGAGCGTTTATCTGACAGCGCAGTAATTGTCACTATGCAAACGTCGCCCCGGCGCCGCGCCATTGCGCTTGATCTAAATACGTCCAACCAAACAACAAAACCTTGTTTTTCTGTGAAAATTAACTGACCATTTCAGGGCAACGCCAAAAAGACGGCACCGGATGTTAGCGCACGAATCAACCAAAAGCATTGTAGTTACTCGGCAATCTCCCTTCATGCGACGCAGCGACCTGGCTTGTCAAAATTTCTGCTGCGCGGTAACCCCAAGGGCGCATTTCGCGCGACACTTGATGAGGGGCCAATGACCGCACGTTTCCAAGGAACAGCCGAATACGTCGCCACAGACGATCTGACCATTGCGGTAAATGCCGCGGTGACGCTGGAACGTCCCTTGCTGGTCAAAGGTGAGCCGGGAACTGGCAAGACCGAGTTGGCCAAGCAGGTGGCCGGAGCGTTGGGGCTGCGGATGATAGAGTGGAACGTGAAATCCACCACCCGCGCGCAGCAGGGACTGTATGAATACGATGCCGTCAGTCGTCTGCGAGACAGCCAGTTGGGTGAAGAGCGCGTGCACGACGTGTCGAACTATATCCGCAAGGGTAAATTGTGGCAGGCCTTTGAAACCAATGAAAAGGTTGTGTTGTTGATCGACGAGATCGACAAGGCCGATATCGAGTTTCCGAACGATCTGCTGCAAGAGCTCGATAAGATGGAGTTCCACGTCTACGAGACCAGCGAAACGATCCGCGCCAAGAACCGTCCGATCGTCATCATCACATCGAACAATGAAAAGGAACTGCCCGACGCCTTCCTGCGCCGGTGTTTCTTTCACTATATCCGGTTCCCTGATGAGGCCACGATGCGCCGCATCGTCGAGGTCCATCATCCGGGCATCAAAGATGCACTTTTGACAACGGCTCTGACCCAGTTCTATGAGATTCGCGAAACTCAGGGCCTGAAGAAAAAGCCATCAACCTCAGAGGTGCTGGACTGGCTCAAGCTGCTGCTGGCCGAGGACCTGACCGCCGAAGACCTCAAGCGCGATGGCGCCAATGCCCTGCCCAAACTGCACGGTGCGCTGCTTAAGAATGAACAGGACGTGCACCTGTTCGAACGCCTAGCATTCATGGCCCGCAACAAACGCTGAGCCGGTAAACCCTCGGTGATCGCCGCTTGCCTTAGCAAGTCTCGGATGCAAGCATTGGTCTCAGGTTGCCCGGCTTGTCCGGGCAATTTACCATCAGACCCAACGGGACTCAGCAATGCCAGAAACAGTAACAATTCGAGCCTTGCATCCGACTGATCGCGAGGACTGGGCGGATATGTGGCGGGACTATCTGGCGTTTTATGAAACGACGGTTCCGGATTCCGTCTATGACAGCACATTCTCGCGACTGCTGGGGGATGATCCGAACGATTTTTCTTGTTTCGTCGCGCAGGCCGACGGGGGGCTTGTGGGTTTGACCCACTTTCTGTTCCACCGCCATGCCTGGAAGGAAGAAAGCGTGTGCTACTTGCAGGACCTATTCGCCCGGCCCGAGGCGCGCGGCATGGGGGTCGGTCGCGCTTTGATTCAGGCCGTTTACGACGAAGCGGACCGGCAAGGTGCACCGTCTGTCTATTGGCTGACGCAGGATTTCAACCATACCGCGCGAAAGCTCTATGACAGGATCGGCAAACAGACACCTTTCATCAAGTATCAGCGCCCATGACGCGATGGGTCGCAATCTTGATCAGCTTTGTCCTGACTGCATGTGCCACGATTGAGCCTGCCGAAAGCCCACCCGAGATTGTGGACGTCGAACCACCCCTGCCCCCCGCCAAGTCCTTTACGCGTGCATACCCCTCGCCTCCGGCGCGGTCGAATGAAAACATTGCAGCGGATTTCATCTCTCTGCATTTCGCACTGGAAGGGGGTACGGAACTGCCTGTTTTTACCCGGTTCGAAACCCCGATCACGGTGCGGTTGACAGGGGCTGCGACGGCCTCGCTTCAAAAGGATCTGGGCCGCCTGCTGACCCGTCTGCGCACCGAGGCCGGGATAGACATCAAACAGATCAGGGACGGTCAGGCCAACATCACGATCGCGGCGGTCAGTCAAAAAGAGATTCAGGCCATCCTGCCTCAGGCTGCATGTTTCGTGGTGCCCAATGCCTCAAGCCTTGAGGAGTACCGCCGGGATCGGTTCAAACAGAAAAGCAGCTGGACCAAACTGAGCAGCCGTGAGCGACTGGGCATCTTCATTCCCGCAGATGCAAGTCCGCAGGAAAAACGTGACTGCCTGCACGAAGAGATCGCACAGGCGCTTGGCCCGCTGAATGACCTGTATCGCCTTCCGGACTCGGTATTCAACGATGACAATATCCACACGGTTCTGACCGGGTTCGACATGTTGATCCTGAAGGCCGCATATTCATCCCAACTGCACAGCGGTATGACACGTGAACAGGTCGAAACGGCCATACCCGAAATTCTCTCGCGTCTGAATCCGCGCGGTGATGCGGTGCCGGTACAGCCCATGTCGGAAACTCCACGAGCCTGGATTTCAGCAATTCAGAAATCCTTGCAATCCAGTCGCAGCCAGCAATCGCGCATGAGGCAGGCCCGCAAGGCAGCCCGAATTGGCAAGGAACAAGGTTGGACCGATCACCGGCGCGCTTACCCTCATTACCTGATGGGCCGAATGGAACAGTTCGATGATCCGCATGAAGCGTTGCGCCAATATGATATTGCCCTGCAGTTTCTGCGCGCTACACCGGGCACGGAATTGCATCGATCCTACATCACGACCCAACTGGGCGCCTTTGCGCTTTCGCAAGGCAATGGGCCAGAGTTCCTGCCCGAAATCGACGACGCTATTAACGTGATGACACGGGCCGAGAACGCCTCGCAGCTTGCAACGTTATTGTTGCTGAAAGCCGAGGTCCTGAATGAAGTCGGCCGTTCCGCAGAGGCACGTTCCGTCAGACTGGACAGTCTGAGATGGGCACGATACGGCTTTGGTTCGGATGTAGTGGCCCGGTCGCTTATGCAGGACGTCGCAGAAGGACCAGTCAATTAACGGGGGCGATTAACGCATGATAGTGGTTCTGGGACTGGCGGTGCTGGGTGCGCTCCTTGGGGCGCTGACCGCGCGCAAACGCAACGGCAGCGGCGCCGATATCGCGCAATATGCAGCCGGATATGGAATCGCCTTTGCGCTGGTCGGGCTAATCCTGTCCTTGGTTCTGGTTCGCTTTGTGGTGTAGCCCATGTTTGTTCCCTTTTTCGAAAACCTTCGCAAAGCCGGTATCCCCGTATCCCTGCGGGAATATCTGACCTTTCTGGAGGGTATGAAAAAGGGACTGGCAACCTATGATGTCGAGGCGTTCTATTACCTCGCCCGCGTGTCGATGGTGAAGGATGAACGCAATATCGACAAGTTCGACCGCGCTTTTGCCACCAGCTTTGAAGGGCTGGAACAGATCGGGTTCGAACAGGTCCTCGAAGCCGTCGACATCCCTGCCGAATGGCTGGCGAAGATGGCGGAAAAGCACCTCAGCGAAGAGGAAAAAGCCGAGATCGAGGCCCTTGGCGGGTTCGACAAGCTGATGGAGACGCTGAAAGAGCGGCTCAAGGATCAACAAGGCCGCCACCAAGGTGGCAACAAGTGGATCGGTACGGCTGGAACGTCGCCCTTCGGAGCCTACGGGTACAACCCGGAAGGTGTGCGGATCGGCCAGAAGGAAAGCCGTCATCAGCGCGCGGTCAAGGTTTGGGACAAGCGTGAATTCAAGAACCTAGACGATACGGTCGAGCTGGGCACGCGCAACATCAAGGTCGCGTTGAAGCGCCTGCGCCGCTGGGCCCGCGAGGGTGCGGCGGAAGAGCTTGATCTGGACGGCACCATCCGCGCCACAGCCGAGCATGGATATCTAGACGTCAAAACCCGGCCCGAACGGCACAATGCCGTCAAAGTGCTGTTGTTTCTGGACGTCGGAGGCTCAATGGACCCACATATCAAAGTGGTTGAAGAGCTGTTCTCGGCCGCAAGAACCGAATTCAAGCATCTGGAATATTACTACTTCCACAACTGCCTGTACGAAGGTGTCTGGCGTGACAACATCCGCCGCTGGGACCAGCAGACGCCGACCCATGAGGTGCTGCGCACCTATGGTCCCGATTACAAATGCATCTTCGTCGGCGACGCCTCGATGAGCCCTTATGAGGTCGCCTATCCCGGCGGTGCCAATGAACATTGGAACCAGGAGGCTGGCCAGATCTGGCTGCAGCGGGCACGCGACCAATGGGCATCCAACCTGTGGATTAACCCAGTGCCTGAGAAGTATTGGGAATATACCCACTCAATCGGAATGATCCGCGAGATTTTTCAGGATCGGATGGTGCCGATGACTCTGGCCGGGCTGGAAAAAGGAATGCGCGAGCTGACGCGATAACGCCAGCCCGCGGATCAGGTTCTGCCGAGGCCGGGATTACCCGGCGATGGCCTGAATGCCCAGAAACAGAACACCCGACAACACAGCCGCCGCGGGCACGGTAATAATCCAGGCTGCTATGATCGTCATAAAGTGCGAGCGGCGCACCAGCTTGCGCCGGCGGCGTTCTTCCGGTGCCAGAACCGTCCGCTCAGGCACTGTAATGCGGGCTTTACGCAGCCGTCTTTCAGCATCCCATTCCCGGAAGAAGCCGACGCCAAAGACGGCACCCACTGCAATATGGGTCGAGCTTACGGGAAGACCCAGCCAACTGGCCACGATAACGGTGATGGCTGCGGACAGCGCAACGCAATAGGCACGCATCGGGTTAAGTTTGGTTATTTGGCTGCCAACCATTCGGATCAGTTTTGGCCCAAACAGGAACAGGCCAAACGAAATGCCAAAGGCGCCGATGATCATGACCCAATAGGGAATACTAATCGCCTGGGTGAAATCACCCGAGGCAGAGGCTTGCACGATGGCCGCCAAAGGCCCAACGGCATTGGCCACATCATTGGCCCCATGGGCAAAGCTCAGCAATGCGGCGGATACGATCAGAGGGATGCCGAACAATACTTTGAGGGATTTATTGCGGTTCTCCAGACCTTCGGATTGATGCCGAATAACCGGAATCATCACGGCCCAGACCAGCCCACCACAGGCGGCCCCGATCAACAAAGCCGTGCCGAGGTCGATTTTGACGATCTTCTTGAGCCCCTTCAGCGCCAGATAGCTGGCAAAAGCCGCTGCCATGATACCAACCAGCATCGGCACCCATTTTCGGGCCGCTGCGATCTTGTCGTCCTGATAGATAATCCGCGACTTGATGAACCAGAGAAATCCTGCGGCGACCAGACCGCCAAGCATCGGCGAGATAACCCAGCTGGCCGCGATCTTGCTCATCGTCCCCCAGCTCACTGCGCCAAAACCGGCTGCGGCGATCCCCGCCCCCATGACGCCTCCGACAACCGAGTGGGTCGTGGACACAGGCGCTCCGACCCAGGTCGCCAGGTTGACCCAAAGCGCCGAAGACAACAAAGCCGCCATCATCGCCCAGATGAATACAGTCTGCGTTCCCATGCTTTCAGGAGCGATAATGCCCTTCGCGATCGTGGAAACAACGTCACCTCCAGCGATCAGCGCGCCGGCACTTTCGAATATGGCAGCAATCGCGATGGCGCCCCCCATGGTCAACGCATTGGCCCCGACCGCCGGTCCCATATTGTTGGCAACATCATTGGCCCCGATATTCAGCGCCATATATGCCCCAAACATTGCCGCAAGAACTACGATCAGCGTGTTGTTGCCTTGTCCGAACAGGAAGGCTGCCACAAGACCTGCGACAACGATAAAAGAAAGCGCGATGCCAGACCCGACAAATGGGCGACCCACCTGGGAGGTTGCCACTTCTAGCCGAGAAAAGCGTCTAAGGTCGCGGTCAAGCGTTTCCAGGTGACGGGCTTCGTGGTCATTGTTGGACATTGTGTGTTCTCCGACGAGTTCCCGTGCGGATAAGGCGGCAGGCGGCGTTTTTCAACAGTTAGAATCCTAATGAACCCAGTTTCCACTGCGTCATGGTAGCTTGGAGACCTTTCAGGCCCACGGAAACGCTGATGCCTTGCCCTTGTGTCTGCTTATCCCCATATCAGAACCATGCTCCGAATTACTCCGATTCTTCTGGCGGTTCTGTATGCCGTGGTGATGTACCGGATCTCGGTCTGGCGCACTCATCGCGAGCTTGACCTGAAATCGACCGAACTGGCCGATCCCGCCCTCAAGCGTATGACTGACCGGCTGGCGGCGGCGCTGGGGATCGAGAGGGTTCCGGTCTATATATATGAAATCGACCCGGTGAACGGGCTTGCGGCGCCGGATGGACGAATATTCATCACACGCGGGTTTTATCGCAAGTTCCTCAATGGCGAGGTTTCCGCCGAAGAGATGGCGAGCGTCATCGCACATGAACTGGGGCATGTGGCCTTGGGTCATGCACGGCGACGGATGATTGATTTTTCTGGACAGAATGCGTTGCGGACAGCCTTGATGCTGCTTCTGAGCCGGTTCATCCCATTCATCGGTGCGATGATTGCAAACGCGCTGACTGCGCTTTTGGCGTCGCGCCTGTCACGTGGGGATGAATATGAAGCAGATGAATATGCCGCCGCCCTGCTAACCAAAGCCGGAATCGGCATCGGCCCGCAAAAGTCTCTGTTTCACAAACTTGAGGATTTGACGCAGCAACGCGCGGGCGTTGTACCCGCCTGGTTGATGAGCCATCCCAAAACGGATGAGCGGATTGCGGCGCTGGAAGTGCTTGAGCAGCGTTGGGCGCGTGGCTGAGGCTCGGCGGCGAGAGGCCAGCCTCTCGCGCTCTCCGAGGTAATTTTAGCCAGATGAAGCAGGGATCCCACTTAGCTGGCGAGCGCTTTGCCCAGACGCGGCAGGCGGGCTTTTTTCATCAATCCACGCAAAGTCCATGTATCGCCTGACAGACGGTTTGCTTCGGCCAGTACCTGCTGTGCAAGCTGGTCCAGCCCTTGCGGGTCGTTATACCAGAAACCATACAGCAGACTGTCAGGGTCACGCCGCTCAAGCCCTTCTTCTGCAAGAATATTTCTGGGGAAATCCTTGGCGTTGACCGTGACGATGATATCCGCTGACGCGGCTACTGCAGTGGCCAAAACGTGGATATCTGCTGCGTCCGGCAGCCAGAGCCGAGCCTGCAGACCATCATTGGCTGGGCGTTCTGCCTTGGGCCATTTGACCTGCGTCAGGGCAATCTCGGCACGGGCCTGCGCCTCGCCCTCGGGGCCCAGCTTGCGTGCGGCGCGGGCCCATTCCTCGAGGATGCGCGCCGACCATATAGGGGTGAAATGACCTAGTCGGGCGGTGCCCAACAGCATCTCACGCATCACCGTTGGATAGATGACGCAGGTATCGAGTACAGCCTTCATAATCGGTAGAACACGGCCTTGAGGTAACCGCTTTCAGCCAGCTGCGGCAGTTGCGGGTGATCGGGCCCGGCAAAGCCCGTATGGATCAGTTGGGCTGAGCGCCCGGCGCGCCCGATACCACGGGATGAGGCGTCGCGGAAGCGGCCCAGATCAGCAGCGTGCGAGCAAGAGCATAAGCCCAGATATCCGCCCGGCTTGACCAATGTGGCGGCCAATCGCGCAATGCGTTCATAGGCCCGCAGCCCTGCATCCAGCGCCTGCCTTGATGGTGCAAAGGCGGGAGGATCACAGATAACGACGTCAAATTTAGCGCCTTCGTCGTTCAACTGAGCCAACACATCAAAGGCATCGCCTTGGCGCGTGTCGAATTGATCGGCAAAGCCAGAAGCCTCGGCCCCTTTTGCGGCCAACTCCAATGCCGCGGCCGACCCGTCGACCGACAGCGCCTGTCCGGCACCACCCGCCAGCATCGCCAACCCGAAGCCTCCGACATGGCTGAAGACATCCAGAACCTGAGCCTTGGGTTGAACCAGCTGCGCAGCAAAGGCGTGATTGGGGCGTTGGTCATAGAACAGGCCTGTTTTCTGACCGCCCGCCAAATCCGCCATATAGGTTGCACCGTTCATCAACACGGGCAAAGGCGCATCTGGGACAGTGCCGCGCAAGGTCAGGTTGACATCATCCAACCCTTCCAGACCGCGTGTCCGGCCCGAGGCGTTTTTCAGCACGGTCGTCACGCCGGTCACAGCGACCAGCGCGTCGGTCAACATGTCGAGATACGCCTCGGCCCAGGCGGCGTTTGGCTGGATCACACAGGCCTCACCGAACCGGTCGATGATGACACCCGGAAAGCCATCCGCCTCGGCATGGATCAGGCGGTAAAAGGGCGAGTCAAACAGGCGTTCGCGCATATCAAGCGCGCGGCGCAGACGGGTTTCGAACCAATCGGCCGTCAGCTCGGCGTCAGGATTGCGGTCCAGCACACGGCACATGATTTTCGATTCAGGATTGACCGCCACCAGAGCGATCGGCGCGCGATTTTCATCCTCGAGTACCGCCAAAGCGCCAGCGCGGATTTTGCGCGTGCGCCGGTCGGTGACGATGTCATTGGCATAGACCCAAGGGAAGCCATGGCGCAGGCCGCGCGCATTGGCTTTGGGTTTCAGGCGGATACGGGGGCGGTCGGCAGATTGGGTCATGCCGCCCTCATAGTCGCGAACGCGCCGATGGGAAAGCCCTAGCGGTTGCGAGACCGCCAGCCGCCGCGCCGTTTCGGGGCTTGCGCCGATTGCAACCCTTCGGTCAGCACCTGTGTCATCGGGTGATCGGCCTCATCTTTGGCATAGATGGCATGCAGGTCAGACAGGGCCTGTTTCTGATCTCGGTCCGCCGGAAGGCTTAGCGCCCAGTCCAAAAAGATGCTGCGGCACTCGGGCAATGTGATGCCGTCGATGCGATAGGCCTCGCGGATCAGACCTTTGTGATCGTTGGGATCATCATTGCGCGGCATCTTTGTCCTCCTGAATCACGCTGCCGATGATCTCGGCGGCGATATCGTAGCTTTCCTGCAACGCGGCCTGCAACTGTTCGACCTGCTCGTACCCGGTGGCCCGACACAGGAAGGCGGAACCGCCCTCGCCGATCTTGTCTGCCTCGATCACCTTGCCTGACAACAGCCGTGCAGCGCATTGCACGGACCAGCATAGATCGTAGCAATCCTTTAACGTTTGCGCCTGTGCGACATCCAAAAGCTTGGCTGCGACTGCGCCGTCCAACCCTGCATGTACATCGCGCTTTGCAACACCGGACAGCAGGGCGCCTGTCTCGGCCATCAGCTCTATGTCCATCATGCGCCCGGCCCCATTCTTGGCATCCCAAATACCGGCGGGGGATTTCGCAGCTGCAAGTCGCGCGCGCATCTCGGCCACTTCGCGCAGCACCTGCGCCTGATCGCGGGGGCGCGAGACAAGCTCTGATCGAAAGCTCTCGATATCGCCCGCCAATGAGGGCTCACCGGCGACGGGATTTGCGCGCGTGAGGGCAAGGTGTTCCCACACCCAGGCCTCATTTTGCTGATAGTTCGTGAAGCTGGCCCAACTGGTCGCCACCGGCCCCTGATTGCCCGAGGGACGCAGCCGCATGTCGACCTCATAAAGTCGCCCCTGCGACATTGGAGCCGACAGCGCCGTGATCAGTGCCTGCGTGAACCGGGCATAGTAGGTCCGCGTGGCAAGAGGCCGTGGGCCCTCGGACATGTCCTGATCCAGCGGGTCGTAGATCACGATCATATCAAGGTCAGATTGCGAGTTGATCCGCCCTGCCCCCAGGGATCCCATGCCCAACACAGCGGCACCGCGACCAGGTGCGGGCCCGTGTTTGCTGGTGAACTGGTCCACAACACATGGCAGGATCGCAACGATCACCGCGCTTGCAAGTTCGGCATATTGCTGCCCGGCCTGCACGCCGTCGATCAACCCGCGCAGATGGTGAACGCCGATCCGGAAATGCCATTCCTTGCACCAGCGCCGCGCCAGATCAAGCTGGCTTTCGTAGTCCTGCTCCTGCGAGAGTTCACGCTCCAATTCGCCCTGCAACACCGTCCGGCCCGGCCAGTCGTCAAAGAAGCTGCCGCCAATCACTGCATCAAAGACCGAGGCGTTGTGCGACAAATGCGCTGCCAATGCATGCGACGTGCCTACGATATCGACAAGCAGGTCGATAAGCTGCGGGTTGGCCTCGAACAGAGAAAACAGCTGCACGCCTGCAGGCAACCCGCGAAGGAACCCGTCCAGTGCCAGCAGCGCCTCATCCGGTTGGGCGGTTTTGGCAAGACGCGTCAGCAGCTCGGGTTTCAGCCGTTCGAAAATCCGCGCCCCGCGCTGAGAACGCAGTGATGGGTAGGTCGTCCAGCGCGCCAATATGCTTTCGTCAAATTCAACTTCTGGCAAAGGTGCACGGGCTGTCGGGCCGGGGGCGAAAAAACCTTCGGTCAACTCATGAACCTCGGTCAGCCGCCGTTTCAGATCCGCAGTCAGATCGGCGCTATCAATCCCCATCAGGCATGCAATCCGCTCAATCCCGTCCGAGGATTGCGGAATCTTATGGGTCTGCGCATCATGGATCATCTGAATGCGGTGTTCGACTTCGCGATGCGCGCGGTAGTGATCGGTAAGCTTTTCAGCCACGTCCTCGGGCACCCACCCTTTGCCGGCCAAAGCCGCCAATCCCGGTACAGTGCCACGCACGCGCAGGTCCGTATCGCGACCTCCGGCAATCAACTGTCGGGTCTGAGTGAAGAATTCGATCTCACGTATCCCGCCTTGCCCTAGTTTCATATCATGACCCGGAATGGTCAGCGCACCGCCTGTCCCTTTGTTTTCGCGGATACGCAAGCGCATGTCATGGGCATCCTGAATAGCGGCGAAGTCCAGATGCCTTCGCCAGATGAAGGGGCGGAGCGTATCCAGGAAACGCTGCCCCGCAGCAATATCGCCAGCGCAGGGGCGCGCTTTGATATATGCGGCGCGCTCCCAAGTGCGGCCCAGACTTTCATAGTACCGTTCGGCAGCTTCCGCAGCCAGACAAACTGGCGTCACCGCAGGGTCAGGCCGCAGCCTTAGATCCGTGCGAAATACATATCCATCCGCTGTCTTGTCACTGAGTGTGGCGCAGAAATTCCGTGTCGCCCGGACCATCCCTTGCCGCGCTTCATAGAAATCGTCCGGATCATAGCGCGTTTCGTCAAACAAAACGATCAGGTCGATATCAGAGCTGTAGTTCAACTCATGCGCACCCATCTTGCCCATGGCCAATATGATCATCCCCGCGGCAGAGGCGACATCATCTTCGGTCATCCCCGGCAATTTACCTCGCCGGATCAAGGTTGCAATCTCGGCCTTGGCGGCAACATCCGCTACCATGGCCCCGAAATCGGTTAGTGCCCCTGTAACTTTTTCCAACGGCCACGCCCCTGCCAGATCCGCCAGGGCGGTCAACAGCGCCAAACGCCTCTTGGCCTGCCTCAGCCCCGGCCTGAGTTGATCCGAAGGCAAGGTCCTTGCGGTTTCCATAATGGATGCAAGCATCGCGTCCGGTTGTGCCAAAGCTTGCGGTAACCAGTCGGCTTCCAGATCAATCAGGCCTTTGAGATAGGGGCTGGAGCCCGCAGCCCCCGCGATCAGTTCCCCCTGCTCAGGTGTAATGCCACCCACTGCTTCGCGCGCTTCGGAACCAAGTGAATGATCAAAGGCGCGCGGTACACGGTTGACGGCAAGAAGTCCTGTCATTTCATCTCCGATGACGTGGTTTTAGTATTTCTGTGGCCAAATTTCTAACCCGACATTGCAACAATCTGGCGCTTAACTCAAAATAGCGCCGCAGCAGACAACCCAGTCAATGTTTGAAAGAAACCGTGGTGCGTTAGACTGAAATTGCGCTTGTTCAGATGTCAGGTCAACCATCCGAAATTCAGAAATGTAAATCATTTTCACATTGACCTCTTGTAACTGGGTTTGGTGCCCCCATCTATTCAATGTGAAAACAATTTACATCTAACCCGGAGAGCACCAATGACCGCATTGACCGAACACGCCGTCCCTGAAAACCCGGGATGGCTCAGCCGCGCAGAAGCCTGGCTTGACGATAAAGGCAAAGGGGCCTGGATCGCAGCCATGGTCCTTGGCTTTATCTTTTTCTGGCCCGTCGGCCTGGCCCTTCTGGCCTACATGATCTGGAGCAAACGTATGTTCAACAAATCCTGCAGCCGTCGCAAATCCTGGCACAGCCACATGAGCGCAATGAAACCCTCGGGCAACAGCGCATTCGACGCCTACAAGTCCGACACTCTGGCTCGGCTGGAGCGTGAGCAACAGGAATTCGAAGCGTTCCTGCATCGCCTGCGCGAAGCGAAAGACAAGGCCGAATTCGACCAGTTCATGGATGAACGCGTCCGCGAGAACCGCGAAAGCGATGAAACCGGCGATAACGCCTGATCGACCTTGCCCTGTTCCGACAATCGGGACAGGGTATT
Organism: Ruegeria sp. CDSC081; assembly: GCF_059610485.1. Lineage (NCBI taxonomy): Bacteria > Pseudomonadati > Pseudomonadota > Alphaproteobacteria > Rhodobacterales > Roseobacteraceae > Ruegeria > Ruegeria sp. CDSC081. The sequence continues at coordinate 280,666 of NZ_JBXWNS010000004.1, read as the reverse complement.
TGAAACATCTACCGGAATGACCCGTATGCACTCCTTGCCAGACCCGAACCGACAGCCCGAGTTTTACCAGTCCGTCACGACCAAACGGTTCCTGGCCTGGCTGTTCGATATCGCCTTTATTTCGCTGCTTTGTACCGTCGTCATCGTCCTGACCCTCGGGCTAGGCGTACTGATACTCGCCCTGATTTATGCGGTGGTCAGTTTTGTCTATCGCGTCGTCACAATCGCCAACGGCTCGGCCACTCTGGGTATGCGTTTCATGGGGGTCGAACTGCGCGACGCTTTTGGTGAACGAATGGACACAGGTAAAGCGGTCGCACACACAGCCGGTTATTTTGTCAGCATGGCATTTCCGGTGCTGCAAATCATTTCAGTCATCATGATGCTAACCGGCGCGCGCGGCCAGGGCCTGACCGACACCCTTCTCGGCACGGTTATGATTAACCGTCGCGCTTAAAAGACTGTCGCGTGAATCACTTGGCGGCTCCGGGAACGGTTGTTATCATCCCGTTTCAGGAACCATAGGACATTCATGCGACACACGCTGCCAATCGCGCCGCAATTCTACGTTACGGCCCCTCAGCCTTGCCCTTATCTTGAGGGCAAGATGGAGCGTAAGCTGTTCACAGCGCTGCAGGGCGAAGGCGCGAATCAACTGAATGACTCCCTTTCCCAGCAAGGGTTTCGACGGTCTCAGAACGTCCTATACCGCCCTTCCTGCACCGATTGCGCCGCGTGTTTGTCCGCGCGGATTGACGTTTCGGCCTTTCAACCCAGCAAAAGTCAGAAACGCGCGGTCAGGCGGAACTCACATCTGCGACGCCGGGCGAATTCCCCATGGGCTACCGACGAACAGTATGACCTGTTCCGCACCTATCTTGACACCCGACATGCGGATGGCGGCATGGCGGATATGGACGTCTTCGAATTTGCAGCCATGATCGAAGAGACCCCCATACGCAGCCGAGTGGTCGAATATTCAGACCCGGAATCCGGCAATCTGATCGCTGTCAGTTTGACCGATGTCTTGGATGACGGGCTGAGCATGGTCTATTCATTCTATTGCCCGGAACAGCCCCAGAATTCACTGGGCACGTACATGATTTTGGATCACATCGACATCGCACGCGAGGCGGGTCTGCCCTATATTTATCTTGGCTACTGGGTGCCTGGCAGCCCGAAAATGGGATACAAATCCCGCTTTGCAGGGCTGGAAGTGTACAGTCAGGGCGAATGGAAACGGGTCAAGGATCCCTATGACATTGCACATGACGGCCACCACCCGCTGTCCACCGCCCCCATCGCCGAACAGGTTGCCAGCATCCAACTGCCTGATCGTCACCCGACCAAAGGCTGAAACCTGATGCAACAAAGCCTCCACGCCGTTACGCTTGTCGTGCCGGACTACGATGATGCCGTCGCCTTTTTCACGCATACACTCAGCTTTTCCCTGACGCAGGACATCGACTTGGGCGCTGGAAAAAGATGGGTCCGCGTAAGCCCACCCGGATCCACCGGGGGCTCACTTCTACTCGCCAGGGCCGTCGATGCAGATCAGAGAACCGCAATCGGCAACCAGACAGGTGGTCGGGTCGGCTTCTTTCTGGAAACAGACAATTTCGACCGCGACTATAAGGACATGCTGGCCAAAGGCGTCCATTTCGAAGAAGCCCCGCGCCATGAACCCTATGGGACCGTAGCAGTCTGGCAGGACCCGTTCGGCAACCGCTGGGATCTGATCCAATTCACCTGATCCGCATCTTCATCTGGCCAAAAAATACCTCGGGGTTGAATTGGCCGCAGGCCAAGAAGGGGCTGGCCCCTTCTACCTACAAACAAAGCAAAGGGGGCCCGCTGGCCCCCTTTTCATTTGAACACCTGATCTTTGATCAATTCGGGATCAGATCCGGCACGATGGTCACAATCGCAGGGAAGAACCAAAGGATTCCGATACCGACCACCTGGATCAGCACAAACGGTACAATCCCACGATAGATATGGCCGGTAGTCACTTCTTTCGGCGCGACCCCGCGCAGATAGAACAGCGCAAATCCAAAAGGTGGCGTCAGGAACGAGGTCTGCAGGTTCACCGCCACCATGATCGTCACCCATTTCGGATCAAAAGACCCGCCATAGATTACCGGGCCCACAATCGGGATCACGATGTAGATGATTTCCAGGAAATCCAGTACGAACCCAAGGAAGAACAGCACCAGCATCACGATCAGGAAGACTGTGAATTCATTGTCAAAGCTCTTGAGGAACTGCTGGATATAGTGCTCACCGCCGAACGAGATCACCACCAGATTCAACAGCTGTGACCCGATCAAAATGGTGAACACCATTGAGGTCACCTTGGCGGTTTCCCGCACCACCGGGGTCAGTACGCCGCTGGAATACAGAACCCAACAGCCGAACAGCAAACCAAACAGGGCATACAGATAGGCCGCATAGGCTATGATGAAGGCAATCCAGGTTTCGGCCGAGGCGCTGCTCTGATTGATGCGCAGATCAAAATTGACCCCCATCAACAGGGCAATGACCACGGCGAAGGTGGCCCAAATGATGACCTTGCCGGACCGCTCCTGGTCTTGCAGCTTACGATAGGCCGCCAGCATGATCGCACCACCCGCGCCCAGTGCCGCCGCCGGGGTCGGGTTGGTCACCCCGCCCAGGATCGACCCCAGCACTGCGATGATCAGAACCAGCGGTGGAAAGACCACCCGGATCAGATCATTGGTGGCACAGCGCGCCGCAGCCTCTTTGCAGCCATAGATGGCCAAGGCAAAGGGCAACGCCAGCATCACAAAGGTCAACCCTGACGAGGTTGTTGGCGACACGAACAGAATATCGACAAGCAACATCAGGATCAGACCAATGGCCCCAAGGATCAGCGGCTGTGGCGACCGAGACGGCGCGATGCCCCGACCCATCACAATGGTCAGACCCAGCAACAGAACCATCACCGCAACACCCGTTCCAATCGGAGCAGCGTTGGCAATCTTCTCCTGCTGCGCGGTGGCAAGCTCTTCCTCGGTCAGACGAGTTGATTCTGCGGCACCACCTGCGTCATCAATGGCCGTTTGCTCGGCCACGGCCTGATCCCAAGCGGATTGACCATGCAGCTCGATCATCGAGGCTTTGCAGGTTTCGGAAACGTTGGTCCGCAGCGATGCGCCCTGCCCGATATCGGAGAAGGCCGAGACCGAGACGTTCTGGCTGCCGATGACCCCTAGATTGCCCAGCAGAACCGTACCCACGATCAACGCGACAGGTGCACCCAGCAACCAGGTGAAACCTTCTGAACGGGTAATGGGCTCTCCGCTGCCGCCGGTCATGGGCACCGCAGGCGCCTTATGCGGGTTGAGCAGCGCATAGCCAAAGGCATAAAGCGCATATAGCAGCGCCAGCATGATCCCTGGCAGCAAGGCGGCCTGGAACAAAGTACCAACCGATACGACCGCAGGCTGACCTAGATAGGTCAGCGCGTCTGTACACCCGGCATCAACCGCGCGCGTCTCTTGCGCGGTGGAATACAAGTCACCGGCCAGCGTTCCCAGCAAAACAATCACGATCGAGGGCGGAATGATCTGCCCCAGCGTTCCCGAAGCCGCGATGACACCCGTCGCCAATTCAGGCGAATAGTTGTTGCGCAGCATGGTTGGCAGCGCCAGCAAGCCCATGGTCACCACAGTCGCGCCCACGATCCCGGTTGAGGCCGCAAGAAACGCCCCCACAACCACAATCGAGACGGCCAGACCACCCGGCAACGGTCCAAAGACGCGCGCCATTGTGGTCAGCAGATCATTGGCGATCTTCGACCGTTCAAGCGTGATGCCCATCAGCACGAACATCAAAACCGCCAGAAGGGTTTCGATAGACTGACCGGCCAGAACCCGCTCGTTCATGCGATTCACGATGAACGACACGTTGCGGTCCAGCGCGGTTTCCCAGCCCGAGACAAAAACAGGCTCGGCAATCCTTGGTAAGTCCGGGAAGCGGAACACTGATATGGTATCGGGTTTAACCCCCGTGCTGACCAGATCCTGATACGCCGCAGAGCCGGTGTCGATCGCCTGGTGAATCAGCAAACCTGCGCTGTCCAATGCGGCGATGATGCCGAATGAGATCACTCCTGCCCCGCCGATGGCGAAGGCCACCGGAAAACCGGATAGAATACCTCCGAAGAGGCAGAAAAATACGATAATGAGGCCTATCTCGACGCCATCAAGTCCGAATAGCATTGTCTGGTTCTCCGTCCCTAATGCGCGCCTTCGTAGGCTTCTTCACCCTCGCCAAGGCTGTCCTTGTCGAGGTATTTTCCAACACTTTCCGGGCCTTCCACATATTCCAGATACGAGCGGTACAGGAATGCAATCGCGTGCAGGAACACCATCGCTGCGAAGGCGATCAGCAAGATCTTGAACAGGAAATAGCCGTTGAATCCGTTGGGGCTGAACCCGATGGTTTCCACGTTCCAGCGCAGCGCGCGGGACTTGGCCACCAGCCGGTCCAAAGTATCACTGGCCGAGGGCTTCGGCACGATCAGATGCCGCCACATGAAGTACCAGCCATACATCCAGGTCAGCACCGCCATCGGCATCATGAACAGTATGGCACCACACATGTCGACCACACGTTTGGCGCGGTGGCTGATGCCGGCATAGATCAGGTCAACGCGGACATGGCCGCCCTGTACAAAGGTGTAGGTGCAGCACAGGCACACGACCATGGCGTTATACAGTTTCAGCTCTTCCGCGAACCAGCTGATATCCATCTGAAACGGGATACCCAGCCCAAAGGACATATCCGGGCGGGTAAAGACCCGCTGCATGAACACGATGATGATCTGCTGAACCACCATCAAAAGGCCTGCCCAGGCGAAGAAACGCCCCGTCGTGTTGGCAAAGCCTTCAAGCCCGCGCACCATCGCCCACATGAAGTTGCGGTAGTAAAGACCAATGGCCGTCAACACCAGAAACAGCGTGAAAACCACAAAGAAGAACTCGACCGACCCGCCGTAATAGACAAAGCGCATGACTGCTTCTTTGTCCGACCAGTCTAGCCAGAGTTGCGGATGCGTGATGGCGTATCCGAAATTAATGAAGGCTTCGGCAATGTTCTGAATGAACCATATCAGTCCATTCCACAGGGCGCCGAAGAACGAGATACCGTTTTCGTCCTGCATGTTGTCCCCAGGTCGCGTCAGTTGCACATTTGAGAGTTACAGTTTGTCCGACCGTCAGATGCGCAACGGGAATGGCTCCCCCGACATGCGGGGGAACCGATTTCAAAGATCGAAGTGACTTAGCCGCGAACGCGGTCGCGCTGCGAGGTGTAGACACCCGACGACAGATTGTTCCAGGCCGAAGACGCGGCCATGGATTCCATCGCGCTGTCGTGGATGCGCTTGAACAGCTCGTCGCCCATGTTCTCGTCCAGGACTTCCTGGCTTGCGGCACCAAACGCGTCCCAAACGCTGTCCGGGAACTCCATGACCTTGACGCCACCAGCCTGCAGACGCTGCAGCGCCGCGCCGTTGTTGGCCAGGAATTGCGCCAGGTTCCACTGATGGCATTCACCTGCGGCGATCTCGATGATCTTCTGCTGCGAGGCAGACAGGCTGTCATAGACCTCGCGGTTGGTTGCCAGCGAAAGACCCGCACCCGGCTCATGGAAGCCCGCGGTGTAGTATGTCTTGGTGATTTCCTGGAAACCGGCTTTTTCGTCAGCCCACGGACCGATCCACTCGGTTCCGTCGATCGCGCCGGATGACAGCGCCTGATACACTTCGGAGCCCGGAATGTTCTGCACGGATGCGCCCAGTTTACCCAGAGCTTTACCGCCCAGCCCCGGCATGCGGAACTTCAGGCCGTTGAAATCTTCGGGGCTGTTGATCTCTTTCGAGTACCAGCCACCCGCCTGCGCACCGGTGTTACCAGCCAGGAAGGATTTCAGGCCAAAGATTTCGCCCAGCTCGTCATGCAGTTCCATACCACCGGCATGGTAGTACCAGTTCACCAGTTCCTGGGCGGTCATACCAAACGGAACAGCGGTAAAGAATGCATAGCCCGGATGCTGACCCACAAAATAATAGTCTGCCGCGTGGTACATGTCGGCCTGACCGGATGATACCGCGTCAAACACTTCGAACGCGCCAACCAGCTCACCGGCTGCTTTGATCTCAACGTTCAGGTTGCCGTCCGACATGGTGGTGATGCTGTCGGCGCAACGCTGCGCGCTGTCGAACACACCTGCAAGGCCACGGCCCCAGGATGTGACCATGGTCAGCGTGCGCTTGCCCTGTGCATAGGCCGGTGCCGCCAGCGTGGTCGCTGCAGCAGCCGAGCCGCCCAGTGCGGATGTTTTCAGAAATGAACGACGGTCCATATGAGTGATCCTCCCCTTCATAATCATGACCCGGATTGTCCGGGCCTGTCGTATTCAACAGCGGCAAGACTAGTCACAAGGAAGTGAAAGGGAATACCTACTACTGCGTAGAAACGCGGCTTTCTGCGCGAATTGCACAGGCAATAACGGTCCAATCATAGCAATACAGGGATTTTTGGTGCCGTTTTCCCGCCAGAGGCCCAATCTTTTTGCAATTCTGCTGTGGCTTGCGTATCGATTCGTCCATGCAAAGACTTCGACAACTGGTCTCGTTGACCTATGCTCAAAAGCTGTCGCTGGTGGCGGCGATCCCGCTGGTCGTGGCGGTGGCCGCGATTGCGGTGATGGTTGCCTATGAGGCGCGCGCCACTGCCGAGCGCGAAATTGAAGCACTGGAACGCTCTTTGATTCAGGCCAAGAAGGAAGAGCTGCGCAACTATGTGACTCAGGCGCGCAATGGGTTTGCCTATATCTACGGGCGCGCGGCTCCGGATGACACCGCCGCCAAAACTCAGGTCGCGCAAATCCTGTCGGCCATGATCTATGGGCAGGACGGGTTCTTTTTCGTCTATGACTATGACGGCACCAATCTGGTCAGCCCCCGTCAGACTGAGTTCATCAACCGAAATTGGGAGGGTCTGACCGACAGCGACGGCACACCGGTGGTGAATGAGTTCATTCGCCTTGCTCGTCAGGGTGCGGGTTGGCACAGCTTTATGTGGCAAAAGCCCTCGACCGGGGAAGAAGCGCAGATGATCGCCTATGTCGTCGGCCTTCAGGATTGGCGCTGGGTTGTGGGCACCGGCGTGTTCATCGACGACATCGTTGCCGCCGTTGCCAGCGCCCGGGCCGAGGTTGAAGCGCGCGTGCAGCGTACCTTTATGTATATCGGCGCCATTGTTCTGGCCGCTGTTCTGATCGTCTTTGCCTCGGGCATGCTGTTGAACATCCGCGAAAGACGTCTGGCCGATGCCAAGCTGAAACAGCTGACCCAACGGGTGTTCGACGCACAAGAGGAAGAGCGCGGCCGTGTGGCACGCGAGCTTCATGACGGGATCAGCCAGATCCTTGTGGGCGTGCGCTTTGCGTTGGACAACGCCCGCCGTCGCCTGTCGCGCGGCGATGATGTGGGCGCGCATGATCCACTGGACAAGGGGATCGAGCATCTGGGAACCGCCATCAGCGAGGTCCGCCGCATCAGTCGCGACTTGCGCCCCGGCGTGCTGGACGATTTGGGCCTCGGCCCCGCGCTTGAGGCTCTGACAGATGATTTCCGCGAGAGAACCGGGATCGAGACCGATTTCTCGACCGTTGTTTTCCGCAACCGGCTGGATCAGGATAGCAAGATCGCCCTCTACCGCATCGCCCAAGAGGCCCTGACCAATATCGAACGCCATTCCGGAGCCACCCATGTCACCATCGATCTGCGCGGGCACAAGAAAGGCGCGACCATGCGAATAACCGACAATGGCCGCGGTTTGCGCAACTCTCCGGGTCGGGGCAGTACCGGGATTGGGTTGCGCAATATGCAGGAACGGATCGAGCAACTTGACGGATCGCTGCGTATTCTGTCATCACGCGGCCACCGCAGCGGCACAGTGATCGAGGTCAGCCTGCCACTCAGCCACCTGTTGCCGCCGCAGGAAGACGCAACTCCGAACCGAAAGGCCGGTACATGAGCGACCAGACGATCCGGGTCCTGATTGTCGACGATCATCCAATGGTGGCCGAGGGGATCCAGTCGATCCTCGAAAGCTATGACGACATCACCGTGGTCGGGACACTCAGCAGCGGAAAGAAAGCGGTTGACCAGGTTGCCGATCTGAAGCCTGACGTCATCCTGATGGACCTGAACATGCCCGGGCTAAGTGGCCTGAGCGCAACCGAGATCATCCTTGAACGCATACCGGACACCTGCATTCTGATCCTGTCCATGCATGACAGCCCCGAATATATTTCGACTGCTCTCAGCCATGGTGCAAAAGGGTACGTGCTCAAGGACGTCCCAACGGATGAAATCAAAAAGGCCATCGACGCCGTCATGCGGGGTGAACAATATTTGTGCACGGGCGCAAGCGGTTCCCTCAAACCCAAAGGCGACACAACGCGCGAGGCCTTGACCGGGCGCGAGCAGACGATCTTGCTGGAGCTGGCACAAGGGAAATCGAACAAGGAAGTCGCCCAAACACTTGATATCTCAGTGCGAACGGTCGAAACCCATCGCAAGAACATCAAACGAAAATTGGGCATATCCTCAACTGCCGGCCTGACCCGCTATGCGCTGGAGCACGGCGTTCTACAGGGCACCAGCCCAGGGTTCTGATCCCGTAGCGCGGCACGCGCTGCTCGGCCTAGCCGCCGCAGGCAGGCGGGCAACGGGCGAGAGCACTCTTAGTTACCGTCAATCCAGAAGGGCGTCGCGCCGGACTCCTTCCTTGTCATGGTGATGCTGAAGAACACGCCCATACAACTGACGGGTCCGTTCCACCCCACCGCACATGCCTTCGGTTTCGACAAAAGAAAAGATCCCGACATATCGTCTGCGCTCTCCTTTCACGGGAGCGACCCGGTGCAAGGAATAGCGCCCTTTGAAAATCTGCAGATCCCCTGGATTCAACACCAACTGGTGCACCCGTGTCCGATCACCGTCCAGAACCGCAGAAACGGCCGCGAAATTCTCAACCTCGGCGCTTCGTAGGTTGGGGGCATATTCGAATTCACCACCGAATTCTCCATTCTGAATGGCCAGCGTCACGGTGTAGTTGTTGGTGTCAAAATGCCAGGGAAACCCCTGCCCTTCTTCGACCACGTTGATGATGACATCAGCCAAAGGATCATCGTAGCGAAAGAACCGGTCTTCGGACTCGTTCAATGCCGTTCGAATGAAAGGTAAAAAACCAGCGAACTCATAAATACGTCGCAGCGGTCCGGATTTGGAAAAACTGTCCGCTGGCACAAAGGCATTCGACCGATCATAAAATCGACGCACCGGATGGCTTGGCGCCAATGCCGGGTCGTCTTTGGTGAAATACGGATTCGTTCGGCTAAATGACCTATGTGCACCAACGGCAGTCTTATCGGCTTCTTTCAGCAAACGCGCCACGCCATCCTCGTGTACGAAACCTGGAAGAACAGCACAGCCGTCCCGATCCAGCTCGCGCCTCAGATCACCTATCAGCTGCTCATATGCCCATGAACCGGGGCGGTCTATCGGGTATCGCCCGAGATCAACCAGATCCTGTAACATGTTCGGCCTCCCTCGCCACTGCAATTAAGTCCAGCGTGACTCAGCCTAAAATCACGATCATGCCCGTTTCGGACATCGGCATGACGCATTTCGACACTTCCGTGCCACTCGCCAAGCATTGCAAAGGGGTGAAAATCCCGAAAGTTCCGAACATGCGTCAAAATGCGCAATAAAATGTCGCAAAATACCACCCAGAAGTTAGAAAATTGGTGCAATTGCCTGTTGACGCCCCTTTCCACCGCCCATAATGTCCAACCCACGCAAAAAGGAGCCTCTGGCGATGAGAACGCTAGTCGTAATCGTAGGAACCACGCGCATGGGCCGGTAACGGTAAACCATAATCGAACCCATGCGCCTCCGAAAATCTCGGGGGCTTTTTTTATGCGAAACGCAAGACACATGTCGCCAATGGAGCAAAGCAGATGACACGTGAGATGACCGGCGCAAAGATGGTAGTTCAGGCCCTTAAGGATCAGGGCGTGGACACGGTATTCGGATACCCCGGCGGCGCCGTGCTACCGATCTATGACGAGATCTTTCTGCAAAACGACATTCGCCACATTCTGGTGCGTCACGAACAGGGTGCGGTTCACGCCGCCGAAGGCTATGCCCGCTCGACCGGCAAGCCCGGCGTTGCGCTTGTGACCTCGGGCCCCGGCGCTACCAATGCGGTGACCGGGCTGACCGATGCGCTTCTGGACTCGATCCCGATTGTTGTTCTGACCGGACAGGTTCCAACCTTCATGATCGGCTCGGACGCCTTTCAGGAGGCTGATACTATTGGCATCACCCGCCCCTGCACCAAACATAACTGGCTGGTAAAGGACACGAATTCGCTGTCCGATACCTTGCACGAGGCGTTCCATGTCGCCACCTCGGGCCGTCCTGGTCCGGTTCTGGTCGATATCCCCAAAGACGTTCAGTTCGCAACCGGTGACTATAGCGCCCCAAAGCCCTCGACCTCGCACTACCAACCGATAGTGAAGGGCGATCTGGAAGAGATCACCGAGTTGGTTGCTGCGATTGAGACCGCCAAGAAACCCGTCTTTTACACCGGCGGCGGCGTCATCAATTCGGGCCCGGCAGCCAGCCAGTTGCTGCGGGAACTGGTAGACGCAACAGATTTCCCGATCACTTCGACCCTGATGGGTCTGGGCGCCTATCCGGCGTCGGGCAAAAACTGGCTTGGTATGCTGGGCATGCACGGGTTGTATGAGGCCAATCTGGCGATGCATGATTGCGATCTGATGATCAATATCGGCGCTCGTTTTGATGACCGCATCACTGGACGGATCGACGCGTTCTCGCCCGATTCCAAAAAAGCGCATATCGACATCGACCCGTCTTCGATCAACAAGGTGATCCGCGTTGATATCCCGATTGTTGGCGATGTGGCCCACGTGCTTGAGGACATCCTCAAGGTCTGGAAATCGCGCGGTCGCAAGACCAACACCGCAGCTATTGCGAAATGGCAGGAACAGATCGGCGAATGGCGCAAGGTGAACTGCCTTGCCTATACCAACAGCGAAAAGACCATCAAACCGCAATACGCGCTGCAACGCCTTGAAGAACTGACCAAAAAACATGACCGTTACATCACGACCGAGGTTGGCCAACACCAGATGTGGGCCGCTCAATACCTTGGCTTCGAAGATCCCAACCGCTGGATGACCTCAGGTGGTCTGGGCACGATGGGTTACGGATTCCCGGCCTCGATCGGTGTTCAGATGGCACATCCCGACGCGCTGGTGATCAACGTGGCTGGTGAGGCCTCGTGGCTGATGAACATGCAGGAAATGGGCACTGCTACGCAGTATCGCCTGCCGGTGAAACAGTTCATCCTGAACAACGAACGCTTGGGCATGGTGCGCCAGTGGCAGGAACTGCTGCATGGCGAACGGTATTCGCATTCCTGGTCCGAAGCGCTGCCTGATTTCGTCAAGCTCGCCGAGGCGTTTGGCGCCAAGGGTATCTTGTGTTCTGACCCCGCCGATCTGGACGATGCGATCATGGAGATGATCAACTATGACGGCCCCGTGATCTTCGACTGTCTGGTCGAAAAGCACGAGAACTGCTTCCCCATGATCCCGTCGGGCAAGGCCCATAACGAGATGCTGCTGGGCGAGGCCGAGACGCAGGGCGTAATCGATAGCAAAGGTTCGGTTCTGGTATGACAGCGCAGATGATCAGTTTTGACGCAACGCGCTTCCAGCCTACGCCGGACGAGTTGAACGAAGAAGCTGATGATTTCATCAATCCGGATGTGTTTGGCAAGGAACTCAGCATCTTTCTGAGTAAAGAGCTTGCCGCATCCGGGTTTGAGGTTTCCTTCGCCTGTGCCGAGGACTGGGGATGGTATCACGAAATTGATCATGACGAGCCGTTTGCCCTGGTTTTCGGCTGCTCAAACTATGGTGATGGCCATCTGGTTCAGTTCTCACCAAAGACCGAGCATGTGAGAAAGATGTTCAAGAAATACCACGCAGCCCCCAAGGTGGATGCATTGCGTGGCGCAATTTGGAAAATTCTGGAGAATGCCGAAGGTGTATCGAACCTTCGCTACGAAGAGGACTAGCTCAGCATGTCTGCCCTACATATCAAAAAAGGCTCCACCCGCCATTCGGCCTATAACCTACGACCCACGTTTTCCGACGTGCAGGAACGCCATACCATTGCAGTTCTGGTCGAGAATGAACCGGGGGTTCTAGCCCGCGTCATCGGCCTGTTCTCGGGCCGTGGTTATAACATCGAAAGCCTGACCGTGGCCGAGGTTGACCATACCGGCCACCTCAGTCGCATCACCATCGTCACCACCGGCACACCGCAGGTGATCGAACAGATCAAGGCGCAGCTGGGCCGGATCGTATCGGTACGCGACGTGCATGACCTGACGGTCGAAGGCGCGTCGGTCGAGCGGGAATTGGCCATCATCAAGGTGGTCGGCGACGGCGACAAGCGGGTCGAGGCGCTGCGTCTGGCCGATATTTTCCGTGCCAATGTCGTGGACAGCACGTTGAATTCGTTCATTTTTGAGATCACTGGCGCACCTGACAAGATCGACGCCTTTGCCGATCTCATGCGCCCGCTGGGTCTGATCGAAATCGCCCGAACCGGCGTTGCAGCCCTGTTGCGCGGCGATTGACCAAAACTGCCCCGCCGGCGCATCCAGTTGGCGGCGGGGTATCGGCAATACCCAATTTGCAAGATCACAATACGCCAAACGTGAACATCAACGTCACATTTGCCTAAAAAGTTTAAGCTAAATCAGAATTAACCTATTGCGTCTGTGCATCATCGCGTTAGCCTTCAAGGGTAGCGCGGCGTTGGGATGCGTCCGCTGGGTCATCTGTACGATTTCAGACAGCGCCTGGTTTGTTGGCCAGTTGTGTCGCGGTTATTCGGAATACACACAAGTACCGGGACGAAAATGACGAACGACAGCCGCAGCCCCGACGACCTACGCAGGATGTTCGGCGCCAATCTGCGAACTCTTGCTGGACAATATAATTCAGTTTCTGAGCTGTGCCGCCAGCTTGGAGTGAACCGAACTCAGTTCAATCGCTATCTTGGCGGCGAAAGCTTTCCCCGACCCGATGTCCTTGACCGAATATGCCGCTTTTTTGATGTTGATGCTCGGATTTTGCTCCATCCCTTGGATCAGATTGACCAACCGTCCAAGCACCCGGCTGCGGTCGCCCTGACCGAGTTTCTGGGGTCCACCCCAGCCACCCTGACTGAAATACTGTTTCCCGGCGGATTCTATTATGCGACCGAGACAGAGCTTGATGGAACAAAACCCCTGAGACACAGGCTTTTTCACGCCCGGAGGTTACCGCAATGTACTTTGGTTAGAGGGTTTGAACCAATTTCCGAGACACCCGGAGCATCAGTCGCAGAGCGCGAAGTCCAGGGTATCGTGGCCTGTGCCGGGCGGCAGATTTATATGCTCATGTCCTGTCGTGCGTCTCAGAAAAGCAGGATCTATCTGGTGACACGTGGAATTGAAAATCAAACAAACTGTTGGCGCGGTGTCGCAATTTGCCTGTCAAAAACTACAGCTACCGCAACGACGACACGGCGGATATTGCTCAGACATCTAGGGGACGACACCTCGACAGTCCTGGCCGCCGCGCGCATTGCACGCCGACCAGAAGCCATGGCCCGCGCTTGACGACGATCCTGCCGTGTTAACCCGCACTTTCCCCGCCCTGAGAGATCAGCCAGTAAAGGTGCCAACTGGCGTGCCCCAATAGCGGCAGTACGATCAACAAGCCGAAAAACCAGGGAATCATTGCGGCAAACGTCAGAACCGCAATCAGCGCGCCCCACCCCAGCATCAATCTGCGGTTTGCGGCCACATAGCTATAGCTGGCAATCATTGCGGTCACAAAATCCAGCTCTCGGTCCAAAAGCATCGGAATTGAAAGCACCGTGATCATGTAGAGGATGGTCACAAAAATCGCGCCAACAGCTGTTCCAACCGCCAACATCGTCAACCCGTTTGATGTAAGGAACACCTCAAGGGACGAAGACACATTGGTCATGGTCGATAGCCCCATAAAAAGGGCAAAGATCATGTGGCCAAGAAAGAACCAGAACAGAAACATCACAACGATGATGGCGCAGATCGAAGGTAACTGACGGCGGCTTTGACCCAGGATTACGCCAAATATGGCCCGAGAATCCAAACCTTCACCCTCTTGAATGCGCCGCGATACCTCATACAGCCCCACCATGGCAAAGGGGCCCAGCATCGGGAAACCGATTGCGGCCAAAATCAGCCAATAGGTCGTTCCGGTCGTGAGAGTGACCCAAACCATCAGCCAGCCCATCAATACATAGAACCCGGAAAAGAGCAGCCCAAAGAGCGGAGCGCGGCGAAAATCGCTCCAGCCTCGCCTTAGGGCCTCGTGCAGCATTTCGACATCTACCCGCCCCATGTTCGGAACACCAAACTGTTTGTCCATGGCTTTTATCCTTCGTATCCGGTCGATTTTCACGCGGGTCGTTTTTGCGGCCAACTGGTGGCAGAATGATATGCGGATCCGATGGACAAAATACGAGAATCCGCTCCGCGCGGACCGAAGATCTGCATCCCCATCGGCAAGCCTTCGGATCCAAATCCAACAGGAACCGAGAGGCAAGGCAGTCCGATCAGGCTGACCGGCACCACGACCTGCATCCAACGGTGATAGGTATCCATCCGGGTGCCGTTGATTTCGGTGGGAAATGCAAGCTGCAAGTCGAATGGCCAGACCTGGGCCGACGGCAGGATAAGCGCATCATAGTCCTGGAAAACTTCGGTCGCACGTCGGAACCACTCGGTTCGCACAACACTGGCACGATGGACCTGCATCGCTGTCAGCGCCAGACCACGGTCCAGTTCCCATTGCGCAGTATCCTTCAGTGACGCGCGGTGTTCTGTCAGAGACGCAAGACCGGCGGCCACGCTCCACGAACGCAATGTAATCCAGCTATTCCACATCTGGTCTGCGTCAAAGGGCGGTGTGAGGGGTTCGACCTTGGCCCCGAGTTGAGTGAACACCTCGAGCGCGTCACGGCAAATCTCGCGGATACCAGGTTCGAATGGAAAGGCTCCGCCCCAGTCATCCAACCACCCGATACGCATTCCGGTCAGATCAGCGGGTTGGACCGGAGACACGCTTTCCCCCGGATGACCCAAAGGTTGAGACAGATGAGTGCCGCTGATCACATCAAGCAATAGACCAATATCTTCGGGGCTCCGCGCCATCGGGCCCAATGTAGAAAGCTGGTGCAAGTACCCGTCACCGTCGGGTTCGTTTGGCACCCGCCCCCAACTGGGCCTGAAGCCGTAGACGTTGTTCCATGCCGCAGGGTTGCGCAGGCTGCCCATCATGTCAGACCCATCGGCCAGCGCCACCATGCCAGACGCCAGCGCGACTGCAGCCCCGCCGGATGAACCGCCGCAGGTACGCTCGGGGTCATATGGATTGCATGTCACGCCATATACTGGATTGAACGTATGTGAGCCCAACCCGAATTCCGGGGTATTGGTTTTACCGATCAGGATTGCCCCGGCCTCTTTCATCCGCTGGGCTAACAGATCGTCTGTTTCCGGAATGAACCCATTCAGGATTGGTGATCCTTGGGACGAAACGACGCCCGCAACATTCACCAAGTCTTTGACGGCAATCGGCAGACCATGCAGCGGACCACGGTTTGGTCCGGCATCAACAGCACGGGCCTCGGCCATCAAATCATCAGGATCACGCATCGCCACGATTGCATTCAGGCGCTCGTTCACTGCGCCGATCCGCTCTAGCGTCAGTTGCATCAGCTCAGCCGCCGATAAACGCCCAGAGGACAATGCACTCAACAATTCGGCAGCTGTTATTTGGCCTAGATCCATCCCTGGGCTCCACCTTTTTGGTCAGCCTAGCCGGAGCGTATCCTCATTTAAACCCTCAGTTTGAATGCATCTTTTTAGCAAAGACCACCCGAGGTCACTTGGATCGAGTCTCAAAATGCAAATTGCTGTCGTGCCCAAGAAAGTGTTTTACGCACAAAAGGATGGAAAGGACGCTTAACACAAGCCAGATCCCGCCCCACATCATGGTCGTGCCGCCGAATTCTTGAGCCAGCATGTAGGCATCCGAGCGGACACCCGAGCGCCGGATCGTGTCATCAAAGATATCATAAGGCACATAGATCACGCTGGTCAGCCCGATCACGCGTAAAGCCAGATCACAGATCGGCCGACTTAGATAGAACGCCATGCCGATCATTACCGCCCCAACACCTGCACAAAACGCCATGGCAAAGGGATCGCGGACATAAAGCGCTGTTACCAACAGCATCACGCCGCCAAATCCACCCAGCACCGCTCGGTCCCAATGCGTGCGCAATGCTATCAGCAACAACCCCATCCCTAGCGCCAGCGACCCGAGATAACCGGCGGACAGGCTGAAGAACCTTTGCCCACCACGCGCTGTGACAAGACCACCCTGCTGCGGTGAGATCGAGAAGCTCTCGACCGAACCACCGGTTAGGACGACGGTTATCGCGTGCGACAGCTCGTGCAGGAAAACGATGAGTATCTTCAGAGGCACCACAATCGGCGTAGACCAGAACACAAACACCAAAGCGACAAGCGCAATCAGTTGCCAATGTCCTTTGATCAGCTTCATCATGGGCATCGAACGCGCTACTATCAGCCTTCGCCCTGCGCTTCGGAGCGGCTTTTTCCGGCCACGTTCAAGGCCAGTGTGGCGGCCATGAACCCGTCAAGATCCCCATCCAAAACCCCCTTGGTATCCGAGGTTTCATAGTTGGTCCTCAGGTCCTTCACCATCTGGTAAGGCTGCAGAACATACGACCGGATCTGGTTGCCCCAGCCCGCATCGCCCTTTGCCTCGTGGGCTGCGTTGATGTCAGCATTGCGGCGGTCCAGCTCTTGCTGGTACAGGCGGGATTTCAGCGCTTTCATCGCAATATCACGGTTCTGGTGCTGGGATTTCACGGATGATGTAACAACGATCCCGGTCGGGATATGCGTGATCCGCACGGCCGAGTCTGTCGTGTTCACGTGCTGGCCTCCTGCCCCCGAGGACCGGTAGGTGTCGATGCGAATCTCGGACGGGTTGACCTCGATCTCGATATTGTCGTCCACCACCGGGTAAACCCAGACCGAACTGAACGATGTATGCCGTTTGGCCGCCGAGTCATAAGGTGAAATTCGCACCAGCCGATGCACGCCGCTTTCCGATTTCAGCCAGCCATAGGCGTTGTGGCCAGAAATTTTGTACGCTGCGGATTTAATACCCGCCTCTTCGCCCGAGGTCTCGGATTGCAACTCGACCGTATAGCCCTTTTTCTCGGCCCAGCGGACATACATCCGCGCCAGCATCGAAGCCCAGTCGCAGCTTTCGGTGCCGCCTGCGCCCGAATTGATCTCGAGGAAGGTGTCGTTGCCGTCGGCCTCTCCGTCCAGCAGAGCCTCAAGCTCTTTCTTGGCGGCTTTGGCCTTCAGCTTTCTGATCGCCTCTTCTGCGTCGGTGACGACCTCTTCGTCCTCTTCCATCTCGCCCAGTTCGATCAATTCCATATTGTCGCTGAGGTCGGTTTTGATGGATTCATAGATTTCAATAGCATCGACCAGCATCTGCCGCTCGCGCATCAGTTTCTGCGCATTCTCGGGGTTGTCCCACAGGTTGGGATCCTCGACCCGCGCATTGAATTCCTCAAGGCGGTGAGGTGCGGTTTCATAGTCCATGCGCTGCGCCAGCAGCTCTAGCGACTTTTCGATTTCCACCACGGTATTCTGGGTCTCGGCGCGCATGGTTACGTCCCAACTTGCTCAATCAGGCCTGCGTGATAGCAAGAGCGTGGGGCCACCACAAGACAGCGGAGACCTGAATGCATATTGTTCCGGCTGATATCATGGATTGCTGGGGATTATGCCGTGCCACGCTGATTGCCGAAGCTCAGCATGCGATAGTCTGGAAAGTACATGCGCAGGATCATGGGCCGGCTGCGCTAAAGCTGTATCACCGCGCAGATCGCGGGAATGAGGCGGCGGCGACCCGGCTTTTGTCGCTCTGGCGGGATCGTGGCGCGGTTGCCATTTATGCCGAAGCGGGCAAAGCCGTATTGATGGAGTGGTTGGAGGGTCCGACACTGGGTGACATCGCGCGTGACGGAAACGCTGAAAGCGCGCTGCAGGTTTTCTCGGATATGGCCCACCGCCTTCACCAAAAGCCCACGGTTGCCCCGATGCGCTACAACGCGATGTGATCCGCGCAACGGAACTGGCATCAAACCTTCTGACGAGCCAACCGCAGGTGGTGCCGCTGCATGGTGACCTTCACACCGATAACGTAATTCAGACGTCTTCAGGGGCACGGGTAATTGATGCAAAGGGGTATCTGGGCGATCCTGCTTTTGAACTTGCAAACGCATTGCGGCACCCCAAAGGCATGCCTGGTCTGGTTCGCAGCCGCGACCAGATCGAACGCTGCCTCCAGCTTTACTCCGGAGCGTTAGGTGTGTCGCGGAAACGTCTTGCCCAATGGGCCGCTGCAAAATGTGCGCTATCCGTCATGTGCCGCGGCCATGGGATAGTTTCAACAGCGCCCGAGGCAACGCTCTTGAACCGTTTGTTGCGCGCGGCGGATCAGTAAAGCCCGCCGCCCTGCAAATCGCCCTGGCTGGCATTTGGGCCAACGGTGATGGTGTCGCCGGTCGACGTGGTCACCTGACGACCCGAACTGTTGACCTCTTCAAACAGCGGCAGGTCGGAACCCATCGCAAAACCACCGTCATAGATGCGGTCGATAAAGCCGTCGGCGCCATCGCGGAAATACTCGGCCACGACAAAATCTCCGGACGCATCAGAGGGCAAGCGTGCACCGCTGAATCGGTCGATTTTGATAAAGTGACCACCCGGTGGCACCTCGAACGGACCTCCCCCGTATTTCTCGACAGCTGTCTCCATGAAGCTTTGGAACACGGGACCGCACAAAGTGCCGCCATAAGCGCCCCGGCCCATCGGGCGCGGACGGTCGTAGCCGATATAGCAGCCAGCAACGATGTTCGAAGTAAAGCCGATGAACCAGGCGTCTTTGGATTCATTGGTTGTCCCGGTCTTACCTGCGGTCGGCACCGGCAGATTGACAACACGGGATGCCGTGCCACGATCCACGACACCTTTCATCATCGACGTCAGCTGATAAGCGGTGATCGCATCCATGACCTGACTGCGGTTGGTCTCGATCGTGGGGGATTCATCAGGTTCCAGCCAGGCCGAATTACAATCCAGGCACTGGCGGTCATCGTGGCGATAGATTGTCTTGCCGAACCGATCCTGAATACGGTCAACCAGAGTGGGTTCAACCCGCTCGCCGCCATTTGCGAACATCGCATAGGCCGCAACCATCTTGTACAGCGTCGTCTCTTCGGACCCCAGCGAGTTGGCCAGGAAAGCACCCATCCGGTCATAAACGCCAAAGCGTTCCGCGTATCCGGCAACCACGGGCATCGTGACTTCTTGCGCCAGACGGATGGTCATCAGGTTCCGCGACTGTTCAATCCCGGTACGCAATGGCGTCGGCCCGTAGAATTTGTTGGTCGAATTCTTGGGTCGCCACAGGCCCTGCGGTGTGTTCACTTCGATCGGAGCGTCGACCACAATGGTCGCAGGGCTATACCCGCTGTCCAACGCAGCAGCATAAACGAAAGGCTTAAAGCTTGACCCGGGTTGACGCTGCGCTTGCGTGGCACGGTTGAACACAGAATCCTGATACGAGAATCCGCCCTGCATCGCCAAAACCCGGCCCGAGTTCACGTCCATCGCAACAAAGCCGCCCTGAACCTCGGGGACCTGACGGGCCGACCATTGGCCTTCTTCCCCGGCCATCACCAGAATGACGTCACCGCGTTTGAAGTTGTCGAAGAAGCTGCCCTGCATCCACTTGATGTCCGAGCGCGGGATGATGCCGTCAGCCGGACCATTTTCAATGCCGACGGTCAGGGCCTGCTCACCGACATCCAGTACTACGGCGGGATACCACTGCGTAGGCAGAACCACATCACGGGGGATTTCCAAAATCGCCAAGGCCTCACGCCACTGCACCTCATCCGCCAGTATTTCTTCGGCGATCACTTCGTCGGTCCCGTGCCATTTTCCACGAGACCGGTCGTATTTCTGCAGCGCCTCGCGCAGGGCGTGCGCGGCTTTGACTTGCATTTCCTCGTCCACAGAGGCGCGGACAGTAAAACCACCTGTGAAGAACTCGCCCTCGCCGAAATCTTCGCTCAGCTGGCGGCGGATTTCGTCGGTGAAGTAATCCCGCGGCGGTAAGGCGGTGCGGAAACTTTCGAAATCACCATTCTGGACAGACCGCAAAGGCATCTCGACCTCGGCCTCATAGGTCGCCGTGTCGATATAACCGTTTTGGTTCATCTCGCGCAGCACATAATTGCGCCGGTTCACAAGGCGTTCTTTCTGCCGAACCGGGTGATAATCCGACGGCGCCTTGGGCATAGCCGCCAAAGTGGCGGCCTCATGCGGAGCCAATTCCTGAAGGGTCTTATTGAAATAGGTTTGCGCGGCTGCGGTTACACCATACGAGTTCTGGCCCAGAAAAATCTCGTTCATGTACAGTTCTAGGATCTGTTCCTTATCCAGCGTATTCTCAAGCCGTGTGGCCAGGATGATCTCTTTGATCTTGCGCTCGGCCCGACGGTCCCCCGACAACAGGAAGTTCTTCATTACCTGCTGTGTGATCGTCGATGCACCCCGTACATTCTCGCCCTTGGATTTCACTGCCTCGACACCAGCGGCAATAATCCCGCGCGGATCATAGCCCTTATGATTATAGAAATTTTTGTCTTCGGCCGAAATAAAGGCCTGCTTAACCAGTTCGGGGATTTCTTCTGACGGGGTGAACAGACGGCGTTCCTGCGCAAATTCGTCGATCAGCTGACCCTCGCCAGAATAAATTCGGCTGATCGTGGGCGGTTTGTACTGCGCCAGGGATTCGTGACTGGGCAGGTCGCGCCCATACATCCAGAACACCGCGCCGATAACCAGCGCAGCCATAAAAATACCCAGGGTCACGAGGCTGAATATCGCCCCGAAAATCGAAAGAATGAAACGGATCACGTTACTGCCTTTTGCTCGCGGTGCCGCCTATATAGTGTCGCACCTGTGCAGGGTCAAAACACCATGGCCAATAATAGCCGGTTTGCGCCACGGGGTCACTGTCCAATCAGGGATCGTTTTACCATATCGTCCTGGCGCCATTTCTCTAGCCCATCCCGAATACCGCGCGCCATTCCCATGCGCCATTCCTGATTTCGTATGTTTTTCAAATCTCTAGGGCTGGAAAGGAAGCCAAGCTCAATCAGAACGGAAGGAATATCCGCTGCCTTCAGAACCGAAAATGAGGCTGTGCGAATTGGCTTGTTGTTCATCGGACCACCCTGTTGCGTCATTCCATTCGCCAGCATTTGTGCCAACGCATCCGTACGCGGCCTGGTTTCCTGACGCGCAAGGTCCAGCAGAACATCTGCAACCTGATCATCCGCACCGCTCAGATCGACGCCCGAAATCAAATCACTGCGGTCGTGCCGCTCAGCCAGTTTGTGGCTTGCCACATCCGAGGCATCTTGAGACAGCGTATAAACGGCCGCGCCATGAGCCCGCCCTTCTGTCAGAATGTCGGCATGTAAAGAGATGAACACATCTGCACCTGCACGGTGTGCCAATGCAATACGACGTTCAAGAGAAACGAACTGATCATCGGTCCGCGTCATCTCAACCTCGTATCCGCCCGTGCGCAATAGCATCTCGCGCAGCTCTCGGGCAAAGGTCAGCATCAGCGTTTTCTCATCATCACCGTCAACTTCGGCGCCGGGATCAATTCCTCCATGCCCGGGGTCCAACATGACACGCAAAGTTCCGTTGCCCTGCCCCACCGGAGCGACCGATGTCTCTGCTGGTTCGGGCAAATCCCAGCCGGTTTGCCGGGGCGTTCCGGCGCTGGCTGCGAAACTGTCGAAATCTGTCCCTTGCAGCCCAAGCGTCAAATGCGCGGCCCCAGTCGCAGAGTCCACTCGCATATCCGCCGTCTCAACCGCCAGAGGCGCGCCCAGTTCGAGTACCATGCGGGACCAGCCCGGTACATAAGAGCCGAACTGCACACCGCTGATACGGCCAGTCTGTAGAAAGCGGTCACGATCAAGACCGGTCCAGTCTACCTCCTGGAAATCCAGGATCATCCGATACGGGTCGCGCAGGGTAAAAACGCGATAAGGCACCCCCTGGCTAAGCCCAAGCTGGATGCGTACACCGGACCGCCCGTCATCAACAATCGAACTTTGGTCTGGCAAAACACGGGCGAGTGCGCTGAAATCCTGCGCAACTGCGGCACTGCCTAGCGCCCAGATCAGCGCGATGGCGTAGATAATTCTGCTCATGGCCTCAAGTTTTCCCGAGATCGTTTGAAGCGCAGCCTACCCGACCCGCACTTGGATGTGAACGCTTTAGGCTTGGGTTGAAATCAAGCCCCGATCAGTCATGAGACGCTGAAGTCGCCGAAGCCCCTCTTCGATATCCCCAGTCGAGCGGGCATAGGAAAAACGGATGGTGCCGTGCCCACGCAGAGGATCGAAATCCAGCCCCGGAGTGACCGCCACGCCGACCTTATCCAAAATCTCAGCCGCAAAGGCACGGCTGTCGTCGGTCAGGTCAGACACATCGGCGTAAACATAGAATGCTCCATCAGGTGGCGCGATATTGGTGAAACCGGCTTTGGGCAGACCATCCAGCATCAGCGCGCGGTTCCGCCGATAGACATCCAGATTTGCCTGCAATTCCTCATCACACTCCATCGCCGCCAGCGCCGCCACCTGGCTGGCATGGGGCGCGCAGATAAACATGTTCTGCGCGATCCGTTCGACAACGCGCACCTGATCCTCGGGCACAACCATCCAGCCCACACGCCAACCTGTCATAGAGAAATACTTAGAGAATGAGTTGATCACATAGCACTCATCTGTCAGCTCCAGCGCGGTGACGGCTTTGGCTTCGTATTCCAGACCATGATAAATCTCGTCACTGATGAAAGACGCGCCCTGGCTGTGTGCGGCGTCGATCAGCGCACCCATCGCGGCATGGTTCAGCATGGTTCCTGTCGGGTTGGCGGGCGAGGCCACCATCAGCCCCTGCAAATTTAGCCCGGCGAAATCGGCTGGCACCGGCTGCAGGCGGTGTTCCGGAGCGGTGGGCAGATCAACCGCGACCAGCCCCAGGGCCCGCAATATCTGCCGATATGACGGATAGCCGGGGGCCCCGATACCCACGCGATCCCCGCCGTCGAACAGCGCGGTAAACGCCAGCAGGAATCCGCCTGACGAACCGGGGGTTATCACCACCCGTTCGGGATTGAGATCGACATTATACCACTCGCCATACATCTGCGCGATCCGGCGGCGCAGTGCTGGCAGACCCAATGCAACGGTATATCCCAGCGGGCCTTGTTCCATTGCCTTAGCCAATGCCTCGGTCGCCCCTTTGGGTGCGCCGGTTCCAGGCTGGCCGACCTCCATGTGGATGATGTGACGGCCGGCTTCTTCAGCTTTGCGGGCAGCCTCCATCACGTCCATCACGATGAACGGATCGATCCCGGACCGGGTTGAGTTTCGCATGGCCATCTCCCATGTTGCAATCATGGCTTTTGAACGCGTATCCAGGCTGGCGTCAATCCCGGCCCTGTTGCTGTTTGCAGTGACTTGGCTCGTAGGAGCTGTTCAGGCCCAAAGCCTGATCCGTGATCCAGATATTGAACACGGTCTGCGAGAGCTGGCCTTTCCCGTTCTGCGCGCCGCCGGTCTAAATACCAACCGGGTCCAGATACTGGTGGTCAATGACAGCACGTTCAATGCCTTCGTTTTGGATTACAATGCGATCTATCTGAACTATGGGCTAATCCTTTCAGTCGAAAGCCCCGAGATGTTGCAGGCGGTTATCGCACATGAGGCGGCCCATATCGCCAACGGGCATTTATCGCGCCGTTACGAAAACCTGAATGCAGCACGGCAAAAAGCCGGGCTTGGGACGGCTTTGGCTCTGATTGCTGCAGCTGCTGGCGGCGGCGAGGCCGCATTCGGAATTGCAGCCGGTACTAATTCGGCAGCCCTGCGCAGCTTTCTTGGCCACACCCGCGCTGAAGAGTCCTCGGCGGATCGCAGCGCAGCAAGCTATCTACGTTGGGCCGGTATCTCGCCCAGTGGCATGGTGTCTCTGCACCGTAAATTCGCGGGGCAAGAGCTGTTAAACACGGTCAACCAGGACCCATACATGCGATCACACCCCACCAGCCGCGAGAGGTTGCGCGCCGCCGAGGCGTTTCTGGAAGAGTTCGGCGATAAAGCCAAACCCAGCCAGAATGCCGATTACTGGTTCGCAAGGGCGAAAGGTAAACTATCGGCCTTCATCCGCTCGCCCACATGGACGATGCGGCGCGCCAAAGAAGAAACCGCCCAGGACATACGACTGATGCGCGAGGCAGCAGCCCACCATCAAAACCGTGATCTGACCAAAGCGCGCGCTGCGATTGATGGTGCATTGGCAATCCGGCCCAATGACCCCTATTACTATGACCTCAAAGGCCAGATCATGCTTGAAAACCGTCAAGTGGCTGATGCGGTAGCAGCATATGGCAAAGCCGTTGAATTGGCGCCGAATAACCCACTTATCCTGGCCGGATACGGGCGGTCCCTGTTGGTTCAAGGTAAGACAGTGGAAGCCTTGGCCATTCTTGAAAAAGCGCGGGCCAGAGATTTTCGTAACGCAAGATTGATGCAAGACCTGGGTGCAGCTTATGCCAAAACAGGCAATACTGGCATGGCATCGGCGGTTACAGCCGAAAGATATGCCCTGCAGGGCCGTTTGGATGACGCCGGTATTCACGCGAAACGCGCGGTTGCGCAGTTGCCGGTCGGATCACCGGGTTGGCAACGGGCCCAAGATGTGTTGATTGCGTTTGAACAAGCAAACAAGAGTAATTCGAAAAGGAAACGGAAATGATCCTCAGACACGCTGCACCAGCCCTTCTGGGGCTTTCCCTGATCGCAGGATCGGCGCAGGCCCTGGACCTGAGCCAACTGACCGACGCCGAAAAACAACAATTCGGAGAGCAGGTACGCGAATACCTTCTGGAAAACCCCGAAGTCATCATCGAAGCGATCAATATTCTGGAACAACGCAACGCCGTTGAAGAAGCGCAGGCGGATAAAGAGCTTGTCGCCAGCAATGCTGATGAGCTTTTCAACGACGGGTACAGCTGGGTGGGCGGCAATCCGGACGGGGATATCACGTTGGTTGAGTTTATGGACTATCGCTGCGGATATTGCCGCCGTGCGGTTCCCGAAGTGGCCAGCCTGCTGGCCGAGGATGGCAATATTCGGCTTGTGATCAAAGAGTTTCCGATCCTCGGAGACGCGTCGATGATCTCATCCCGCTTTGCCGTTGCCGCCAAACATGTTGCCGGGGACGATGCCTATAAGCAGGTTCACGATGCCCTGCTCGAATTCACCGGGGAACCATCGCCGGTTACTTTGCGCCGTATCTCGGACGGGCTGGGCTTGGACAGTGACGCGATTCTGGCGGCAATGGACAGCGAACAGGTCACCGAGGAAATCCAAAAGACCCGTGAATTGGCGCAGCGGATGCAGATTTCGGGCACGCCTTCGTTTGTGCTGGGCAGCGAAATGCTGCGCGGGTACCTGAAAGCAGATCAGATGCAGCAAATTGCGAACGCCGTTCGCGCCGAGCAAGGCTGATTTGGCAGGCCGGTTCCACAACAGGAGCCGGCCTTTCCGTCAGGGCATCGGGTCGCCAGCAAGGTGGCTTAGATATTCCTCTAGATTAGACCAGCCATCGCCGTCCCGGTCCGCCCAGACATCAGAGGGATCATTCGGGTCCAGGCCAGTCCGCCCTGTTTCCCAAGTATCAGACATTCCGTCCCGGTCAGTATCAACTGCCGCGTGAACAATGGGCAAATCCGGCCAACCGCCCACCTCGCCCGGATCGTTTATCCGATGTCCATCACAGCCGCGGACGTTTTCGATCACCATCGCATCCAGACTGTCCAAAGCTTGGTCATCCCCGTGCCGGGCCCCCACGGTTCCAAGAACGGTTTCGTATGTCGTGCTCACCTCGGCAGGTTCAACCGACAGCGGCTGGTGAGGTTCAGCCACAAGGAATTCGACCGCCGCATCATCCGCAATCTTGCCCTTCACTGATCTGTCGCATAGCAGCTCAATACGGCTGTCCAGATGCAGGTTATCTTGTTCGAAAACCGAGATGCTGAACCCTTTGTCCGCGCCATAAGGGAACACCTCAAATGCGGCGGGGGGCGGCCTGTTCCGTGTACTGGGGCCCGGCAGGACCACGTTTCCCACATAGGCGATCCATGTGTCGCCGTAATGGTTCCAGAACTCACCGAATTGCGAGGTCGCGTCGTAGAACACGTTGTTAATAATGTCGACTTGCCCAGATGGTGACGACTGGATGTCTGGATTTCTGTCGCGGTTATGGGCAAACAGGTTTTGATACAGGGTGACCCGCCCACATTGCCTTGCCGTTCCATCATCGGAACACAGCAGAGCTCCTTTTGAATGCTTTCCCTTTGTATGGGTGGACTTATCCAGAGCCAGGGCTGAGATGCTGCGGGCAATCGTGATATCTTCGCTTGGCAGGTTTTCCGTTCCAACGCCCAGATTCTCATCCGTGGCAAATTGGATCGAGACACGGTCAACGTAGATATTCGAACTGCTCTCTATGGAAAGCCCGTCCACGTTCGACGAGGGCTTGTAACTGGGTCCGGGCCGAAACTTGAGGTTCCGCAGCAAAACGTCCTGCGCCTCAAAAATCATCAGGGGTGAATCCAGAACCTTGCCAAGTTTGATCTGCACCCCCTGTCCCGGTGCGGTCTGTCCGGCGATATAGGTGTTCGAAGCCACTTTCATCTGGGTGTCTACAGTGATCGTCCCTGAAATATCGAAAACGCAAACCCGTCCGGAGCCGTCATTTTCGACGCACTCACGCAGGCTGCCCGGGCCGGTATCGTCCAGGGTTGTGATATGAAACACTTCGCCGCCACGCCAACCCGTAGCGTTCTGCCCATATCCCACCGCACCGGGAAATGCGGGCTGATCGGCCACTACGCTATCTGCCACCATGAAACCCGAACACCCGGCGATAACTACACCCAGGCCGAAGGCTTTCAAGTTACGGCGCATTGCATAAGCCCCCTGTAAGAGTTCGGACCGCAAAGACCGAGGGCCGAAGAGGCAGGAGACAATCTATTCTTCAAACGATCACTTACTGGCATACGACTAAGAAACCCTTGAAACAAAAACAACAAATCTAAGCGGGAATGAAAATCTCATTCCTAACAATAATGTGGACCAACAGCGTCGCGTTTTCAATGAGGTGTCTGGGATTGGGGTCCACCAGATACACGCGGCCAATAAAGTGCAGGCCCTATGAATTGACCCTGCATGCCTGCCGAACTGGTCATTCAACGGCCAATCAAGCTGGATAATTACTCAGCGGCTTCCTGCGCAGCGTCCAATTCAGCGGCCTTCTTCTCGACCTCTTCAACAATGTGGTCGACCATCCGATCGTTGGACATCTTGTGGCTGGCCTTGCCCGCCAGATACACCATACCCGATCCGGCACCGCCGCCGGTAAAGCCGACATCGGTCATCAGCGCTTCGCCCGGGCCGTTCACGACACAGCCGATGATCGAAAGGCTCATTGGTGTTTTGATATGTTCAAGACGCTGTTCCAACGCCTCGACTGTTTTGATCACATCGAACCCCTGCCGCGCACAAGAGGGGCATGAGATGATATTAACCCCGCGATGGCGCAAGCCCAGAGATTTCAGGATCTCGAACCCTACCTTGACCTCTTCGACAGGATCCGCAGACAGGCTGACGCGGATCGTGTCGCCAATGCCCATCCACAGCAGATTGCCCAGACCAATCGCCGATTTAATGGTGCCCGAAACCAGTCCTCCGGCCTCGGTAATACCCAGATGGATGGGGGCGTCCGTGGCCTCGGCGATGCCCTGATAGGCAGCTGCCGACAGGAAGACATCGCTGGCTTTCACGCTGATCTTGAATTCGTGGAAATCGTTGTCCTGAAGAATACGGATATGCTCTAGCCCGCTTTCAACCATCGCTTCGGGGCAAGGCTCGCCGTATTTCTCGAGCAGATGCTTTTCCAGGCTTCCCGCATTCACCCCGATCCGGATCGAGCAATTATGGTCACGCGCGGCCTGAATGACCTCTTTCACCCGACTTTCATTGCCAATGTTGCCAGGGTTGATCCGCAAGCATGCTGCGCCTGCCTCGGCCGCTTCGATCCCACGGCGATAGTGAAAGTGGATATCCGCCACGATAGGTACCGGACTTTCGCGCACGATCTCTTTCAGCGCCTTGGACGAGGCCTCATCCGGGACCGAAACGCGCACGATATCCGCACCCGCCTCTGCGGCGGCCTGCACCTGAGCCACAGTCGCCGCCACATCCGTCGTCAGCGTGTTGGTCATCGTCTGCACCGCAATCGGAGCGTCACCTCCGACGGGGACGTTTCCAACCATGATCTGACGAGATTTGCGGCGGTAGATATTGCGCCATGGGCGCACGTGATTAAGGGACATGTGGACGGGTCCAAGACTGTCTGAGTTGGTCTTTAAATAGTCAGCCTAACTGGCCACTGCAATGGCCAGATCATTCTGTCGGTGCGGCAGAGCTTTGCGCCTGAAGTTCCGCCACCAGTTGCTTGAGGGCGACGTTTTGCTCGGCCTCAAGATCAGCTACCGTATAGCGTTCGGAAACCGCATCCTTGGACAGAACGACACCTTTAGCGACAGTTCCTGGTGCTCCGACCGGGCCGAAATGGTCACCATTCATCGAGAAATAGACAGATCCAGCGGCACCTGCACGTAGGTTAGGCGGTTCTTCTGTCAGCGGTACCTCGAATGTACTGCCCTGTTCGACGGTTCCAAGCGTACCCTCGAAGATGATACTTCCATCCGCAGCGGTGACCCGCATCCACGCCGGATCAACGGCGACGATTTTCAGGGTCGTATCAATCTGTTCAACCACCTGCGGCAATGCCGGGCGAAGAACCGTATGGACTTCGGCAACCTCAACCTTGGGCGGCTCAGGCGGCTGGAAGGTGCCAACGGTACGCGGGTCCAGTGTAGAAATCGGTGCATCACGGGCAACGAGCACCGGCAAATCCAGGGCCTGTGGGCGATACAGCCTATCCAGAGCCTCAGCCGAGGGGGTGTCGATCAGCGCGACTTGATCTTCGGTGGTGCCTCGCGCCGCCTCAAGCGGGTCCAAATCAGACAAGACAACCGGAGCCTGTTCAACCGGGCTTACCTGCACTTGCTGAATCCGGTTCAGGACGGACCATCCGCCATATCCAATACCGCCGATCACAGCCAACAGAACCAGAGACGACCCGATAGCACGCGGCTCTATCTGGCTGACCAACGATTCCCGTCCGGGAATATAGGGAGTGTTTGGCGAGATAAACGGATCGCGCCCCATCGGACCGCGAGCCGGCAAGCTGCCCGAGGTCTTTCGAACCACCGACGCCTCGGCCGACATGCCATGCGCGACCTCAAACCCGCTTTCCTTACAAAACGCAAAGAAAGTTTCGTCGGGGTTCATCCCCAGATAGCGGGCGTAAGAGCGCACATACCCAGCGATAAATCCGGGCGTATCGAAGGCGTCCGGGTCGGCATCTTCTATGGCTGCAATGTAGTTGGCTTTGATCCGCAGTTCGCGCTGCACATCCAGTAGGGATTTGCCCATTGTTGCGCGTTCACCACGCATCATGTCGCCCAGCCGCACCTCATAGTCGTCAAAGCCCTTGGGCCTGACGTCAGTGTCGCCTTCGGATCCGCGCTGTGATCTGCGCCCAATCATCCCTGCTGCCCCATTCTGCCTGTGCGTGTTTCACGCCGTGGTCGAATCATTAAAAGAATGATTCGCGCCGTAGTTTTGTTAGCGTAATTTTAGCACGCGGCATACGAATTGCACACTTTAGCGTTAGGTTAACCGGTAAGTTCGGCGCGATTTAGCGCACAATGTGACCAAAGTTCGTCCATCGCCTGGATCAAACGGTTCATTTCGTCAGGTCCATGAACCGGGGACGGTGTGAAACGCAGGCGTTCTGTTCCACGCGGAACAGTGGGGAAATTGATGGGCTGGACGTAGATTCCATAGTCATCCAGCAGCATATCGCTGAGTTTCTTCGTGTGCACGGGGTTGCCGACAATCACGGGCACAATGTGGCTGCCGTGATCAATCAGTGGCAGGCCCATCCCCTTGAGCCGAAGCTTGAGGATCTTTGCTTGCGTCTGATGCTGCTCTCGCAATTCGGACGCAGTTTTGAGGTAGGCAACCGAAGCTGCGGCACCCGCAGCAACGGCAGGTGGCAGGGACGTCGTAAAGATGAAGCCCGGAGCATAAGACCGCACAGCGTCGCACATTTTAGTGCTGGCCGCGATATAGCCCCCCATGACGCCATAGGCTTTGGCCAATGTGCCGTTGATGATGTCGATCCGATGGGCCAGACGATCACGCTCGGTCACGCCACCGCCGCGCGGTCCGTACATGCCAACGGCGTGGACCTCATCAATATAGGTCAGCGCACCAAATTCATCGGCCAGATCACATATCTCTTCAATCGGGCCAAAATCGCCGTCCATCGAATACACCGACTCAAAGGCGATCAGTTTGGGCGTTGTGGGATCATCCGCTTCAAGCAGTTCGCGCAGATGGGCGACGTCATTGTGACGGAAGATCCGCTTGGACCCGCCGTTGCGGCGCACCCCTTCGATCATCGAAGCATGGTTCAATGCGTCAGAATAAATGATCAGACCAGGAAACAGTTTCGGCAAAGTGCTGAGTGTCGCGTCATTTGCGATATAGGCGCTGGTGAACAGCAACGCAGCGTCTTTGCCGTGTAGATCGGCCAGCTCGGCCTCAAGCCGTTTGTGGTAAACCGTGGTGCCCGAAATGTTGCGGGTTCCACCTGATCCGGCGCCTGCGGCACCCACGGCCTCGTGCATTGCCTCCAGCACCACAGGGTGTTGCCCCATGCCAAGATAGTCGTTGCCGCACCAGACAGTGATATCTTGCTGTGATCCATCGAGGCGCGTGCGCACCGCATGCGGGAAATGACCATTGCGACGTTCGATATCAATGAAGGTCCGGTACCGTCCTTCGTCATGCAGCCTTGCGATCGCTGAATCGAGCTGAGCAGTATAATCCACCGGTTTCTCCTTAGTTGCCCGACCGATATTACGGCGACCGAACGTCTTCTTCTGCGCAGGATACGAATCTGCACCAGAGCATTTCCCACTGCCTGCTTGATACCGCAAGCACAGTGAAAGCTCATTTGATTTGCATCAAATATCCGCTCTGACCCTGACCGACAAGTAAAGTTACGCCCCCTGGACGCGAGGAAACGACGCAGGCACAGCACATTATCTCATCCGGGTTTCCGATATTATACCAGATTCCTGTCCTTGCGGGCTAGACGGCAAAAGTGGCGCTGATAGGGTTCCGGAAAATCCAAATCAAGCAGGAGCCCTCTCATGTCGCTGGACGCTGTTCTGAACCGCATCGACGCCGATCTGCCAACCTCAATCGACCGCCTGATGGAACTGCTCCGCATTCCGTCAATTTCAACCGATCCGGCCTTTGACCAACAGGTCAACCAGGCAGCTGACTGGCTGGTATCTGACCTGAAAAGCATAGGAATTCAGGCTGAAAAACGTGAAACCACCGGACATCCCATGGTGGTGGGCCACATAGGTGAGGACAACAGCGCGCCCCATGTTCTTTTCTACGGCCATTATGACGTGCAACCCGTTGACCCGCTGAACCAGTGGAACCGGGATCCGTTCGATCCGGCCATTGAAGAAACCGAAAATGGGCCGGTGATCCGGGGTCGAGGCTCTTCGGACGACAAGGGACAGTTGATGACCTTCGTCGAAGCGTGCCGCGCATGGAAGGCCGTCCATGGCACCCTGCCCTGCCGCATCACCTTCTTCTTCGAAGGCGAAGAAGAATCCGGTTCGCCGTCGCTGGTCCCGTTCCTGCGTGAAAACGTGGCCGAGTTGAAAGCGGATCTGGCATTGGTATGCGACACTTCGATGGTGTCGCGTGGGGTGCCATCAATCGCGTCACAGCTGCGCGGGATGCTCAAGGACGAATTCACCATCATCGGTCCGCGGATCGACCTGCACTCGGGCCATTACGGCGGACCGGGGCTAAACCCGCTGCGAGAGCTGTCCAGGATCGTCGCCTCGTTCTATGACGACGAAACCGGTCGCGTCGCTGTCGAAGGCTTTTATGACGGGGTTCATGAGGTCCCGGCCGAACAGTTGCGCCAATGGGAAAACTGCGGGTTCGATGAGGCGGATTATCTGAACTCGGTGGGGTATTCTCAGCCACATGGCGAAAAAGGATATTCGACATTGCAGCAACAATGGGCGCGCCCGACGCTTGAGGTAAACGGGCTTTGGGGCGGTTATAACGGCGCCGGTTCGAAGACGGTCATTCCCTCACAGGCGCATTGCAAGATCACCTGCCGTCTGGTGGGTGACATGAACCCTGACGCCTTGCGTGACCAGATTCGCAAGCATGTAGAAGACCGCCTGTCACCCGACGCGAAAGTACAGTGGGACAACGATCTTGAAGGCGCGCCCGCATCCGTCATGAATATCAACCGCCCCGAATTCGAAGCCGCCCGAGGCGCATTGTCCGATGAATGGGGGCGCGAAGCCGTCTTTACCGGAATGGGCGGGTCAATCCCTGTCGTTGGCTACTTCGACACGGAACTTGGCATGGATTCCATGCTTGTGGGCTTTGCCAATGATGATGACGCAATTCACTCACCGAATGAGAAATATGACGTCAAAAGCTTTCACAAAGGCATCCGGTCCTGGGCGCGCATTCTCGACGCTTTGACCCGATAACCAAATCCGGGAATCAAAAGGCCAGATGAAGCTTGGTTCGCTGCTTCATCTGGCCAAAGATACTTTTGGTAATGTGCCGCAGATCGGCAGAGGTACCCCCTGCCCTGAGTTACATATGGATCACACGCCCGTAAGCGTCCAAAACGCTTTCATGCATCATCTCGGACAAAGTCGGATGCGGGAACACTGTGTTCATCAGATCCTCTTCGGTGGTTTCAAGCTGCCGCCCGACCACATACCCCTGAATTAACTCAGTGACTTCCGCGCCAATCATGTGGGCGCCCAACAGCTCTCCGGTTTTGGCGTCGAAGACTGTTTTGACCAGCCCTTCGGGCTCTCCAAGCGCGATTGCCTTGCCGTTGCCGATGAAGGGAAAACGGCCGACCTTGATGTCATAGCCAAGCTCTTTCGCCTTTGCCTCGGAATAGCCGACCGACGCAACCTGCGGATGGCAATAGGTGCAGCCCGCGATGCTTTCGGGTTTGACCGGATGGGCATGTTTACCGGCGATCAGATCGGCCACCATGACACCCTCATGGCTTGCTTTATGCGCCAGCCAAGGCGCTCCGGCAATGTCACCGATGGCGTATAGGCCATCGACACCGGTGCGACAGAATTCGTCAGTCACAACATGGGTCCGGTCGATTTTGACACCCAGCGCTTCTAGCCCCAGATTTTCAATATTGCCAACGATGCCAACTGCAGAAATCACGGTGTCAAAGTCGTGCTTTTCAACCTTTCCCTTCACCTCGATATGCGCAGTGACTTTACCCTTAGCGCGGTCCAACTGCTTGACCATCGCCTTTTCCATGATCTTCATGCCCTGTTTGATAAAGGCTTTCTTGGCGAAGGCGCTGATCTCGGCATCCTCGACGGGCAGAACGCGGTCCATGACTTCAACCACCGTCGTATCTGCACCGAGCGTGTTGTAGAAGCTAGCGAACTCGATCCCGATTGCACCCGACCCGATGACCAGCAATTTCTTTGGCATCCGCGGCGGCTGCAGGGCGTGTTTGTAAGTCCAAACCAGATCACCATCCGCTTCCAGCCCGGGAAGCTCGCGGGCGCGCGCGCCGGTTGCCAGAACAATGTTCTTGGCTGTCAACTCTTCGCTGCCCTTGTCGGTCTTGACGTAGACCTTGCCCTTGGCCGGAATCGTCGCCTCGCCCATGACAACCGTCACTTTGTTCTTTTTCAGCAGGTGACCGATACCGCCCGAAAGTTGCCCGGCGACACCGCGCGATCGCTTGACCACAGCATCCAGATCATATCCGATCTTCTCGGCCTTCAGCCCAAAATCCTTTGCGCGCTCCATCAGGTGAAACACTTCTGAAGACCGCAGCAGCGCTTTGGTTGGGATGCAGCCCCAGTTAAGACATATCCCCCCGAGATGTTCGCGCTCGACCACGGCGGTTTTCAAACCAAGCTGTGCTGCGCGAATGGCTGCGACATACCCGCCAGGACCAGCGCCGATTACGATCAGATCAAAAGATTGTGCTGCCATGTTTCCCTCTCGGAGCAGGTCATTTCCAAATTAGTTTACCATTAAACTAATACCAGTCACCCTTCAACACTTAGTCCCCGCGACAAAAGCTACGCAAGGTAAACCCATACGGATTGCAGAGGTTCGAGCCTATACCGCACCCGTTCGAAACGCTAGAAGATAGCTAAGTATCCCAGTTGCTCCATTCTAAATCCATTTACGCGAAAGGCATAACATGGCTAAAACGCTGAAAGATCTGGTCCTCGCCCTAATCAACGCCACGCTTATCCTGGTGGCCTTGTGTTTGTTTTTGGGCTGGAAGCTGACCACAACAGCGCAGTCCCTGATGTCTGATTTTTCACAGAAGGTTCAGATCGTCGCCCCTTTGCGCGAAGAGGTTCAAGGGGTGCGCAGTGAATTGGCAGCACTTCGCTCTGAACTCGCGACAATACAAGTCAATGGCGCGCTTGCCGACACCGCCACCGCCCAACGGGTCTCGCAAACGCTCGACCGCCTGAGCCAAATCGAAGATACGCTGCAGGCGGCGCAGTCTCGTATCGTTGCGGTTGCCGAAACGCCTGACGCCTTTATCAGCACCGCAATAGAAAAAACGGCCGACACTGTGGCCGACCGTATTATCACAATCAAAGGTTGTTCGGTCGAAGGCTAACCTGCGGCCTGAAGCTCTCGGACGGTGGATCCGTACCCGCCCATGTTTACATAGGCGGCCTCATGTTCGGTCATGGGGCGCGACAATGCTTCGTTACGATAGGGGAAACGGCCGAACTTTCGGATCACCTCCCTATGCGCCCTTGCATGCAGCAGGTTGGTTGACTTGGATTCGTCGATATTCTGGCACATCAGGCGTACACAACGCTCTTGGTCACACAGATTTTCCGAGTGCATCAGTGGAAGATAAAAGAACTGCCGCGCGGGTTCGTCAATCTTCAGATCCCAGCCCTTGTCGATGGCGCATTTCGCTGCCGACAAGGCCGCCTTGTCGGTGGCGAACGCCTTACCACTGCCGCGGAACATATTTCTAGGAAACTGGTCCATCAGAATGATATAGGCCAGTGCCCCGCTGGGGTATGTCAGCCAGAGAGAGAACTTTCCCTCATTAGCAATTTCCCATGTGGAAAGAAATTTTTCGCGGATCTCTGCGTCTAGCGCTTCATCCTCAATATACCAACCATCTGGACCCACTTGATCCAGCCAAAAACTCAATACTTCTTCAGGCCCTACCATTGCCTTGCTCCGTCGTTTTGCCCTCCCCAGGGACGTAACGTCATTTAAGGCTGATTTACAGATTTGTGACAGTAAAAATTTGCAACACTTGCGACATAATTTCGTGTCCTAGGCTACATCTTGCGTTTCCTGATCGGCTTCGGCGGCTTCGATAGCCACCTCTTGCGCCAATTCGAACGCCACCGGCGAGGCCGTTGGGTAAAGCGGAGACATCGTGCCCGTCTCGTCCACAGGAATCGCCGCACGCTGTGTCATGCGATACATCGCATAGACCGCAGTGGCTGCAAGCAGTGCAAAGATGATCAGGAAAAAGCCCGACGGTCCGAACACGTCATCGCCCATCAACCACCCGGTAATCAGCGGGCCGGCAATGGCGCCCATTCCATTGATGAAGACCAGTCCGCCAGAGGCCGCCGCCATATCCTCATGCTCCAGAAAGTCATTCGTATGCGCAATCAGCAGCGAATACAGTGGGTTAGACATGCCTCCGATCACAAAGGCCGAGGCCAGAAGGAACGGAAATGAGGTCGACCCGAACATCATCGCAGTGGCCGCCCCGCAAGCACCAATGATACCCGCCAGCATGATCAGGAACCGGCGATCCATCCGGTCCGAGAACCAACCCAGCGGATATTGCAGCAGAATTGCTCCGATATAGAAGGCGGCCACGAAGGTCGAAATCTCAACCAGTGTCAGCCCAGCGCGCGCGCCATATACCGCCGCCATACCAAACTGGGCCGAGAACACACCGCCCAGCAGGAACATGCCGACGCAGCCCAGTGGTGATTTCCCCATCAGATCACGCAATGTCATGGGCTTGGTCGTGTCAAATGCCGGTGTCGGTGAAATCGACAGCAGAATCGGAGCAAAGGAAACCGAAACCAGAATGGATGCGATCACAAAGGTTTCGTAACCAGCAGGATCGCCAACCAGCATAAGCCCCTGAGCAGTGATGATCCCAGTCATCTGTACGATCATATAAAGGGAAAGCGCCTGGCCCCGGTTCTCGTTATTGGCCGCGTTGTTCAACCAGCTTTCAGCGGTGACATACACGCCCGAGAAACAAAACCCGATCACGACACGCCCCAAAGCCCACGCGACTGGCTCGGTCAACATCGGATACATGATCATCACGGCCGAAATAAATGAAGCGAGCGCAGCAAAGACCCGCACATGCCCCACCCGCCGGATCATCTCCGGTGCAAGGCGAGAACCTCCTAGGAAACCTACGAAATAAGCTGACATCACAACAGACATCTGAAGGGTCGAAAACCCTTCGATCTCGCCTCGGACGCCCAGGATTGTGCCCTGTAGGCCATTGCCAATCATAAGCAGGCCCATTCCAAGAAGAAGTGACCAAGCGCTGGTAATGACCTGAAGCATAGAGGCCTCCGAGATTGCTAACCTGAACTAGAGATTCGTTTTAATATCAAAAACGGCTTTGAACCCGCTTGTCTACGACATCGAAACGCAACGATCCCGACAACACGCCGCTCAAGGGATCAAAAGCGACCCATCCCCATATGAAAAGAACCGATAGTTCTGCGCAATCGCGTGCTCATAAACCTCTTGCATCCGATCCTGCCCCATCAAAGCTGAAACCAACATCAGCAGCGTGGATTTCGGCAGATGGAAATTGGTGATCAGCGCATCCGTGACGTGAAACTGAAAGCCGGGATAGATGAAGATGTCAGTATCGCCCTCCCAGGGTACGATCTGTCCACTGCGGGCAGCGCTTTCGATCAATCGCAGCGCGGTTGTGCCCACCGGAATGACACGGCCACCTATGGCTTTGGTTTCACGAATTTCACTGACGGCTTCCGCACTGACCCTGCCCCATTCTGCATGCATCTTATGGGTCGTCACATCCTCGACCTTGACTGGCAGAAATGTTCCGGCACCGACATGAAGCGTAACGTAGGAAACAGAAACGCCGCGCGCGGTAAGCGCTTGCATCAGCGCTTTGTCAAAATGCAGCGACGCGGTGGGCGCTGCCACTGCCCCGGAGTTGCGCGCCCAGATCGTCTGGTAATCCGTCTTGTCCTGCGCATCGGCAGGGCGCTTGGCGGCAATATAGGGCGGCAGCGGCATGGCGCCGGCCTGTTCCAGCGCAGCATCGAAATCCTGCCCCGTAAGGTTAAACCGCAGAAAGGCCTGCCCGTCCGCCACCCTATCCAACTCAGCGCTCAGTTGATCCGAAAACCGGATCACCTCACCTGTCTTGACCTTCTTGAGAGGCTTGATCAACGCCGCCCAGGTGCCGTCTGCCTGCGGATCAAGCAACGTCGCTTCGATCGACGCAGACACCGGCCCTTGCGCACTGTCGCGATGACGCCGCCCGCTGAGGCGTGCCGGGATGACCCGCGTATCATTCAACACCAGCCGGTCACCGGGTCGCAGCCAATCTGGCAGGTCAAAGACATGCGCATCCGAGATTGCATCGCCCTCGGCCACAAGCAAACGCGCCGAAGACCGCGGGTTGGCAGGCCGGGTGGCAATCAAATTCTCGGGCAGGTGGAAATCGAAATCGCTGAGTTTCATGGGCGCGCCTTACAGGGTCGTATCAGATTCGGCTATATCCCTGTTCAGTTGTCTTTTGGCGGCGATCCAAAGGTGCGCTTGGGCTCATCCGGCTTGGCTTTCTGTGCATTTGGCCCATCCTGAACCTTCGGCGCGGGCTCCCTTAGAAGGTTGCGCAAGAACAATGGCGCAAGCCCTGACAGAGGGTTGACCGAGACAGAGGGTGATTTCAAAGGGCCGGTCAGAGTATAATTGAACGCGATCACACCTTCACCTTTTTTGGTGAAGACACTTCCAATCGCATTCACCAGATAGATTGGGGAAATCGCGCCACGCAAGTTCAGCATTTCGCTAACCGTGTCGATTGTCCCGTCGAAGGACAATCCCATCGAAGGACCGACGGCGCTGCCGCTCAGAACCTTGATTTCGGTCGGCGTAATCCGCATTCGGCTTTCGATGCTCGAGAAAAAGATGCCTTGCCCAGCCATTTCATCCACAAGCCCAACAAGGCTGATTGCGTTCAGCAAGGCAGCCATGGCCGGGGCGTCATGAATTCGGGTGTTCACGATCTTCATGATGACATCGAAGTTCCCGGCCCCGCCGACCGGTTCCAGTTGCAGGTCCAGTTTGCCTCCGCGCGCCTGGGTTATCATTTTGGCCGATCTCAGAACGTCGCCTGCATCACCAGAGGTCAGATTGACAGCGCTGCGCCCTCCGCGCGGGGTCACCTGTCCGCGCACAGCAGCACCGCCGTTTACATTCGCCGTGAACGCACCGCTGACACCGCCAGTTGTCGCAAATTTTCCCTTGAACCCGGTCAGGGCGATCGTCTCTGTAATCTGGAGGCGATCCAATACTACATCCAGCTCGGGCCCCTGCCCGGAACCACCGCCACCACCTTCGGAGGATCCAAAGGTCGCGCCCCCCAGATTCATCACGCCCCCTAAAACCCTGATGTCGGGCAAAGCTGACCCCCGTGAAATCAGCTCCGCCGGAACCGCTAGCCAGTTCCCCAGCTCGAAGGAGCTGAACTCAACACGATCGAAAGCACCATTTTTGAAATTAATGGAGGCCAGGCTTCGCAACCCCGCCGCATCCAGCCGAAGTGTATCCACGCGCATCTGATCGCCCAGCGTTGCCTCGACATCCATCGACCCCTTGGTACCAGCGCCTTTGCGCCACCCGAGCTCGGGAATGGACAGCACAACGCCTTCCAGATCCGATGCCGCCGTCAGTTTCGGGGGGCGGCCAGCACCGATGCCCAAGGTTATGTCGGCAACGCCTTTTCCGGTCAGCATACCCTTTGGTAACCCGGCACGCAGCTCGGTCACCAACCGGGGCGAAATCTCGATCTGCCCTTTCAGTTCACTGGGTTTCGGTTCTCGACCCCCAATAGGCTGGCGCCAGGTTGCCTGCAGGGGCACGTCGCCGAAATATCCGTCGCCGCCGACTTCGACAGCGGATTGGTCACCTGAAATAGTCAACTGAGGCGCGCTGACGACAAAACCTTTGACCAAGCGATCACTGTGCACATCACCAATCTTACCAGTAAAGTGAAACTGGGTTTCATCGAACTTCAGCCCCTTCTTCATCGGCAGAGATAAGGTGCCTGACAGTTCCACATCGCCAGAGGCCACATCCACGGGCAAATTTGCCTTTGTCATCAGCTGCAGAGGGGGACGATCCATCAAAGACAAGGCGGCCGTTGCCGAGCCCTTGGCCTTGACGCGCACAATCGCCGGCGAAAGCTTTTTGATCGACGTATCCGGAATAATGAAGGATGTTCCTGACCCGTCTATCGGGCCGCCCTGATCGGCAATGACAACCGCTTTCTCGGCTGTCACGGTAAACCGTTGGTTGATCAGGCTGGCCTGCCCCTGAGCGTCCTGGACCGGAGGTAAAGTTTTGGCAAAGCGGATTTTGGCGTCGTCGAACCCGAAGTCCAAGTAAATGTCCGGCTTGGTGTCCGGCTTCAACCGTAATGCAAAATCGACATCCGAGAGCCGGCCTTCATATAAATTGTCGGACACCCATTTACGCGGCTTTTCGGCAAGTAATTGGGGCCAGTATCTCAGCAACTGGCCTGACTCCAACTCGTCCAGATGAGCCTCGAGGTACCCCGACCAACCTTCGGCTTCACCAATCAGAT
The DNA here is from genome assembly GCF_059610485.1 of Ruegeria sp. CDSC081. Classification (NCBI taxonomy): domain Bacteria; kingdom Pseudomonadati; phylum Pseudomonadota; class Alphaproteobacteria; order Rhodobacterales; family Roseobacteraceae; genus Ruegeria; species Ruegeria sp. CDSC081. Next base: position 240,074 of record NZ_JBXWNS010000004.1, on the reverse strand, counting down.
TTCCCCTAGCACGCAGCGTTAGGTTTTCGTCTTCAACCGTCATCTGTCCGAGGCGCAACTCGAACGGGGCCAGCTTCATCTTCAGATCAAGGTCGGCACGCGCCAACTTGAGGGGTTCCGGAAACAGCCCAGCCGGGTTGATGTCGATGCTGCTGAGACGGAGTTGAGAGGTCAGGCTTTCCAGCAGTCCATTCTCGATACCTCTCAAAAAGGCCCTTCCCTCGGCCTGAACGGACCCCCAGGCAGAGACCACAGAAACCTCGTCGAAATCCAGCTCCTGCCGACTTGGGTCATAGCTGAAATAAGCCCTGGCGGATTCAAACGGGATCGGTTTTGTCTCTTGGTTGGCTTGCACCGCGCCTGCCGCAAGGTTCAGGGTCGCAAATAACGGCCCCAGCGCCGCGTTGCCATCAACACTGCCGCGCACCGCGCCCGAGATCGGAGCGTCAAGGACCTGTAACCATGACAAGGCAAGGCTTTGACTTGCAATATCCTCGGCAGGCAGGTCGGTTATGGCAAAGCCAAAGCTTGCCTGGGGCGTTCCAAGTACGCTGGTATAATTTACCTCAATCGAACTGGCATAATCGCGCCCTGTCAGAACAGAGAACCCGGTGGACATGCGCATTTCGTCACCGGTACGGATGATCGAAATATGTCCGCCGTCGAAAACCCAGGCGCGCGACAGGCGCAAATCCTGATAGTCCAGCGTCAACGACTCAAGCTCGACCGACCGCAGGCCCGACAGCAGCGGTGACAAAAAGACATCGTCAGATTCCTCGATCAACTCGATCAATGTCCGCGCCCGCTGAACCGGCGCACTGCCAGAACCGACTGTCAACGAAAGCGCCCCGTCCAATCCGCGGGTCAATGCGATTTGGGCATCGCGCAGGGTAATCGTGCGCGGGCGGATTTTCCCCCGTAGCAGCCACCGCATCGACAACCGGGTGCGCATATCCGCCACTTGCGCGATCTGTTGTCCCGCCGCGTCGCTTATGGTCACATCCGTCAGTCGCAAACGTGGCAACCAGTTTTCGTTGACAATAAAGCTGGCATCGCCAAAGCGGATCTTGATCCCCCCAAGGCTTTGATCCAGCCGTTTTTCGGCCTGGGCCCGCATCCAGTCTGGCGCGTGCAGCTGTTTGCCAATCAGAAAGAACCAGCCGCCAAAGGCCAGCAGGCAAAGCAACAGGAAGGTTCCGACGATCCCCCACGCAGCGATGCGGCGGCGTGACCGACGGCGGCGGGGCTTCCCGTCCGGGCCTTCTTGTGTATCTTCTTGCCGCGCCAAATTCCGACCCACGCCCTATTACCTGCTTGCACCAAACCATGATGTCAGGCAGCACTTAAAAACCTTTAGCGGAGTTTCCAATGCCCGACGTTACAGACATCGCCCCCGGTTTCACTTTGCCCCGCGACGGCGGTGGTGAGGTTACGCTGTCAGACCTGCAAGGCAGCGCCGTCGTTTTGTTTTTCTATCCCCGTGATGATACGCCGGGCTGCACCAAGGAATCCATCGGTTTCTCGGAACAACTTCAAGCCTTTGCTGATGCCGGCGCCCAGGTTTTCGGCATCTCGCGCGACACGGTGGCTAAGCATGACAAATTCGTCGCCAAACACGGTCTTACGACGCCACTTTTGTCCGACGAAGGCTCGACCGTTTGCGAGGATTACGGTGTGTGGGTTGAGAAGAACATGTACGGGCGCAAGTCAATGGGGATCGAGCGTTCAACCTTTCTGATTGACGCCGACGGTAAGATCGCTCGCATCTGGCGAAAGGTCAAAGTGCCCGGCCATGTGGAAGAGGTACTGGAAGCCGTGCGCACGCTGTAACCCTCTTCACCGCGGTCGTCATCCGGATTATTACCCGAACAAATCTTGAAAGCGGAGATATCCCGGTGTCGAAAACACTGACCCAAATGGCGACCGAAGTTCTGACCACAGCAGACGGGCGCGAAAAGACCGCCCTGTCCAAGCGCCATGCCGCAGCTTGGTTTGCGGCGCGATCAGGGGACGCTCCTGAGATTGAAGTGGGCACCGCAACACCGCCGTTGAATCCCGCCCGACCGGACAAACCAGATTTGCTGTCCCCCCGGGATGTCCCAAGGCGCCGCCCCGGCTCCGAGGCTGGGCGCATCGCCCTGCTACACGCGGTCGCCCATATCGAACTGAACGCGGTTGATCTGCATTGGGATATCATCGCCCGATTTGGCCATGTCCCTATGCCTATCGGTTTCTACGACGACTGGGTCAAATGCGCCGAAGAGGAATCGCGCCACTTCGAAATGGTCTGTGATTGCCTGGAACAGATGGGCAGTCATTACGGCGCCCTGCCCGCCCATGCGGGTATGTGGCGCGCTGCCGAAGATACAGCAGAAGATTTGATGGGCCGTTTGGCCGTAGTGCCGATGGTGCTTGAGGCGCGGGGTCTGGATGTGACCCCCGGCATGATTGACATCTTCCGCAAGGCCAAGGCTGAACAGGCCATTGCAGCGCTCGAGGTGATCTACGCCGAAGAAGTCGGGCATGTTGCTTACGGGTCCAAGTGGTTCCATTTCCTTTGCGGACGCGAGAACGCTGACCCAAAGGGTATCTTTCACGATCTGGTCCGGCGCTATTTTCATGGCGTTCTTAAACCGCCCTTCAACGAAGAAAAGCGGGCCGAAGCCGGGTTACCGCCGGATTTCTATTGGCCGCTGACCGAAGGCCTGCCGCCGCCCGGCTCTGCCCGCTAGGACGGCATGCACGGTCATAGCGGTCTTTGAATCATCCTCCAGTTGATGTAATCGGCAATTTCTCGCCGAGAATTGGCGGGATTAACCCTGTTTGTTGTGTGAACTAGTTAACAAACTTGCCCAAATCGGACGTCCCCTCTATTCAGTTGCCCCAAGGGACGGAGACCACTCACAACCGATCCCGAATTTGGGGATCGAGAGGTAAGGCGCGTGCGAGCACGTCTGGCAATCAAACTACATTCGCTGCTTGAGCAGCACTTCCCGGAACGCCGGGTCTTTCTGAAATCTGACAATGACACACGGTTCATCCGGCTCAGCTCAGAGACACAGATCTTTGCAGTTGCTGGTGTTGCCCTGTTTGTTGGCTGGACTGCGGTCACTACGGCAATCCTGTTGATGGACAGCATCGGATCAGGCAACTTCCGAGAACAGGCCAAGCGCGATCAGGCGACATATCAGGAGCGGCTGAATATTCTGTCAGCAGAGCGTGACGTGCGCGCTCATGAGGCTCTGATGGCTCAGGACCGGTTCAACGCCGCGCTTGAACAGATCTCTGCGATGCAATCCGAGCTGCTGGCGTCCGAAAACAGCCGCCGTGAGTTGGAAACGGGGATCGAGGTAATCCAGTCCACCCTGCGCACCACCATGAAACAACGGGAATCTGCCCGTCAGGAGCTTGCGGCGCTGCAACAATCAGATTCCGATGATGGGCTCACGTTGGCAAACACTGCCAGCCCCGAACAGATGGAATTTATGACCGTTGCTCTGACCCGCACCGCGCAGGAGCGTGATCAGATCGCAGCCGACGCCCGGAACGCACTGGATCAGCGGGACGATCTCGAGCTTGAGATCCGGCTGATGCAGGAACGCAGCGACGAGATTTTCCGTCAGCTAGAAGAAGCAATGATCATCTCGGTTGAACCGCTCGACAAGATGTTCCGACAGGCAGGTATGCCAACTGACCGTATCATTGAAGAAGTACGGCGTGGCTATAGCGGCATGGGTGGCCCCCTCACCCCAATTTCCTTCAGCACGCGCGGTGAGGACCTGACCCCCGACGAGATCCGCGCGAACACTCTGTTGCAACAGATGGACCAGCTGAACCTCTATCGTATCGCAGCAGAAAAGGCCCCGTTTGCCAGCCCGGTGAAAGCGGCTGTCCGCTTTACCAGTGGCTTCGGCACGCGCCGTGACCCAAAAACGGGCGGTCGCCGCATGCATAACGGTTCCGATTTCGCCGGCGCACATGGAACTGATATCTTTGCGACCGCCGACGGCGTAGTCACCCATGCGGGCTGGCAATCGGGTTTCGGACGTCTGGTCAAAATCCGGCACGCCTTCGGAATTGAGACACTTTACGCTCATAACACCAAGTTACGGGTTAAGGTTGGCCAAAGGGTCTCGCGCGGGGATCATATTGCTGATATGGGTAACACCGGACGGTCGACCGGAACGCACCTGCACTATGAGGTCCGCGTAAACGGAAAACCTGTTAACCCAATGACTTACATCAAGGCTGCAAGAAATGTTTTCTAAGAGCAAAATCAACGAGCCCGGAACCAATGCCCCAGAGGCCGCCAAGCCTGCTGCTCCGGCCACTCCGGCAACCCCTGCACCGACGGAAACCAAGGCCAGCACCGCGCCCAAACCCAAGCCACCTGCATCGGTCCTGTCTTCGGATCTGCACATCACCGGCAACCTGAAAACCTCGGGTGACATTCAGGTCGAAGGTACGGTGGAAGGTGACATTCGTGCGCATCTGCTGACCATCGGTGAAACGGCGACCATCAAGGGCGAAGTCACTGCAGATGACGTTGTCATCAACGGCCGTATCGTTGGCCGCGTGCGTGGCCTGAAAGTGCGCCTGACCTCGACCGCACGGGTCGAAGGCGACATCATTCACAAGACAATCGCCATCGAAAGCGGCGCGCATTTCGAAGGCTCCGTTCAGCGTCAGGACGATCCTCTGAACCCTGGCCGCAGCGGAAAACCGGGCGCTAACCCGGCTGCTGACGTCAAACAGTAATCCTGACAGACTGACAGGAAACAAACGCCGCGGGACAGCCTGCGGCGTTTTCTTTTGCAATTCTGACCGAAGTGCTTTCACTGATCAGGTTGGTTCCAGGTCGCATTGGCCTCGATCACTTCTGCGACCATCAGCGCCTTTTCGGACAAATCTGGTGGCGTGCCATCATCAAAGGCAAGCTGCTGCATTCTTCGATACATGACTTCAGACGTGTAAAAATCAAATGCAGCCGTGCCGTCGGGGCTTTCCCAGAAGGCCGTGATCCAAACCGAGGGCGCATACCCGTAACACCAGTCCTGCCAGAACCGTTCTGCCAAAGTCGCCGTTTTAACTGCGGCTACTTGCGCCAAAAGGCTATCCATTGGCCAACCCCCGAGGCGAAACATGCAGAGCGTATCGTCCAGACATTCTTCTGAGCCCCCTTCGATCGCCTTCAGAAGAAAGCGTTTCTGAAAATTGTCCAGGACACGCCACTCCTCCGACGACCAGTTCCGGGCCTGTCCCGTCGGATACCGGCTCAGGCTGACCTCGATCCCGACAGAGCTTACCTCTTCGCCACAGGCCAAGACCTCTAGCACACGCGGCAAAAGATAGGCCCAGGTATTCTTGGCAATCCCTTCCGGATCACTCGCTGCAAAATACCAGTCCTGAAGATAGTGCAACGGCAGTTCCTGAATGGGCGGGTGAAAGAAATCAGCCTCGATATCCGATTCCATGCAGCACCCTTCGCAGACCTCGATACCGCTTGGCTTTGGACGTTTAAAAACGCGATAAGCATCCTGAATAAGCGGGAAGAACGGATCATCCGGCAATAACTTGGCCTTAACCGGCTTATTCGTCTTTGACGTCATCGTAGGCTGAACCCATATTTCCATGCCACACCCATAGGTCTATCTGCCCCCTTTTGACGTGGCAAGCGCGCCCAAATACCCCTTCATTCTCCGCCGAATTTCTATGTGTGATGAGTAGCTTCGATATTTCTGCGTTTTGGATTACACTACAGCCCATTGGTTTTCGGAGGACTTTTCATGTCAACAAAACTCATGGCTGAATTTTTCGGTACATTCTGGTTGGTGCTTGGCGGTTGCGGCAGCGCTGTTTTAGCGGCTGGCGTCGCGGATGTCGGTATCGGCTGGTTGGGCGTATCTTTCGCCTTTGGCCTAACAGTGCTGACTATGGCATTTGCCGTTGGCCACATTTCAGGCGGGCATTTCAATCCGGCAGTCAGTCTGGGTTTAATGATCGGCGGACGGTTCCCGGCTAAGGACCTGCTGCCCTATTGGATTGCTCAGGTCATCGGAGCGATTGCAGCAGCGGCTGTTCTGTATCTGATCGTCAGCGGCGCACCAGATTTCGCCGGGGTTGGAGGCTTTGCGTCCAATGGCTATGGCGAGGCTTCACCCATGGGCTATTCGATGATGTCCGCCTTGGTGATCGAGATCGTGCTGACGGCATTTTTCATCCTGATCATTCTGGGCGCGACCTCAAGCGGTGCTCCGGCAGGGTTCGCGCCGATTGCCATCGGTCTGGCGCTGACGCTGATCCACCTGATCTCGATCCCGGTGACCAACACATCTGTCAACCCGGCACGGTCAACCGGTGTTGCCCTGTTTGCCGATGGGCCGGCGTTGACTCAGCTATGGTTGTTCTGGGTTGCCCCGCTGATAGGCGGCGCGATTGGTGCGCTGATCTGGAAGGCCATGTCTGACGACTGATCCAAGCGCACGCTTACAAAAAGACCCCGGCACCTGACCAGGCACCGGGGTCCGTTTATCTATTCGGTCACGGTGACCTTTTTCATCGCATCCGGCTGGCCGATTACGGCTCCGTTCGGGCCTTCGCCCCGCTTGATCGCATCAACAACGTCCATACCGTCAGTGACCTGACCGACAACCGTATACTGACCGTTCAGGAACGGCCCAGGTTCAAACATTATGAAGAATTGCGAGTTGGCACTGTCGGGATTCTGCGCCCGGGCCATGCCAATAACACCACGATCAAAGTTATAGTCCGAGAACTCAGCTGGCAGATCCGGCCGATCCGAACCACCAGTACCGGCACGACGCATATCGCCACCGACCCGACCGTGTTCAACGTCACCGGTCTGAGCCATGAAGCCGTCGATCACGCGGTGAAACACCACGCCATCATACTGACCAGCAGCGGCAAGGGCGCTAATTTGTTCAACATGCTTGGGGGCAATATCGTCAAACAGATCAACGGTTACGGTGCCATTGGCCCCCTCGCCCTCAATCTCGATCTCAAGGCCCGTGGCCAGTGCAGGACCAGCCAGCAGGACAAATGCGGCGGCCAGCTTATACATCGGCAGCCACCTTAACGCTGATCATACGATCCGGGCTTGCGGGAGGCTCGCCCCGAACGATGGCGTCCACATGCTCCATCCCGTCGATGACACGGCCATAGACCGTGTATTGGCCGTTCAGGAAATGGTTGTCGCTAAAGTTGATGAAAAACTGCGAATTGGCCGAGTCCGGATTCTGCGACCGAGCCGCGCCTAACGTGCCGCGATCATGCGGCAGTTTCGAAAACTCTGCCGGAACATTCGGCAGCGATGACCCGCCTGTGCCTGCACTGCGCAGGTTGAATCCGTCTTCCATATCGCCGTGCTGCACGTCACCGGTTTGCGCCATGAAACCGTCGATCACACGGTGAAATGCCACGTTGTCATATTCACCGCTGCGCGCCAGTTCCTTCATCCGAGCGCTATGCTGCGGGGCCACATCTGGCAGCAGCTCGATGACGACATTGCCGCCCTTCAGCTCGATGATGATTGTGTTTTCGGGATCCTTGATCTCGGCCATGTGGCCCTCCTGTCGTTTATCTTGCGCAAATACCTATGCGCCACGCACGCGAAAGCCAAGTGACGCATTGACCTGAGGGCAAAATGCAGGAAAAGAACCGCCTAGATCGGTTGCCAAACACGAGGATCGCGCGATGGGCTGGAAAACACTGGACGATATGGACCTGAACGGTAAGCGCGTGCTGGTGCGCGTGGATATCAATGTGCCCGTGGTGGATGGGGTCGTGACCGACGCTACCCGGATTCAGCGCATCGTACCCACAGTACGCGATATTCTCGCTGCAGGTGGCAAGCCTATCCTTTTGGCCCATTTCGGACGCCCGGGCGGAGAGCGGCGCGAAAGCCTGTCGCTGAAACAACTTATCCCCACATTGGAAAGCGCCTTTGGTGCGCAGGTTCTGTTCGCAGCCGATTGCGTCGGAACCGAGGCCGAGCTTGTCGCAGACACCCTGCAAGCCGGGCAAGTATTGCTGTTGGAAAACACCCGTTTTCATGCCGCGGAAACCAAGAATGACCCCGATCTGGCCGCAGGCATGGCCAAGCTGGGAGAGGTCTATTGCAACGACGCCTTTTCCGCTGCGCACCGCGCCCACAGCTCAACCGAAGCTATCGCTCGTCTGCTGCCTGCCTGCGCTGGTCGGCTGATGCAGGCCGAGCTGCAGGCACTAGAAAGCGCCCTTGGCGCGCCCGAGCGTCCGGTAACAGCAGTGGTCGGTGGGGCAAAAGTGTCAACCAAGCTGGAGCTGCTGGGCAACCTGATCGACAAGGTGGATCACCTGATCATCGGCGGTGGCATGGCCAACACCTTTCTGGTGGCACAAGATATCAGTGTCGGCAAATCGCTGGCCGAAATCGCGATGAAAGACACTGCCGCAGAGATTCTTGCCAAGGCGGAAAACTCTGGTTGCCAGATCGTTTTGCCGTGTGACGTGGTTGTTGCAAAAGCCTTCCAGGCCAATGCGCCGCATCAGGTTTTGCCCGCAGACCAATGCCCCGAAGACGGCATGATCCTGGATGCAGGCCCCGAGAGTGTCGCCGCTATCACTGAAGTCATCAGCCAAAGCCGAACCCTGATCTGGAACGGCCCTTTGGGCGCCTTTGAACTGGAACCGTTCGATGCCGCAACGAATGCGGCCGCACTGAAAGCTGCCGCGCTCAGCCGTTCGGGCCAGTTGGTCTCGGTCGCGGGCGGTGGTGATACCGTAGCCGCCCTGAACGCGTCCGGCGCGGCGCGGGATTTCACCTATATCTCGACAGCAGGCGGCGCATTCCTGGAATGGATGGAAGGAAAAACCCTGCCCGGCGTCGCAGCGCTGGAACAATAAATTCAGCTGCACGGGTAATTTTGCGAATCGGGGGATTCACAAGCCGAATCACCTGTGACATAGTGCAGTCAGATGCCAAGCATAATGGCACGACATTGAGGCAGACTTCATACGGCGGTAAACAGAGTGTCCCGTTCCCATCGGCCCGGTTTGGGCTCAGTTGCTTTTTTCTCGGTGGCTTTCATGCTGGGTGTGTATTTCACCTTTGCTGCCGTCCAGGGAGACTATGGCCTGTTTCGACGGGTCGAGATTGCAGCGGAACGGGATGCTCTGTCGCGCGACCTTGCAGCGTTGAGCACCGAAATCGCCGAAATGGAAAATCTGACCCGCAGGCTTTCAGACACCTATCTTGACCTCGATTTACTGGATCAGCAGGCGCGCTCGATCCTTGGTATGATCCGCTCGGATGAGATTGTCATCCGCTGAGCGGGACCAAATTTCTTCGTCGGAAATCCCTGCTGTGGTAACGCATACGTCCCTACCTGAACGGTTTTCCGCGTGTCAAACCACAGCGCAATATTTCCACTCGCCAGAAAGCCTCAAATGTTCTATTAGATAGTTTAACGCTAAACTATCTTGCCGAGAGGGGGAGATCGCCACAATGGCTGCGCGAAAAACCACAAAGAAACCAAACGTTTCTGCGGAAGAACTCAAGACCTATTACCGTGAAATGTTGCTGATCCGCCGATTCGAAGAAAAGGCTGGCCAGCTATACGGCATGGGTCTGATCGGTGGTTTCTGCCACCTGTATATCGGTCAAGAGGCAGTTGTTGTGGGACTGGAAGCAGCCGCCGAAGAAGGTGACAAGCGGATCACCTCTTATCGCGATCATGGGCATATGCTGGCCTGCGGCATGGATCCGGGCGGCGTAATGGCAGAACTGACCGGGCGCGAGGGCGGATTGTCCAAGGGCAAAGGCGGTTCGATGCATATGTTCTCGAAAGAGAAGCATTTCTATGGCGGTCACGGCATCGTCGGGGCGCAGGTTCCTCTGGGTGCCGGTCTGGCCTTTGCCGACAAGTATCAGGAAAACGGCCGCGTCACCTTCACCTATTTCGGGGACGGCGCCGCAAACCAGGGGCAGGTCTATGAGACCTTCAACATGGCCGCGATCTGGGAACTGCCGGTGATCTTTGTGATCGAGAACAACCAATACGCCATGGGGACGTCCCAGGCGCGCTCGACCTCAACCAAGGACATCTATCACCGGGGCGAGGCGTTCGGCATCCCTGGCGAGATCGTCAACGGAATGGATGTGCTAGCGGTCAAAGAGGCCAGCGAAAAGGCCGTCGCCCATTGCCGCGCAGGCAAAGGTCCGTACATTCTGGAAATCAAAACCTATCGCTATCGCGGACACTCGATGTCCGACCCGGCCAAGTACCGCACCCGCGAAGAGGTTCAGAAGGTGCGCGAACAAAGCGACCCGATCGAACATGTCCGCGAGCTGCTGCTTTCCGGCAAACACGCGACCGAGGATGACCTGAAGGCGATCGACAAAGAGATCAAGGAGATCGTCAATCAAGCCGCTGAATTCTCGAAAGAAAGCCCCGAGCCGTCGCTGGACGAGCTTTGGACAGATATCTACGCCTGAGAGGACGATTAAGACATGGCAACCGAAATTCTCATGCCCGCCCTTTCCCCCACGATGGAAGAGGGCACCCTGGCCAAATGGCTGGTCAAGGAAGGCGACACCGTATCAAGCGGCGATATCATGGCCGAAATCGAAACAGATAAGGCCACGATGGAGTTTGAAGCCGTTGATGAAGGGATCATGGGCAAGATCCTGATCGCTGAAGGCACCGAAGGGGTCAAAGTAAATACCCCTATCGCCATCCTCGTCGAAGAAGGCGAAGACGCCTCCGCCCTGCCCGCGGCTGCACCCGCAGCCGCAGCGACGACCGAAGCGGCCCCTGCTGCGGTTGAGGCCCCTGCTCCTGTCTCTGCCCCAGCCGCACCTAAGGTAGATCTGTCCCCAGATTGGCCAGCTGATGCCGAGATGAAGTCCGAAACCGTGCGTGAAGCCCTGCGCGACGCCATGGCCGAAGAAATGCGCAATGACGGTGACGTCTACCTGATGGGTGAAGAAGTCGCGGAATATCAGGGCGCTTATAAAATCTCGCAAGGTTTGCTGGATGAGTTTGGCGCCAAGCGTGTAATCGACACCCCGATCACCGAACATGGTTTTGCCGGGATCGCAGTTGGTTCGGCCTTTGGCGGGTTGAAACCGATTGTCGAGTTCATGACTTTCAACTTCGCCATGCAGGCGATTGACCAGATCATCAACTCGGCCGCGAAGACGCTCTATATGTCCGGCGGTCAGATGGGCTGTCCCATCGTGTTCCGGGGTCCGAACGGTGCCGCCGCACGCGTGGCAGCCCAGCACAGTCAGGACTATGCGGCCTGGTATATGCAGATCCCCGGCCTCAAGGTCGTCATGCCCTATTCAGCGGCCGACGCCAAAGGCTTGCTGAAATCCGCGATCCGTGACCCGAACCCGGTGATCTTCCTGGAAAACGAAATCCTCTATGGCCGCTCATTCGAAGTACCGCAGGTGGATGACCTGAGCATTCCGTTGGGCAAGGCCCGCATCTGGCGCGAGGGCACAGACGTGACCATCGTCAGCTTTGGGATCGGCATGCAGTTCGCACTGGAAGCCGCCGATAAACTGGCCGAGGACGGCATCAGCGCCGAAGTGATCGACCTGCGCACCATCCGCCCGATGGACACAGGCGCAATCATCAATTCGGTGATGAAAACCAACCGTCTTGTGACCGTCGAAGAAGGCTGGCCGCAAGGCTCGGTCGGCAGCTACATTTCATCGGTGGTGATGCAGGAAGCGTTTGATTACCTCGACGCGCCTGTCATCAACTGCACCGGCAAGGATGTTCCGATGCCCTACGCAGCGAACCTCGAAAAACTGGCGCTGGTGACCACCGACGAGGTGATCGCAGCCGTCAAACAAGTGACCTACCGGTAAGGGAGCAACAGACAGATGCCCACCGAAATTCTGATGCCCGCCCTGTCGCCGACCATGGAGGAAGGCACGCTTGCCAAATGGCTGGTCAAGGAGGGCGACACCGTCTCCTCTGGAGATCTGCTCGCCGAAATCGAAACCGACAAGGCCACGATGGAGTTCGAGGCCGTTGACGAAGGCACAATCGGCAAAATCCTGATCCCTGAAGGAACCGAAGGGGTCAAGGTCAACACCGCCATCGCGGTTTTGCTGGAAGAAGGCGAAAGCGCTGATGATATCAGTGCAACGCCTGCAGCGGCTCCGGCGGCGGCGCCAGCCGCCACGGGCAACGAGGCCTCCGCTCCAGCGGCGTCCGAAGCGCCCGTCCCCGCCCCGGCAGCGCCGGTCAAGGCAGATGGCGGTCGTATCTTCGCCTCGCCCCTGGCTCGTCGCATCGCTGCGCAAAAAGGTCTCGACCTAGCACAAATCAGTGGATCCGGCCCACATGGGCGTATCGTCAAGGCGGATGTCGAAAGCGCAACCGCAGCCCCTGCTGTGGCGGCTGCCCCGGTACAGGCCGCAGCAGCACCCGCAGCCTCAGCTACGCCAACCGGCCCCTCGACGGATATGGTTATGCGGATGTACGAATCCCGCGATTACGAAGAGGTCAAGCTGGACGGGATGCGCAAAACCATCGCCGCGCGCTTGACCGAGGCCAAACAAACCATCCCGCATTTCTATCTACGCCGGGATATCAAGCTGGACGCACTGCTGAAATTCCGCGGTCAGTTGAATAAGCAACTTGAGGCCCGTGGCGTCAAACTCAGCGTCAATGACTTCATCATCAAGGCCCTGGCCAATGCGCTGCAACAGGTACCCGAATGCAACGCCGTCTGGGCGGGAGATCGGGTTCTGCAGCTGAAACCCTCGGACGTGGCCGTTGCCGTCGCGATCGAAGGTGGCCTGTTCACGCCGGTCCTGCAAGACGCCGACACCAAGTCGCTGTCAGCGCTTTCAACCGAGATGAAGGACCTGGCTGCCCGTGCCCGCGAACGCAAGCTGGCCCCACATGAGTATCAGGGCGGCACATTTGCGGTCTCGAACCTGGGCATGTTCGGCATCGACAATTTCGACGCTATCGTGAACCCACCGCATGCGGGCATTCTGGCCGTCGGCACTGGCGCAAAGAAACCAGTTGTTGGTGACGATGGCGAACTGACGGTTGCAACAGTCATGTCGGTTACGATGTCGGTCGATCACCGGGTCATCGACGGTGCCCTCGGTGCGCAGCTGCTGCAGGCGATCGTCGACAATCTAGAAAACCCGATGGTCATGCTAGCCTGATATCTGGCTAAAAAAAGGCCGCCCTCTACTGGGCGGCCTTTTTCTTTAAGAACCTTCAGATCTAGTGATCTTTGCCCAGCATATGATCCATCGAGATCGAGGGCTGGTCACATCCTGCTTCACCGACGATCTTGGCCGGAATACCGGCAACAGTTTTGCATGGTGGCACCTCTTGCAGCACCACCGAACCGGCGGCAATCCGGCTACAATGGCCCACTTTGATATTGCCCAAGACTTTGGCGCCGGCGCCGATCAAAACGCCATCACCAATCTTGGGGTGACGTTGCTCCTCTTCTTTTCCGGTCCCTCCCAGCGTGACCGAATGCAACATCGAAACATTGTCGCCAACGATGGCCGTTTCACCGATCACGATGGAATGAGCATGGTCGATCATGATCCCCTTACCGATTTTGGCAGCCGGGTGAATGTCGATGCCGAAGATTTCGGAGGACCGCATCTGGAAGAAATAGGCCAGATCATATCGCCCCTTGAGCCATAGCCAATGGGCGACGCGGTAGGCCTGCATCGCTTGATAACCCTTGAAATACAGAATCGGTTGCAGAAGACGGTGGCAGGCCGGGTCCCTCTCGTAGACCGCCATCAGGTCTGCGCGGGCGGCCTCAATCAAATGGGGATCGTCAGCATAAGCTTCGTCCACGATCTCGCGCAGAACCATCATCGACATTTCGTTCGAGCATAGTTTAGCGGAAACGCGATAGGACAATGCTCTGGTCAGGCTGCGATGATGCAGAATACAGGCGTGCACCAATCCACCCATCAGTGGTTCATTCTCGACCGCTGCCTGAGCCTCGGTCGTGATGCGATCCCAAACGGGATCTACAGGTGTGACATGACTGCGCTTTTCCAACATGGCTTTTGATCCTTTGCTGCGCCTAGAATGCCATTTAGTGGCTAAAACGCCAAACGCAAACCCGTGATCGGCAAAGCAACGAAAATGAATGAGGCTGACCTGAAGCAAATCAACGAGAAAATCCGTGCCAGGATGGACGAATTGGAGCGCCAGTCGCAGGCCGGGAAAGATGCGCAATCTGTTGTTGAACTGGATCAACAATCTATCGGTCGTCTGAGCCGGATGGATGCGTTACAGAACCAGGCCATGGCCAAGGCGCACCAAGTCAATCGGGACCTGGAATACCGACGCCTTTTGGCCGCGCTGAAGCGGATTGAAAGTCAAGAATACGGATTCTGCGAAGATTGCGGCGAGCCGATTCCAAATGGCCGACTTGAATTGGACCTCGCCGCAACCAGATGTGTCAGCTGTGCTTCTGGTTGATGCGGAACCGGATCAAATGACGCAGCACCGTCTCAAAACACCGGCAATACTGCAGATCATCGAATGAGGGTTCGGCGGCAAGGCGCCGGTTTCGCGCCGCAGCCATTAACGAACCGTTGCCGAACAACGGGTGTAGCCGCCCTGTTTTACTTACATGGCCATCAGCCGTTTCAGCTTCGGCAATCATACGTCGGCATAAACGGTCACGCTGATCGGGCGGCGCGTTCAACAAAACACGCGCCGCCGTGCTGACATCTCCGTGCAATACGGGCCGCACCGCGCCTATCCGACCTGCAGCCTGACAGGCAATCCAGGTCCGTAAGCCGCAGATATCTGCGAAACCGAAACCTCAAAAGACCCTGTAACAGTATCCGTGGCCTTCATGGATGACGTATAGTGCCAATCCGGCTGGGCAACGACCTCTTCGCGGATCAGGCTACCATTCTGCCGGACCTGAACAAGGTAGGCTTCGGTTTCTTCATTCAACGGCACATCCAGCCCGGACCAGTCATCGCCATCCAGACGTGTCCGCCGCACCCATGAGAACACGTCCCTCGAGCTGGATTGCTGCACGCGAAGATGAGAGGGGGCATAGGGCCGCAAACCATTGCCTTCAAGGGCCTCGACCAGATGCTCGTAAGAGGGATCTTCGTACCCTCTGGTTGCAGGGCCGATGCGGTAATGTTTGGTCAGGCCACGTTCCGACCGCAACAACCCTGTCTGGAAGACACGTTCGTCCAACAACACGAACATTGATCCTTCGGGCCAGAGATCGGGCATGATCGCATCTGTCCCCAGCTGACCGCGCAACCGCCCAGACACGGAGTAGACACCTGTCGATTGCAAAGCCGCATCCGCGAATTGGAACACCTCCCAGTTGTCCGGCGTTCCGTCGCCAATCGCCGCAAGATTTGCCCCGCTTAACAAGGCAGACCGTGGACGGGACTCCAGGACGCCATCTACAAGATTGACACGTAAGGCATCGCCTTCATCCCAAAGTCCGGTACTGGCCCTTCGCATCGGGCTTTCGGTGAAGCCTATTATGGCCTGCCCTGTTATCACCTGTTGCAACGCGTAATCCTCATCGCTTGATGCGGCATACACCGCAACGCTTCCTGGCCAAGGGTCTGCTGCAACCGCAAGATATGGCGCATGCGGCACTTCGGAACCGGTGATCAGAGGCAGGTCCAAGAATACCGGCAGCACCGGCACCGGAGCGACAAATGGCTTCGCTGTAACTTCATCAGCGGGGGCATCTGGCGGTGTGTAAACGCCGGGCTCGATCCTGACAGCCTCGGCCAGTTGCATTTCGGCCTGTTCAAGCCTGTCAATGCGATAGCGCGCGTCCTGCCCACCACTGACCAGCCGCACAACATCCCCTGCCCCGACATTCAAAAGCGAAGGCGGTAATGCAAACCTAGCCGTTTCACGCGAGACACGCGCCTCACTCAGCCAGCGTTCCACCGTTTGACGCCCCTCGGCCCGCGTCATGGACAACGGCATCTCATTTACCGATACCGAATGGGTTTCATCATCAGGCAACACAGCCTCTTCCGAGGCTATTTCATGGTCAGCATCAGACTGAACAAAGCGCAGCCTGACACGGCCAGACATTTCCGCCTCAGCCTCGCGGCGATATTCCACGTGTCCGTCAATGTCCGAAGTGATGGCCAACTGCTCTTCATTCAGGGTCAGGGCACGTGCGCCATCCCGCATCTGAAAGATCAGCTTTCCTTCGCGTTCAAGCGCATCGAAACCATACCGCAGCATGAGCGGTTGCAATGCCGAACGGGCATCCGAAACCTGTTCAACCGCATAGCCCTGAACGGAACCGTAAAGGCCCGAGACATCAATCTCGGTAACACCGGCAGCATGGCAAAGCTCGGTTACAACAGAGGCCAGCGTTCGTGAGCCGGAACGCCCATTAAGCCAATGGCCGCGGGCATAGTTGGCCCCATCGCTCCACTGGCTGCGCAGGTTTGGAAAGGTCGGATAGGGCCGCGCATCCCACGCCCAGACATAGGCATTGGACACGTCCACCATCGGGCCGCCATAGCTGGATGAAACTGGATTGATATCTGCGTCGGACCAATAGCCAAGGACCGCCCTGAGGTATTGCGTCTGCAGAAAGTCGTCCCGAAGCCCGTTTGAATATTTCGGCAACCCGGATTCTGAAGATTTTGGGTCCAGAAACTTGTTGGGCTGGTTGGTGCCTTTGTCTACTGCCGCACAACCGAGCTCAGTGAACCAGATTGGCTTGGACTCTGGCAACCAAAGGGTCGGGTTATCGCTACGCACACCATTGATTCGCTCGTGATGCGGTTGTGACCACCAGTTGCGAACGTCCTTATAACGCCAGATCCACGGCTCGTTATGTGAACCATCCCCGATCGGCGTACGGATTTGTGCCGCCTCTTCTTCGGGCGAGGCATAATACCAGTCATAGCCTTCGCCACCTTCGATGTTCCCACGCAGATAGGAAAGATCGTAGATGGATTTTGCGCCGGCATCCGCATCCACGTGATCTTCACCGTCCCGCCAGTCGGACAGAGGCATGTAGTTGTCGATACCGACGAAATCTATGTTGTCATCCGCCCAAAGCGGATCGAGGTGGAAGTAGCGATCCCCACTGCCATCATTTGGCTGGTAGCCGAAATACTCGCTCCAGTCCGCCGCATAACCGATCTTTGTGTCTGGCCCCAGAATACTACGCACTTGCCCTGCCAAAACGCGCAGCTGCTCAACGGCCGGAAATCCGTTTAGGCCACGAATCTGGGTAAGACCACGCATTTCCGAACTGATACAGAAGGAGTCCACCCCACCTGCCGCCTTACACAAGGCAGCGTAGTGAAGAATAAATCGGCACAACCCCCATTCCTGCGGGCCAGAGTAGGAAACCGTGCCGTTTCCGATAACAAAATCATCCGCTCGCGCCTGACCAAAGAAATCGGACACCTGAACATTGGCCTCAGCCATCTGGTCCGGAGACCCGTCCCGCCCAGGCGCAACGCTCAGGGTGATGCGACCGCGCCAGGGAAGGTGCGGCTGATCGCTGGCGTCTGACCACGGGTCGGGCAATCCGTTTCCACCGATCTGATCCATCAGGATAAACGGGTAGAACATGACCCGCTTCGCCTCTTGCTTAAGGTGTTGGATCGCTTGAATGACCGACGCGTCCGCTGGTGTCGCGCCATAGACGGGCTCGTTATTTTCCTGACGAACGATCTGGGCGGTTGCCCTTGTCAGCCCCGCGACACCCCAGGGCATATTTTTGCCTTCGATACCATTTTGCAGAACCTTTGGTTGTATCTTGCATTGACCGCATCGCAGATCACTTCCGAACCAGGACACAACCAAAGAGGCGGCTTCACAGCCCGGAAGTTCACTTTTCAAGGCTTGTGTGGACGTCACGAGATCAGGCAAACCAGAGGTCGAATTCACATTGGCCGCCCAACTGCGGCCGCGGCCTTTTGTGTAATTCACCTGCTGGGACGCCAATGCATATTCACCGGTCCCAGGCATTAGCGCCACGCCTCGTACCATACGTGACAGGGAATTTTCGGTATTAGGCAAACTAGGCTGCTCTTGCCGCACGACCTCGAACGAGAACTGCGGGACGCGGTTTCCAAAAGCGCCCAGGTTCAAATTCTCGATCACAATATAGGCGGTGCCACGATAGGCCGGGACGTTTCCAGTCCCTTCGATTGCTTCGATCAACGGATCGGGCAGCTGATCGTCGGTGCCAGGATAGACGCGCATATTCAAACTGCTGCGCTCAATCTCTTCGCCATCCGCCCAGACACGCGGCACGTCAGATATTTGCCCCGCGCCCAACGCGACCGCTAATGAAACTGAATAGCTGTAGCTGTTGGTGGTCGTTGTAACCTCGGGCTGCTTGGGGGATCCCTTGCCACCCCCAACCGATTGCGTGGTAGAGCTGGTGCTGCGGGTTTCCAGAAAATCCGAAGCCCAGATAACCTGCCCCCCGATACGCATTCGACCAAAGATGTTGGCGACAGCGGCGCCCTCGCCTGTTTGGGTCAGGCGAAAACGGTCCAACCGACCGGTTTCCACAACTTCGCTGCCGCTGCCCATGACCGATTGGCTCATCAGCCGCTGGTCGATGACCCGGCCAAGCGTCGCGCCAATGGCACGGCCGATCACTGCCGTGGACAGGCCCGCAACCGTGCCGCCAATGGCTCCGCCAACTGCGGCACCCGCCGCAGACAGTAATATCGTCGCCATTTAGATATCCTCCGTGGGGAACTCAAAACAAGAAACAACCCGCCGTCGCCACGGGTCGCTTAGGGCGCTTTCAACGACGCCATGTCCAGAATACGCGTGAATGAAACGAGGGATGCCGCCACAGGTGCTGACAATCCCCAAATGCTTGGCAACGCCACTTTCCCGCATTCGAAACAGCAACACGTCTCCGACCGAAAACCATGCCGGATCTTTCTCGACAAGATGGCGGCGTGCTGCGGCCCACATACGCTCTTCGCCCTGCGGTTCAGACCAATCCATGCTATAGATCGGGACGGCCTCGGGTTCGTGCCCAAGCACCGAGCGCCATACGCCACGTAGCAACCCCAGACAGTCCGTACCGGCGCCTTTGACCGACGCCTGATGGACATACGGGGTGCCCAGCCAGCTTCTGGCCTCATCAACAATGCTTTGCTTTGTCGGGATCATCGTCTGCTGCCCCCCCTGTTTGCCCCGTTTTTCTTGGGAACCGCCATCACCCAATCTTCGGAAGGCAGGTCAGGAAAGCCCTGAAAATTCGTGATATTATTGAACTTCAAGCGGCAGGTCGTCATGCGCTTGTCGCAACCTGCGGTCAGCCTCACCCTGTCGCCTTCGGCCAATCCTCCGCTGATTGCAGACCACAAAACGACCGATCGACCTGTGTCGGTCTTTTGGTCCTTCTTGACCGCCCCCCACAGCCCAGCCGCACGGCCTGTCAGCACATCAAGCCGACCACGTTCGAACCATATCTCAAGGTGAGTTTCCGCCCCTCGCAGCTGCAAAATACTGCCACCCGTCAAACCGACGATCTCAGCTTCGGCAGAGTATCCCGGGGCATCGGTGTTGAACCCGCACGCCTTGTCGCCCAGCACGGCTGTGCAGGGCTTTTGGTAAATCCGGCCCAAAGGTCGGTTCAACTTATCTGTCAGGCCCCGCAGTTCGGCATGAAAAGCCCCACCTGCCCGTCGCAATTCACCAATTGATCCGCGGAACTGCAACATTCGCTGCGATGGATCGGCCCAGTTCACAAGCCATGCCCGCACCTCGGCCCCGTCGAAGCGACCGGATTCGATATCCTCTTCGGTTACCGCGACATCCGATAACGCACCCATTGCTTCCGAGTTATCAATGGACAGCCCCGTTGCCTGCTCGATCGCGGCCGCCGTCAGACCCGAACTTGCATTGAAGTCCAGGCCTTCAAAGCTCAGCTTCAGGTCATGGTCGGTAAAGCCAAACTGAACACCGTCTGTGCGCGTAATAGCCCAACACCGACAGGTCGTTGACAGACCACTCTGCAGATGGGCCTGCAGTGCCTGTTTGTCACCAGCCATCAGACACGCACCTCGACCACTGGCACGTTCGGAACGTCCCCTGCCTGAAAACTCGCGACACTTGTCTGGATCTTGTCGGTGTCAAACCTCACTGGCACATCGAATTCAAAGCCGGCGGTGATATCAACCCGTTCAGGCGGAGGCGAATAGAACGTGACCAACCCCGAGTTCAGATCCACCTCGAAGTCGACACCTTCACGCATCTCATCCTGCTCGACGCCCACGCGGACGGTTCCCAATACGGGTTTGACGACCGGCCTTATATAAGTGAATCCACCCGAGGAATAGGTCTTTACCAGCTGGAATTCTGTCGCTACGCCATCACCTTGCGCAATGATCTGGTCGCCTTGGGCAACTTCGCCCGTAGCCGCACCAGATTTGAAATCGGACCAGTCTTTCCAGCGAAATCCAAACATCTGCCCCTGCCTCGCCTCGAAGAACGAGATCAACGTTTCGATGTCATCCAAGGATCGCATACCCAGACCGGCATCATAGCGACGCCGCGAATGCGCCCAGGGGGTATTGCGCTCTTCGAACCCGTTCGCCAGCGTCACAATATCCGTGCGCCTCTCGGGCCCACCGACCGAACCAAAACTCAGGCTGGCCGGAAATCTCACCTCGTGGAAATTCATGGTCTGCTCCCTGATCTACCTATTGCGATTGCCACGGCCCAGCGCGCGGCTCATCTGGGCCGCGATCTGGCTTTGGCTTCGACGGAAACCCTGCACGTCCGGGGTCGTGATGTTCATCACCACGTTCACCGCAGAGCCTCCGCCAGACATGCGCACGCCCAACTTCCCATCGGTACCGCGGGCCAGCGGCATGATGGCCTCGGGGCCAGCCTCGCCCATCAGCCCGGTGCCGCCACGCATTGGAAACGTGGTTGGACTGCTGATCACTCCGCCGTTGGCAAAGGGCATCACCCGTCCTTGGCTGAAGCTGCCGCCGTCAGCAAAAGGAAGAATGCCCTTCACAAAACCTCCGATCCCATTGGCTAGAAGGCCGCCGAAATGATCCGTGACCGGTTTGATCGCAGCAGAATAAGCGGTACGGATCATCGAGTTCTTCAACACGTCCAGCGCATCGGACAGGTTCATTCCGTCCATCACGACGCCATCGAACGCCCGTCGCAGGCCACCGGACATGCCACGCTCCAGCGTTGCAACATCCTTGCCCGTTTCCTCAAAGGCTGCTTTGATGCGCTTCATCTGCCCATCAAATGCCGCAGCCATCGATGCCGCATCACCCAACGAGTCGCCAAGCGCCTCGCCCCGCTCCTGCAGGTCTTCCAACCCGTTACGATCCGTCATCACGCTCTCCTTTTGTCTTGTCCGGATAGGCCGCCAGCAACGCATCCAAACCCATTCTGTTCATCGAAGGCATGCCCGCGCCATGCCCCAGCATCAGCCGCAACTCGGCCGGGGTAAGGCTCCAGAATTGATCCGGTGTCAGGCGTAGGCTGAGGTATCCGGCCCGCATCAATGCGGGCCAGTCGAACCCGCTCATGCCTGCCCCGGCACCATGAAGGCCCTTGCCAACAACTCGGCCGCAGCACACGCGCCGTGCATTGGCCCCCCCTCAATTTCGGCACTTAGCAGATCGGTGCGGGTGACATTGGCCCCGCCCCCCCGCAGTCCGGCGACGATAAGCGCCAGAACATCACCGCTGGAATAGGCGCCGCCTTCGAACCTTTGCACCAGTTCAACCAGTGTCCCTGTGCCCAATTCCCGTTCCAGTTCCGCCAAAGCGCCCAACGTCAGCTTCAGAACTCGTTGCTCTCCATCGATGGTCAGTGCCACCTCACCTGTCCACGGATTGGCCATCGTTACAGCGCCGTAAAGGCCAGAGCACCGGCGCTTGCCATGCTCATTTCATAGGTCGCTTCGCCATTGTGAGAGCCCGCATATTCGATGCCGGTCACCTGGAACGCACCCTCAACAATCCCGAAATCCGGGATGATGATCTGGAAACCCGGTGTCTCACCGTCAAAGAACAGCTGTCGCGCGCGCTCATCCGTTCCCGCGTCCTTGAATACGCCCGAGCCCGAAATCGAGGCCGACTTGACCCCCGCGCCCGACAAAAGCTCGCGCCAACCACCCTGGCTTTCCAGGCTGGTCACATCGACACTTTCCGCGTTGAAACTGACCCGCGTGGCACGCAGCCCCGCAATGGTCTCGAACAGACCTGAGCCGTTCATATCCACTTTGACCAACAGGTCTTTTCCGTTCTGGGCAGTCATTTGCTCTCTCCGTTGATTGCTTAATCGTCTTCCACGCGGGCGCGGAATTTCAGGTCGATCTGGCGGATCGCGCCGCCCGTTCCGGTCCGACGGGCGGAGGCACGTTCGAACCACAGCCCGACCAATCGGCCTCGATCCAGGGTCAGCCCCGCACTGTCCAGGGCGTCACAAACTGCCCCCGCCAGCGTTTTTGCTGCACCGAACCCGGCAGCTTCGGACACGACGGACACCGTGAAACGATGGACGGCACCGGTCCCCGATCGGTCCGAGGCATCGCGCACCTCTTCCGGGCCCAGCGTGACATAGGTTTGCGGAACTGAACCCGCTGGAACGGCGTCATAGATCGCTCCACTTGAAAGAGTGCTGATCTGTGTGTCTTCCGACAATTTCTGGTAAATTGCCGCCTGCAACGCGGCGGAAACGCCATAGCTCATACCGCCACCTCCTCATCCGCAAAGCAGATCAGGTACTGGCCGCACAGGTCTCGCTCGGCGACGGCGCGGATAACGAAACGGCGTGTGCCTTCCGCAAACCGCTGATCCGGCGAGGGGCGCATGGTCGATCCTTCGGGCGCGCCACGAACCACAATCCGGTAGCCGACACGCGAAACCGGCAACCCTGCAACATTTCGCTCTGACCCGCTGCGCGCAGTGACTTCGGCCCAAACCGAGCCCAAGGCGACCCATGTTTCCAGATACCCACCGGCGCCATCAGCGGTGCGCACGGAGGATTCAAGCAACAGTTTTCTATTCAGCCGGGGCGCCTTCATTGGGCCACCCCTGCACCAAAACGAACCACACGATAGCGTTGGATCAGGCTGGTCACGCCAAAGGGCATACAGCCGGCACCCAACGTGGTCTCATCCCGATATTCATAGTAATGCGCTGCCAACAGTAGAGCCGCCTGCCCAAGATCTGCCGGCAAGCTTGACCATTCCCTGGCAATACCGGCGATAAACGCGATCTTCACGGATCCGCCGGTCGAAATAGCGGGCAAGACAGCCCCGGCAGGGCGTATCCGCGGGCGCTGGCTATCGCGATCCAATCTGTATCTGTCAGACGAAACGGCGGTTTCAGTACCCGCTGCATCCGTCAAACTGACCGTATTGATAGTCGAGACCGGTGCCACAGGCAGCACTTCGCCCGCAGGGTCACGCCAACTGTTAAGGCTCCAGGAAAACTCACGTGTTATAAGTACCTTCCCGGTACGCGCCTCAATCGCAGCAATCGCCGCCCTTAAGAAGCCCTTGAGCACCTCATCCTGCACGCTGGCACCAGTAAAGCCTGTTCCCAGCCTCAAATGCGCCTTGAACTGATCCACCGGCAGCGCCGCATCCGCGATGGCGGTTTCTTCGATCAACATCATCCATTCACTCCGCAATCTCGGACCCCTCCGGGGCCGTAACTTCAGGAATTGACGGGCACGCGCCGCCCCACGTTGCTCGGACGGAGGGGAGCAGCTAGACAACGCAGGGGATCTCACCCCGACCCGCGCCCGCCGCCCCGAGGGGCAAAGGCCCCCCAGGAATTCAGCCCGCTTTAGGCGGTGCCGAATTTCACCAGCTTGATCGCAGCAAAGTCGCTGACATCGCCGCCGACGCGCTTGGTCGCATAGAACAGGACATGCGGTTTGGCGCTGAAGGGATCGCGCAATACGCGCAGGTCCGGGCGCTCGGCAATGGTATAGCCCGCCTGGAAGTCACCGAAGGCAATCGAGAAACTGTCGGTTCCCGCATCCGGCATGTCTTCGGCGATCAGCACCGGATAGCCCATCAGACGTGCCGGCTCACCCGCTGCCAGACCGTCCGACCACAAGAAGCGGCCATCGCTGTCTTTCAGCTTGCGGATCAGACCAGCAGTTTTCGAGTTCATCACGAAGGTCCCGTTGACCCGGTACTGCGCACCCAGAGCATAAACCACGTCCACAATGGCATCCGCCTCGACACCGCCATCGATGCCGGTGGGGACATAACCAATGTTACCCCAATCCCAAACATCGTTGTCGACCTTGGCGTGGTTCAGAATACCCTTGGGTTTGTCCGCACCGTCGCCGTTGATAAAGGCCGAGGCCTCGGCGCGTGCAAACTTGTCCGCGATACGACCGGCCAGCCAACCCTCGACATCGAACGCGCTGTCATCCAGCAGTCGCTGCGAGGCTTTGGGCAGTGCGCTCAGCTCGTGCAGCGGGATCGAGATCCGGTCAATCGACGGGGTGCTGGTTTCGCTCGCCGCAGCATTTTCATCTGCCCAGCCCGCACCGACATCCGTGTGGTCGATCAAAACATCGAACGAGTTCGCCTCGACATTTACGATCGAAGCAATCGAGCGGATAGAGGCCGTAGATTTCAGCACCGATTTGATGATCTCGGCGGTTTGC
Organism: Ruegeria sp. CDSC081; assembly: GCF_059610485.1. Classification (NCBI taxonomy): domain Bacteria; kingdom Pseudomonadati; phylum Pseudomonadota; class Alphaproteobacteria; order Rhodobacterales; family Roseobacteraceae; genus Ruegeria; species Ruegeria sp. CDSC081. The sequence goes on along the minus strand of NZ_JBXWNS010000004.1, from coordinate 215,388 downwards.
GGGTCAATCAGGTACCCACCGTCACTGTTCACAGCGCTCGAGAGGGATTTCACCTCCATCTCAAGCCCACGCAGGCCGTCATCCTCACCCGAACGCACATAGGCATCAAAGGCCTTCTGATGCGGTGCGCCGTCCTCGATTGAGGCCGCAAGATGCGGACGTGCCGCGATGGTTGATTTACGATCCAGCATGGTCAGTCGCTCTTCTGTCTGTTGCAATTTGGTCTTAACTTCAGCCTTGAGGCCCTTGAATTCGTTCACGAAGCCAGTCATCGCCTGCTTCACCTCCTGAACCAGGGGCACACCCTCTCCGGTCAAGGCCGGGGTTTCGGTCTTGCTCATCAGCACTTCCTTTTTGGGGGTGAGGTTTCGGCGCGCTAGGTTCGCGCCAGCTCCTGCCGGGCGTGATCAAACACCTCGGCAATACTGCGCCAGGTGTTCTCGGCCTCGGGGTCCACTCCCTTTGCCGCCACCCGCGCACTGGGCAACATCGGGAAGGTCACCAAAGACACTTCCCACAGCTCCAGTTCGGTCAGGACCCGCTGGCCCTTGTCATTCTTCACGGCGCGCTTGGTACGATAGCCAATCGACAGGCCATCCATTGCGCCCGCCCGGATCAACTCGGCCGCCTCGCGACCTTTCTGAGTGCTTTCCAGCAGACGTCCCTTGACCCATAAGCCCCGGTCATCCTCGTGCACCTCATTCCAGACACCAATGGGCTGCGCCGGGTCATGCTGCCAGAGCATCTTGACCCGTTGACCCGCTATGGCCAGCCCCTCAAGCGAACCGCGATACGCACCTTTCTGCACTACGTCACTGCCCTGATCTATCTGTCCAAACAGGCTGGCATAACCTTCGATCACCGCGTCCTCGGTCACCGAAAGACCCTCTCCGAACCGTGCGAACTTATGCTCCAATTCCATAAACTTCTCCATGTAACTTGCTGAATTCATGGCGTTACTGAAAGGAATGACTGAAACGCCTGCGCCAGGATCACCGCTGCCACGCCATACACCGTCAACCACAACCGCCTCTCCAGCCGCTCCATCATCTCTTCGATCTGATCCAGCCGCTGGCACAAATGCGCATGCTGAATCTCGGCCACCCGCTCATGCGCGGCCAGACGCAGGCCCGGCGCGCATTCGAACGGAGGATATGCGTCACCCATCCGCACGCTCCGGCAGCCCCAGCAAGGCGCGCTTTTCGGCATCGCTCAGGAATTCGGCCCCATTGACCCGCGCCCATTGCGCGTCCCGTTCCGCCGACAGCGCGGGCACCTGATCCAGATCGGGCTTCAGCACCAATTCTTCACCGGAAAAACCCGCCAGCCACTCCGACACCGCCGCCGCCACCCGCGTCACCAGAGGCAGCACTGTCAGGCGATAGAACGCCCGGTTGGCCTCCTGATAGTTCGAATAGGTCGCGTCGCCTTGTATCCCCAGCAGCATCGGCGGGACCCCAAAGGCCAGCGCGATCTCGCGGGCGGCGGCTTCTTTAGTCTTCTGAAACTCCATGTCAGAGGGCGAGAAACCCATCGGCTTCCAATCCAGCCCCCCCTCCAGAACCATCGGACGACCCGCATTGCGCGCCCCGCGATAGTTCTGCTCAATCTCATCCGAAAGACGCCTGAACTGATCTTCAGCCATGACCCCATGGCCATCACCGCCCTTCCAGACAAGCGCCCCCGAAGGCCGCGCCGCATTATCGAGCAGCGATTTCGACCACCGAGACGCGCTGTTATGCACATCAATCGCCATCGCCGCCGCCTGCATCGGCGAGAACCCATAATGATCGTCTTGCGGGTGGAACGACTTGATATGGCAGATATTTTCCGCCGCGAACCGGTGCTTCTTACCGCCCACAGCGTAATCATACGCCTTGGGCCACCCATCCGCCCCCGGCACCACGCTCATCCGGTCCGAGCGCAACACATGCAGCTCAACCGGCAGCCCTTCTTCGGCCTGGACCGCTTCGACATAGGCATTGCCCGACAGCAGCAACTGCCCAAACAAGGCCTCCATCAACTCCGCCCGCCCCTGCGCCGCATTCGGACGGCGCATGAGGCTCAGGATCGGATGTACATCAAACCGCTGCGCCTGATCCTGCAGCACCAACGGCAAAGCCGCCGCTGCCTCGGCAATCAACTTGACCGAGCGGAACCCCACCGGGTTCCCCGAAAACCCCGTCCGCGTCAGCGAGACCGTGTCCCGAGGGCTCCACGCCACGCGCCCACCCGTCTGCCATGCCACCACAGGCCCCGCCGCGCTCGCCTTCGCCTCGGGCGCCTCATCAGCCGATCCACGACGCAAGAAATCGAATACCATCTGTGCTCCTTTCTGCCGCCGCTCTGCCCGGCTTGTTGAAAAGAGTTATGACGGAAAGAAGTTTAAGCCTTGGGAATGGGGCGTACGGGGGTTGGGCAACGGATCGCGAGCATCAATTTTGTGTATTGCTAACTTCACCTTCGATCCGCCAGTCGCGCAATAGATTTAGCAAACGGCGTTCAAGTTCTTCGGCGTCCTCGAGGGTGATAAATTGGGATTTGATTGCGTAGTTGAGCTGGCCAAGCTCGGTGTCGGTTCTGACGCGACACCTTTCCCCATCGCTGTATGTTGTACACGAAACTTCACGTTGCTGGCTGAGCTCTCGATAAAAGGGAGAACTCGCATGCGCGACATGAAAAAACTGACGCTCGCATCTTTTGCCACCCGGTCTCCGGGCCCCGCTAAAGGTATTGGCGCAATATACTGCCTGCAACCCACCCCCCGGCGGCCCATAGTCCAAGCCGGCGGCATATGCCCGAGGGACTCTGTATCCTTCGCTGCCAATATGCTGGAACCGCCAAGGTTCGTCTTTGACCACATGATAGCCGACTAGCAGCACCATTGCCCCGACTATTAAGATTATAAGCGGTGCAAAAATAATCTTTTCAGTAAAGCTGAACAAGGCTGATGTCATGAGCAACAAGGCAATAAATGCGCAAACTTTTGCCGCGAAGAACTTGTAGGCTAGGCCAGAATTATTGACGTCATCGTGGTAGTCCCACATCGCGTGGCCGAGGAAATAGAGGGCGAGAAAAAAGAAAAGTATGCCCGCACTAATTGCCAACAAATACAATTTTTTCTTCATGGACGCCTCAGTGGACTTACGAGAAGGAACTATAAGATCTTGTTTCAATTTGATTTTTAAGATCAAAACTCAAGATTGCCAAACCCAGTTAAATCAAAAGCTGTTTACGTGTCGAAACAAACACCTTGTAGATGAAGGTAGCCTAACAGTCCTCAAGCCACCTCAAAAGTGTGGATTTCATGCCCTTACTCTCACAACGCCCGCACCCTCGGCCGCCGAAACGCCCCCGCAGGCCCCACAACCAACTCATGCAACGCCCAGACCAGTGCGTCGACCCGGTCGGGTGAGCCCTGACCCTCGAACCCCCGCGCGGTCATCTGGCACATCTGCTCCTCCAGCGCGCCCAGCCCAGCCACATGGCTTATCCGCCCCTGTTCGTACAAAGCCGCCACAGGCTCGGCCCGCGCAACCTTGCCGCGTGACGCTCGCACCGCGCGGTACGGGACCAAAGGGTCCACCTGCCGCACGACCTCTTCCACCAGTTGCCCACCCTGATTGACCTCGGCAACCAACCGCTCGGCCCCAAACTCATCCATCGCGTCAATCGCCGCCTGCGCCCAGCCCGCCGGGCCAACGCCTTGCACCGTCCGGTCAGCCAAGACATAGCACCGCCAGTCCTCGGGCTGCCCTTTCAAGCACGCCCCAACGACGACGATCCCACAAGCATCCGCATCCGATCCCGCCGTCACCGCCGGGTCCAGCGCCACCACGATGCGGTCCAGCTCGGGCACCTGCGCGCAGCGCGCTGCCTCTAGCATAGAACCCGTCCACAGCGCCCCCTCGGCATCCGACAGCAGCACCCCGTCCAACTCCTGCCGCCCCAGCCGTGTACCGGCATAGCGCGCGCGCACCTCGGCTAGAAACGACCCCGCTAAATTGGCCCGGTTCGCCTCGGTCGGCGCATGGGTCTGCACCGTGGACGGCGACGCCAGCAGATCCTTCAAAACCTTCACATTGCGCGGCGTGGTCGTCACACAGACCCGGGGCTGGTCCCCCAACCGCAGCGCAAATTGCAACATGTCCCAGGTCTCGCCCCCCTTTTTCCACTTAGCCAGCTCATCCACCCAGGCCGCATCGAATTGCGGCCCGCGCAACCCCTCAGGATCATGGGCCGAGAACGCCTGCGCCTCGGCCCCATTTGGCCAGACTAGTTTTCGCTCTGACGCCCTCCAAATAGGTCGACGATCCGGTGGTGAGCATTGCAATATCCCACTATCGCCAAAGATCATCACGTCGCGCACCTGATCAAACGTCTCGCCAAGCAGAGCCACCCGGCGCGCCTTACCCGTGTCCAACGGCAAAGACCCCTCAACCATCGACCGAACCCACTCGGCCCCGGCCCGCGTCTTACCAGCGCCACGCCCCCCAATGATCACCCATGACCGCCAATCGCCCTCGGGCGGCAACTGATGCGGCAGAGCCCAGAACTCAAACAGGAAAGGGAGGGCACACAGCCCCCCCTCCCCGATCTCACTCAGAAATCTGTCCTGCACCGCAACAGGCGCGGAGGCGAGCCAGCCTGCACCCGATCTCAGATCGTGCCCGATCAAGGTCGAGCGCATAGCCCCCTTGGGCAATTCCGGCTTGTCTGTGATGTTGTTCGACAAAGCTTGTCTCCACTTTTTGGCAACTTCGGATCAGCCCCTCAAGCTGTCCCAGTTGCTTGCCTGTACCAGCAAGATCTGCATCCTCCCCGGCACCGATCTGCTTGCGCAGTTCTTCCGCTGCTTTGCGCAGATCGCGAATGGATGTCTCGAGCGACCGCAACAAGTCAGCCGTCTGGGAAATCCGCTCTTCCGGGGTAATTAAAGTCATGTTTGCGTATTGACCTCATGCGTGAGTTTTCTCCGCACGAGAGAAACGAAAAACGGCCGCCGGGTGTTACCCCGGGGCCGTTGCCCACTTCTTCTAGCATGACACAGTTCGTACCAAATTAAGTTCGAAAAGTCAATGAATTGCGCAACACCCACGCAACAGGGAACGTGCGGTGCAGGTTAATATTTTCTTCCCTGCCGGAGTCTTTAGCTGCTGCCAGTCAAATCCTGCGCCAGCATCAGCGCATTCATATCCGGATCATAAAACGTGGCCGTGCTGACCATCCCTTCGATCGTTTCCGTCGCACCATCGAAGGCCACCCCTGCGGCCTCTAACGCACTGCGGGCAGTGGTGATATCGGCGACCTCAAACACTGGAACGCAGTTCCCCGGCGAAGGCTCGGCCTGCTCTCCTAACCCCAATGTGACACCGTCCACATTGGTGTGCATCTCACTCCAACCCGCTTCATCTATGTGGTGGGCAAGTTCAAACCCCAGTTTGTCATTGAACCATTCAGCGCTGGCATGGCGATCCCGAACCGAAATCGCAAGGGTGATCGTGTTTTTCAAAGAAACAAGGGGCATCAATCTTTCCTTTTGAGCTAAATTATATTAACTATACTTTATGGACATTAATTTGCTTGTCAAGCTGACCTCCCGAGCTTGGTCGCTGAATATTCTGGCACTCATGCATTCCGGCACTCCTGGCAGGCAGGCCGCTCTGCTTGCTGCCACCAGCGCAGGAAGAACTGCCTTCGCGGCAAGCCTGGACCATCTCATACGCCTTGACCTGATCGAAAGGAATCCGGGTCACGGGCACCCATTGCGCCCTGAATTCCGATTAACCCTGCCGGGGATCGAAGCCGCCAGTATGGCCAGCGCAATCGTAAACGCCGTTCCGGATGACACCAAGTTCAAGTTCGTCCGCAAATCCTGGACCGTTCCAATCCTGGCGCTCACCGGCACTCCGCATCGCTTTTCCGCCATCAAATCAGATCTGGCAACAATCACGGATCGGGCGCTGTCCTCCTCCCTTCAACAACTAGAGGCGCTGAACTGGATCCGAAGGGACATTGAAACTGCCGCACGGATGCCCTTCCCGACATATCGAGCTGTGAGAACCGGGTCTGCGATCAACCAGGCGGTCAATCTAACCGCTTAAAGGTTGCAAACAGCCCACAACGATCCTTTTCGCCGGATGCGATCCCTAACGCACAGCTTGACATTCCGCCCCGCAACCTGCATGAGCCCCCTAACAAAGCGCTGACGCGTGAGCATTGGCAGGTCCGACCTGCTCCACAGCGCTCGATTCACCCTATAGTTCCCCTTCACGCAGGGTTCTGAATGCGACGGCCGGATGCCGCGGGAAACGCCTGTGCATCCAGAGTCTTAGCGTAACCCTGTTGGCATCGCATATTGCGCTGCTGATTTATGTCGTCCGTGGTGATCCAGTCACCAGGGGCAAAAAAGGAATGATATTTGTTCGACTTTGATATGCTGGGCCTGGCCCCGGCCCTGAACGACGCTTTGAAACGCGCCAATTTTTCACAACCCACTCCGATTCAGAACCAGGCAATCCCCATGGCATTGCAGGGGCACGATATTCTGGGCCTTGCCCAGACCGGCACCGGCAAGACGCTGGCTTTTGGCCTACCCCTGATCGACCACCTGCTGGCTCAGACCGGCAAGCCTGCGCCGAAAACCGCCAAGGCTCTGATCCTTGCCCCGACCCGTGAACTGGTCAACCAAATCGCAGATAGCCTGCGCAATTTGACCACGAATACGAAGCTGCGTGTGGCGACAGTTGTTGGCGGTCAGTCCATCAGTAGGCAGATTTCGTTTCTGGCACGCGGCACAGACATTCTGGTTGCCACCCCTGGTCGTTTGATCGACCTGATGGAACGCAGAGCGGTCGACCTCGGCTCGGTACGTCATCTGGTACTGGACGAAGCCGATCAGATGCTGGACATGGGCTTTATTCATGCTCTGCGCCGGATTGCACCGCAGTTGGGCACGCCCCGCCAAACGATGCTGTTCTCTGCCACTATGCCCAAGCAGATGGAAGAACTCAGCCAGGCCTACCTGACAAACCCGCAACGCATTCAAGTGTCCCCTCCGGGTAAAGCCGCCGACAAGATCACCCAATCGGTTCATTTCCTGAGCCGCGCGGAAAAACCGAGCAAACTGCGGGAGATTTTATCTGCGGATAAAGAAGCTCTGACGCTGGTGTTTTCGCGTACAAAACATGGCGCCGAGAAGCTGATGAAGGGCCTAGTGGCCGACGGCTTCAACGCCGCCTCGATCCATGGCAACAAAAGTCAGGGACAGCGTGACCGGGCGATCAAAGCTTTCCGCGCAGGCGAGATAAATGTCTTGGTGGCGACAGACGTGGCCGCTCGCGGCATCGACATCCCGGGCGTTGCCTATGTCATCAACTACGACCTACCCGAAGTGCCGGATAACTACGTCCACCGCATTGGCCGAACCGCCCGTGCCGGTCGCGAAGGCGAGGCGATCGCTTTCTGTGCACCGGATGAACTGGATCAACTGAAGCAGATTCAGAAACTGATGAAAATTGAGGTTCCGGTCGCCAGCGGCACAATGCCCGAGTTCGCCGAACCCGCAAAATCGCGGAAAGGCGGAGGGTTCCGTCGCCGTGGTCCAAAGCCGCAAGCAGCTAACAAGTCGGGCAATCCCGGAGGCCCAAAACGCCGGCGACCGCGTCGATCCTCCGCCGCCTAAATCTAAAAGGCGCCGCTATTAGCGGCGCCTTTTTTAGTTTCCGGTGCTTTGGCGCTCGGCCTCAATCTCACGCCATTTGGCGACGTTTCGATTGTGCTCATCCAGTGTCTCGGCAAAAGCATGTCCGCCGGTGCCATCTGCAACAAAGAAAACAAAATCAGTCGCTTCGGGCGAAACTGCGGCTTCAAGACTTGCAAGACCAGGATTTGCGATAGGTGTTGGCGGGAGCCCATCAATCACATAAGTGTTCCAAGGCGTTGCACGGCGCAGTTCGCTGCGGCGCAGGCCTCGGCCCAACGCGCCCTGCCCCTTGGTGACACCATAGATTACAGTCGGGTCCGTCTGCAGCTTCATGCCTCGCTCAAGCCGGTTTACAAATACGCTGGCAACCTGTCCACGCTCATGCGGAACACCAGTTTCCTTTTCGATGATTGACGCCAAAATCAGCATCTCTTCGGGGGTATTGATTGGCAAATCATCCTGCCGCCCTTCCCAGGCGGCGTTAATGCGCAGTTGCTGCTTATCCTGCATCGACTGCAGGATTGCCGCCCGATCGGCACCTCGCACAATGTCATAGCTGTCCGGTGCCAGCGCCCCTTCGGCCGGTATTTCAGGGATATCTCCCGTCAACGCGTCGATCTGCTTAAGACCCTCGACCACCTGCCAGGATGTAACACCTTCAGCAATCGAGACCCGGTACCGTGTGTCTGAGTCTTCGCGCTTTTGGGTATAAGCCGCGGGTATTTCTTCTTCCGCTACATCGAACGATGCGATTTCATCGAAGTCCAATGTTGCGGGGTTCAATTCGCGTACACGGGTTTGTATGCGGGTTACACCGATCCTGTACTCAATCTCGGATCCGCAGGTACTGGCCCCGCTCCGCGTAATCTCATCAATGATCTGCTCCATCGAAGCACCCTCGCGGACCAGAAAGCTGCCTGCCTTCAGCTGAGGTGCCTTGTCGGTATAATCCGCCGCCATACGGAATATCGTAGCGCTGCTGATCGCGCCCTGATCCTCCAGCTGTCGGCTGACCTGCGTCATGTTCGAGCCACGTTCGACCTGCAAACACATCGCAGCTTCCAGAGGGCCCGCATTCTTGTATCGCGCCTGCCCCCACAAAATCAGTCCACCGGCAAGAAACAGGCCGACCACCAGGATGGTCAGCATGTTGGAGGCCAAAGCGCGCCACATTTAGCTGGCCTTTCCGAAGATCACACTTGCATTGGTGCCGCCAAATCCAAACGAGTTTGACAATGCGACATCAATCTTGCGCTCACGCTTAGCATTCGGAGCCAGATCAATCTGCGTCTCGACCGCTGGGTTGTCCAAATTGATCGTCGGTGGCGCAACCTGATCGCGGATTGCGAGGATCGAGAAAATGGCTTCGATCGCGCCTGCAGCGCCCAACAGATGGCCCGTGGCCGATTTGGTCGAACTCATCGTTACATTCGCCGAATGCTCGCCCAGGAGACGCTCGACCGCACCCAATTCAATGGTATCGGCCATGGTCGATGTGCCATGCGCGTTAATATAGTCTAGGTCCTTCGGCTCCAGCCCCGCGCTGCGTAGCGCTGCGTTCATAGAACGCTCTGCGCCATCGCCGTCCTCACTGGGTGCGGTGATATGATAGGCATCACCGGACATGCCATAGCCCAGAACTTCGGCATAGATTTTCGCGCCACGCGCTTTTGCGTGCTCGTACTCTTCCAGAACAACGATGCCCGAACCTTCACCCATGACAAAACCGTCTCGGTCGACGTCATAGGGGCGGCTGGCTGCTTTGGGGTTATCCGCGTATTTGGTCGACAGCGCCTTGCAAGCGTTGAATCCAGCGATACCGATTTCGCAAATGCACCCTTCGCCACCACCGGCAACCATTACGTCAGCGTCACCGGCACGGATAATGCGGCTTGCGTCACCAATAGCGTGAGCACCGGTCGAACATGCAGTCACAACCGAATGGTTCGGGCCTTTGAATCCATGGCGGATCGACACCTGACCCGAGGCCAGGTTAATCAGCGCGCCTGGAATAAAGAATGGCGACACCCGTCGAGGGCCCTTGTCGCGGATCAGGTTAGCCGTTGCTGCAATGGAGCCCAGCCCACCGATACCTGAACCGATAAGAACGCCGGTGCGCAAGCGCGCCTCTTCATCCTCGGGCAGCCAGTCGGAATCCTTGCAGGCCATTTCTGCAGCTGCAATCGAGTACAGAATGAAGTCTTCGATCTTGCGCTGCTCTTTCGGCGGCATCCAGTCGTCAGGATTGAATGTCCCGTCGGTGCCGTCGCCTCGCGGAACTTCGCAGGCATACGTTGTGGTGACCCCACTTGCCTCAGCATCAAATTGCGTGATCGGGCCTGCACCGGATTCCCCATCCAGCAACCGCGACCATGTTTCCTCGACCCCGCTGGCCAATGGAGTGACCAACCCAAGACCGGTTACAACGACTCTGCGCATAAAATGCCTCTTGCCTGCTTCCTGTTTGAGAAACGCTCATACCCCGGGCCGGGGTGCGGGGGCAAGAGCAAGGCGCAATCATCACACAAGCAGATTGAGCGGAACACCTACAGTATACACTCTTGCAATGCGGCTCCTGGCCAGATGAAAGCCCGCCCTTTCACTGGACATGAAAGGGCGGAACCTGTTGTTTTGGAAGAAATCTTACTGAAACGCCGCAACCGGTTCGTGCGCTGTGCTGGCAACATTCAGCGCATCTGAAAGCTCGAGCGTCTTTCTGAACAGCGCGCGGCCAACCAAGGCGCCCGAAATATTCGGGATATAAGCCAACCGCGAGATATCATCTGTCGTGCGGACCACACCGCTTGCGATGATCGGTGTGCGAGATGTCTCTGCCAGCCCCGAGATCAGGCCCAGCTGTGCCTCAACGTCTTCCATGTCGCTATCGATATCAGTGACCAGAATTGCCGCAAATGGCGTCTCTGAAAACGCTTCGATAAAGGCCTCTGGTGTAAACGCACTTTGACTACGCCAACCGTCGGTCATCACTAAGCCTTGCCAAACGTCTACGGCCAGAACGATTTGGTCCGGATAAAGTTTGGCCAATTCTTTCACCAGATTTGGATCCCACGCAGCCATAGTGCCGATAACAATCCGGCCTGCGCCCTTGTCGATCCAGTGCTCGACTTGCTCGCGCGTTCTCATACCACCTGCCAACTGCACAGGAATTTCGGCAGAACGGATGATCTCTTCAACCATCTCCGAATTGGTATCGCGCCCTTCAATCGCGTCAAAATCGGTCAAGTGCATCCACTCGGCTCCAGCATCGGCCCAACTGCGTGCCGTTTCTGCGGGATTCACGTGCCAAATCATGGCCTCATCCAGACGACCCTTGTCCAGTGTGACACAGCGGCCGTTCTGCAGTTCCATCGTAGGGTAAATCCTCATGAGCTTGCTCCTCCGCTCAATCGCAACGTCAATAGAGGATACCATACCCTCAACTCTATCGGCGAGAATTTCCAGTTTCGGCAAACCAAAGGCAATTTGCGGCACGATCAAGGAGAAAGGTTAAGCCAGTTTGGGCGGCCCGTTTCTTTTCAGAAGGTTCACCTGACTTCCCATATAGTCGCGCTCGGCCATGAGCTCATAACCCAGCTTTGCCGCCAGATTCTGCGACGCGTGGTTTTCAGCATCAATCAGGGAAACCAGTGGTCCAGGCATTATTCTGTCAAACCAATCATGTGCGGCCTGTGCCGCTTCAAAACCAAATCCCTGCCCCTGGGCTTCTGGTGCCAATAGCCATCCGGCCTCGGGAAAGCTGTCGAAGTCGTCGCCTAACCCTCGGTTACGATAGAAAAAGCCAGCTTGACCTATCATCTGACGATTCGACTGTCGAAAGACGGCCCATTGGCCAAAACCGGCCATCTGCCAGTGGCCGGCATTCCTCAGAAAGGATTCCCACGCTTCGCCCCGCGATAGCGGTTCCCGGCCAAGATGGCGCACAACACAAGGGTTCCGCCAAATCTCAGCGTAACGACTAAAGTCGTCGGGACGCATAGCGCAAAGCATCAGACGTGCCGTATTTATCATCGGGGTGGATCGTAGCATGCCCTGCCCGCTCAGAATTTCCTGCCTCGCGTAAATGGTTGCGGGTCAATAGCTATCTGGCAAGCGCGAATTCCGGCTGGGCAAAAAAAACGGCGCCTCCGTTGCCCGGAAGCGCCGTTTTAGCGGATAAAGAAGGTCTTAAGACGCTTCAGAGATGAATTTGACGGCGTCGCCAAAAGTTTGGATGGTTTCGGCTGCGTCATCAGGAATCTCGATGCCGAACTCTTCTTCGAAGGCCATAACCAGCTCAACAGTGTCCAGGCTGTCTGCACCCAGATCGTCGATGAAGGACGCGTTTTCGGTCACTTTATCTTCTTCAACACCCAAGTGCTCAACAACGATCTTTTTAACGCGATCTGCGACGTCGCTCATGTCTATTCCTCATTTCATTTCAGGGCATAGTGCCCGGTTCTGCCCTTGCCCGCTCAGGCTGGCCTTGATGTGCCCGTTCTGGGCGGTTTAGGTCCCCGATTACCGGGTAAGTAGAAGGTTGACCATCCGGCCAGCCCCTGCATATGTGCGCCGCCTATAACACAGACAACGCCCGAGGCAAACGCTTTCGCGCCCACCTCGATCCGCGCTCACAACATGGCCATACCGCCGTTCACATGCAAGGTGGTTCCGGTAACATATCCGGCTTCGGCACTTGCAAGATACAGCACAGCCGCAGCAATTTCCGAGGGGTCACCCATACGACCGGCAGGAACCTGCGTCAAAATCCCAGATTTCTGATCCTCGGTCAGTTTGTCGGTCATCGCAGTCGTAATGAAACCGGGTGCCACCGCATTGGCGGTGATTCCACGGCTGGCAACCTCATAGGCCAACGATTTGGTCATGCCCACCATGCCTGCTTTGGATGCAGCATAGTTGGCCTGACCCGGGTTCCCTGTCGCACCCACCACCGATGAGATATTAATGATCCGGCCCCAGCGCGCTTTCATCATGCCCCTCAAAACACCTTTGCACAGCCGGGCAGTAGATGTCAGGTTGACGTCGATCACGCTCTGCCATTCTTCATCGGACATACGCATGAACAGATTGTCTCGCGTGATCCCGGCATTATTCACCAGGATATCAACCGATCCCATTGCCTCAGCAGCCTGCTTCGGAAGGGCTTTCACCGCCTCGGCATCACTCAGGTTGCAGGGCAGAACATGGGCGCGTTCACCCAATTCGTCGGCCAGAGCCTGTAGCGGCTCAACTCGCGTTCCAGACAAAGCCACAGTTGCGCCGGCTGCATGCAAACTTCGCGCAATTTCTCCACCGATCCCGCCCGATGCACCGGTGATCAGTGCGTTCTTACCTGTCAAATCAAACATTCGGTTTTCCTCTTGATGCTCGGTGTCTCACGATTCGGCCTGTGTCACATTCTGCACGTCATCAGGCGTACCGACAGCTTTACCAACGATCGCACGGTCAATTTTGCGAATCATACCGGACAGAGCTTTGCCCGCCCCGATTTCCCAAGTTTCACTCACGCCTTGCGCAACCATGTACAGTACGCTTTCGCGCCAGCGAACCGAACCTGTGACCTGCTCGATCAGCAACCCACGGATCAGATCGGGATCTGTGACAGCCTCGGCCCGCACATTGGCAACCAATGGCACGGCAGGAGCTTTGATTTCGACATTTGCCAGGGCTTCGGCCATGACATCAGCGGCAGGTTGCATCAATGCACAGTGGAAAGGTGCGCTGACGGGCAACATGACCGCGCGCTTGGCGCCTTTTTCTTTGGCGATTTCTGCGGCGCGTTCCACAGCAGCCTTTGCGCCTGATACCACGACTTGTGTGGGATCATTGTCATTGGCAGCCTGACAAACTTGACCCTGCGCAGCTTGGTCTGCAACAGTGCGCACAGCATCAAGATCCAATCCAAGAATAGCGGCCATTGCGCCCTCTCCAACGGGAACCGCACTCTGCATCGCTTGCCCGCGGGTGCGCAAAAGGCGTGCCGTATCAGCGACCGACAATGCCCCTGCCGCAGCGAGCGCGGAGTACTCCCCCAGCGAATGCCCAGCGACAAAACCAGCATCCGCAATCGAAATCCCATTGGCCTCCAGGGCTCGCATCGCAGCCATCGAGGTCGCCATTAGCGCTGGCTGCGCGTTCTGGGTTAGGGTCAGGTCCGCAATATCACCTTCCCAGATCAGATCGCTCAGCTTTTCCCCAAGCGCCTCGTCCACCTCGTCGAATACAGCCTGTGCAGCCGGATAGGCCTCGGCCAGAGCCTTGCCCATACCGATAGTCTGGGCACCTTGCCCCGGGAAAACAAATGCGCGTGTCATTGCAACCTCTTGGATGACGTTAGGTTGCCGCGGGGTGTAAACCGACAGACCGCGCGGCACAAGCTTTGCCTGATCTCTGCACTTTGGCACCGGCTCTGTGCATCCCTTGCTATTGTGTCCTAGGCTTGTAGCGGTAGGTTGTTGCATACGATCCACCTTCCGGAGCCTCAGATGCCTTCGTCAAACACCTTCTCAAGCTATGGAAGCGTAACCAAGACTTTTCACTGGCTGACAGCGTTACTTATCTTCACCGCATTCCCTCTGGGGTGGGTCGCCAACGGATTGGCCCATGCGATTTATGATCCGGCCATAGCCACAACCGAAGATGACATTGCACGCGCCGCCAGCCTTTTTTCTCTCCATAAAACCGTCGGGGTCACTGTTTTCTTTGTCGCGCTCGCGCGTATCATGTGGGCGATAGCGCAAACCAAACCCGGTCTATTGAACGCCGAGAACAAGCCCGAGGCCTTTGCAGCTGAAACCGTGCATTGGCTGCTTTACGCATCTTTGGTTCTGGCCCCACTAACCGGGTGGACCCATCACGCTGCCGCCGAAGGTTTCGCTCCGATTTTGTGGCCCTTCGGGCAGGGCCTACCCCTTGTACCAAAATCCGAGTATCTGGCAGAGCTGACCGGAAGCCTGCATTGGCTGTTCGTCTGGACACTGGCCGGTTCAGTCGCGCTGCACGTCGCCGGGGCGCTAAAACACCACATTATCGATAAAGACAGCACGCTGCGCCGAATGATGCCGGGCGCCTCGGATGCACCGGAACCGCCAGAGCAAAGCCATTCAATGACCCCCGCATTGGCCTCTTTGGCCATTTGGGGTGCCGTTCTGGTCGGAGGATGGTCAATCGGCGCGTTTGACCACCAATCTACAGCTGGCACAGAGGTCGCAGAACTGACCCAGGTACAGTCCGACTGGAACGTCCAGGAAGGCAATCTAAGCATTACCATCACCCAGCTGGGCAGCCCGGTAACCGGCAGCTTTTCCGATTGGACCGCTGCAATCGCTTTCGAAGATCCGCCCATGCCGGGCCTAGCAGGATCAGCAGATGTCACAATCGCGATAACATCGCTCAAGCTCGGGACAGTCACAGATCAGGCAATGGGTGTTGATTTCTTCGACAGTGCGCAATTTCCAACCGCTCAATTCAAAGCTGATCTCTTCAAAACTGAGGACGGGTACGAAGCGCGCGGCGCGTTGACCATTCGCGACAAGAGTGTGGACGTAGTGTTGCCATTTACCCTCGACCTTCAGGGTGACAGCGCAGCTATTTCAGGACAGCTTGAACTGAACCGGCTGGATTTCGACATCGGCACTTCGCAGTCGACCGAGGATTCGCTGGGTTTTGTTGTTACAGTATCAGTTGATCTTACAGCAAAACGTGGCAACTAAGAAAATGGGCCGCCGAAGGGTTACTCCGGCGGCCTCGTTTCAACTCGTTGTAATGGTATTAGTCGGCCTTCTGGGCTTCGACTGAAATCTGAAGCTCAACTTCGTCGCTTACGAATGGCGCAAACTGACCAAGGTCGAACTCACTACGCACTAAGGTGGTGGTTGCGTCGAAACCGGCCCAGGGCTTTCCTGCCATAGGATGTTCACCCACCTGGTTCAGCTTGGCATCAAGAACAACCGATTTGGTCACGCCGTTCATAGTCAGATCGCCAGTGATGTTGGCAGTGTTTTCGCCCGTGACTTCGATACCAGTAGAGGTAAAGGTCACCATTTCTCCTTCGGTCACACCAAAGAAATCCTCGGACATAAAGTGGTCTTCACGTGGCTTCCAACCGGTAATCATCTCGACCACTGGCATGGATACTGTAACACTGGATGCAGCCGGGTTTTCCTGATCGAACATGATCTCGCCTTCAAACCCCGAGAACATGCCATGGGTGGTCGAGAAGCCAAGGTGGTTATAGCTGAAAAGAACTTGGCTGTGGCTGGAGTCCAGAACGTATTTTTCGGCGCCGGCAAATGCCGTTGTGGCCGAAACCGCGAGCGCTGCTGCAAGAAGGGTGGATTTCATGATAATCTCCGCAATTTTGTAGATGCAAACCTCTTGGGTTGCTCGACAACGAAAATGTGCTGCCCTAGGGCAGCACACAAGTAATATTATTTCACAATATCTGTTCTTAATTGAACAGAATAAAACTCAGGCGAAAATTGTTACACTTCCGCTAAGTTGACCTTTGAGCGCTCGGCTGACATCCGCCGATTCAAGCGGCAATTTCATCAACAAGCTGCCGTCCACATCGAACAACTCGATCTGGTCTTCAATGAAACGGGCACCACCCAGGCTGTCATAGCTCCGGCGCAAAACTGTCTGCGGGCGGCCATTTTCATTCTTTTGCAATACCCGGACCTCGCGGCGGATCGGGTCAAAATACGCATCAGGACGCGCGTCCAGAACTTCGATGGTCAGAAGGCTGACACCTACCAGAAGGAACATCAGCGAGGCCGCCAATTTGATCGGCCAGACTTCGGTGGCCATTGCCGTGCTGGGCATCAACCACATGGAAAAGGCAGAAACTATCAGTAGCGCACCGGCCAGACGGGCCAGAACCATCCGAGCTTTCCAATTTGGTGCAAAGCTAATGAGCACCGGCACTGACTTTTCAAAACTTACGCCTGTGGCGGATTTCTCGAAGGTATTTGTGTTAATCGCGGTCATTTTCAGTACCCTGTTTCTCAGGTTGCCGTTCCAACTTTTGTCAGTCCGGTTAATTTCCGGTATACAAAACAACTTTGAGCCGAAAAGCGTCAGGAATTGGGCAGCGCAGAGGAAATAGCGCGACTTCACAAAGGCATCTGTGGCAGGCCTTGCCCCCAGCGTACAAACGTGTATATCGGGCCATCCTTCGCAAACGACATGAATCGCGCAGCCTCTCGTGGCAGGGTCGCGAAGGACGAAACGGCCCCGCCTATGAAATGCGCCTTGATAGAAACAGGAGTGCACATGCCACTATATGAGCATGTAATGATCGCGCGTCAGGATTTGTCCAACGCGCAGGCAGAAAGCCTCGTCGAACATTTCGGCACCGTTCTGGCTGACAATGGCGGCAACGTCATCGACAGCGAGTACTGGGGCGTCAAGACGATGGCCTACAAGATCAACAAGAACCGCAAGGGTCACTATTCCTTCCTCAAGACCGACGCTCCCGCTGGCGCCGTTCAGGAAATGGAACGCCTGATGCGCCTGCACGACGACGTTATGCGCGTTCTGACCATCAAGGTCGACGAGCACAACGAGGGCCCTTCGGTCCAGATGCAGAAGCGCGACGAGCGCGAAGGCCGCCGCGAGCGCCGTTGATTAACGCCTGAAGAAAGGACACTAAACCATGGCCGCAAAACCATTTTTCCGCCGCCGCAAGGTCTGCCCGTTCTCGGGTGAGAACGCGCCGAAGATCGACTATAAAGACACTCGTCTGCTGCAGCGTTACATCTCTGAGCGTGGCAAGATTGTACCTTCGCGCATCACCGCCGTTTCGGCGAAAAAGCAGCGTGAACTGGCCCGTGCTATCAAGCGCGCCCGCTTCCTCGCCCTGCTGCCCTACGCCGTTAAGTAAGGAGATACTGACATGCAAGTTATCCTGCTGGAACGCGTTGCGAAACTGGGTCAGATGGGCGACGTCGTTGACGTCAAGTCCGGTTATGCCCGCAACTTCCTGTTGCCTCAGGGCAAAGCGCTGAGCGCATCGGACGCCAACATCGCGTCGTTCGAAGCCCAGAAAGCGCAGCTTGAAGCCCGCAACCTGGAATCCAAGAAAGAATCTGAAGCGCTGGCTGAAAAGCTGGACGGACAGCAATTCATCGTGATTCGCTCGGCCTCGGATGCCGGCGCACTGTACGGATCGGTCACCCCGCGTGACGCCGCAGACGCCGCTACCGAAGCAGGTTTCACCGTCGACAAGAAGCAGATTGCCTTGATCGCACCGATCAAGGACCTGGGTCTGCACACAGTCGCAGTTAAACTGCACCCCGAGGTTGAAGTGAAAATCGAAATGAACGTTGCCCGTTCGCAAGAAGAAGCCGAACTACAGGCATCGGGCAAATCGATTCAGGAACTGGCCGCCGAAGAAGAAGCCGCCGCAGAATTCGAAATCGCCGAGCTGTTCGACGATATCGGTTCCGCCGCTTCCGACGACGACGATCTGGTTGCTCAGGATGCTTCGGCCGAAGAAGACGAAGCCAAAGCCTGATCCTCGGGTTTCGAATTGAACAAGAAAGGCCGCACGATCTGTGCGGCCTTTTTTATGCCTCCGCCCGGCGAAATCCAGCTTGGGCCCCGGCCTTTGCTTGCGGTCATCAATAGGTTTCCTATCATCGCATAATAACTATTCGGAGACGATCAATGACATTTCTTCTGCGCCGCAGTGTATTGGCATTATTGATAATTGCACCCTTTGCGGCGTGCGGAGGGCCCGATACCCCAACCCAGAACACGTTTGATCCTCCGCTCTATCCCAACGAAACACCGGAACTGCGGGCCTCCATAAACAAATGGGCCGACCACTACGAAGTGCCGCGCGAACTGGTGCACAAGCTAGCAATTCGCGAAAGCACTCACCGACCTTGGGCTGTGAATCGGCCCTATTATGGCTTGCTGCAAATCCTGCCGGCCACAGCTCGTTCAATGGGGTATACTGGAAACGCCAAAGGCCTTTTGGATGCAGACACAAATCTCGAATTTGCCGGGAAATATCTGCGGGGCGCTTGGCTATTGTCCGACGGGGACCAGCAACGCGCCATATTCCTTTACGCAAAAGGGTTCTATCCCGAAGCAAAGGCACGTGGGATGCTGGTCGAAACAGGGCTACGTCCGGAATAACCGGATTTACCCCGAAACGAATCATCTGAGACTTGCTGTTTCGGACCATTCTGTTGCCATTACATCGCAATATGACTACACAAGGCGAACAATTTGCTTGCACAATGCCCTGTGGTTGACGCAACGTATACCCCTAAGGACAAGTCTGGCATGTCTTGGGGGAGAGATATGCCGCCACAAGGGTTGGACAGGTGAAACTTATAGATTTGGCCGCGGTCGACCACACAGAGAAGTCGGCCGCTGACGTTATAAACGCCGTCTGCGAAGAGCTTGGCTTCGACTATGCGTCTTATGCCACCTTTAACCCTGTCAAAGGTGATGTGCAGGGCTATGCAAACTATCCAGATGAGTGGAAAATCCACTATGGCAGCCAGGGCTTTCATCACTTCGATCCGACGCTTTATCAATCTGTCCTAAGCATTGCACCCGTTGATTGGGGACGCTTTGATCAGGACGAGAAGTTCAACGCGGTATTTCGTGACGCCCATGATTTTGGCATTAGTTCCAGAGGGTTAACAGTTCCTGTTCGAGGACCTTATGGTGAATGCGGACTGTTAAACGTTACCCGGGACTGTTCGGATTCCGAATGGGATAAGCTAAAGAAACATGTCATGGGTGATCTGCAACTTGCTGCCGTTCAAGCCCACGATACTGTTATGCAATCCGGCTTGCTGGCCAAAGCTCTTTACCTGCCCACGCTGTCCACACGCGAACAGGAAATCCTCCAATGGGTAGCTGACGGAAAGTCGCAACAAGATATCGGTGATATTTTGTCTATTTCACACCGTACCGTCGAAGTTCATATGCGGTCCGGGCGTGAAAAGTTGGGCGCGCTGACCACCTCACAGGCTATTGGTCGTGCGATCGGCCTGGGCCTAATTGCCCCTGGTTAATCAAAAAAAAGCACTTCTACGGGAAATCCCTAATAGTCTGCGCTTATTTCTTGGTTAACCTAAACCCTACGGTAACCAGACTGTAGGGGGATGGAAATGATCATCGTTATTGATGGTATTAATCAACATAAGTTCAAAGATGTCTTGGATGACATGTTCAAACTGCGCGCTCGTGTTTTCGGCGATCGCCTTGGTTGGGAGGTCAATATTGAGGATGGGCGCGAGCGCGACCACTTCGATGATCTGCATCCAGCACATGTAGTCAGCATCGACGACGAGGGGGACGTTGTCGGGTGCATGAGACTACTGCAAACCAAAGGACCGCATATGCTGTCCGATGTTTTCCATTCGATCCTGGATGGAGAACCTCCAATTCGGAGCGCGCAAGTCTGGGAAGCCACCCGGTTCTGTGTCGATACTAAAAAACTGGGCCGAGGACGCGGTGAAAACTCTGTATCCTATGTGACCAGCGAAGTTATGATTGGCTCTTTCGAATATGCCAAAGCGGCTGGCGTTCTTGACTCGATCGCGGTGATTGATCCAGTTATGAACCGCGTTCTGCAAAGGTCCGGTAACGCGCCTTATGACTACCTCGGTAGCGCTAAGCCCATGGGTAAAGTCGTCGCCATGGCCGCTTTGATGGACTGCTCAGATGAGAGAATTTCCGGAATTCGGGAATATGCGAACATCGCTCACGATGTATTCCTGACGGACGAGAAGGCAATAGATCTGTATACCAGAAACAAAACACCGGCAGATACAGGTGTGGCGAATTACGACCACCAACCACTAAGCCAGATGGAAAAATACTTTGTCGAACAGATGAATTCGGCAACCACAAAAGCCGAAGTCGAAGCTGTATTGAACCTGATCGAAGCAGTTTCGGATCGGTTCACCCCAGAGCAGAAAACTGCTCTGCTAAGGACCCCCCGTGCTTTTGCTCATGAGGCCTGACCCCCTCACCTCATAAGCATAAAGCCACCCACACGGAGCCGTCTTTTTCAGACGGCTCCGTTTTTTGTGCCCATAAGAATTCTATGGGCAGAAGAGGATTACTCCTCTTCCAATGCCTCTACGGCTTTCTGCAGGTCGTCTTTGCTGACTTCTTTATCCGCAACCTGGGCCAGCTCGACGATATAGTCGATGACTTTGTCTTCGAAGATCGGCGCGCGCAGTTGCTGCTGCATCTGAGCGTTCTGCTGCACGAACTCAAAGAACTGGCGTTCCTGACCAGGGTATTGGCGCGCCTGGTTCATGATCGCTTGGGTCATCTCGGCATCGGTGACTTCAACTTCGGCCTTCTGGCCCAGCTCGGCCAGCAACAGGCCAAGACGCACGCGGCGTTCGGCCAGCTTGTTGTGCTCGTCAGTCGGCTCGATCTCATCGTGGTCGTGGCCTTCCACTTCCGGGTTTTCTTCGTGCCACAGCTGGTGTGCAATCTGCTTGGCCTCGGCCTCTACCAGCGACGGTGGCAGATCAAACGAAACCTTCACGTCCAATGCGTCCAACAGAGCACGCTTCATAACCGCCCGCGAAGCACCGCTATATTCCGCTTCCAGACGTTCTGAAATCTGGCCTTTCAGCGCTTCCAGGTCTTCTGCACCAAATTTGGTGGCCAGCTCGTCGTTGATCTCGGCGGCGACGGGTTCTTTCACATCCTTGACGGTGCAGGTAAACACAGCGTCTTTGCCGGCCAGATGCTCGGCACCGTACTCTTCGGGGAAGGTGACGTTTACGTCTTTTTCTTCCTCGGCCTTTACGCCAACCAGCTGCTCTTCGAAACCGGGGATGAAGCTGTTGGAACCCAGAACCAGCGGATAGTCTTCAGCGGATCCGCCCTCGAACTCTTCGCCATCAACCTTGCCGACAAAATCGAACACAATCTGGTCGCCGTCCTTGGCTTTCGAGCCTTTGCGGCGAGATTTGAAATCCTGCGCGGTTTCGGCCAGGTTGCCCAGCGCTTCTTCAACGGCCGCGTCATCGGCTTTGACAACCAGCTTTTCCAATTCAACCGATTTCAAGTCGACCTCAGGGATGGCAGGCAGGGCCTCATAAGACATCTCGACATGTACGTCGTCGCCTTCTTTCCAATCCTCATTGGTCATCTTCACCTGAGGCTGAAGTGCCGGACGCTCACCGCTGTCTTCGAAATGCTGGTTCATTGCACCGTCGATGCTTTCTTGCATCGCCTCGCCAAGCAGACGCTGACCGAACTGCTTTTTCAACAGTGCCATCGGTACCTTGCCTTTGCGGAAGCCCTTCATCTCGACTTCAGGCTGTGCTTCGACCAGTTTCTCGTTAACTTTGTCGTCCAGCTCAGCTGCGGATACGACAATGTTATAGCCGCGTTTCAGACCTTCGTTCAGCGTCTCGGTAACCTGCATTATGGTAGTCCCCATAGGATTCGGGGCGCGCAAAACGGCGCGCCGGGCAAATTTGAGGCCTTCTATTTGCCCAGCCGCCCGCGTGCAAGGGGCAAAGCCCGGATCAGCCTTGTTTTGCCGCCGATTTGACCAAAAAAACGCCCCGGACCTGGCCGGAGCGTTCTTGAGGAATTGTTCGCGGGATCAGAACTTCCAGCGCGCACCCAGCACCCAGGCCTCGTTGTCATCGAAACTCGTGGTGTCATCGAAATCATGGTTACGGTATTTCAAATAGGCATCGGTATTGATACTGTCGATGCGCTGTACGACAGCGATACCCCAGGCCTTAGTACTCGAGCCGTCGATCGAGAAATCAGATCCGTCGAAATAGTCGATGCCGATACCAGTCTTACCCCATGACACCCAATCGTCTTCATACGCAAGCTTCGCATACCAGTAATTCGGGTCACTGGCACCGCTGGAAGTGTCATCTCTTGAACCCAAAGCTGCGGTTACGCTGAAACCACTGGGCAGCAGAACCGAGGCGGACCCGATTGTGTCTTTTCTCTCCCCGGATCCGCTATCGTAATCGCGCACGGCGTAGGCGAGGGATGCAGCAATCTCCACCCCGTTGGATATGGTATTTCCATAGGACACCGACACATCGTAGTAATCATCGTCATCGCTGCTGGACAGGATGTTCTGACCATAGGCTATCGCTGCCGAAAACCCGTTGAAATCTGGCGTGTCATAGCGAATGCGCCCGCGCCTTGAACCATCGAAGTTATCAGATGTGTCACCAACGGTAATGCCGCTTAGCATTCCATCAGACTCACGATAAAAGAAGGCGCCATTCTCATCATTGGTGAACGAATAGAGCGCCGTGCCAACATAGGATAGATCGGATTCGGCCGCTCCATCCGAGGCCATGCTGCCCTGCCCGGCAGAAAACTTACCATAGCCGCCCTTCAACGCAAAATCGACGTGCCGAATATCTTCACGGTTCCAACCATCGGCATTTGTCCCATCCTGGTTGGCGCTCCCCGTGCTCGGCAGGCCCAGACCGGATTCGAAACGGAAGGTAAACTCATTGCTACCGTAGGGTTGCATCAAAAACAGCCCTACCCGGCTGTTGGACAGATCATTGTCCAGCAAACGGGTTTCCGTCTCATCCCCGTCGTCAACTGAGACAATTACGGGGTTAAACTGGCCATACAGCTCAACATAACCGCCGCTGTTGTTGTTATATCTAAGCTCCGCCGCTGCTGGGATGGCCGATGCAGCGGTCAGACAAGTCGCAATCGTGCTTATCGATACTTTCTGGGTCATAGTCATTCACCATAATGGATCCATTTACGGGCACTGCTCGCTTGTGCGCGATTTCTCTATGATCCCCTGTCTCGGGCCCATTCAGCTCGCGCATCTTGTGCGAATATAACCGCAGCTGAAGGGTGTTAATTTGATCTACTTCAAAACGATAGAATATATGTCATCCAAGTCACCCAGACCGCTTGCCGCAATACTGACGCCTGATCTGAATTTCACCATACGCTCATTTCGGGACATCGAATACTGCAGCGGCGGATTTTCGCCGAGGCGATTAAGGACCTACTTCCCGCAAAACCCGTGGCAACTGTTCGGGCAAATCTTCAGCGATCAACCCTGGCCCGAAAGATCGCGCACATTCCACATGCAGCCATGCCGCAGTTTCCGCGGCCTGCAAGGGCGAGAACCGCCGTGCCAGCAACCCGGTGATAAACCCCGCCAACACGTCGCCGGCGCC
The DNA here is from genome assembly GCF_059610485.1 of Ruegeria sp. CDSC081. NCBI lineage: Bacteria > Pseudomonadati > Pseudomonadota > Alphaproteobacteria > Rhodobacterales > Roseobacteraceae > Ruegeria > Ruegeria sp. CDSC081. Next base: position 191,481 of record NZ_JBXWNS010000004.1, on the reverse strand, counting down.
GGCTGTCGCCAACCAGGGCGCCGCACGTTCATAAACGGCCGAATTCACTGAGCATTGCCCGTTCGGATCCGCAATCACGGTATCGGGTCCCTTGAACAGAACCACGCACCCTGCCCGCCCGGCTGCCTCTCGGGTGGCGTCCACTTTGGAATAGGCCGGACCCTTGATGGGAACCGCTTTCAGTTTTTGCGCAATGTCCGGGAACAACCGTGCAAACTCGCCGCCATGCGGGGTGAGAACACAGTTTTCATGCAGCATCTCGAACAGGGCTGCAGGATCATCCGCGAAAGCCGACAGTGCGTCAGCATCCAGAACCGTTGCGCGCTCCGCAGCCAACGCGACCGGCACCAGATCGCGCGCACGGTCTAGCCCTAGACCGGGGCCGAGACACAGAGCGTTCAGCCGCTCATCCTCTAGGATTTTCGACAGACCATCCGCGCTCTCGACCCGCTGCAACATGACCGCCGTCACTTGCGCCGAAACCTCCATCAGAGCCGCAGGAGGCACGCCCAGAGTCACCAGCCCCGCCCCAATCCGCAGCGCCCCCCGCGCTGCCAGCCGCGCAGCACCGGTTTTACCGGGGCCTCCGGTCATGATGAGGGCGTGGCCGTGCGAGTATTTGTGCTCAAACGAAGCTTTGCTGAGATTCTGTGGCAATCCACTTTCATCTACCAATCGAGACAGCACTCTCCTCAAACGTCGCTCGCTATGCAGATCAGCCAAAGACTTGCGCGAGATCGAACCGAGATCGCTTGGCGAAGACAACCCAATGTCAACTATGACGGTCTTTCCACAGAACTGGGCCCCTACGTCCAGAAGATGTCCACGCTTTTTGCTATGAAACGTCACTGTTAGGTGGGCGCCAACAATTACACCTTCGTCCCCCAGAATCCTACCGCTATCAGCGCAAAGACCAGACGGAATGTCGACCGAAACGACGCGCGGCCACCACGGATCGGCATCCGCCTCCGAACCTATCTGAAGCTTGGCAAGAGCAGGTTTCAATCCACCAATCGGACGTATTAGCCCTGTTCCAAACAAAGCATCCAATATCAAATCAGGGCCTTGCGAACTTGACGGTCGGGCTGCGTGTTTCTCCAACTTGGAAACTTCACGTTTGGTCGGTGTCGGCAGGGTAAGCTTAGAAACTTCCCCCAACTCCTGCCACCGCTCATAATTCACCCGCGCATCCGGCGGCAGCTTCTCTAGGTCGCCATACAGAAACACCGCGACTTCCCACCCTTGCTCCCGCAAAAGCCTGGCCACGACGAACCCGTCCCCGCCGTTGTTTCCTGGCCCACACAAGACAACTGCCCGCAACGGATCCTCTTCATCTGGCCGCGGATACGTCAGGGAACGCGAGGGGCTGGCCCCTCGCCTGTTCAACTCTGGCCACTCCTCGAAAATCGCCTCGACAACACCCTGCCCAGCCCGTTCCATCAGCTCAAGACCGGTCACCTCACCGGACTCAATGGCCGCTTGTTCGATCGCCCGCATCTGTGCTGCAGTCAGTAAATCTGTCATGCTGAACCCTCGTGCGATTCTATTTTGACTATTTTTTGTGCAAACTGTTCAAAATTTCACCGGCCATCCAATTTCCATGCAACCTGGCATCGCCATTTTCTCATTCACATTGCCGCCCGATCTTAGACGTGGTCAGTGCCATCCTGACAAGAGTTAAAGGGAGCCCGGTATGAAGAAGATCGAAGCGATCATCAAGCCGTTCAAACTGGACGAAGTGAAAGAGGCGCTGCAGGACGTCGGAGTCCAGGGCCTCAGCGTGATCGAGGTCAAGGGGTTTGGCCGTCAGAAAGGTCACACTGAACTTTACCGCGGCGCGGAATATGTGGTCGACTTTCTGCCCAAGGTGAAGGTCGAGGTTGTGCTGGACGACGATCTGGTCGATGCCGCCATCGAAGCCATCGTTTCCGCCGCCAAAACCGACAAGATCGGCGACGGCAAGATCTTTGTCTCACCCGTCGAACAAGCAATTCGCATCCGTACCGGCGAAACCGGTTCGGACGCACTGTAACAAGACCAAATCTTCAATTCAGAGGAATCAAGAGAATGAGCAAGGACGCAGTTCTTCAGCTAATCAAGGACGAAGGCGCCGAGTATGTCGACGTCCGCTTCACTGACCCGCGCGGCAAACTGCAGCACGTCACCCTGGTGGCCGATCAGGTAGATGAAGACTTCCTTGAAGAAGGCTTCATGTTCGATGGCTCTTCCATCGCTGGCTGGAAGTCCATCGAAGCCTCGGACATGAAACTGATGGTCGATACCAACAGCGCCTATGTCGATCCGTTCTACGCAGAGAAAACCATCTGCGTGCATTGCTCAGTTGTCGAGCCCGACACCGGCGAAGCTTATGAGCGTGACCCGCGCGGCACCGCCCAGAAAGCCGAAGCCTACTTGAAGGCAACCGGTATCGGCGACGTGGCCTATATGGGCCCAGAGGCAGAATTCTTCCTGTTCGACGATGTGCGTTTTTCCAACAGCATCAACAAAGTATCCTACGAAGTTGATGCAACTGATGCGTCCTGGAACACCGACACCGAATACGAGATGGGCAACATGGGCCACCGCCCGGGGGTTAAGGGCGGTTACTTCCCGGTCAACCCGATCGACGAAGCCCAGGATCTGCGTTCGGAAATGCTGTCGACCATGAAGCGTCTGGGTATGAAGGTCGACAAGCATCACCACGAGGTTGCGTCGTGCCAGCACGAGCTGGGCCTGATCTTTGACAGCCTGACCAAACAGGCAGATGAGCTGCAGAAGTTCAAATACATCATCCACAACGTGGCGCATGCATACGGCAAATCGGCGACCTTCATGCCGAAGCCAATCGCAGGCGACAACGGTACCGGCATGCATGTGAACATGTCGATCTGGAAGGACGGCAAGCCTCTGTTTGCTGGCGACAAGTATGCTGATCTGTCGGACGAGGCACTGTTCTTCATCGGTGGTATCCTGAAGCACGCCAAGACATTGAATGCCTTCACCAACCCGGCGACCAACAGCTACAAGCGACTGATCCCCGGATTTGAAGCCCCCGTCCTGCGTGCTTACTCGGCTCGTAACCGTTCCGGTTGTGTCCGTATTCCATGGACCGAAAGCCCGAAAGCCAAGCGCGTCGAAGCCCGCTTCCCTGATCCGGCCGCAAACCCCTACCTGGCGTTTGCCGCGCTGCTGATGGCTGGTCTGGACGGCATCAAGAACAAGATCGATCCGGGTGAAGCCATGGACAAGAACCTGTACGATCTGCCGGCCGAAGAGCTGGCCGACATCCCGACGGTTTGCGGTTCACTGCGTGAAGCTCTGGAAGCCCTGGCATCGGATCACGACTTCCTGCTGCAGGGCGACGTGTTCACTAAAGACCAGATCGACGGCTACATCGCACTGAAGATGGACGAAGTCGAAACCTACGAACACACGCCGCATCCGGTTGAATACGGCATGTATTACAGCTGCTAATCCAGCATTTTCGACGAAAACTCTATAGGGGCGTCCATCGGGCGCCCCTTGTTTCGTTTGGCCCGATCTTTCACACTTGCCATTACCCCGGTTAGGAGAGATCGCATGTCAGCCGAAACCGCATTCGCACCGTTCTCGGATTTCGTCACTTCGAAAGAGGAACTGGAACGCATCACCGGCGCGCCCCTTCCCCAGATCATCGCCAAGGAACAAGCCGCGCTGGACGGCATGTGTCGCGACTTTATCGCCAAGTCGACCTTCTGCCTGATCGCTTCGGCCAATCCGGGTGGTTATCTGGATATCTCTCCTCGTGGGGATCCCGAAGGGTTTGTTCGGGTGATCTCAGACACTCTGATCGCCATTCCCGACCGCCCAGGCAACAAGCGGACTGACACGTTTCACAATATAATACAGGACCCGCGTGTTAGTGTGATCTTCCTAGTGCCTGGCAAGTTGGAGACTTTGCGCATCCGAGGAACCGCGCGCATATGTATTGACCCGGACTTGCTGAACAGTATGGCAGTGAATAATCGCGCGCCCAAGCTAGCCCTTATGATTCATATCGAGACCGCTTTTGCACATTGCCCTAAATGCGTCATCCGGTCGGATCTGTGGCAACCTGAAAACTGGCCAGATTCATCAGGGCTTCCCAATATGAATGCCATGATGGTCAAGCACGCCAAAATCGACAAAACGCCGGATGAATGGTTTGATAGCCTGAAGGGCACCGGGGAACTCGACCTTTATTAACCCCTTTTCGTGTGCGGCTTCCCTGCCTAGGCTGCCCCTGTCATTTCATTGGATCGGATTACAAGATGCTTCGGCTTGCTCTTATTTTGGCAATCTCTCTACCTGGCTTTGCGGCAGCGGCCCCCTGTGGCAACACCGGAAATGGATTTGAGACCTGGAAGCGGGATTTCGCGAAGCAGGCCCAGCGCGCGGGAGTAAAAAAGAAGGGATTGCAGGCGCTGAGCCAAAGCCAATACGCCACCCGAACCATTGCCGCGGACCGAAACCAAAAGAGTTTTAAATACTCGCTGGACAAATTCATGCAGATCCGCGGCGCGGATACCATCGTAGCGCAGGGCCGTAAGCGCAAAGCCAGGAACCCTCAGTTCTATGCGACGCTCGAGCGCCAGTATGGGGTGCCAGCAGGCGTTCTGATCGCTATTCACGGAATGGAAACAGGATTTGGAAATTTCATGGGTGACAGCCAGGTTGTGTCAGCAATAACCACTTTGGCCTATGATTGTCGCCGATCCGAGTTCTTCGTCCCCCACGCTATCGGAGCACTGAAGCTGGTCGATCAAGGCAGCATTACGACCAACACTGTTGGTGCCAAGCATGGTGAGCTGGGACATACACAGTTTCTGCCGGGCAATGCCCTGGAATACGGTGTGGATGCCACGGGTGACGGTCAGGTCGATTTCTACAATATGACCGATGCGCTGGCCTCGACCGCTAATTTCCTGCGTAAAAAGGGCTGGAAGCCCGGACGCGGATATCAACCGGGCCAACCGAATTTTGCGGTCATTCAACAGTGGAATGCCGCGACGGTGTACCAAGAATCCATCGCAATCATGGCTGCTCGAATCGACGGATGATTGTGTCGGTCTGTCATGTAGGGCGACCGCAATTCAGACACATTGTCGCCACAGACGCTAAATAGCCCTTAAAATGCCTAGGTTTCCAATGCGTAATCAATCTTGCCGATTTCTCATTTTTTTCCATTTCCGCCCAATTCTTTCCCTTATCTGTTGATAATTTGAGTCATCTGACGGAATGCACAAAGGAATGCGCAGTGACTCCGAAGCACAGCTATCACGGCGGCCTGCAGTTCACAGGCAAGACCAATGGCGCGATCGAGCGGTTTGGTGCCATCGTGGCGGCAACCCTGGAAGATTACGGCCATCTTGTTGAGCGCAAAACGATCTTGAACACGACCGAGGCGAGCATCGTCTCAAGTCAGTACCTCGTGCGCCTTACGCTGGATACCCAACTGGCTGAAACAGAAGACCGGTTTGAACGGCGGGACCGTGCGGCCGGTCTGAGAACCGTCTCGAAACCCCGGGTGACCCTGCCCGAAAACCGGTTGACGGTCACAATTACCCCTGTTTCCGCCTTGCTGGACGACAGCGAGATCTCGGAGCTTATGCTTGTTGTGATCCTGTATCGCATGGTCGATATCTGTGCGACTCAGCGCGTGGAATGGCTGTCTCCGAATACAGTCCTGACCATGGAACAATTCATGAGTGCTTTTGACACTCTGGCGCCCGTTAAACAGCGGGACAGAAAACAAATTTTCGAATCCGTTTCCGGGCCGTTTGCAGGTCTTGAATTAACGGAGACAGAAGATCTGGATGAGCCAAGAAACAAAACGCAGACCTCACATGCGCGGCCAATCCAGCTGTCAGACGAGCAGTTGCTTAGCATTGCTTTTCGGACAGAACCGATCGAGCAGAAACCGGATGATCGGACCGACACTCCCCCCCTCGACCACGAGAAACCCAATGATATCCTGCGACTTACCAGTTGGGGACTTACGGGTGCCGTGGCCAGCGTGTCGGTCCCGATCGCGGCCTCGATGGCTGCCGTCAACCTGATCCGAGGTGAAGATTTCCGCCTGAATACTCAGGTACTTGCCTATTCGGTTGCAATATCAGCGCTCAGCACCAGCGGTGCCTTTGCGGGTGTGGCTACTGCTTTAGGCATGTAGACTAATTCCAATAAGACCCTCCTAGGAAGCCCCGCCGTCAGGTGGGGTTTTCTTTTTGGCGCAGGCTTCCAGGCTCAAGAACATAGGTGTGGATCGAAAAAACCACAGCCCGCGTTTTCGGCAGCCGCAACAATGTTTGCCTCTCGCTGCGCAAATAGCACGCGGCTCCGGGTGAACTGACCTCGCGCGGTTCTGTAGCGCTTCGAGGCTGATGCAGATCGGCATCCTCATACCACAGCGCATTAAACCGCCAGAGCGGCTTATCGGGCTGAATTCCATCAAACAACCGCTGGACACGGCGCGCGATGCTTTCGTCGTAGCTGTTGACCGGTACATGGATGTCGATCAGGGGACGCATGAATTTTTCTGACAGTCGCCAACTGGCTGGAAAACACAAAACCGCGCCAGTCAAAACATGTTCGTCCCCTTGCTTTTGCAAGATACAGATATCCTCCTGCACCAGTCTGCAAAGGGTTTCCATTGGGGCCTGCCGATCAATCTGGACCTTCTGCCCATCGGCTCTCGTGACGAGGTCTGAGCATCCGGGGTACGCATATTGCAACACCAGGTCCAAGACTTCTTGTGCGGCTGGTTCGGCTTCGGGCGCCAGCGCAAGAACATCAGCGTGACGCTCTTTCAGCAACGCTTCCCGATATTCCATCTGGGCCGCGAACGCTTCGTCCTGATGCAACCAAGTTTCCATACTGGCGGGCTGAATACCCGGCAGCGGGCGGGGTTTCAAAGGATCATAGGGAGTAGAGGTCTGCAAAATGGTCGTCATGAGCCCGACCTAACATCGACACTTCGACTTGTCGGTCAAAAAGCGACGGATGGCGGTCGCAAATTATCAAGACGCTGAAAGAATGCTTCTTCACGCTCGATAGACAGGCAGGGAGGGCTACTTTGAACCGTCACCATAGAGATATCCGCAAGATCGACCCCACCAAAGGCACAGCGCTTGGGGACGGCACTCCCAATGATTTGGACCGGATCGAGATCGGCCCCACACAGCTGGCCTTCGCCGAATGGGAAGCCGCCGGCCTGTCCTTGCCGAACCTTGAGAGGATGCGTGAGTATCGGTGGAAACGTCTGACCAAGGCCATCGTTGATCGTGGCTATGGTGGCTTGTTGATGTTTGATCCTCTGAACATTCGATACGCCACAGACAGCACCAACATGCAGCTCTGGAACACGCATAACCCCTTCCGCGCAGTGCTGTTATGTGCCGACGGGTATATGGTGATCTGGGACTATAAAAACTCACCTTTTCTAAGCAAATTCAACTCGTTAGTGAAGGAACAGCGGTCGGGCGCCGACCTGTTCTATTTCGATCGCGGCGACAAGGTCGATGTTGCGGCGGATGTGCTCTCGAACGAAGTGCGGGCGCTGATTGATGCGCATGGCGGCGGTAACAAGCGGCTGGCTGTGGACAAGATCATGCTGCACGGTTTGCGCGCCCTTGAGGCCCAGGGGTTCGAGATCATGGAAGGCGAGGAAGTCACTGAAAAGTCCCGCGCCGTGAAAGGCCCGGACGAAATTCTGGCGATGCGATGTGCCAACCACGCCTGCGAGACCGCGGTGGCCGAGATGGAGGCATTTGCCCGCGCTAATGTCGGAAACGGAAGAACCTCGGAAGACGACATCTGGGCCATTCTGCATGCCGAAAACATCCGGCGCGGCGGGGAATGGATCGAAACCCGCCTGCTGGCCTCGGGCCAACGCACCAACCCGTGGTTTCAGGAATGTGGTCCCCGGATCACGCAAAAGAATGAAATCATCGCCTTCGATACCGATCTGATCGGGTCTTACGGCATCTGCATCGATATCTCGCGCACCTGGTGGATCGGGGATGAGAAACCCCGCCCGGATATGGTCTATGCCATGCAGCACGCGCATGAGCATATCATGACAAATATGGAGATGCTGAAACCCGGCGTTATGATCCCTGAACTGACCGCCAACAGCCATAGGTTGGATAGCAAGTTTCAGGACCAGAAATACGGTTGCCTGATGCACGGCGTTGGCCTGTGTGACGAGTGGCCTCTGGTCGCCTATCCGGACAAGGCCGTTGCAGGTGCCTACGATTACCAACTGGAACCGGGCATGGTTCTGTGCGTCGAAGCTGCGGTTGGCGAGGTAGGTGGAGATTTCTCAATCAAACTCGAAGATCAGGTTCTGATCACTGAGGATGGGTATGAAAACCTGTCCACCTATCCCTTTGACCCACAGCTTATGGGGCTGGCCTGACCCCTCAGTTCGGCCAGTTTGACCGTTTGACGTTCCCATGCCAGTCCTCGATTTCGGTGCTGGCAAAAGATGTCGGCTGTGTCCAGTTCTGACCCGCGGCAAAACTGATGACCGCAGTTACGGCGATAGCGATCAGTAAATCTAAGCGAAGATTTGTGCCATGTGGCTGAGAAGTGAGATGTACCACTGTTGCCTCCGTGGCTGGTTGTGTTCGACAGGCTCAAGATGAGGGTGGCATTCGCTTTATTAAAGTGAATGTTTGATTGGCAATACATCACAAAAATTGATGCAATCTATCGCACCAGAACTCCGCCGGCCCCTGACCCAGTCTCACCTTCCCGTGACGCTTCTTACATAGGGGTTGAGACCCCTCGCTGGCGGCCACAATATTGAGGCACCTCATGACGTAAGGAACTGCCATGCCCACCGAACGCATCACCTTTGCCGGTCACGACGGCCACCAACTGGCTGCGCGCCTCGACCTGCCAGACGGGCCTGTCCTTGCTACGGCATTGTTTGCCCATTGCTTTACCTGTTCAAAAGATATCCCGGCCGCGCGCAGGATCGCAGCCCGTCTGGCAGCGATGGGTATCGCGGTGTTACGGTTTGATTTCACAGGCTTGGGTCATTCAGACGGCGAATTTGCAAACACCACCTTCACCTCGAATGTTGAGGATCTGATCGCCGCCTCACGGTATCTGGCTGGACGGAACATGTCCCCGTCTCTGCTGATCGGGCATTCTCTCGGAGGGGCAGCGGTTCTGCGCGCCCGAGCTGGTATTTCGAGTGTTAAGGCCGTTGTGACGCTGGGCGCGCCTGCCGATCCAGGGCATGTCTCGCACCATTTCGACGCCGCACTGTCGGAAATCCAACAAGAGGGATCGGCCGAGGTAACTTTGGGTGGTCGCCCGTTCCGTATTGGCAAAGCGTTCGTCGAAGATATCGCCCAATCCGCGCTAACCCCTGCGATTGCGGATTTGAAGGCCGCGCTGCTGATACTTCATGCGCCACGCGACGAAACGGTTAGTATCGACAATGCAAGCGCGATCTTTCTGGCAGCCAAACATCCCAAAAGCTTCGTGACGCTGGACGACGCTGATCACCTGATTACACGCGCGGCGGATGCGGAATATGCTGCAGATGTAATAGCGGCTTGGGTTACGCGCTATGTGGTGCTGCGCCCGCCTGCCCCACCACCGGGTGCGCCCGAAGGCGTAGTGCGGGTGACTGAGGCCGATCCCAACGGATTCCAGCAAGACATTCAGTCCGGCCCCAAGCATCATGTTGTAGCAGACGAACCGGCCTCATATGGAGGCACCGACCGCGGTATGTCGCCCTATGGCTTTGTGTCATCGGGTCTGGGAGCCTGTACTTCGATGACAATCCGGATGTATGCGCGGCGCAAGGGCTGGCCACTAACAGGCATCACTGTCGATGTTTGCCATAACAAGGTCCACGCACAGGATGCGGGTCTGATCACTGACAACAAGGTCGATCTGTTCCGCCGCAAAATTCGGCTCGAGGGCCCCTTGGATCAGGATCAGCGCGCACGTCTGCTTGAAATCGCCGACAAGTGCCCTGTTCACAGGACACTTGAAGGAACAGCGAAAATCACGACGGAATTGCTGTCGTGATCCGCATCAGCGCCGCCGCGGTGACGGGCGGTGAATAGGCGGCCGGGCAACTGGTGGCCGGGCAACCGGTGGACGTGCGGGGGGCTTGGCGACCGGGGGGCGTGGGCGCGCCGGGGGCTTGGCGACCGGAGGTTTGGGTTTGACCGGAGGCTTACCCTGCGGTGGACGATTTACATCAATGTCCACATCAACGTCGTGATAATAGTCGTTCCAAAGCATCGAGTCATAGAACGGATCATATCCGTATCCCACACCAACCGTCACGCCGTCGCAGGCAGACAAGGTGATACTGGTCAAACCGAATACCAGCGCGGCGATCGACCGTTTCATCAGCTTACGAGTCATCCAAACCTCCTCACTGAAGCGACCGGAATGACGCGAATACGGCATTCAGGTCGTCCACATAGCCAGGATCGGCGCCGTCTCTTAATACGGCCACTGCGACAGCCACGCGATCACGCGGCAAGTCAATCACTGTGGCCGTGAAATTTATCCCCCGCCGATCACGGGTACCGGTACCGCGGATAACCCGCGCTGGCAGACCTCCGATCTGGGTTGCGACTGTTTCCGAAACGATCGGATCTTTGACTAGAAACTTGTCGATATCCTGAAGGTATCGCAGGCCACCGTCGATGGATGACACACCAGATGGCGAGACAAATCCAATCCATACGCTGTCATCCGTTACCGGTTTGATCCCCATGACCCGGGCAACCGCGCGGGGATCGTTCAGCTCGGTGTCATCGACCTCACGCGGGCCGCCAGTACGAACCGACCAAAAATCTGGTACCGCAAAGCTGAACAAGGCGCGCCCTTCATCAGTATAGGTGATCGGTGTTTCGGCTTTTGCACTCCCTGCCCCGGCGCAAACAACCGCGCAGGAAAGGGTTACAGCCCTCAATAGATTAGGCATATCTGAATAACCTGTTGTTTCTATTGCTACAGCTTGAACTGTGTCGACCGGTTTTGTCCAGCCTCTTGTTGGCGCAACAAAAAACCGCGCCGGGATCGCTCCGGGCGCGGTTCATGTCAACTAGGTTGACTGTGGTTTAGGTGCGGGCGTCGCCCACCAGCTTCCACAGGCCGGGGATCAGCAGCGCGGCCAGCGCGAGCTTGATCGCATCACCCACCAGGAATGGTGTCAGGCCCCATGCCAGGATCGGCTGGTCCCAGCCATAGAGCTGGCCCAGCCACAGCAGGCCGGGGACATAGATCAGAACGTTGGCCAGTACCAGCGCCAGCGCCATTTTCACGACCGAACGGTCCCAGCCGCGCGCGGCCAGCGTACCCAGCATCAGGGTTGCCAGCACATATCCGACTAGGTAGCCGCCTGTGCCACCCATCATGTAAGTAAGGCCGAATTTTTCAGCCGAAGAGCCCGCGAATACGTCAAAGCCCAGCGCGCCGATCAGCAGATAGCCCATCATAGTTACCAGACCCAGCCGTGCGCCATAGGCGGTGCCGATGGTCAGAACCGCAAATGTACCCATGGTGATTGGAACTGGCCACATCGGCACTTTAATCTTGGCGGCGACTGCCAAGGCAACGATGCCCAAAGCAACCATAACCACCTGTTTGACGCGCAGCGCCGTCCCTTCACGTGGGCCAAATGCATTGGCCAATACGTTAGCATTCATGTTGTTTCTCCCTAAACGGACCGAGATTCTGCAACAGGAATGCCCTGTCAGCGCCGCATCTGCAAGATGATTACGCTACCGCAGCATGTATTCCGTATTCATTTCGTATGATTTCCGGGGGCCGGACACGGTCCAACGGACCCTCCAGCAGGGCCAGCCCGAGAAATCATAGACTGCGTCATAGCTGTCCGGCGGGCAATTATGGTGATCCGCAGCCTGCGCCTGGCCCAGCTTGAGAGCGTGGAAATAACGCCCGTCATCAAAATGCACCGCAACGCTTTCGCCCTTGTCGTGCCACAGGTATCGGCGCGTTCCCATCATCTCGGGCTGGCCCGGAATGCGCAGAGTTACCGTCTCGTCATAGATCAGACCGTCTTTGGACCTTGTGAATCGCGCAGAGCCATCGGCCAAAACCACCTGCCCGGCCCGCGCATCCCGAATGGTGCGTGACAGGCTCCAGTCCCCTTCGAAGTCGGTCAGTCCGTTTGGAAAGGTCATTCGGGATAATACCCGTCTGTGATCCCGCCTGCGTCGTCAATAAATCGAATGATGACACCGCTTTGCAGAACATCATAACACGCCCAGATATCTGAAGGCGGCCAAACCGAGCAATACTGATCGCCCTGCACGGCCCACTTTCCGGTGCTGGGACGACCCGAAAAATAATGGGTCACCCCGCTTTGGTCGAATGTTTGCCAGATGCCGTCGCCATAAGTTAGTTTTTTGCCCGACAAGGTTTCGGTAATTTCATCACCCGTCAGCGGCCAGAACTCTGTCGCTGCCGCAACACCAGGCCAAAGGGATAAAATCAGGGCAAACCGTCTCATCACCGCACTCGCGCCTTGTTCCGTAGGGCGGCTGGGTTTAAACCGCGCCGCAACGACCTCTGCCAAATCATAAAAAGGTGCCGCTGCCAATGATTCCACGTTATTCCCGCCCCGACATGGTCGCCATCTGGTCGCCCGAGACGAAGTTCCGCATCTGGTACGAGATCGAGGCCCATGCCTGTGACGCCATGGCCGATCTGGGCGTGATCCCGCGTGAAAACGCCGATGCCGTGTGGAAGGCCAAGGATGTGGAATTCGATGTGGCCCGCATTGATGAGATTGAGGCCGTCACCAAACACGATGTCATCGCTTTTCTGACCCATTTGGCAGAGCATGTCGGCAGTGATGAGGCGCGTTTCGTGCATCAGGGCATGACCAGCTCGGACGTGCTGGATACCTGTTTCAACGTTCAGCTGACCCGCGCTGCCGACATCCTGATCGCCGACCTCGAAGGTTTGCTGGCCGCTCTAAAACGCCGCGCGATCGAACATAAGGACACTGTCCGCATCGGCCGCAGCCACGGCATCCACGCCGAGCCCACCACAATGGGCCTGACATTCGCGCGCTTCTATGCCGAGATGGATCGCAACCTGTCCCGCATGCGCGACGCACGAGCCGAGATTGCAACAGGTGCGATCAGCGGCGCGGTCGGCACCTTTGCCAATATCGACCCTCAGGTCGAAGAGCATGTCTGCGACAAGCTGGGACTGGTGCCCGAACCGATCAGCACGCAGGTCATCCCCCGCGACCGCCATGCCGCGTTCTTTGCCACGTTGGGCGTGATCGCCAGCAGCATCGAAAACGTTGCCATTGAAATCCGTCACATGCAGCGGACCGAGGTTCTTGAGGGGGCCGAGTTCTTCTCGATGGGGCAGAAAGGGTCGTCGGCGATGCCGCACAAGAAGAACCCTGTACTGACCGAGAACCTGACCGGGCTGGCGCGCATGGTGCGCGCGGCGGTGATCCCGGCGATGGAGAATGTGGCGCTCTGGCACGAACGCGACATCTCACACTCCTCGGTGGAACGCATGATTGGGCCGGACGCTACGATCACACTGGATTTTGCTCTGGCTCGACTGACGGGCGTGATCGACAAAATGCTGATCTTCCCCGAGAACATGATGGAGAACATGAACAAGTTCCCCGGTCTAGTGATGAGCCAGCGGGTTCTGCTGGCGCTGACGCAGGCAGGGGTCAGCCGGGAAGAGGCTTATGCTATGGTTCAACGCAACGCGTTGAAGGTCTGGGAACACCGCACAGACTTCAAAGAAGAACTTCTGGCGGATACTGACGTGACCGCCGCGTTGAGCAAGGAGGAGATCGAAGAGAAATTCGATCTCGGCTATCACACCAAACATGTCGATACGATCTTTGCCCGGGTGTTTGGCGAGTAAATTTTCGTCAAGCTCACGCAATACAGACCCGCACAATGATCTTGTGCGGGTTTTTCTTTGTCTGGTTACGTCAAGATTGGTCGAGCTTTCATACTTGTGAATAAATTCGCGCGATCAGTTGTTAGCTTTTGTATAGAACGCGCTATGCTTATTCTGAGCAGCCCTACGAACGGAGACCAAATATGCGCCTCATCCTAGCTTCGGTTATTGCAATTCAGGCCCTTACATTTGCCCCCATGGTTCATGCCGCAGGTGGCGGCGGGGGATCGACGCCGCCAAAAACAACAAATACCACCAAGAAATGTCTGTTCGGACGGGTCTATGATGAGGCCGCGGGCAAATGCGTAAAGCCCAGCAACACCAATTTCACTCAGGATCAGCTGTACCACGCCGTGCGTGAACTGGCCTATGACGGGCAGTTCAAAAACGCCCAAGGCGTGCTGCGCGTGATGGACCAGAATGACGATCGCGTCATGACCTATTGGGGCTTTACCTATCGGAAGATGGGCAAGCTGGAACTGGCGAACCTGTTCTATGAAGGTGCAATTAACGCAAATCCCGACAATATCCTAGCACGTTCCTATATGGCGCAAGGCTTTGTTGCCGAGGGCAAAACCGATCTGGCGATTGCCCAGTGGCGTGAAATCAAGGCGCGCGGCGGCGAAGGAACCTGGGCAGAGGTTTCCCTGCGCGAGGCGATCCGCACCGGACTGACCTACAACTACTAAACTTCAGCCTTTCTTTACCCGACTCTCTGTAATCTGCCTGTGGAACAGGAACTTTGGCACCGCAGGCAGATGCAGAACACAAACACATTGGTACAGGTGGCCCCGGGGGCTTCTGCCCAGCTGGCCAAAGAAAACGATGACGACCTTCGCTTGGTGGCCCGCAGCCTCAGCAGCCGACAAAAGGCGGCGGTGGTTGTGCGTCTCTTGCTGAATGATGGGGCGGACATTCCGCTGGAAGAGCTCCCCGACGATTTACAGGAAAAGCTAACCCACCAGCTGGGCAAAATGGGCCTTGTCGACCGGGTTACCTTGGACGCAGTTGCCGGTGAATTTGCAGATGCGCTGGACAGTGTTGGCCTGTCCTTTCCACATGGTCTGGCGGGCGCTTTGGATGTGGTGAACGGCAAAATCGCCCCGGCAACTGCGGCGCGTTTGCGTAAAGTGGCCGGGATAAGCCAGATCGGCGATCCTTGGCAGCGATTGCGAGAGATCCCTACAGAAGATCTGGCCGAAATGGCGCAGGCCGAAAGCACCGAGATTGCGGCCGTGATGCTATCGAAACTTGAAACCGCCAAAGCTGCGCAACTGCTAGGGCACCTTCCCGGCCCAGTTGCTCGGCGTATTACCTATGCGGTTTCGAAAACTGCAAATGTCAGCCCAGAGGCCGTCGAGCGGATCGGGTGGTCGCTGGCGGCTCAGATGGATCAGCGCCCTGCCACAGCGTTTGCCGACGGACCGGGTGCCCGCGTTGGCGCGATACTGAATCAGTCCGCTGCCTCGACCCGGGACGGCCTGCTGAGCGCATTAGAAGAAGAAGACGCCGATTTTGCCACCATAGTTCGCCAATCCATTTTCACCTTCGCCCATATCCCGTCCCGCATTCTGCCCCGTGATGTACCGGCCATTCTACGCGGTGTGGAACAACCTGTCCTGGTTACAGCGCTCGCCGGTGCAGAAACGGAAGGAGACAGGGCATCGGTTGACTACCTGTTGTCCAACATGTCGTCGCGTATGGCCGAAAACCTGCGCGAAGAAATGGATGAGGTCGGAAAAATCAAACAACCCGATGCAGAGGAGGCGATGACCCAGATCATTGGCGCCATCCGGACACTTGTCGATGAGGGAACCATCACGCTCCGGGATGATGACGGCGACGAATAAAGAGAGAAAGCGCGCCAAAATTTCTGGCCGAGCAGAAAGCTTGTGGTTACCTCGATCGGCTTGTATGTCTGACCCGGCAATTCACAACAGACGCCGAGACCTTCTGATGCCCGTTGAAAAGTCTGAACTAAGCAGGTCCGAGCTTGGCAAATACTATGTATCCGGCATGTTCCTGAAAGGCGTTATCAAAGCGCTACGGTTGCTGCCCTATGAGACACGCATTGCCACAATGGGCGCCATAGCGAGAAACCTTGCACCGTTGGTCGGGTTCTCGAAAAGAGTACGCAGCAATCTGAAACTCACCTGCCCGGACCTGACTGAATCCGAAGTGAAACGTATCTGCAAGGCCGTTCCTGACAACGCCGGGCGCGCGATCATGGAGCACTTCTCGCCCGAGGATTTCACAGAACGCCAACGCTTTGCCAAAGTCACGGGTACGGGTCTTGCCGCCTTTGATTCCGCCTTGGCGGAGGGGCGACCTGTGATGATGATCACTGCTCATTTCGGCCATTACCTGGCCGCGCGTATTGCCCTTCAAGAACGCAGCGGTCAGCCTATTGGCTGCCTCTACCGTCGAATGGCGAACCCCTACTTCAACGACATGTATGTCGATGCGTTCTACAAAACCGGCGCCCCGATGTTCGAACAAGGCCGTCGCGGGATGGTCGAAATGGTGCGGACACTCAAAAAAGGCGGGATCATCGCTATTGTGTCAGACCTGCACGCACATGGCGGGGAAGAGCTGACTTTTTTCGGCAAACCGGCCGTGACGTCGGTTTTGAATGCTGAACTGGCAATGAAATACAAAGCCGTCCTGATTCCGTGCTATGCGGTGCGTCAGCCCAATGGGGTTGATTTCGAAATCATCCTGCACGAACCGGTCCCACATACGGATCCAAAGACGATGACCCAGTTCACCAATGATGACCTCGAGGCAGTTGTCCGACAGCATATGGGTCAGTGGTTCTGGATTCATCGTCGCTGGAAAACCTGGAACGGGCTAGGCGTCCAAGCCAAAGACATGCCTTGATCAGCGAACGCGTGCTGCCGCAATAATCGGCCCATGGCCAACCCCTTGCACCAACACAACGGCCGGTAAACCTGACGTCAAAGATACCTTATAGGTCTTAGGCGCTGTCCCGTCCCATTGCCCGGCTACTGTCCAGGCCTCGACCACATTGGCATAATCCAGTTCTTGTCCGGCCAACTCTCCGCGCCGGATCGAGGCATGGCGCATTGGCGTGTATTGCACCACCCGGATTTCATAGACCTGATCCGGTGGCAAACTGATCGAGGAAACGTCGACAGTTACGTTATCTCCTGTACGCGAGGCCGAAACCGACGCCAGCGGAGCGGCCTTGGAATGGTCGCCGATCAGGTAATCCAGCTTTGCCGTATCTGCCCCTACAATATCCTGCTGACCATTCACTACCATCTGAGGCGTATAGATCACCGTACGCCCGGAATTCCCGGCATAGCTGCGCTGACGCTCAGTATGGGTGGGGTCGGCATATTCATCCTCCCATCCGATATAGTCCCAATAATCCACATGCAGCGCCAACCCGATGACGTCATCCCGATTGGCCAGATCGTGCATGATCCGGTCAGCCGGGGGGCAGGACGAACATCCCTGCGAGGTGAACAGCTCCACCACTACGGGTCCGCTTTCTGCAATGGCCGAAGTAGCCAGAAACAGGGACGCCAACGCGGTTGCGGTTGCAGATTTGAACATGTTTGCTCTCGGGTTTCATGGGGTGCATTACTGGTTTAGACGGAACGCTGATCAAGCACCAATCAAGGTTTCTTGAGACTGGTGACACAAGGTTTTCGCAAAAATGTGTGCAATGGTATACAAAAATTGCCGCACCTGGTCTGTTGGACCTTGAACCGCGCGCTTGGGTGATGCAGATAGCCCTCAGCGAATCCCATATTCCACGTCATTTGAGAGGGAGGCCACAGATGCCCATCAAAGTCGGACAGGATACCGCCAAGACACGCCGCAGCCTGAGCGTGAATGGCAAGTCCATCTCGTATTACTCGATCCCCGCCGCGCAAGAGGCCGGCCTGGGTGATTTCTCGAAACTGCCCGCCGCCCTGAAGGTGGTATTGGAAAACATGTTGCGGTTCGAAGATGACGGGTTCTCCGTCTCGGTCGACGACATCAAGGCCTTCGCCGAATGGGGTGCCAAAGGTGGCAAGAACCCGCGTGAGATCGCCTATCGCCCTGCCCGCGTGCTGATGCAGGATTTCACCGGCGTTCCGGCGGTGGTCGATCTGGCCGCTATGCGCGACGGGATCAAGGCTCTGGGCGGCGACGCTCAGAAGATCAACCCGCTGAACCCGGTTGATCTGGTCATCGACCACTCGGTCATGATTGACGAGTTTGGCAACCCGCGCGCGTTCCAGATGAATGTTGACCGCGAATACGAACGCAACATGGAGCGGTATCAGTTCCTGAAATGGGGTCAGGGTGCCTTCAACAACTTCCGCGTTGTGCCCCCCGGAACCGGCATCTGTCACCAGGTGAACCTGGAATATCTGGCGCAGACCGTTTGGACCGACACGGATCAGGATGGCAACGAGGTTGCCTATCCCGACACGCTGGTCGGCACTGACAGCCACACCACCATGGTCAACGGCATGGCCGTTCTGGGCTGGGGCGTTGGTGGGATCGAGGCCGAAGCCGCTATGCTGGGTCAGCCGATCTCGATGCTGATCCCCGAGGTTGTCGGCTTTGAGCTGACCGGAGATCTGGTTGAAGGCACCACCGGCACCGATCTGGTTCTGAAGGTCGTCGAAATGCTGCGCGCAAAGGGTGTTGTAGGCAAATTCGTCGAATTTTTCGGCGAAGGTCTGGACCGTCTGCCGCTGGCCGACCGGGCAACCATCGCCAACATGGCCCCGGAATATGGCGCGACATGTGGTTTCTTCCCGATTGACGGTGAAACGCTGCGCTATCTGCGTAACACCGGCCGTGACGAAGATCGCATCGCGCTGGTCGAAGCCTATGCCAAGGAAAACGGCTTCTGGCGCGACGCAGATTACGCGCCGATCTACACCGACACCCTGTCGCTCGACATGCGCACCATCGTTCCCGCGATCTCGGGCCCTAAGCGCCCCCAGGATTATGTTGCTCTGACCGGTGCCAAGGCGGCGTTCACCAGGGAAATGGCCGAGACGTTCAAGCGACCCATGGGCAAGGAAGTCGCCGTCAAAGGCGAAGACTACACCCTAGAATCCGGTAAAGTTGTGATCGCCTCGATCACCTCCTGCACCAACACCTCGAACCCGTATGTCATGATCGGCGCTGGTCTTGTGGCCCGCAAGGCCGCAGCCTTGGGTCTGAACCGTCAGCCTTGGGTCAAAACTTCACTGGCACCGGGATCGCAGGTTGTATCTGCTTATCTTGAGGCCGCTGGCCTGCAGGAAGATCTGGACAAGATCGGCTTCAACCTTGTCGGCTACGGCTGCACCACCTGTATCGGCAACTCGGGTCCAATCCAGAAAGAGCTCTCTGAGGCGATTGCCGAGGGCGATTTGGTAGCCACGTCGGTCTTGTCGGGGAACCGCAACTTCGAAGGCCGTATCAGCCCGGACGTCCGCGCCAACTATCTGGCCTCACCGCCGCTGGTCGTGGTCTATGCGCTGGCCGGTACGATGGATATCGACCTGACGTCCGAGCCGATTGGCCAGGACAAGGACGGCAACGATGTCTTCATGAAAGACATCTGGCCAACCCAGCAAGAAGTGGCGGAATTGGTCGAACAGACGGTCACCCGTGAGGCGTTCCTGTCGAAATATGCAGACGTCTTCAAAGGCGACGAGAAATGGCAAGCGGTCGATACCACCGATGCCGAAACCTATGACTGGCCACCGACCTCGACCTATATCCAGAACCCGCCCTACTTCCAGGGCATAGGGACCGAGCCGGGCACAATTTCGAACATCGAAGACGCTAAGGTTCTGGCCATTCTGGGCGATATGGTCACCACTGACCATATCTCGCCTGCAGGCTCGTTTGCCACGACAACACCGGCTGGCAAGTATCTGACCGACCGTCAGGTGCAACCGCGCGAGTTCAACTCTTACGGGTCGCGCCGTGGCAACCACGAGGTCATGATGCGCGGCACCTTTGCCAATATCCGCATCAAGAACGAGATGCTGGACAGCGTCGAAGGTGGTTACACCAAAGGCCCCGATGGCGAGCAGACTTCAATCTATGACGCGTCGATGGCCTATCAGGAACAGGGCACGCCGCTGGTTGTATTCGGTGGCGAGCAATACGGCGCCGGATCGTCGCGCGACTGGGCGGCCAAAGGCACGGCTCTGCTGGGTGTCAAAGCGGTGATCGCCGAAAGCTTTGAGCGTATCCACCGCTCGAACCTGGTTGGCATGGGCGTTGTACCGTTCGAATTCACCGGTGGCGACTCGCGCAAGACGCTGGGCTTGAAGGGTGATGAAACCGTCTCGATCCACGGTCTGGATACGATCCAGCCGCTGCAAGAGGTGCCCTGCACCATCACCTACGGTGATGGTTCTGAGAAAACCATAACCCTTAAGTGCCGCATCGATACCGCGCCCGAAATCGAATATATCGAAAACGGTGGCGTGCTGCATTACGTGCTGCGGAACCTGGCCAAGGCCGACTAAGATCTCTGAGCAATCTACAAAGGGCGCCCGGTCGGGCGCCCTTTGTACGTTCCATTTGCGCCAGGATGCTGTGCCTGGCTTTTTCACCGACCTCCCACTTGGTTCTGCCCAACCAGAGGGGCTACGGTGACAGCACCAAGATGGATGATTGTGACCAGATCATTCAGAAGACTGGTGTTTCTTCCCTCACCCTGCCGCGTTAATCGGCCTTAGCCTTTTCCAAAGCGGGCCGAATAGTTCCTTCGATGACGCGCTGGGTAATCGGCCCAGCAAAGCGCAGGATAATGGTTCCGTCGCCGTCGACTACATAGGTTTCCGGTACGCCGTAAACGCCCCAGTCCAGCGCCATGCGTCCCTGTTCATCCCGGCCGATACCCGTATAGGGATCACCAAGTTCGTTCAGGAATGCCTCGGCATTTTCCAGCTTGTCCTTATAATTGATACCGTAGACAGGAATGCCTTCATCCGACAGGGCCTGCAGGTTCGGGTGCTCTACCCGGCAGGGCGCGCACCAACTGGCCCAGTAATTCACAAGCTTGATCTGTCCATCGCGCAGCGTTGCGTCGTCAAATTGTGGCTTGCCTGCAAAATCTGTTAATACAACCGGTGGCGCGGTTTGGCCCTCACGGGCCGAGGGCAAAGCGTTTGGATCATCACGGAACATGCCAATACCGGCAAGTACAGCAAAGGCACCAAATATCAACGGAGGCGCAATCATCAGGGGCGAGATCTTAGCCATTGCGCTTTATCCTCTGTTCAACTTTTTCCAGTTCAGCCTGGCTCTTGCGGCCCCGCATCACGCTGACCAGAACCAGTGCCAGCAAAAGCCCGATGGAAACCACATAGGACCAGAGCACCGTATCGGCATATTTTCCAAGATCAGGGATCATCCGTTTGCCCTTTCCCGCGCCAGCAGAGTCTTGGTCCGACGCGTGCGAATTTCAGTACCCGTGCGGTAAAGTACCAAGGCGATGAACAACAACACGAACCCGACAATGCAGAGCAGCAGAGGATAGAAATAGATATTGCTGACCTTCTCTTCAGTATCCGCTCCAGTCACAGCACCAGCCCGCAGGACAGAAGCGCCCTGATGCAGCCCCTGATTCCAGAAATTCACCGCATAACGGCTGAGGATAGCAAAGACCGACCCCACCAGACACAGGATCGAGGTCAGATCGGCAGCCGTATCAGGGTCTTCGATCGCCTCCCACAAGGCGACATAGCCCAAATAGAAGAGGAACAGGATCAGGAATGAGGTCAGACGTGGATCCCAGGCCCACCAGGTGCCCCACATGGGCTGCCCCCAAATCGCCCCGGTTGCCAACGCAATCAATGTCATCACGATGCCCACAGGTGCGGCCGCGCGCGCAGCCAGCGCACTGACATGATGACGGCGAACCAGCCAAACCAGAGAGGTCGCCAGCATCATAAGCCAGCAGTTAATCGCCATCAGCGCGGCGGGCACATGCAGGTAAATGATCTTGACGGTCGATCCCTGCTTGTAATCATCGGGTGTGAAGAAAAATCCCCACACCAGACCAATGACGATGCAAACCAAAGCCGCGCCCCAGAAGAACGGCATCACCCGTTCACTGGTGGCAAGAAACTTGCGCGGATTGGCATATTCCCAGAGGGTATTGGCTTTGGCTGCGATAGACATGGGCCTTATCTAGTCCGAGTCGGGTTCATTCTCAATTGACATCCGTCAAAGTTACACTGTGTCACCGTAGGTTAATGCGCAACACGGCGGCGCTGGCAAAAGGTAACAGGGCAATCGTCGCCGCAGTGATCCCAGCCAGCATCAACAAGGGTGTCTGCGTTTCCATTCCGGTTGCGCCGCGGCGCGCGACCTCGGCCCCGAAGATCAATGTCGGTACATAAAGAGGCAGCACAAGAAGCGACAGCAGCAATCCGCCGCGTTTCAAGCCGACCGTAAGAGCGGCACCAAAGGTTCCGATGACACTCATCGCGGGCGTGCCAATCAAAAGTGAGACGACAAGCCAGAAAAAGCCGGGCAAAGGCAAATTAAGCAGAACGCCCAGGAAGGGCGCGGCCAGAACCAGTGGCAAGCCCGTAGTCAGCCAATGCGCCAAAGACTTGATCGTTACGACCGCTTCTAACGGCAGGGGCGCCGTCGCCAATAGGTCGAGCGAGCCGTCCTCCCAATCCAGCGCAAGCAGCCGGTCAAGTGACAGAAGGCAGGCCAAAAGCGCCCCCAGCCATAGCACGCCAGGTGCAATCTTGGACAACAACGCGGATTGCGGGCCAACTGAAAAAGGCACCAGCACGGTGACGATAAGAAAAAATGCCAGGCCAAGGCCAAACCCACCGCCCGCACGGAAGGCCAGTTTCAAATCACGTAAAAGTAGGGCGATCACAGGAAACCTCCGTCGAGATCATCGACAGGTTTCGGTTTAGCCTTGTTGGGCCCCACATCCAGGACCTCTCCGTCCAGACCAAGGTCGATATGGGTGGCAATCAGGGCAGACCCACCCTGCCCCAGATGCGCGCGCACCGCGTCAGCAAACATCTGCACTGCATTCTTATCCAGCGACACAGTGGGCTCATCCAACATCCAGATCGGTCGTTCGGTGACCAACATCCGCGCCAACCCCAATCGACGTTTCTGGCCTGCCGACAGATTGCCTGCATGGCGATCCGACAGCTCAGTCAAAGCAAACGCATCCAGGGCCGGTTGAATGCTGTGACTGCCGAAGACCTGCGCCCAGAACGACAGGTTTTCCACCACGGTCAGAGTCGGCTTGAGTCCGTCGGAATGTGAGGCATAGGCGATCCGGTCCTCAGCCCCGTCGATCTGCCCCTCAAGCGGAGGCTGCAGGCCCGCCAGCGTTCGCAGCAGCGTTGTTTTACCGATCCCGTTCGGCCCGCGCAGGATAAGCGCCTTTCCGGGCTCCAGCGAAAAGCTGAGATTTTCCAGCACAGGAACGCCCCCTCGGGCGATCGACAGGTCGGTCACGGTCAATGTCATGAATCCCGCTTATCCTATTGCCGTCAGAGGCAAAAGGCGGGATTTGCCGCAGCATACCGACAGCAACGTATTTGGGTGGCATCTAAGCGCAAGGCCAGAGGAAAAGAATCCGATCAGACCGGTAGCAGCGCCAGCGCAATACGGCGCCCTTCGGATAACAGGATATTGTATGTGCGGCACGCGGACGGAGAGTTCATGATCTCAACCCCGATCCCCGAATCTTCCAAGGCGGCGCGCAGATCAGAAGGAATATGGGCCAGCTCAGCGCCGGTTCCGATAAACAGCACATCGACCTGACCCGCCAATTTCAACAGACCATCCCTGTCGTCGTACCCGCCCCATTTCGCTGATCCTGCAGGGCCGGTCAGCACCGACCCGTCATAGACCTGACCACCGATGCGGAAAAACCCAGGACCATATCCGTCAACAGGGGCCGCATTGTCATAAGAGATTTCATTCATACGCATAGGAGGCATCTAGCCCCAAAGCGGTAAGCCCGACAAGGCTGCAAGCGCTATCGCCAAATACGCTGCGGCACGATACAGCTTTTCCCGCTCGGGCCGGAACATCCAACCACCCAGCCAATTACCAGCCAGATTGGGGACTGCCAGAGCCAGACCCAATATAACAGCAGGCAACGTGATACGGTCCATGCCAGTCAGGTACCCGAGCAGAAGAAAATCAAAGGCGAAAAGGTATAACAGAATCGTCGCACGGATCACGGCCACGGGCAGAGGTCGAGACATATAGAACAAGATAACGGCCGGTCCGGGCAGGCCCGCGACACCGCCCAAAAACCCACCAGCGCCTCCTATTCCCAAAACCATTTTGCGGCTGACATGACCGTGATAGCGCAGACCGAACACCAGAATAGCCAGCATAAGAAACGCCAACAGGCTAACGGTATAGCGAAATACATGTGGATCGACCGTGGTCAGCAACCACAGCCCCAATGGCAGAGCGAGTGCGCACCCTCCCACCAGACGGACCAGATCACCCCTGTCGACCTCGCGCCAGGCCCGGCGAAGGTTGGGCAGCGGGCCCAGAATATCCATGATTGTCAGGCAGGTCAGCGCCTTGAAAGGATCAAGGAATGGGGTTGCGATAGGCAGGAAAATCAGGGCGGTCCCAAATCCGGAAAAGCCGCGCACAACACCGCCAAGAAAGGCAGCAAATACTATGATGGCCAGCCCTGTGGGGGACTGGCCAAAATACTCAGGCATCGATGTTGGCAAACTGGTTGCCAGAAGTGTTTGATGGCTTGGACCAGTCGCGCTTGACGCCCAGCCACAACAGGATGGTTGAGGCCACAAAGACGGACGAATAGGTACCTACGATCACACCCCAAATCATAGCAAAGACAAACCCGCGGATCACATCCCCACCCAGAACATAGAGCGAAATCAACGCCAGCAAGGTGGTGACAGAGGTCATGACTGTCCGGCTGAGCGTTTCGTTGATCGAAAGGTTCAAAACCTCCTTTAGGTCCTTTTTCTTGTATTTCCGCAAGTTCTCGCGCACCCGGTCGAACACGACCACCGTATCATTCAACGAATAGCCCACGATGGTCAGCAGCGCAGCGATGATCGCCAGATCAAAGCGGATCTGCAGTTCGGAAAAGATGCCGATAGTCAGGATGACGTCATGCACCAGCGCAGCGACAGCCCCCAGCGCAAACTGCCATTCAAACCGCAGCCAGATGTAGACAAGCACCGCCCCAATGGCGAGCACCACCGCGATTACGGCGGTCTGGATAAGCTCTCCCGAGACTTTGGGTCCTACAGATTCGACGCTTTCGAAGGGCAGTTTCAACCCGGGGTCCGCTGCGGCAAGAGCTTCGCCAATTTGTTCAATCGTGGCCGCATTGACAGCCTCAGCATCATCCTGCGCCTGAATGCGGATCATCGCGACATGTTGATCTGGCCCGAAGCTCGGATCGAAAATCTCGGTGATCGTCACGTCGCCAAGTCCAAGCGGCGCAATAGCGTCACGATATGTGCCGACATCGATTTCCTGCGCGCTTTGGGTCCGAATGGTGGTCCCTCCACGGAAATCAATGCCGAAATTCAGGCCCTGCAGCATGAATGACGTAAACGCGACAATCATCATCAAGGCCGAGATACCCAGCCAGATCTTCCAGCGACTGAAGAAATCGAACGAGGTATTCTGGGGTACGAGTTTCAGTCTCATGTCAAACCTCGATCGTTTTCGGACGGCGGCGTTCGAACCAAATCACGATCATCAGGCGCGTCACGAAGATCGCGGTGAAGACCGAGGTCAGAATACCCAGACCCAAAGTGATTGCGAACCCGCGCACTGGCCCGCTGCCCATAGCAAACAGGATTACAGCGGTAATGAAGGTGGTCACGTTGGCGTCCAGAATGGCCGACAGCGCTTTTTCATAACCCAGCTCAATCGCGCGGGCAGGACCTTTGGCAGATTTCAGTTCCTCTCGGATACGCTCGAAGATCAGTACGTTGGCATCCACCGCCATACCTACCGTCAGAACGATCCCCGCGATCCCAGGCAGGGTCAACGTCGCCCCAATCAGGGAAAGCAGACCGAACAACAGGCCAACGTTGATGATCAGCGCAATATTGGCGAAGATACCAAACAGGCCATAGCTGAGCGCCATGAATGTCAGCACCGCGACAAAGGCCACGACGGTTGCCACCTTACCCGCGTCGATACTGTCCTGGCCCAGCTCGGGACCGATGGTTCTTTCTTCCAGAAACTCCAGCCCGGCGGGCAGTGCCCCTGCGCGCAACAGGACAGCCAGATTTGTACTTTCCTCAACGGTGAAATTACCGGTGATGATACCAGACCCACCGGGGATATGACTTTGGATCACCGGGGCTGAGATCACTTCGTCATCCAGAACGATGGCAAAGGGTGCCCCGATGTTTTCCAGCGTGTAATCACCAAATTTGCGCGCGCCTGAGGTGTTAAAGCGGAAACTCACCGCCGGGCGGCCATTCTGGTCAAACGCGGGCTGCGCATCGACCAGTTCCTCGCCCGTTACAACAGGCGCGGCATCCAACGTGTAATAGACGCCATTTTCGTCAATCGACGGCACCACCTCTTCGCCAACGCCCGCTATCGCATCGGGGTCGGTTCCGCGCCCAACGACGGGGTTAAAGGTCAGTTGCGCGGTCGTGCCGATGATCTCTTTCAACTCTCCTGCGCTGCCGATACCTGGCACCTGGATCAGGATACGGTCGGTGCCTTGCCTTTGGATGGTCGGCTCGCGGGTGCCCACCTCGTCAATCCGGCGGCGAATGATTTCCAGCGATTGACGCACGGTGCGGTCGTCTGAGGCCAGTTTCTCGGCCTCAGAAAGTTGCACAATGATCGTATCACCTTCGGCGCGAGCCTCGATATCCGTGGCCCCTACACCGCTGAGGGTCTGCACCTGACGGGCCAGACCGCGGACAACCTCCAGCGCGCGGGACATGCCCTCGGGCTGACTGATGCGAAGGCGAATCTCAGCAGGCGCCGAGTCCTGGCGACGGATGGTGCCCACGGTGGCACGTTCGTCCCGCAGCGCATCCCGAATTTCGGGCCACATGGCGTCCATGCGGGATTCGTAGACGTCACCCACCCGAACTTCGGCCAAAAGATGCGCGCCACCACGCAGATCCAGCCCTAGATTGACCAGCGACGACGGCAGCCAGTTCGGCCATTGCGCCGCCTCGGCCTGCATTTCAGGAGTGTCGAAGCCAAGCTCAATCGCCGCCTTGGCGTCATTGGATTGTTCAACGCGCGTATAAAACGCATTCGGCAGGGCCATCAGCAAGCCAGTCACGCAGACCAGCCAGATCAGAACCCGCTTCCAGGTATCAATTTGCAGCATTACCCTGCCTTTTCAAGGGATTATATCGCGAAGTTACTTCGCCGGCTCAGTCTTGTTCAGAACCTGCGAAATGGTCGATTTAACCACGCGGACTTTGACTCCCTCGGCGATTTCGACTTCGATCTCGTTATCGCCTTCTTTGACCTTGGCCACTTTACCAATCAGCCCACCCTGGGTAACGACCTGATCGCCCCGGCGCACGGCCTCGACCATGGCTTGATGTTCCTTCATTTTCTTCTGCTGTGGACGGATCAGCAGGAAATACATGATCGCAAAAATCAGGATCAGCGGGAGAAACTGGGCGATTGCGCCACCTTCCATGGGATATTCCTTTTGGTTTGGTACTGCGAAAATGCTCCGCAAATTTTGCGAGAACCTATTCTCTGAACCACCTGTTTGCAAGGAATGGCAGCACAGGTTTTTACAATGATTGGCTCATAATGATCAAAGAAATACGCCGGGGTCGCAGATCGGTCCTTTGATCCGGGCTCGGCTGGGATATAGTTGGCCGGCAGGAGGACCGATGATTCAATTAATCCAAACGCTTGGCACGCTTTCGCGCATCTGGTTCACGCTTGTCTGGATTATGTTCAGCACAGCGATGGCGCTAGCACAGGATGCGCCAATCGAAACGCCTGAAACCTCTGAACAATCAGAGAATTTCAAAGCACCGGTCATCATCGACGGCGAAAGCCTGTTTTTCCTGCGCGGATCCAGCGCCCTGCCCGCGCCCGAACGGGCCGAGACCGTTCAGAACAACATTATCCAAGTGGCCCTATCCTCGGAAAATCCTGAGGTTACCGTTACTTATGAGGATACGGAACTGGGCACGCGTATTCTAGTTGATGGCGTGCCGGTATCGACGGTCACCGTCGCCGATGCCGAAATGGACCAGATGGAGCTGGACGTCATCACCTATCTCCATGGCTCGGCCATCCATGATGCGATTGTCGCCTACCGCGCAAACCGAACCGAACAGGCGCGTGTATCCGGCGCGCTTGAGGCTTTGGGCTGGACGTTGGGGTTTGCCGTATTCATCGCCTTTATTCTGTGGCTGCACCGGCGCATCAGACGGCGTACCCTGAAATTCGTATCGCGCCATCTGAAGGACGTGGAAACGGCAACAGCCAAAAGCGTTCAAGCCGAAGCCATTGCAGCCCTCGTCAGTTACGGTCTGAACTTCATATTGCTGGTCGTCTTCTTTCTGGGCTTTTACTACTACCTGTCTTTTGTTCTGCTTTCCTTTGCCGAAACCCGTTATTTCGCTCAGCTGTTGCTGACCTATCTGACCGAACCGGTTCTGCTGATCTTCAAAGGAGTGGTCAGCTATATCCCCAACCTTATCATGCTGGCGCTGATCGCCTGGTTGGCGATGTATATCATCAAAGGGATGCGCGTGTTCTTTGACGCGGTCGAGGCCGGCACATTCGAGCTGGGCGATTTTGAAAGCCATTGGGTAAACCCGACATTCAACATTGCCCGCGTTTTGGTCATCCTGATCGCATTGGTGTTTGCAGTACCCTATATCCCAGGCTCGGATTCCGCAGCGTTTCAGGGGCTGACTATTCTGGTGGGTGCGATGCTATCGCTTGGTGCGAATTCGGTGGTCTCCAACATGCTGGCTGGGCTGTTTGTGATCTACCGCCGCTCAACCTCGATTGGCGATCGCATCCAGATTGGCGACCACATCGGTGACGTTGTTCGGATCAAACTGATGGAGACTCATCTGAAGTCGATCAAGAACGAGTTGATCTCGATCCCGAATGCACAGCTGATGAATTCGGATGTGATCAATTTCTCAAAGAAAACAGATGGTAGCGGGCTGTTGCTGCACACCACTGTCGGTATCGGCTATGAGGAGCCTTCGGAGAAGGTCGAGGCGATGCTGATCGAAGCCGCGCGCCGAACAAAGGCGATCAAGGCAAAGCCGGAACCTTTCGTTTTGTGGACCGCCCTGGCCGACTATGCGATCAACTATCAGATCAACGGCTATACCACGCGGGGCAGCATCATCCCGAAAATCCGGTCAGACCTGCATCGCAATATCGTGGCCGTGTTCAACGAGAACAATGTGCAGATCATGACCCCGTCCTACATGGCTGATCCTCCCGAGCCTAAAATCCCCACAGAAGCCTGGCATGGCCATCTGGCACATGAAGCACACGAGGGAACGGATAAGTCGTAACCGGTGCTACACCCCGCCTTTCATATGGTGCATAAGCGGGGTCAGTGATTCACGCATTAAGGACCTGAACCATGCACGACATCCGCGCCATACGCGAAAACCCAGCCGCCTTCGACGCCGCCCTTGCGCGCCGTGGGGACGCGCCGGTGTCGTCGGACCTGTTGCGCCTGGATGAAAGCCGCCGTGCCAAGATTCTGGCCGCCGAAACCGCTCAGGCTGAACAGAACAAGGCCTCTAAAGAGGTGGGCGCGGCCAAGGGGCGCGGCGATGAGGTCGAGTTCGAGCGCCTGCGCGCGCTGGTCGCCGAGAAAAAGGCCGAGATCGCCCAGATGCAGACCGAAGCCAAGGATCTGGACGCCCTTCTGACCGATCAACTGATCCGCATCGCCAACCTGCCCGCCGAAGATGTTCCCGAAGGTGCGGATGAAAACGACAATGTCGAAGTCAACCGCTGGGGCACTCCGCCCACGCTGGATTTTGCGCCCAAAGAGCATTTTGAGATCGAAGCCGTCCAGACCGGTATGGATTTTGAGACCGCCGCGAAACTGTCCGGCTCGCGTTTTGTGCTGCTGTCCGGTGGCGTAGCCCGCATTCACCGCGCATTGGCGCAGTTCATGCTGGACACACATATCAACGAAAACGAACTAACCGAGGTCAACGGCCCGGTTCTGGTTCTCTCCGAAATGATGCAGGGCACCGGGCAACTGCCGAAGTTTGGCGAAGACAGCTATCAGACCCGTGAAGGCTGGTGGCTGATCCCGACCTCCGAAGTGTCGCTGACCAATATCGTCAATGAAACGCTGATCGAAGAAAGCTATCTGCCTCGCCGCTATACCGCGCATTCCCTGTGCTTCCGGTCCGAGGCTGGCAGCGCTGGCAGAGACACCCGTGGGATGCTGCGCCAGCACCAGTTCGAAAAGGTCGAGATGGTCTCGGTCACCCATCCGGACAAATCGGATAAGGAACAAAAGCGCATGTTACGCTGCGCCGAAGGTATTCTGGAAAAATTGGGCATACCCTATCGCACCGTGATCCTGTGTACGGGCGACATGGGCTTTGGCGCGCGCCGTACCTATGACATCGAGGCGTGGTTGCCCGGACAGGATACCTATCGCGAGATCAGCTCGGTCTCGACTTGTGGTGATTTTCAGGCCCGCCGCATGAACGCGCGGTTCCGCCCCGAAGCGGGTGGCAAACCGGAATACGTCCATACACTGAACGGCTCCGGTCTGGCTGTCGGTCGTTGCCTGATCGCCGTGCTGGAAAATGGTCAGAACGCAGATGGTACCGTGACCTTGCCCAAGGTTCTGGCCCCCTATCTTGGCGGTAAACTGACCTTACAGCGGGACGGCACGCTGGTATAAGAAAACCGGCGCTAACCAACTGCGCCGGTCCTGAGAAAATCAAAAGGTGGAGGAGGTCTACTTCTTCGCCTTTTTCTTATCTTTTTTCTTACTCTTCTTCTTGCCGACTTTCTCTTTGGCGTCCTGTTTCTTTTGATCTTTTTTCTTGTCGTCCTTTTTGGACTTTTTATCCTTTTTGGCTTTGGCTTTCACCTTGTCCTTTGCCTTTGAGAATGCGGCCTCCATTTCCAGCAGCTTTTTGGCAGCTTTCTCAGCCTTGGCTTTTGCCTTGGCCTTTTTTCGCGCTTTGGCTTCAGCAGCGGCTTTCTCTTCAGCAGCCTTCTGGGCGGTTTCCTCAGCCCGCTTCCGGGCGGCGGCAGTAACGCCCTTCCGAGCAGCTGGGCGCTTGGATGCCGCGCGCGCAATCGTGGTTTTGGCTGAAACAGCTGCTTTCGCCGCCGCTATAAGAACCGGTGCCCGTGCCACACCAATGCGGGGAACTTTGACGAGCTCTGCGGGTTTCGCGCTCGCAAGGTCTTCTGCGGTCTTGAAGCCATTGGCAATCAACGCTTGCCCAAGCACCTCGCCTACACCCTTTACATCGGTCACTGCGGTCATCAGAGTTCCTTTCCTTCTCACATCGGGCCGGAATACCGGCTAGCTGCTATGGGCCAGCCCCCGGGATTGATCCTTAGGAGGGAAAGGCACAAGCCGTTTGGTGTCCTCATCCCAAAGTTTCAGATTCAAAGCCGCTACCGCCTCGGGGAATTTGATCCGGCGCGGCGTATATTCGGACGGCAGGTTATAGTGGCATTCCCGCAGCCGGTAAGACGGGATGCGCGCGTTGAAGTGGTGTATGTCGTGCAATGTGATGCAGGCCACCGCATTATCAAACCACCAGCCGAAATCCAGCGCCGACGACCCCTGCAGCGCGGCCAATTTCGGATCCAGATCTGGGCGACGGTCCCAGTATGTGTCTTCGAAATTATGCTGAAGATAGACTAAGAAAACTCCCAGCATCCCGCCAAGGAAGGAAAAGGCCACCCAAACCAAAATACCGGTCGCACCGGCGATCAGATACAGCAGGCCCAGGAAAATCAGGATCGACAGGTTGTGCAGCAGCACGCCTTTGACGCCGAACCGCACCGTATTCTTGGGCCAGCGGTAGCGAATGAAATAAGTAAACAGTGCTCCGACCGGTACCAGCACAAACGGGTTGCGGTATAGGCGATAATACAGCCGCGACCACCAGTTCGCCGCATTCCATTCCCTCACGGTCATGGTATGAATTTCGCCGGTCTCACGATGTTCCAGATTGCCGATGCCGGAATGATGCAGGTTGTGGTTTTGCTTCATCACTTCGAATGGAGCGAAAGTGAACGGGGAAAGCCCATGCCCTGCCCATTCATTCTGTGCACGCGTTTCAAATAGCGAATGATGCCCGCAATCGTGCTGCAGCACGTAAAGGCGAACAGCGGAAAACGCGAAAACCACCCCGGCCGGCATCATGACATACCAGCGGTCCACATAGATGATGGCTAATGCCAACGATGAGAAATAAACCGCGAAAGTCCCAAAGTAGCTGATCGCGGCCAATCCATTATCCTGAACCGCGTATTGACGTGTGTATTCTCTCAAATCCATTCCGTCGGCTCCCCACAATGGCCCGTTGCAATGTGATTCTAAAAATGGGTGCGGTCTTCCCGCAAACAAGCGACACGCTTGGAAACAAAAGCGCGCCAGCGAATGCTAGCGCGCCATCAAAGGGCTGTCACGCCCCGAGATGAAAAATGCAACAGATTGGCGCAGTTACGCGCGTCCCTTCAAATGTTTGGCCAAGGCACCTGCGTTTTTCTTACGCCGTCCCTTATAAGGGTTCTTGTCTCCCTGTCCGCGCAAGGTCAGTCGGATGGGGGTCCCGGGCATATCGAAACTCTCACGCAGGCCGTTGACCAGATAACGGTTATAGCTTTCAGGCATCTTGTCGGGGTGCGAACACATAACCACGAATCCAGGGGGGCGGGTTTTGGCCTGAGTCATATACCGCAGCTTGATCCGGCGACCCTGCGGCGCTGGCGGCGGGTGCTGTTCCAGCATTGCGATCAACCAACGGTTCAAAGCAGCAGTCGGCACACGTCGGTTCCAGATATCATGGGCGCGTAGGATAGCAGCTCGCAGGCGCTCAAGCCCCCGCCCTGTTTTGGCCGAAACCGTGACCAGTGGCGCGCCGCGCAACTGCGGCAGAAGACGTTCGAACGATTCTTTCAGATCGCGCAGTTTTTCCTGCTTGTCCTCTTCGATATCCCATTTGTTAATGGCGACAACGACGGCTCGGCCCTCGCGTTCGGCCAGATCCGCGATGCGCAGATCCTGCTGTTCAAACGGAATCGCCGCATCCAGCAACACCACCACAACCTCGGCAAATTTTACTGCACGCAAACCATCCGATACAGAAAGCTTCTCGAGTTTTTCCTGTACCTTGGCTTTTTTGCGCATCCCCGCCGTATCGAAGATCCGCATCGGCGTGCTTTCACCCTCGGGGTCGGCCCAGTCGATCCGCAGGCTGATTGCATCGCGTGTGATCCCGGCCTCGGGTCCGGTCAACAAGCGATCTTCGCCAACGATCTTGTTGATCAGGGTGGATTTTCCAGCATTCGGGCGACCAACAACGGCAACTTGCAACGGCTTGGCGTCGGTGATCAACGGGGTTACGGCTTCGCCGTCTTCATCAAGCTCGATATCAGTCACGGGCGCTTCTTCGATCGCTTTTTCCGCAGCAGCATCCGCCAGAGGCATCAGATGTGCGTAAAGATCGGTCATCCCTTCGCCATGTTCACCCGACAGGCGGACCGGCTCGCCCAGACCCAGATTATAAGCTTCGAGCACACCGGCATCAGCCGCCGAACCTTCGGCTTTGTTGGCCGCAAGGATCACGTGTTTCGATCGTTTGCGCAGAATCTCGGCAAACATCTCATCTGTGGGCGTCAACCCCACACGCGCGTCGATCATGAACAGGCACACATCAGCCATGTCCACGGCGCGCTCGGTCAGGCGTCGCATCCGGCCTTCAAGGCTGTCGTCTGTCGCATCCTCAAGACCCGCCGTATCAATAACGGTAAAGCGCAGATCGCCCAGACGCGCTTCGCCTTCGCGCAAATCGCGCGTAACACCTGGCTGGTCGTCGACCAATGCCAGTCGTTTGCCGACGAGGCGGTTGAACAAAGTGGATTTGCCCACATTGGGGCGCCCCACGATAGCGAGGGTCAGGGACATGATACTCAACTTTCAAGACTCAGACGCGCCCTTTAGCGCATCTTGTCGTCAACGGAAAGCGTGCAGTTCACCTTTGGTCGAAACGACGTACAAGGTTTGCCCGGCAACAACTGGCGCCGTAGTGGCACCGCCGGGAACCTCGACGCGGTGAACCAGCGTGCCGTCGAGCGGGTTATAGAACCTTAGATAACCATCGTTCGATGCAACAACGATACGCCCACCAGCCATGATCGGCCCGTAATGCGCATAGATTGCGCCACGCCGACCGGGCTTGTCCTTGACGAATCCAGGCAAGTCCTGCGCCCACACAATCGAGCCATCCGAGGCATCCAGACGCACCAACTGACTGCGATCACTAATCAGGAAGATGCTGTTTCCAGCCGGCCAAACCGTATCAACGGCGCCTTCATCCGCGGTCCATCTCCGCTCACCCGAAGTGGAATCGAATGCCACGGTGCGGCCTGAATGGTTGCCGATATAGATGGTATCGCCGACCACCATCGGGCCGCCTGTTACGTCAACGATCTGCGCTGCGGCGCGCCCTCGACGCCCACCAGCAACCGACGCGTTCCAGCGGCGAATACCACCTCTGCGGAACGTTGCAGCTATATCGCCCGAGCCAAATGCAAACACCGAGAAATCCGAGGCAATCACCGGCGCAGGCGCGCCCAATACATTGCCAACGCTTGGGGTGCCCTGAACCTGCCAGAGGATGCGCCCATCTTTTGTATCAATCGTCCATCCGATTTCATCTCCGGCGACAAGATACAGCAGGCCATCATTGATCAGAGGTGAGCCGCTGCCCGTAGCATTCAGGCGCTTTTGCCAACGAATGGCACCGGTTTTGCCATCCAGAGCGGTCAGGCGACCAAAACCAGAAGACACATAAAGAACGCCATTAGCATAGGCCAATCCACCGCCAGTTGCATCTGAATCTCCGTCGGTGCCAGGGATTAGATCTGTACTCCAGGCAACCTGCCCCTGCGGTGAGACCGCTGAAACGGTCGCTCCGGAATCCAGCGTGTAGACCAAACCACCTGCAACGACCGGCTCGGCCGTGATGCGCTGCTTGCGCGAATCTCCATCACCGATCGACGTTGACCACAGTTTCTGTGGAGTATTACGCAAAGAGGCATTTGTCGTCCGATACGCAGCGGTTCCCGGGCTTTGTGACCAGTTGGCATTGGCCGTCTGGGCAGGAAGGCTGATCGGCTTGGCTCCCTGGGTCTCAACCGTTTCATTGTCGGATGTGGGTCGGATGTCCTCACGAGCTCCGGGCAGGATGACCTCGGGCTCCTGACAAGCCGCCAGCAATGTCAGGGAAACAACCGCGACCGGCAACCCAATACGGGGGAAGAGACTAATCACCATGATACTCCGAACTTGCCTGTCATTTATTTTCTACCGGTTCAGCTTTGCCGTGCGACCAGCGGTTCCGGTTCACCACCCAGCGCAACAATCAACTGTGTTGCGCGTTGCTGCAGATCTACGCCGATTTCAGCGTCCTGCCGCATTGCCTGCAAACGGGAAATGGCGGCATCGACTTGACCTTCGGACACTTCGATCAGTGCCAGTTGCTCCTCTGCCAGCAACCGCAATGGGGCTCCCGGCACGGCCAGCGCTTCGAATTGCTGACGTCGGTCTGCTACCGGCATTGTCTCGCTTTGCAGCAGCAAAGCCTTGAAGGTCGCGATGGCCCGGTAAATTTCAGGCAGATCACCCTGAACCGCAATGGCGTTCAGACTCTCAACAGCGCCCTGCCCGGACTCGATTTCGGTCTGCGAGGCAGAAAGCAGCATCTTTACAATCGCATCTCCACCGGGTGTTGGTGCAGGTACCAAGGCAAGATCATCGGCACGATCGGCGGACTCATTCTGTGCCATAGCGGCCAGAATCGCATCTCCCAGATCCTGTGCCTGACTGGTTGCGCGCGCCTTGCGTAGTTCGTTGAACGCGGCACCACCAACGATCAGAACAACCGCCACTACGCCAACCCAACCCCAACGGCGCAAAAGCAAGAACAGACGGTCGCGGCGCACCTCTTCGGTCACCTCATCAATGAAACTGTCGACGTCGCTCATCCCTGCTCCCCGGGCTTGTGTTCTGTGATATTGGGCAATGTCATACCCCGCTGCCATTGCCAAGCCAAGGGTCCGATTTCATACAATTCCCCCACCTGCGGATACCCTTGCAGAAAAAAGTGAACCGAACTATTCAGTTTAGTGTGGAAAAGATGAGGCCCCGCCCCCATTTCTAAGCATGCGCGCCGAGGGACAGTCGGCAAAGAATTCTGGGAGAGACCCTGTATGCGTTTGATTTCATTCGTAAACGCCTTTTTGGTGATTGTTGCCTTATTCTATTTGGTATTCGAAAGGGATGCATTATTAGCATTCGCCGGCCGCGATGATTCAAATTCGGGCACTACGTCCGAGGCAGAATCTTCTGAAATTCCCGCAGAGGATCGGCACGTAATCCGTGTAGTTGCACAGCGCTCTGTCGCCCGCGAAGTAGACAGTGCAGTGACTCTGCGTGGACAAACCAGAGCAAACCGCGAGGTCGAAGTTCTGGCCGAAACGACGTCAACTGTCGTATCAGAACCCAAGCGCAAGGGCAGTTTTGTCGAAGCCGGTGATTTGTTATGTGAGCTGGATCCAGGCACCCGTCCGGCAAGCCTGGCCGAAGCAGCAGCCGCCAAGCTTGAAGCCAAAAGCCGGGTGCCCGAAGCCGAAGCGCGTCTGCTGGAAGCACATGCGCGCGTGGCCGAAGCCGAAATCAACTTGAAAGCCGCACGAAAGCTATCAGAGACCGGTTTTGGGTCGGAAACCCGCAGGATTTCCAGCGAGGCAGAAATGAGTACAGCCCAGGCTGGTATCAAAAGCGCCGAAGCCGGGCTGGAAGCAACACGTGCCGGTATCGAAGCGGCATCAGCCGAAGTCGAGGCCGCCGAACGTGAAATCGAACGCCAGACGATCGAAGCTCCATTCAAGGGTCTGTTAGAAAGTGACACAGCTGAGCTTGGAAGCCTTATGCAACCAGGGTCGCTGTGTGCGACTGTGATCCAGTTGGATCCAATCAAGTTGGTCGGGTTTGTTCCCGAGGCAGATGTAAACCGGATCATCGTAGGGTCCGAGGCTTCGGCCCAGCTGATCTCGGGGCTTCAGGTCTCTGGGCGGGTCACCTTCCTTAGCCGGTCGGCCGATGAGACCACCCGGACCTTTGAGGTCGAGATTACCGTTCCTAACCCCGACCTGACAATTCGGGACGGTCAGACTGCAGACATCCGAATCTCGGCTGAAGGGACCAAGGCACATCTGTTGCCTCAGTCCGCACTGACGCTGAATAACGATGGAAAAGTTGGTGTACGGACCGTTGGAAATGGGAACATTGTGGATTTCCTGCCGGTCACTTTGTTGCGCGACACTTCCGAAGGTGTCTGGGTCGACGGGTTGCCGGAAACGGCGGACATCATCATTGTCGGGCAAGAATTCGTGACTCGCGGCGTGATGGTTGAACCAACTTATCGGGATGCAGTGCAATGACCGGAATAGTAAGCTGGGCCGCTGGCCGAGCCCGAATGGTTCTGGCATTTATCGCGATTTCCTTGATCGTAGGTGGATACGCCTATGTTGGCCTGCCGAAAGAAGGTGAGCCGGATATCGAAATCCCTGCGCTTTTCGTCTCGGTTCAGTTCCCCGGCATTTCCGCTGAAGACTCGGAAAACCTGCTGGTCAAGCCGATGGAAACCGAGCTGGCTGATCTGGACGGTCTCAAAGAAATGACGTCGACGGCTGCCGAAGGCTATGCCGGTGTCGCGCTGGAATTCGATTTTGGATGGGACAAGACGGCGATCATGGCCGATGTCCGCGACGCCATGAACAGCGCCCAGGCCGATTTTCCTGAAGGGGCTGAGCAATATACCCTGACCGAGATCAACTTTTCTGAATTCCCGATTGTGATTGTCAATCTGACCGGGGCTGTTCCTGAAAGAACAATGGCCCGTGTCGCCAAAGATTTGCAGGATGATCTGGAAGCATTGGATTCCGTGCTTGAGGCAGGGATAGCTGGCAATCGAGACGAATTGCTAGAGGTGATCATCGACCCGCTGCGGCTGGAAGCGTATAACGTTACCGCCGCCGAGCTGATCAATGTTGTTCAGAACAACAACCAGCTGATCGCCGCTGGTGAGGTAGAAACCGATCAAGGCACCTTCTCGGTCAAGATCCCTTCGTCTTTCAAGACTGCCCAGGACGTGTATGACCTACCCGTCAAGGTCAATGGCGACCGCGTCGTGACCATGGGCGAGCTGGCGCAAATCAACTATACTTTCGAAGATCGCGAAGGCACCGCCCGCTTCAACGGCGAGGCCACCGTGGCACTGCAGGTCGTCAAACGCAAAGGCTATAACCTGATCGACACGGTCGACGAGGTCAAAGCCTCTATCGCAGCGGCCCAATCCAAATGGCCAGCCGAGATGCAGGCTGCGATCAAACTGGGCACCTCGAACGACCAGAGCCGGATCGTAGGGTCGATGGTCAGCCAGCTTGAGGGTTCGGTTCTTACCGCTATTGCGCTGGTTATGATTGTCATTCTGGCCTCGCTTGGGACCCGTGCCGCCCTGCTGGTGGGTTTTGCGATTCCAACCTCATTCCTGCTGTGCTTTGCATTCCTTGCGGTGATGGGGGTCAGCATTTCGAACATCGTCATGTTCGGTTTGATTCTTGCGGTCGGAATGCTGGTCGACGGGGCCATCGTGGTGGTTGAATATGCCGACAAGCGGATCAACGAGGGCGTGGGTCCCATGCATGCCTATGTCGAAGCCGCACAACGGATGTTCTGGCCGATCGTATCCTCGACAGCTACGACATTATGCGCCTTTTTGCCTATGCTCTTTTGGCCCGGCGTTCCGGGCGAATTCATGGGGATGCTGCCAGTTACGCTGATATTCGTTTTGTCGGCGTCGTTGATCGTTGCATTGATCTACCTGCCCGTGATGGGCGGCGTTTCAGGCCGCCTCAGCCGCGTGTTTGACCGGTCGTCGAACTGGCTGAGGGCGCGAACAGCCTGGTGGGTTCGGGCAGCGATGGTTCCCCCGTCGTTATACCTGATCTTCCTGGGGGCGATGCAGACACTGAACCCGGACTACCTGGTCGATTCAGGTAGTTCGGTTCTTGGAATGATCCTGTTCATGCTAGGTGCGTTTGCCGGGTCGGTCACCCTTAGCGCGGCAAAAATCGAACGCGCCCCGGTTGAGCATGTGCAGACCAGCCGCGAACACACACGCTTTGGGCATGTGGTGAAGTTCCTTGTGGGCAACCCGGTCATGCCGCTTGTGTCAATCCTTGTGATTGGCTTCGCCGTGTATTTGGTCATGACGGCATTTGGGGAAAACAACCGCGGAGTTGAATTCTTCGTTGAAAGCGAACCAGAGCAGGCCACGGCCTATGTCCGTGCGCGCGGCAATATCTCTTTGGCCGAAAAGGACCAGATGGTACTCGCCGCAGAAGAGATTATCAGTGCGCACCCGGCTGTTATCAACGTCTTTGCATTCGCTGGTGAAGGTGGTTTGGACACCGGTGGACCCGGTGGCCAATCCCCGGCTGATACCGTTGGTCAGGTTCAGTTCGAGATCATCCCTTGGGAAGACAGACCGAACGTCTCGGAACCGATTTTCGGAGGATTGTTGGACCGGCACACAGTGGCGCCAGACTATGACGGCGACTATGTTCTGGAAGAGTTGAACCGGGAGCTTGCGCAGCTACCGGGGATCATCGTTGAGACCTTGCCGCTTGAGCAAGGGCCAGGCTCTTCCAAACCTGTCCATCTGCGGATCAAGGCCGATGGCTGGCAAGAGCTGACATCAGCCACTTTGGCCGCACGTGAGGCATTCGACGCCACCCCGGGCCTTATTAAGATCGAGGACACGCTGCCCCTGCCCGGTATCGATTGGCAGATTGACGTTGATGTCGCCAAAGCAGGCCGGTTTGGCGCAGACGTAGCCACCGTCGGTGCGATGGTACAGCTTGTTACGCGTGGCCTTTTGCTGGGCGAAATGCGCCCGGACAACGTGGATGATGAAATCGAAATCCGTGTTCGCCTGCCTGATCAGGATCGTGTCTTGTCAACGCTTGACACGCTCAAGGTCCGCACGGTCGATGGTTTGGTGCCACTGTCCAACTTTGTCTCGCGCAAACCAGTCGCCAAACTGGCCGAAATCAACCGTGTCGATCAGGAACGTTATTTTGACGTGAAGGCGGATGTTGAGCCCGGCCTGAGCAATGTTGTGGTCACAGGACCGGATGGCGCCGATCAAAGATTGGCAGTGGTGCGCGAACTCGCAGAGGATGAAAGCCCCACAGCTAGCGCATTGGCATTTCCCGATGGCACTCAGTTCGAACTGATCATGCTGACCGAGGCAGAAAGCACCGATGCTTTGCGCACACTGATCGAATCCGGTGACGCGCGCACCAGTCTGATTAACCCGAACGAACGGATTGTTGTGTTGACTGAATGGCTGGAAACCGATCCTTTTGGCAGTTCCGTCAGCTGGACATGGACAGGTGATCAGGAGGATCAGGCCGAATCCGGGGCGTTTCTTGTGAATGCCTTTATGGGCGCGTTGGGGCTGATGTTCGTTATTCTGCTCGCGCAGTTCAACTCGTTCTACAATTCGATCCTGGTTCTGCTGGCCGTGGTACTGTCCACAACAGGTGTTCTGATCGGTATGATGGTGATGCAACAGCCCTTCTCGATCATCATGACAGGAACGGGTATTGTGGCTCTGGCTGGGATCGTGGTGAACAACAACATTGTTCTGATCGACACCTATCAGGAATATAGCCAGTACATGCCAAGGATCGAGGCGATCATACGCACTGCCGAGGCACGCATTCGTCCGGTTCTGTTGACCACACTCACCACGATGGCTGGCCTTACCCCGATGATGTTCGGGCTGTCGCTGGACTTTATCAACGGCGGGTATTCGATCAACAGCCCCACAGCGCTGTGGTGGAAACAGCTGGCAACCG
Organism: Ruegeria sp. CDSC081; assembly: GCF_059610485.1. Classification (NCBI taxonomy): domain Bacteria; kingdom Pseudomonadati; phylum Pseudomonadota; class Alphaproteobacteria; order Rhodobacterales; family Roseobacteraceae; genus Ruegeria; species Ruegeria sp. CDSC081. Next base: position 150,345 of record NZ_JBXWNS010000004.1, on the reverse strand, counting down.
CAGTTGTCTTTGGCCTTGGTATCGCGACGGTACTGACGCTGATCGTGACGCCTTCGCTTTTGGCTATGCGGGTCTGGGTGACAACCTATGCCATCTGGTTGGGTAAGATTTTGGCTCGCGCCACAGCGGGAAAATCCAGCCAGGTGGCGCTGGATATGGCCATCGGTAAAGCCGCGATGAATGCTCAGGCAACCGAAATGGTCTGGGATGATGAGCTGCGTACCGACGATCCGAGCGCTGACAGTTCCGGGAAAGAACCGACCGGTTCACCGCTGAAAGCAGCCGAATAAAGAGCAACAGGGTTGGGCAATCCAGCCCTGTTTTACTCGCGCGTCCAGGTTTGATGCGCACAAATGTGATGTTCACACCCTTTGACCATCAGAGTGTCACCCTTCAGCGTCATTTGCGGAACTGCATCAACATCCACTAACGGTACCCAGAATTCACCCCCGCCATATTTACCACCGCCTTGGCTGCCGACATCCCAGAACAGTTTCTTTCCGATATTCGGCGTCTGTACTGCTTTTCCGCTGGCGTCATATGCAGATAAAATCTGACCACAGAACTTGTCACCGCAGGCTGTAATTTTGATGTCAGAGACGAGGTTCTTCCGGTCCGGCTCGGTCTTCCAAATTCCGATGATGGGGTCTCCAAGCGCATAGACCGGTGTAAGTGTGGCAACTGCCGCTATGGCTGGCACAATGAACTTGCGGAAATATTTATGCATAACAAAACCTCAGATGAGTGATCTGTAGTGTAACATAGTTTGGGCCGCCTATCAGGCCGCCTGCATATCCGATTGCTGGCGATTCCAAAGCTGGGCATAACGCCCCTCACGTTTCAGCAACTCATCATGCGTGCCTTGCTCCAGGATTTTGCCACGCTCTAGCACTACAATACTGTCTGCCTCGGCGATTGTGCTCAGGCGATGGGCAATCGTCAGAACCGTACGCCCCTCGCCCGCATGGGCCAAAGCATCCTTGATGTCTTGTTCGGTATCTGTGTCCAGCGCCGATGTCGCCTCGTCCAGCAAAAGGATCGGCGGGTTTTTCAGCAGCGTTCTGGCAATACCGACCCGCTGCTTTTCCCCACCCGACAGCTTTAGCCCGCGCTCACCGACTGTGGTGTCATAGCCTTCGGGCAACGTAACTATGAAATCGTGGATCTGGGCAGCCCGGGCGGCGGCTTCGACATCTTCCTGCGTGGCCCCGTCGCGTCCATAGGCAATGTTATAGCGAATGGTATCGTTAAACAGCACGGTATCCTGCGGCACCACTCCGATTGCCGCGTGCAGGCTGGTCTGCGTGACGTCGCGCACATCCTGCCCATCAATTTTCAGCGCACCCCCGGTGACATCGTAGAACCGGAACAGCAACCGACCGATGGTGGATTTACCCGACCCCGTCGCACCCACAATCGCTACGGTTTGGCCCGCAGGAATGGTTAGGGAAACACCTTTGAGAATTTCCCGCTCAGCATCATATCCGAATTGTACATCATGCAAGGTAACCTCACCCCCTGTTACATCCAGATCCGGTGCATCGGTCTTGTCGACCACTTCGGCGGGTTGTTCCAACAGGTCAAACATCTGGCCCATATCGACCAGAGATTGGCGGATTTCCCGATACACCGTACCCAAAAAATTCAGCGGTACGGTAATCTGGATCATATAGGCGTTGACCATAACGAAATCGCCCACGGTCAGCGTCCCGGCCTGCACCCCAATGGCTGCCAAGACCATTACACCGATCAATCCGCAGGTGATCAGAAAGGACTGCCCGAAATTTAGAAACGCCAGAGAATACGCCGTCTTGAGAGCCGCCCCCGCATAGGCTTTCATTGACACATCATACCGTTCAGCTTCACGCGTTTCGGCATTGAAATACTTGACGGTTTCAAAATTCAGCAGGCTGTCGATGGCGCGCTGGTTCGCCTCGGTATCCTGATCATTCATCTCGCGGCGCAGTTTCACGCGCCACTCGGTCACCGCAAATGTGAACCAGATATACAGCGCGATCGTTGCCGCGACGACCACCAGATACCAGACATCAAACAGCCACATCAGAATGATCGCAACAAGCAGCAGTTCAAGGATCAAAGGCCCGATGGAAAACAGCAGGAAACGCAAGAGGAACTCGACCCCTTTTACGCCGCGCTCGATAATACGGCTCAGACCGCCCGTGCGCCGCGTCACGTGATAGCGCATCGACAACTGGTGGATATGCTGGAAAGTTTCCAATGCCAGTGCGCGCAATGCCCGCTGCCCGACAGGAGCAAAGGCCGCATCCCGCAACTGCTGCAAACCAACAGTCATCATGCGCGCGACACCATATGCCACCGTCAACCCAACAGCACCCAGCGCAACGGGGGGAACGCCCTCGCCCGCCAGGCTATCAACCGCGCCTTTGTACAAAATCGGGGTGTAGACCGCGATCAACTTGGCCAGAACCAACATGCCCATTGCAATCAGAACGCGGCGCTTAACCCAGGGTTCATCCTCGGGCCAGAGATAAGGCGCAACTTTCCGGATTGTACGCCAGCCAGAGCTGCGCGCGTCCAATTTTGGGATATTGTCGGAATTCATCGGGGCTACTCGTCTCTTCACGTACCGGAACTGCGGTCAGAGAGTGCCCCTGACCCCGGAAGGTCAGAGGTACAGGATTATTCCGGAATGGTGAATACCTGCCCCGGATAGATCAGATCCGGGTCGCGGATCGCGCCTCGGTTGGCTTCGAACAGTTTGACATACAAGACACCATCGCCAAATCGTTCCCGAGAGATAGCCCAAAGCGTATCACCCTTTTGTACTGTAACCGAACGGATGGCCGGTGTTTCCTGAGAGGGTGCTGGCCCATCGTCCACTTCGGCCACGCTCAGAACTTCTAGAGGCTCACGCTTGAACGGGGTTTCCAGACGGCTTTTAACCGTGCCGTCCGAGGCAACCTCATCCACACGCAACGTATACACACCGGGATCAATGCCTTCGATCTCGCCGCGCCATTTTCCATCATCCGTGGGCTGCATATCAGCGACCAGTTGGTTGTCCAGGTACACGCGTACCGCGGAACCATCAGCCACGCGGCCGGTCAGCTCGACCTCACCCGTGTCTGAATACCCGATCGTATCCAACGCGACCTGATCAGGTTCGGTGCTCTGAGGCGTCGCAGGTTGGACAAGCTCGACCCCGTCTTCCCCCGATCGCAGGATCGCAACCTGTTGTCCTTGCGTGGAATCTGCCGTTTCTTCAGAAGATGTGTCGCCGGTTTGAGCGACCTGCCCCGCCTCGGTTTCATCGCCGCCTGCGGATTCGTCGGCTAGGGTGGTTTCCGCCGTATCAACCGATGCGACCTCTGGTTCGGGTTCAGGCAAAGCCGCAATCAGATAGTCATCAGAGCGGACCGGTTGATCGACCCCATCGGTTTCCAGTGTCAGACCGCGTGCGGCCGTGGAAAACGGGATCGACACGAATTCGGCAAACTGCCCGCTGTCATCAACGGTAAAGCTGTGAACTGCCTCACCGTCCAGCAATACCCGCACCTTGGCGCCGGGTTCTGCATTTCCGGACAGAACAGCATTCCCGTCAGGCTCCACGAAGATCTGATCCAGGGCCGGAGGCGTAACTTCGGCAACATTTTCAGCCGGTTCAGCGGTCTCGTCAGCCTCTTCGGTCGGCGCCTCGGCTGCTGCCATATCCGTATCAGTCGCAGCATCGGCCTGCGCGGTTTCCTCGGTGTCAGAGGCAACAGAGGTGCTCTCGGAGGCATCCTCAACCACATCTTCCTGCGCTGTTGGGTCGAGAGGCGTGCCGTTAAACGCGCCGGAAAAATATGCGCCGCCGACGCCCAACAGAACCAGCAAACCGGCGATCACCCCCCAGGTGAAAGATCTGGGGCTCTCGCTTCCCGAATTGGAATCCATACTCTTCCTTTCACTCCGCAGCGCAAATGCCTTATCTACAACGCATTCTGCCTGACGGTTGAGCCAATCTATCAATACCGCTATCACGGGTCAAAACCCCAGATACAACCCCGGAGAACCCTCCCGATGTCTCAGAAATCCGTCTGTGTGTATTGCGGGTCACGCAATGGCGCCCAAACCAGCTATTCCGACGCCGCCCGGTCCTTTGGCCAGCTTCTGGCGCAGGAGGACTGGCGACTGGTCTATGGTGCTGGCGATGTGGGCCTGATGGGCGAAGTTGCGCGTGCGGCGCAATCCGCCGGAGGCGACACATTCGGCGTAATTCCCGTTCACCTGTTAAAGCGCGAGGTCGGCAAGACCGACCTGACGCGTTTCGTGATTACCGAAACGATGCACGAGCGGAAAAAGGTCATGATCATGAACGCCGATGCCGTGGTCGTCCTGCCGGGTGGTCCGGGTTCACTGGACGAATTGTTCGAAGCCCTGACATGGCGACAGTTGGGTCTGCACGACAAGCCCATTCTGGTCATGAATGTTGATGGATATTGGGATGCCCTGCATGATCTTGTGCAGCAGGTCATCGGCCAGGGATTTGCGGACACATCTCTGGCCGATTTCATAACGTGGGTCGACAGCCCGGAAACGGCGATGTCGACCCTGAGGGCGATGCTGGTCCCGCATAAGGGCTAGTCGGGCAGTATGGTCCGTCCGCAGATCGCCGGATACTCAACTGGCCGGTTTTAGACGGCTGATCAGAACCTGTTCCACTTTGTTCAGCGGGTGGTTGGTCAGGGTCTTATCAACCTCGGCAACCACTTTCCTTAAGACTTCGCTGTGCAGGCGGCGACGCAGAAGGCCCAAAACATGGGGGCTGGCGACCAAAACCAGGCGTTTATATGCCCCCTTCAAACCTTTGCGATTCAACAGGTTAGCCACATCCTGCACGAACAAAGACTTGGCCTGAGATTTCCACTTGGGTTCTTCGACCGCTGATTTCTGATTTGGGCCATTGTCCGAGCGCCGCCCCGCCCGATCAGAGGGCCTAGCGTTTGGGACATCGCTTTCTTCGACCGAGACAACCACCAGATTGGGGTCTTCGGCATCCGTGATATTCTCCATGAACAGCGCCTTTTCCCCGTCGGCGATGACAATCCATGTTCCCTGCGTTAATGCGACCATTGTGATCTCCTGATTTGGTTTTTCTGAGACCATCCCTCGGGTTTCAGGCACGGCTAACCGTTTGTGCAGCTTTGTTTTTCGCCGCGCCGCCTGTGTTTTTTGCAAGTGATTGGCGGCTCTCTCCTCCGCTCCCTTTAAGGTAGGCACTGCGCGCCATCTTACAATCCGGCCGGGTACCGAAACTGCCGCTATAGGCGGGTTTTCACCGGTCAGAAGGACAGTTCGATGACCGTAATCTCGGGCGTTACGCCAAAACGGACGGGCAGGATCGAACATCCGATGCCCCCGGACACCACCAGATCACGATTGCCTTCGCGCACATGCCCATAGGCATAGCGATTGCCGAATTTCGAGGGCACCACCGGCGACCAGCCAAGCAGCCGTACCTGCCCTCCATGAGTATGACCTGACAGGGTCAGGGCCACGCGATCAGGAACTTTGGGGAAGATATCCGGTTCATGCGCCATCATCACCACCGGGGCATCATCCGTGATCTGCCCAAGCGTCGCAGGCAGGTCATCCAGCCCTTGGTATCGACCATTGCCCGTATGAATCGCCAACTGATCTTCGAGGCCTGCAAGCCAAATCCCGGCACCATCCAGTTTGAAGGCCTCGTTTGAAAGCACCCGGATACCATTCCGCCTCAGCGCATCTCCGTACAGATTCGGCCCGCCCCTGCGCTTTTGGGCTGACCGGTCATCCCACCAATCGTGATTTCCCAGAACCGCATAGACACCGTGCTTTGCCTGCAACCCGGACAACACCGGCGCCAGATCGGCAATTTTAACCGGTTGTATATTTATCCTGTGCCCGGCGGCATAGTCACCCAACAGCAGGATAAGGTCAGGTGATAGAGCGTTTGTGCGCCGAACGATCTGCTGGACTCTTTTCAACCCCACATAGGGCTCACCCACATGCAGATCAGCCAGCACCGCGATCCGCAGCGGCGGTGCGGTCCAGTCCGCGCGCCGGATCCGCCACTTACGAACACGCAGGCGCAGCGCGGGTTCGATGAAAAAACCATACGTGGCAGCAAAAAGGCCTGCCAGCATCACTGCCAGCAGGCCCTTTATGAACCCTCTACGGGTCACTGGATCACATCCGCGAAGCGACGTTTTCCCAGTTCACCAGATTGTCGAGGAAGTTCGACAGGTACACCGGACGCTTGTTGCGGAAGTCGATGTAATAGGAATGCTCCCACACGTCGCAACCCAACAGAGCAGTCTGACCAAAGCACAGCGGGTTCACGCCGTTTTCGGTCTTGGTCACTGCCAACGAACCGTCCGCATTCTTGACCAGCCACGCCCAGCCCGAGCCGAACTGACCGGCACCAGCTGCGCTGAACTGCGACTTGAACTCGTCAACCGAGCCAAAGCATTCGACCAGCGCCTTTTCCAGCTCGCCAGGCATGGCGTTGTCGCCGGGGCCCATCATCTCCCAGAACTGGTTGTGGTTCCAAAGCTGACTGATGTTGTTGAAGATGCCGTTTTGCGCGACGGCATTTGCGTCGTAGGTGCCGGTGATGATCTCTTCCAGCGACTTGCCGTCCCACTCGGTACCGGCGATCAGCTTGTTGCCGTTGTCGACATAGGCCTTGTGGTGCAGGTCGTGGTGAAATTCCAATGTTTCGGCGGACATGCCCTTGGCTGCCAGCGCGTCGTGTGCATAAGGAAGATCAGGAAGTTCAAAAGCCATCTCGGCCCCCTGTTGAAAATGAATGTTGCGGTTTCCAAAGGTTAAATGCTTTGGCAAGTGCCGCAGGTCAAGGGCAGAGATCATAAAACCCGGAGGTCCGCGATGCTAACTCAGGCGCGCAAGATGTTTTACCGCGCCCGCGGATACTATGCGGGCAGCCTGAATGGCGAGCCTTTCCGGCTGGATCCCTACCACTCGAAGTTCTGGCGCAAGGCCTCGGCCGGCGCCTGGGAGCCCGAGACTTTTGCCGTGCTGGATAGATATCTAACGCCGGACAGCGACTATCTGGACATCGGGGCATGGATCGGCCCAACGGTGCTGTACGGTGCCCGCAAAGCCCGCCACGTATGGTGTTTCGAACCGGACCCTACCGCGTTTCGGCATCTGGCGTGGAATCTGGACCTGAACGACATTCGCAATGTTTCGGCATTTGGCGTCGCATTGTCGGATCAATTCGGCGTGGCCCGTATGGCATCCATTCGCGGTGAACCCGGGGATTCCACCAGTTCACTGTTGCATGACGGGGTGCATGGGATAGATGCATTGACCATCGAGTGGGATCAGTTCGAGGCCGTAAATGACCTATCGGGTGTATCTCTGGTCAAAATGGATATTGAGGGGGCTGAGTTTTTTGTACTGCCGACGATCCTGCCCTGGTTGAAACGGACGCGACCCACTCTGTACCTCTCACTCCACTCACCGCTTTTGGCTGAAGAGGACAGACATCAGCGGACATACGACCTGCTGAACAGCCTCTCCTTTTATTCTAAAATTACTGACGAAACCGGACGCCCGCTGGATGTTCAGAAAGCGCTCAGCCCAACGGAAATGACACGATACCATACGGTTTTATTTACTGGGTAGTAATGCGGCCATTAGCCCTGTCGAAGTAGGTGTTTCCCCACTTGCAACCCAAGTGTGAGCTCGTAGAAGTGCGCCCACGGATTAGTATGAAGGATAACAAAAATGAAAGCTTCGCTTTCGGCGATTGCTGCGATGATCGTTTCCGCGCATTCAGTTTTAGCTGGTACTGTCGAATACAAATGTGAAATCACGAAGCCGGACGGCCACGGCTGGATCGCGCCCGAATATTTTTTTCAAGTAGATACTGACACGCGTGAGGCCAAAGTTGTCAGCGGCCATCACGATTGGACCAGCGCCCAACTTAAAGTGAAAAAAATTGGCGAATATCGCTTGCTTTGGAACGTCACCCTCCGGTCAAGCGAAGGACAAAATCTGCGCATGAAATATCAGGCAAATCTTAATTCAGCAAAAAACACTGTCAAAGTTCGCGCCAGTTTTGCTCATATAAGCGCTGCCAACAAGCCATATGGATCCGGAGTCTGCAGCGTATTCACCAGGTAAAGAAAGCCCCGGTGTGACCGGGGCTTTTTAGTTCACTTCGGTTCAGTAAATCCCGACGCCGCTGCCGGGCTGCGCCGCAACTTTAAGCAGTTTGAACACGTAGTCTGCGGTTGACCGGAAGCAGACGACGCGGAGAGTTTCGGCGTCATCCATCCAGAACGCACCGGCAACCTGCGCCAAGCGCGAACGGCGGATTTGGCCGGGTTGGAAGGCGTCAGCCGACAGATCTACCGGAGCCAGTTTGCCCAGAACTTCGCGAGCGTTCGCGCCCGAGATGCTGAACACCGCGCGGGCATCCGAGACGTTGACCGCCAGGGCATGCACACCGCTCAGCGCGTTGGTCATCGCGGCCAGTTTGGCCTCGACCTCGGCATATTGGACAAGCACAAGCAATTCGTCGGTGGACATCCAGCAAACACCGCTGTCTCCGTCGACAAATGCCTCGCGCTGGCCGGGTACTTTCTGGCCGGTGGCGTCTTTGACGGCCCTGGCCAGAACCTTGTCGGACAGGTCGCCGCGCAGGGTGATCATGCCCTGCAGGCCGCATTCTTCAACCTTGGCGATGCCCTCATAGCTGGCGTGGTTCAGTGCGCTGATGGGTTCAGACATTCTGCTTCTCCCCGTCCTTGTCGAAGAAGATCGGATCCACGATCTTTGCTTTGTAGGATTTGCCATCGGTGCCGGGGAACTCGACAATCTCGCCCATGCGGTCAGGACCATGCTTGATCAAGCCCATGGCGATGCCTTTGCCCAGATTGGCCGAATAATAGGTTGAGGTCACACGACCGATCATGTTGCGCTGACCGTTGGCGTTGACACCCTCGCCCACTGCGTAAGCCCCATCCGGGATGACAGAACCATCCACAGTCTCAAGACCCACCAGTTTCCAGCGCTCTGGATCGGCCATGTGGCTGCGCGAATGGGCGCGTTTGCCAAGGTAATCCTCTTTCTTTTTCGACAGCGCCCAATGCAGCCCCAGATCCTGCGGGATCACGGTTCCATCGGTTTCGTCGCCGATCATGATAAAGCCCTTCTCGGCCCGCAGGATGTGCAGACATTCAGTGCCATAGGGCATCACGCCGAATTCCTTGCCTGCATCCATCAGCGCATTCCAGAAGGCCTGCCCTTGTGATGCAGGGACGGCGATCTCGTACGACAGCTCACCCGAGAACGAGATGCGATAAGCCCGGCAATCAAAGTCGCCGATCTTGCCATCGCGCCACTCCATGAAGTGCAGCGCCTCTTTCGACACATCCATGCCGCCGAGCTTTTCAAGCACCTTGCGGGCGTTGGGGCCAACAACGGCGACCTGCGCATATTGCTCGGTCACGTTGGCAACATAGACTTTCCAGTCCCACCATTCGGTTTGCAGCCATTCTTCCATGTGACCGTGGATACGTTCGGCCCCGCCGGTGGTGGTGTGGCACAACCATGTGTCTTCGTCGATCCTGGCAACAACACCGTCATCGATCAGAAAGCCATTTTCGGAACACATCAGGCCATAGCGGCATTTGCCGATCTTCAGCGTAGACATCATGTTGGTGTACATCATGTCCAGGAACTTGCCTGCGTCCGGCCCTTTTACGATCAGCTTGCCCAGGGTCGAGGCATCCAGCAGACCGAGGTTCTCGCGGGTGTTTTTCACCTCACGGTTCACGGCGTCATGCACGGATTCACCCGGACGAACATAGGCATAAGTCCGGCGCCAGTGGCCGACCGGCTCCCAATCGGCGCCGTTCTTGTCGTGCCAGTTATGCATCGGAGTCTGGCGGATTGGCTGGAACACCTCACCACGTGCCTCACCGCCGATAGATGCCATTGAAATTGGAGTGTAAGGCGGGCGGAACGTTGTTGTTCCAACCTTCGGGATTTCGGAGTCCAACGCATCGGCTAGGATCGCCAATCCGTTGATGTTACTCAGTTTACCCTGATCCGTTGCCATGCCCAGAGTGGTGTAACGCTTGGTATGTTCAACGCTCTCATACCCCTCACGCGCGGCAAGTTGCACGTCCGAAACTTTGACGTCGTTTTGGAAGTCCAGCCAGGACTTCATCCGCAGTTGAATATCCGCGTTCGCAGGCATCAACCAGACCGCAGCCATAGGTGCCTCGGACGTAGTTTCCCCGACAGGCGCTTTGGTGCGTTTGGTTTTGAATCCAGCCGCTTTGGCTGCGGCCTTACCGGCTGCATCGGCATCGGCCAGCACATCGCCCAGCGCCATCGGGCCATTCGATGCCCCGGCGGCCACGACGAACCCTTCGCCATCGGCCCCAAGCGGGGGTCGTGCAGGATCCGGCCGGAAATGCGCATTGGCATCGTCCCAGATCAGCTTGCCGCCGCAATGCGACCACATATGCACGACCGGAGACCAACCGCCCGACATCGCAACCGCATCGCATTCCACCTCTTCACGGGCGCCACCGATGCCGTCCTGATTGCAGATGGCAACTTTCTTGACGCGTTTGCCGCCTTTGACTTTGGCAATAGCCTTGCCCACATCGACGCGGATACCCAGTTGGCGCGCCTCTTCAGCCAGAGGGCCCGAGGTAGCCCTTGCGTCAACCACACGCAAGATATCCACACCGGCCTGTTTCAGGGTGATCGCAGTCCGGTAGGCGTCGTCATTATTGGTGGCCACAATCACCTTTTCACCGGGTGTCACACCCCAGTTCACGACATAGTCCCGCATGGCCGAGGCCAGCATGACACCTGGCACATCATTGCCCGCAAAGGACAACGGACGCTCAATCGCTCCGGTAGCAGTCACGACCTGTTTCGCCCGAATACGCCACAGACGATGGCGCGGGCCCTGTGCACCAGGCTTGTGGTCTGTCAGGCGTTCATAGCCCAGCACATAGCCATGGTCATAGACCCCTGCACCCATGCAGCGATTGCGCAAGATGACGTTGTCCATTGTTTCAAGTTCGGAAACAATTTGTTCCACGAACTTATCCACAGGCTCATCATTGATTGTGCCGCCATCAACTGGGGCACGGCCACCCCAATGCGCGGTCTGCTCAATCAACATGACCTTTGCACCGGACTGAGCGGCCACTTTGGCAGCCTGCAAACCGGCCACACCGCCACCGATCACCAATACATCGACGAAGTTGTAGAAATGCTCATAGGTATCCGCATCACGGCTGTCCTTGTCGGGGGCTTTGCCCAGACCGGCAGATTGGCGGATGAACGGCTCGTAGACATGTTTCCAGAACGGCTTGGGATGAATGAACATCTTGTAATAGAAGCCAGCCGGCAGGAACCGCGACAGGTGCGTATTGATCGCACCGATATCAAATTCCAGGTTCGGCCAGTGGTTCTGAGAAATCGAGGTCAGACCGTTGAACAGCTCGGTCGTGGTGGCGCGCTGGTTCGGCTCGAACCGATTGCCCTGCCCCAGACCGACCAGAGCGTTGGGTTCTTCCGCACCACTGGCGACAACACCACGCGGGCGGTGATACTTGAACGAACGGCCCATCATCATCTGATCATTAGCCAGCAAGGCCGAGGCAAGCGTGTCGCCTTCGTAGCCCTGCATCGAAGTGCCGTTGAAGGAGAATGTGACCTGTTTCGACCGGTCAATCAGCCGGCCTTGATTTGCGAGACGGGTGCTCATGATGCGGACCTTTCGCAGGCGGAATTACGGGTGGTGGCGCGGATCATTTGTATTCTCTCCACGTCCAGCCAGGGCGCTTGGCGGTGATCGCCTCGCGAATTTCTTTGGGCGGCTCAAACACCTGGGCAGAGTAGGTGCCGAAAACTTCGAGCGTTTGCGTGCAGCGCGCCGCGTGGAACCACTTGCCGCATCCATTCGCATGGCGCCAGCGTTCGAAATGAACGCCTTTAGGGTTTTCACGCATGAACAGGTAATCGTGGAAATCACCATCTGATGAGCCCGGACCGAAACGCTTCAGATGCGCCTCGCCACCGGCGGCCAGTTCGGTTTCTTCGGCATCGACACCGCAATAGGGGCAATTCAGGATCAGCATATGTTCATCCTCTCGGCAGCAGGCGAGACCATGCTGCATGCGAAATCTAAGTAACGGGTGCGCGAGATTTTTCGCCGAAAAATCTCCATCAGTGCGCCACCCCGGCCGCGACGCTTTCGTCGATGAAGCGGCCTTCTTTGAAACGATCCAACGAGAACGCCTCGGTCAGCGGTGAATGACCCGTGGCCATCAGCTGTGCCATGCCCCAGCCGGACCCCGGAATGGCCTTGAAGCCACCGGTGCCCCAGCCACCGTTGATGAAACAGTTCCCCAGGGGTGTTTTTGACAGGATGGGCGAGCGGTCGCCGGTCATATCCACGATCCCGCCCCATTGCCGCAGCATTTTCAGACGTGAGATCATCGGGAAGGTCTCGACCAACGCGCGCACAGTTTCTTCGATATGGTGGAAGCTGCCGCGTTGGGTGTAGTTGTTGAACCCGTCGGTGCCGCCACCGATCACCATCTCTCCCTTGTCGGATTGCGACATGTAGCCATGCACCGTGTTGGCCATCACGACCACGTCCATGCAGGGTTTGATCGGCTCAGACACCAGCGCCTGAAGAGCAATCGCCTCAAGCGGCAGACGGAAGCCCGCCATTTCGGCCAGTTGACCGGAATGGCCCGCAACCACGATGCCCAGCTTGTCACAGTCGATCGCACCTTTGGTGGTGTCAACACCGACAACACGACCATCCTGTGACCGAACCCCGGTCACTTCGCATTGCTGGATGATATCCATGCCCATAGCGGAACAAGCGCGCGCATAGCCCCAAGCCACCGCATCGTGACGGGCGGTGCCACCGCGTTCCTGCCACAGCGCACCCAGAACCGGATAGCGCGGGCCTTCGAGATTGATGATTGGCACCAGTTCCTTGACCCGTTCAGGTGTGATCCATTCAGTCTTTACACCCTGCAGCGCATTCGCATGAGCCGTGCGCTGATAGCCGCGGATTTCATGCTGGGTCTGCGCCAGCATCATCACGCCGCGCGGGCTGAACATGACGTTATAATTCAGGTCCTGGCTCAGATCCTCATAAAGGCTGCGCGCCTTTTCATAGATCGCGGCAGACGGATCCTGCAGATAGTTCGAGCGGATGATGGTTGTGTTCCGACCGGTATTACCACCGCCCAACCAGCCTTTTTCGATCACAGCGACATTCTGGATGCCATAGTTCTTACCCAGGTAATAGGCGGTTGCCAGACCATGGCCACCCGCCCCCACAATGATGGCGTCATAGCGTTTCTTGGGCTCGGGCGAACGCCAGGCGCGTTCCCATCCGGTATGATAGCGCAGCGCTTCGCGCGCCACAGCAAAGGCTGAATAGTGTTTCATAAGCGAATCCATCCGGTTCGGTGATTGGCGCAGGTATGCCGTGTAACCGCCTTTGGCCCCTGCCGTGCAACGCCATAATATCGCACTATTGCGACATCGCCCTTATTATTGCGACATGAAGCCCCCTCGCGGCCATTTGTCCCTTTTTTCCGCCCCGCCACAGGTCTAAGTCAGGACAGCCATCTTGGAGTTATCATGACCTTCTGGGCCCTCATCATAGCCACCGCCGTCCTGATAGCGGCTTTTCTTGGGATTTCGATACTGCGTAGGCGAGATACGCGCGAACCATCCACTGCGTATGACTTGCAGGTCTATCGTGAACAGTTGGCCAGCGTAGATCGAGACCTGGCCCGTGGTGTCATCGCTGACGCAGATGCCGAGCGAGTTCGCACGGAAATTTCACGCCGCATTCTTGCGGCTGATGCGCAGATGCAATCTTTGTCTGAACCGCAAGGGCCGTCCAAATGGATCTCGGTTGTGGCATCCGTATTTGTCGCGGCCATCCTAGTTGGCGGAGGATCCTGGATGTATCTGAAGCTTGGTGCAGCCGGGCTCCCCGATCAGCCCCTGTCATTGCGGCTAGAAATGGCCGATGCCCTGCGCACGGAGCGCCCCAGTCAGGCCGAGGCAGAGGCCGCCACGCCACCCGCACCACTGCCACAGCTTGACGAAAGCTATGCCTCTCTTCTCGGGCAACTACGCGAAACCGTTTCCGGTCGTCCTGATGACCTACAAGGACATATCCTTCTTGCCCAGCACGAGGCGAACGCAGGTAACTTCCATGCCGCCTACAAAGCGCAGCAACGTGTGATCGAACTGTCCGGGAATACGGCACCCGCAGATGCCTATTCGCATCTTGCCGAGATGATGATCCTTGCTACCAACGGATATATCTCGCCCGAAGCTGAAGACGCATTGAAACAGTCATTGCAGCGTGATCCACGCCATGGTCCGGCTTTGTATTACCTGGGACAGATGATGGTACAGGTCGGACGACCTGATATCGGTTACAGGATCTGGGTGGATGCACTTGGAAGCGCGCCGACAAATGCACCCTGGGCAACGGCCATTCGCGCACAGATGGACGATCTGGCCTTTCGTGCGGGTGTGTTCAATGCCGCCCCTATACCCGCAGGGAACCCAGGCCCCGGTGAGGATGACATCGAGGCCGCTGCATCTCTGACCGCACAAGAGCGCCAAGAGATGATCCTTGGCATGGTCGAGCAACTGTCAGACAGGCTTGCAACCGAAGGCGGTTCCCCCGAAGAATGGGCCCGGCTGATCGGTGCCCTTGGGGTGATTGGCGACATCGACCGGGCCACCGCGATCTACGCCGAAGCCCAATCCGTATTCTTGGACAATGACAACGCACTGGATATCCTTGGTGCAGCAGCAGCTCAGGCTGGGGTGACCCAATGATCCATGACATTTTTGAGGAATTTGCAGGCTCGCTTGCGCCTATGAGCGCGTTGATCGGTCTCGATCTGGGAGAAAAGACTATCGGGGTTGCAGTCTCGGACCGGATGCGCGGTGTTGCTAGCCCGCTGGAGACCGTAAGGCGCAAGAAATTCACTCTGGATTCTGCCCGTCTGCTGGAAATCATAGCCGACCGTGAGATCGGGGGCATCCTACTGGGTCTGCCGAAAAACATGGATGGCAGCGAAGGGCCGCGCTGCCAGTCCACCCGTGCCTTTGCCCGAAACCTGTCCCGTTTGACCGAAGTTCCGATCGGGTTCTGGGACGAACGGCTCAGCACGGTTGCGGCAGAAAAGGCACTGCTTGAGGCGGATACGACACGAAAGCGTCGCGGACAGGTTATCGACCACGTCGCGGCAGGCTATATTCTGCAAGGCGCGCTGGACAGAATGCGCTTTCTTTAAGGATCGGAAAACGCTGATGTCGAACATGGTTTGGAAAAGGAACGAGGTCGAAAGCCCGTGCATCCAGATCTGCGTTGTGCACCCGACCGAGCGTATTTGTACCGGTTGCTACCGCACGATCGACGAAATCTCTCGCTGGTCGAAAATGGACAGCTCTGAGCGCGCCGATATCATGGCAGACCTACCGTCTCGCAAACCGCTGCTTGCCAAACGGCGCGGCGGCCGGGCGGCGCGGCTCAACAAGGCCTGAGATTTCCACAAAAGGATGTGATTGCTGAATCTGCACCGCTGCGGGCTGGTCTGAACCACGAGGGGGTCAAGTTCGTTGACAGTTGGCGAGTGAGTGGCAACCCACAGCGGCGCGTTTCAACAATCGATCCTCTGCAGTGGCTCGGCAGAGGAGTTCGATCTGTGTACGTCTTTTTTGACCAATCGATCAAGAAAAATCCTCGCTGATATTTCTGTGCCCTGACGTAAATGTCACAGCAGGCTCAAGCCGCTGCGTTTCTACCCAGACGCAAGCCATGTTTTGGCGTTCTGAATTTCCTCGGCGGGAAAGAACTGAGTGCGTGTGCCAAGGATGTGGCTGGCCACCCGTTGGGCCAGATGTTGCCAGGCTTTGTCGCCAACAACCGCTGCCCGATCCAGATTACCAATATGCCCCCGGGCCAGCCGAAAATGCGAGGCAAGCGCCGTAAGGCCTTGCCATCCGTCAAACTTGGACAGATCAATCAGCAGGCGAAACCCCTGTTTCTCCCGCAAAATGTAGTCCAGATCGGTTTCGGCCTTTTTGAATTCGTCAGGGTCGAGTTTTCCCATCAGGCTGACCTGCACGCAGGGGCCGCCCAGATCCATAACGTGAATAGAGCCCAGAGATTCGCGCAACCATCGGCGCGCTTCTTCAATATTCGCGTGATCGAATACCTGCACAGGGCAAGGGAAAAGCGGAGCCGCAAGCCGGATACTGGTCTGAACCCAACCCTGATCCGCCACCACTCCAATTCGGTCAAAGCCGCGCCAGTGGCTGAGGCCCAATTTTGTATCCGACCAAACCGCATTCAGATCGTACCCTTTGAACTCTGGCTGCACGATCGCCAACAACCGCACCGTATCGTGTTCGGCCAGTGCGGCCTCAATCGCCGGGATCAATGTTGTGGAATAGTCCGTACCTGTCACTTCGCCGGAAAGCTCGATTTCAATCAATGCTCCGTCAGAGTTTTTGTGGACAGCAATCATCAAAAAATCCTCCAAATCTGTATAATGACAGAACGTTAGGAGGATTTGAACCATTCGGCCACACCGCCAGCGCATTCAGGCCTAAAATAGGCGATCATCCGGCCATCCGACCCAGCCTCAGCCCCGCTGCCCCATGGCGCTACCCCGTGCAGGCAGTGGCGGTGCAGTAGATAGGTCTCGCCCGGACGTGCGGGCAGTACGATGCGACGGCAAGTATCAAAGACCTCACGACGGGCAGCCTGATAAACATCTGTTATATCCACCTGATCCAGAGTGTCCGGGCGCTTGTCTTCAAGTGCATCCGCAAATGCAGCCTGCATGATCTTGTGGCTACCTTCCCAAAGAACCATCGGGGACGCATTCTCGCTGGCATCGTTCAATGGAATGCCCAGTATCCACGCATGCGGTTCCTCGACCCTGCGGCGCCTGTCCGGGCCGGACGGGCGTAAACCATCCACATGGGCCGCATCCCGCTTTGCTCGATACCGGGCAGCAGCCTCGCCCTCTCCGCGTCGGGGCAACGGGTAGCCGGGGTAAATGACCGAGACCTGGGCTTTG
Source organism: Ruegeria sp. CDSC081 (assembly GCF_059610485.1). NCBI lineage: Bacteria > Pseudomonadati > Pseudomonadota > Alphaproteobacteria > Rhodobacterales > Roseobacteraceae > Ruegeria > Ruegeria sp. CDSC081. The sequence continues at coordinate 133,192 of NZ_JBXWNS010000004.1, read as the reverse complement.
TGCAATGGCAACGACCCATAACGCGACACTATGAAATCCATGACGGCCCCGGTCAGAACCGGGGAACCCTGGACCCTGCCCTCGGTGTCGTTGTTCAGCGCGTCGACCCCAATGAACCAAGTCCCTTCACAGTCCAGCCAATGCGCGAATTCCGGATCCGCCGCAGCAGCGCGTGCTGCGGGCAGCGCATAAGATACCCAGTCCAGAATAGCCCGGTCGTGGGGAAATTTCACCCAACCCTTTTCCTCGAAAGAACTCAAAAACCCAACGCCTTGCGCAACATATTCAGGGCGACCAGAGTCAGGAAGACCGCGAATATCCGCTTGAGCGGCTTTGGATCCATCGCATGGGCCAACTTAACGCCCCAAGGCGCAGTGATCATGGTCATGGCGACCACAATCCCAAAGGCAATCAAGTTGACGGCGCCGATGGTAAAGGGCGGGCGGTGTTCAGGGGCAATTTCGAGAAACAGGAACCCCATGACCGAGGGCACAGCGATGATCACGCCAAACCCGGCTGCCGTGGCCACAGCCCGGTGAATTGGCGTGTTGAACAAGCTCATTAACGGCACGCCAAAGCTGCCGCCGCCGATACCCATCAGAACGGATAGGAAGCCGACCGAGGGCGACAGGAGCGCGCGTTTCAGGCCCTTGGGCATGGCGTCTCCAAGCCGCCATTCGGATTTACCCAGACCAAGATAGGCGCCAATCACCATACCCAATACACCGAACAGGGCTTGCAATGCCTCGGTCCGAAGAGCGGATGCCACCATCACGCCCAACACCGCACCGATGGCGATGCCCGGACCCCAACTGCGCAGGATATCCCAATCAACGGCACCCTTTTTGTTATGTGCCAGAACCGACCGCAGTGAGGTTACGATAATCGTTGCCAGTGAGGTGGCGAGGCACAGCTGCATCAACTGCGGACCGCCATACCCAAGGGTCTGAAACGCATAGAAAAAAGCAGGGACCAGCACGATGCCTCCGCCGACACCCAACAGACCCGCCAAAACGCCCGCCAGCGCTCCGATCACCAGCAGAAGAACCAGCATCTGAGCAAGCAACATTACTTCGGGCATCATTCCCCCCAACCGACCTTTTGCCGTATTGCCACCATTCAGGCCTCGGTCAGAGGCGCGACATGATCCAGTGCCTGCAACATAACCTCGGGGCCCGCCCCGTCATGCACTGCACCTTCAGACAGGGTCCGCCGCCAAGCCCGCGCACCCGGCCGCCCTGCGAACAGGCCCAGCATATGTCGCGTAATCTGGTGCAAGCGCCCCCCGCCAGCAAGATGGCATTCGATATAAGGCACCATTTTCCGGACAACAGCAAACGGGTCGGCGGCCTGACCGACCCCAAAAATCACAGGATCCGCTGTGGACAGAACATCTGACGGCTGATGATACGCAGCCCGCCCGATCATGACACCATCCAACCCTGCGTCCAGATGCCCGCGCGCCTGTTCCAGATCAGCAATGCCACCATTTATCGAGATGTGCATATCCGGGAATTCCGCCTTCATCCGATGCACGAGATCATAATCCAGGGGTGGAATATCCCGGTTTTCTTTGGGGCTGAGCCCTTGCAGCCAGGCTTTGCGCGCGTGGATCGTGACCCGTGTGCATCCCGCTTGCCTGATCTGGCTCAGAAACTCAGGCAAAATGTCTTCGGGCTGTTGGTCGTCGACTCCAATGCGGCATTTGACCGTGACATCTACGTCCACGGCTTCGCGCATTGCGGCAACACAATCCGCAACGCGGTCAGGGGATTTCATCAGCACCGCACCAAAAGTGCCAGATTGTACTCGATCAGACGGGCAGCCACAATTCAGATTGATCTCATCATAACCAGCATCCGCCCCCAACCGGGCCGCTTGTGCCAATTCCTGAGGGTCCGACCCGCCCAGTTGCAGGGCCACGGGATGCTCCTGCGGGTTGTGGTCCAGCAAATGCAGCGCGCCACCCCGAACTAACGCAGGCGCTGTGACCATTTCAGTGTACAGCAGCGCCTCGGTGCTCAGCAACCGATGCAGATAGCGACAATGCCTGTCCGTCCAATCCATCATAGGGGCGACGCTCAGGCGTGCGGCTTGTCTTACCTTGTCATTCAATGCTGAGCCCTCGTCGCACCCGGTATCCAATCAGACGGATCGAAACCGCAAATTCCTGCCCCTCGAATCGGGCAGCCTGGGGTTTAGCATATTCGAAAGGGGTCGTCCCTGTGCCTGCCAACCGCGTCACCGATTGTCGACACCGTACCGGCAAATCATCATTTCGACGCTGCGCTGAATGGTATCAGACATTTCTTCCTGACTAAGTACGGACCCGCAAAAAACCATAGGCCAGAATGCCCTGCTCTTGATCAATCCGATGAATTCACGGCCTGCGACCTCAGGGTTGTCGATGCGCAGCTGACCATCTTCCGCTGCTTCTTTCAGCATGACTGAGAAAATAGCGGTTTTGTCCAGCTTACCCTGCGCGGCGACCGCAAGGTCGGGTTTGCGCAAGGTTTCGCTGATCACCATACGCGACATCGCCATCACCTCGGGTGACATCAGAATGCGCCCCTCGGCCCAGGCCAGATCGGTCAGTTGCTCTTGGATATCCCGGCCCTTTTCGTATCTGATATCCAACACCTCAGAGAAGCGGTTCGACAGCTCAACCACGATCGAGCGGAACAGGTTTTCCTTACTTTCGAAATACTTGTACAGTGTGCGCTTGGAGACCTCGGCCCGTGCCGAGATCCGATCCATACTGGCCGCCGAGAACCCCTTTTCCTGGAATTCAGCTACGGCAGCCTCGATGATCTGGGCATGCTTTGATGCTTTCGGTGCGCTGAGGTCATTCATGCTCCAAAGCTATAGACCCTTTGATATGAGCCGGTCAAACGCTAGGTAAACTCTCGGGTTTACAACGCCCTGCCCCCTGCCTAAGGTAAACCCGCGAGTTTACCGATTCAGGTAGCCAGCCCAACAGGAGATCCCCCCAATGGCTTTGACATTGAAACTGAACGGCCAGACCCACACGGTTGAGGCCGAGCCCGGCACGCCCCTGCTGTGGGTAATCCGGGACGAACTGAAGATGACAGGAACCAAATTCGGCTGCGGTGTCGCCTCGTGCGGGGCCTGTACCGTGCATCTGGACGGAGAGCCGGTGCGCTCGTGCCAGACATATATCGAGGATGTCGAAGGTGCCGAAATCACCACGATCGAAGCGGTGGGCGAAAATGATATCGGCGCTGCTGTCCAGCAGGCTTGGGTCGAGCTGGACGTGGTTCAATGCGGCTATTGCCAGTCGGGTCAGGTGATGTCGGCGGTCGGATTGCTGTCCGAGAATCCAAAGCCCAGCGTTGAAGAAATCGACGATTACATGTCCGGCAACGCCTGTCGCTGTGCCACCTATCAACGCATCCGCGCCGGTATCCAGCGCGCATCCGAAATTCTGGAGGCCTGATCCATGACCATCAACACCTCTCGCCGTAGTTTTCTGAAAGGCGCTGCTGCTACCGGTGCCGTCTTGCTGATTGGCGCCCGCCCCGATGGCGTTCTGGCTGCGGCCTCGTCCGAGATGACGCAGCTCAACCCATTTGTGAAGATTGACGCGGACGGCACTGTGACTGCCATCGTCAAACACTTCGAAAAGGGTCAGGGGCCGGCGACCGGCCTGCCGACGCTTATCGCCGAGGAAATCGGCGTCACAATGGACCAGATAGACTACGAATTCGCGCCGTCGAACCCCCAAGTCTATAACAACCTGCTGTTCGGCCCCTTCCAGGGCACCGGCGGCTCGACCGCGATGGCGAATTCCTGGCTGCAATACCGTCAGGCTGGCGCTGCCGCCCGCGAGATGCTGATCAATGCCGCCGCCCAAAGCTGGGGTGTGGATGCATCAGGCATCACCATTGAGGAGGGTATCGTCAAAGCAGGTGATCAATCCGCCCCGATTGCCGATTTTGTGGCGGCCGCTTCGCAGATTGAGGCGCCGACCGAGCCGCGCCTGAAAGACCCCTCGGAATTCCGCCTGATCGGAAACGAGGCCGTGCGTCGCACGGATTCGACCATCAAGGGCAACGGACAAGCGATGTACGCCATGGATGTCCACCTGCCCAACCAGATGGTTGCAATGATCAAACGTCCGGAGTCGCGCGGTGGTGTTGTCATCAGCTTTGACGACAGCGCCTCGAAAGAGATCAAAGGCTATATCAGCGCCGCTGCATTGCCCAATCAGGCGGGCGTTGCGGTCTATGCCGAAGATACCTGGGCCGCGATTCAGGCGCGTGACGCGCTTGAGGTCGAATGGGACATGTCCGGCGCTGAAACCCGCCACTCGGATCAGATCAAGGCCGAGATCATGGACGCGCTGAATGCCGCGCCCGCCTATAACGTGAACAAGGCAGATATGGCCACGGTTTCGGCGGCGATCGACGCGGCGGATACGGTCGTAGAAAAAACTTTTTACTACCCGCTCCTCGCCCATGCTCCGATGGAGCCACTGAACTGCACAATCGAACAGACAGCAGAGGGTGACATCGTTCTGCATGATGGCGCTCAGATGCCAACCGGCCCGCACATGGCGTATCAGCAAATCTTTCAGCTGCCACCCGAGAAAATCCACATCAGAACGATGCTGGCCGGCGGGTCTTTCGGGCGTCGCGCAACACCGGATGCGGATTATCAGGTTGAGGCCGCATTGGCCTTTGTTGTCACCGACCGCTCGCGCCCGGTCAAACTGGTCTGGACGCGGGAAGACGACATTCGCAGCGGGTATTACCGCCCGGCCTTCGGCCACAAAGTTCGTGTCGGGTTGAATGCGGAGGGGAATATCGTGGGATGGCAGCATCAGGTTGCTGGGCAATCGATCATGAAGGGCACCCCGTTCGAAGCGGTTGCAGTGCATGACGACGTCGACCACAGCTCGATCGAGGGCATCGCAGACAGCCCCTATGATATTCCGGGGATGGCGCTTGGACTGACCGACACACCCAAGGCCACATCGGTCCTATGGTGGCGGTCGGTAGGACATACCCACACTGCCTATACGATGGAAACAATGATGGATTTGGCCGCCACCGCCGCAGGCCGTGACCCGGTTGAGTTCCGTCTCGCACATCTGGCGGATGCGGGTAATGCAGACCAACAGCGCAAGGCCTCAGTTCTGAAACTTGCGGCCGAGAAAGCAGATTGGGGCAACGTCCCTGCCGGTCGCGCGCAAGGTATTGCGGTGCACAAATCCTTTGGTTCTTATGTGGCTGAGGTGGTCGAAATTTCAGGCGATCCGGATGACGGCATCAAGATCGAAAAGGTCACCTGTGCTGTCGATTGCGGTATCGCGGTGAACCCCGACGTGGTGCGTGCCCAGATGGAAGGTGGGATTGGCTATGGCATCGGGCATGTGATGCGCGATCAGATCACACTGACCGGCGGTTCCGTGGATCAATACAACTTCCCGGATTACGAGCCCCTTCGGATCGGCGATATAGCTACAATCGACGTCCACATCCTCCCCTCGGCCGAAGCCCCCACGGGCGTGGGCGAACCCGGCACGCCGCCCTCGGCCCCCGCGCTCGCGAACGCAATCAAGGCAATGTCGGGGACCTTGATTGCCGATCTGCCGATGGCCGAGAACGGCATAAGCTTTGCATAAGGTCCCGACCCCGCGCCGAAAAAAACGGCGCGGGGATAATTTGATCAAATTTCGTGACAAGGCGCTTTGTGTCGATTAAACCTCGGGGTACCAGAGTGATGGAGACGCCGATGGACCTGAACGCCCTACACAGTTTTCGCGTAGCGGCCTGCGACCTTAACGGTCAGCTGCGCGGCAAACGCGTGCCTCCTTCTTATGCTGACAAGCTGAGTAAAGGTGTGGTGCGGATGCCCTTTTCGGCATTGAATGTTGATCTGTGGGGCGCGGATATCGAGGATAGCCCGCTTGTGTTTGAATCAGGCGACGCGGACGGCATATTACTGCCAACCGAGCGTGGCCCCGTCCCAGTTCCCTGGCTTGAAACCGAAACAGCGCTGGTATTGATGTCCCTGTATGACGATCAGGGCACGCCCTTTGCCGGCGACCCTCGCCATGCTCTGACCTCGGTGCTGCAACGCTATGCCGAGCGTGGCTGGTCCGTTGTCGCGGCGACCGAGCTGGAATTCACGCTATTGGACTCATCAGGTGCACGACCGGTGCCTCCGATCAATCCTTTGACGGGACGACGGCTGGTCGACGAGGCAGTCCTGTCCATGGCGGAAATGGATGCGTTCGACGCCTTTTTCACAGACCTCTATGACGGATGCGAGGCAATGAGCATCCCGGCTCAAACCGCCATTTCCGAAAGCGGGATTGGCCAGTTTGAAATCAACCTGAACCATCAGGACGCCATGCGCTGCGCAGATGATACGTTGCTTTTCAAGGTGTTGACTCGTGGCCTTGCACGCAAACATGGGTTTACCGCAACTTTCATGGCCAAACCCTATGCCCAGGATGCGGGCAATGGGATGCATGTCCATTTTTCGGTCGTCGACCAGGATGGGCAAAATATCTTTGACAATGGCGGGCCTGAAGGCACTGATCATTTGCGCTCGGCCATAGCCGGATGTCTGTCTGCAATGCCTGGTTCAACTCTGATTTTTGCACCGCACGGGAACTCCTACACCCGGCTTGTCCCCGGCGCCCATGCCCCAACTGAGGCATGCTGGGCTTATGAAAATCGCACTGCCGCGCTGCGCGTTCCCGGCGGCGCGCCCTCTGCCCGCAGGATCGAACATCGCGTTGCTGGTGGTGACATCAATCCCTACCTCATGCTGAGCGCCGTGCTCGGTGCGGCGCTGAACGGCATCGAGGACGGAACTGATCCGCCAGCTCCGATCACGGGCAACGCATATGAGATCGACGGCCTGCCGCAACTCGCTGGCGACTGGGCTTCAGCCATCACCGCCCTTGAAACCGATCCGCAAGTTGCGCGCATCTTTCCCGCCCCGCTGATCAGCAATCTTGCCATGACAAAGCGACAAGAGATCCTGCGCTTTGACGAACGCCCACCCGAGGAGCATTGGCTAAGTTATCTCGAGGCGGTTTGAGCCCCCTTGCCCGCTTCGTTCTGCTCAGCTAGAATAAATTTGATCAAATTTGGTGACCCATGAAAATCGGTATCCTTGTAACCGGCCACCCCCCTGACGAATTGCACGATCAGTTCGGTGAGTATGACGGCATGTTTCGCGCGCTGCTGGATGGCAACGGCTTTGAGTTTGTGACCTATGCGGTTGTCGACGATCACTTTCCGCAAAGTTTTGACGATGCTGATGGATGGATCATCACCGGCTCGCGCTATGGCGCCTATGAGGACCATGCCTGGATTCGCAAGCTCGAAGCGCTGATCCGCGACATCCATCAAAGCGGCAAACCACTGATCGGCATATGCTTTGGTCATCAAGTCATTGCGCAAGCCCTTGGCGGGAAAGTTGAAAAGTTCAAACAGGGCTGGGCCGTGGGGCGGACGGACTACGATTTGGACGGACAGACCGTCACTTTGAATGCCTGGCATCAGGACCAGGTGGTAGAGCTGCCCGCCGGTGCACAAGTAACCGGTTCGAACGCCTTTTGCCAGAATGCCATGCTGGCCTATGGCGACACGATCTGGACCGTTCAGGCCCACCCGGAGTATGGCGACAGCTTCATCGAAGGGCTGATGGACACTCGCGGCAAAGGTGTCGTTCCAGACAATCTGATGCAGGCCGCCGCCGACCGCCTGCCCACCCGCGACGACAGTCCGAAGATCGGACAGTTCATGGCAGAGTTTTTGAAGAAAGAGAGGGCCTGATGGCCGATTGGACAGAACAACTGCCACAGGCAGCCCGTACCTATTTTGAAGGTCACCGATTGGATGAGGTCGAGTGCATCATCTCTGACCTGCCCGGCATCGCGCGCGGGAAAGCGGTTCCGGCCACCAAATTTGCACGCCAGTCCTACTTCCATCTACCCGATAGTATCTTTTACCAGACTATCACCGGGGACTGGGGCGAAGCCGCCGGAGAGGACGGCTTCATTGAACGGGACATGATCCTTAAGCCTGACTTTTCGACTGCTTCCGCTGCTCCTTGGACGGGTGACTGGACGCTGCAGGTGATCCACGACGCCTATGACCGGGACGGAGAGCCGATCCCGTTCAGCCCACGCAACGTGTTGAAGCGCGTCGTAAAAATGTATCACGACAAAGGCTGGAAACCGATTGTCGCGCCAGAGATGGAGTTCTTTCTGGTCGCCCCCAATGTCGACCCCGCGCAGGGGATCAAACCGATGATGGGCCGTTCGGGTCGTCCGGCGGCCGCGCGGCAGGCCTATTCGATGACAGCGGTGGATGAATTCGGCCCGGTGATCGACGACATCTATGACTTTGCCGAACATCAGGGATTCGAGATTGACGGCATCACCCAGGAAGGCGGCGCCGGACAGCTTGAAATCAACCTGCGCCATGGTGATCCGGTCAAGTTGGCAGATGAAGTGTTCTATTTCAAACGCCTGATCCGCGAAGCCGCGTTGCGACACAACTGCTTTGCGACCTTCATGGCGAAACCGATTGCGGATGAGCCCGGATCGGCCATGCACATCCACCACTCGATCACCGAGATCGAAACCGGACAGAATATCTTTTCCGGACCTCAGGGCGGCGAAACGGATGCATTCTATAACTTCATTGCAGGGCTGCAAAACCACTTGCCTGCAGGCCTGGCAGTCATGGCACCTTATGTGAACTCGTACCGCCGCTATGTGAAAGACCATGCCGCGCCGATCAATCTGGAATGGGCTCGTGACAACCGCACGACCGGCATCCGTGTTCCCCTGTCCGGCCCCGAGGCGCGGCGCGTTGAAAATCGTATCGCAGGCATGGATTGCAACCCTTATCTGGGCATCGCCTTGTCGCTTGCCTGCGGCTATCTCGGCCTGACCCAGCAGGAACGCCCGCGCCGTCAGTTTTATGGCGACGCCTACGAAGGTGACGGTGATATCCCGCAGGTCATGGGCAATGCGCTGGACCTGTTCGACGAGGCCACCGCCCTGCACGAAGTGCTGGGTCCGGAATTTGCCCGCGTCTATGGCATTGTCAAACGTGCCGAGTATGAAGAATTTCTACAGGTCATCTCTCCGTGGGAGCGTGAGCACCTGCTCATGAACGTTTAAGCCGCGATGAATCTCCTCTATTCCAACGACCGCAAGGCCGAGTATCCGGCCAGCTGGTATGCCGCGACGGCCAACACGCTCGACCGTTTTCCAGCGCTTGCTGGGGATACCAAAGCGGATGTCTGTGTGGTCGGTGGCGGCTATACTGGCCTGTCCGCCGCGCTGCATCTGGCCGAGGCCGGGTTCGACGTCGTGCTGCTTGAGGCGCATCGCGTTGGTTTCGGAGCGTCAGGCCGCAATGGCGGGCAGCTGGGCAGCGCCCAGCGGATGGATCAGGAAGACCTTGAACGCCTGGTCGGCGATGACGATGCCGCCAAGCTGTGGGATCTGGCTGAAGATGCCAAGGATCTGGTCAAATCGCTGATCGAAAAGCACAAAATCGACTGTGATCTGAAACCGGGCGTGGCGGTTCTGGGCCTCAGCACCGGGGATCAGCAAGACCTCCACGATCACGCCGCGCATCTGTCGGCGCGATATGGTTATGACCATATGGAGCTGCTGGACGAAGGCGCGGCGCATGGCTTGTGCCCATCCCCAACCTATCGCGGAGGTTATCTGGACATGGGAGCGGCCCATCTGCACCCGCTGAACTTTGCCTTGGGGCTGGCTGATGCCGCAGCCAAGGCCGGCGTGCGCATCTTTGAGGGTACCGAAGTCACCGGGATCGACGAGACCGATCCGGCCATCGTGCAAACCCCACAGGGAAAGGTGACGGCCAACCACGTCATATTGGCCTGCAACGGGTATCTCGGCGATCTGAACGGCAAGGTGGCGTCGCGCGTCATGCCGATCAACAATTTCATAGCCGCGACCGAGCCTTTGGGCACCGATGCCGCCCGCGTCCTGACCCGGGATGTCGCCGTCGCTGATACCAAGTTTGTGGTGAACTATTTTCGCCTCAGCGCCGACAACCGCCTGCTATTCGGCGGCGGGGAAAGCTATGGCTACCGTTTCCCGACAGATATCGCCTCCAAGGTGCGCAAACCAATGACCGAGATTTTCCCGCATCTGCGCGATGTGAAGATCGACTATGCCTGGGGCGGTACTCTGGGCATCACCATGCGGCGAATGCCCTACCTGACGCGGGTTGCGCCCAATATCCTGTCGGCCTCGGGCTATTCCGGCCATGGGGTCGGCACGGCCACCCATGCCGGGCAGTTGATGGCGATGGCCATTCAGGGCCAGGCCGAGGGGTTCGACACCATGTCCCGCGTACCCGCCATGCCCTTCCCCGGAGGCCCTTCCCTGCGCAGCCCCTTGCTGGTGCTGGCGATGACATGGTTTTCCCTACGGGACCGACTTGGCCTGTGATTGCAAGGCACTCAGAGGGTTTATTTCAACTCCCTCAAAACACGGAACCCCTTAGACGTAGAACCAACGTCATCTGAGCCACCGCCTCGGGTCGCAACGCGAGAGAAATCCATCGCGATCCAATATGTGCCACCGCGCGAGACACGACGCTCACAGCCCGGCGCAAGTGCCATTTTCAGGTAAAAGCTGGATCTACTCCACTCTTTGTGCGTTTCCGTCCAGCAGGACATCGTAATTTCCGCAACATTCCCCGACATATGCCGCAGCCCCCAATCATTGGCTGCATCCAACGCATCAACGGGCACAGGATAGCCGCGACGGGCCAGATCAGGTCGCTTCACTCCCAACATTTCTTCCGTTGGTTTGCCGTGGAAGTTAACCTGATCCGTCGAGACCTCTTCTCCTTGCGCAAAAGGTGTTTGTGTCCCAGCACGAGCGGCATATTCCCACTCAGCTTCCGTAGGTAGACGATAAACATCCGCCCCTATTTTGTTGTTTAGCCACCCAGTGTAAGACACGGCATCCTGATAGGACACGTCTACAACTGGATGATTTCCCTTGGTTTCTACGCAGGGGCCGTCAATCTGCAAAATGCAGTCTCGCGGGGTATACCCACCACAACCGCCATCAATCACACAAGCCATCCACTGGTCATGAGTGACTTCATTCCGCCCCATGGCGACGGGCATATCTATCGTGACCTTATGAACCGGACCTTCATGATGTGCGATATACGGCTCTTCCGGTGTCGCGGGGCGGAGCCCTTTTTCATCCCAATGAAAGTTTCGTTTCGACTCCCCCGGTGGGCCACCCATCATGAACTCACCCATAGGCAAGGCAATCATCTCAGGGCAAACATCGCATTCCTGAAACATCTGAAGCGGCGCAACTTCAGTGCCATCCGACAGAAGATAATCTGCGTGAACCGCCGAAGCGAAAGTTGAAAGCGCGCCCCAAAGGGCCAAACGAATGATAGTCAATGCAGTGATCCAACCCATCATACGAGAACAACGTCAAAGAAGATCCATTGCCACCGTACTTCCCCCAAAGTTGCAAGTTCAAAAGAATTTCCCGCTACGCGGGGTAAGCCAACCTGTGTCTCTCTGACTACGACAGAATAGTGAAATTTCGCCACCCTGAAGATTAAGGGCTTGGATTGACACTTCATTAGCTTTATCTTTCCCAAAGATAGAATTCAGGAATGCCAAATATGACGCTGCCTCCTAACGTCCATGACGCCGAACCCATCCCCGCGGCCGCCCGCGACGCCATTGATGCCTTGATGCAGTCAGGCGACCTGTTCCGCTACACTGCGCCGCAGGACGCTCCGGTTGCGCTGCTCGAGTCGGAATTCGCGGCACTGCTGGGCACGAAATACGCGCTGGCTGTATCGTCCTGCTCGGCGGCGCTGTTCCTATCGCTCAAGGCGCTGGGTTTGCCGCGGGACGCGCGGGTGCTGATACCGGGCTTTACCTTTGCGGCGGTGCCCTCATCGGTCATACATGCGGATTGCATCCCCGTATTGTGTGAGGTGGGTGACAATTATCGCATCGACATGGATGACTTTGCCGCCAAACTGGATAACGTGCAGGCCGTGATCATTAGCCATATGCGCGGACATACTTCGGATATGGACGCGATCATGACTCTGTGTAGCGCGCGCGACATTCCGGTGATCGAGGACGCAGCCCATTCGCTGGGGACAACTTGGCATGGCCGCAATATTGGGACGATTGGCAAGATCGGCTGTTTCTCGTTTCAGTCCTACAAGATGATCAATGCGGGCGAAGGTGGCATTCTGATAACCGACGACGCTGATCTGGTCGCGCGTGCCGTGATCATGTCCGGCGCCTACGAACATAACTGGAAGAAACACAAAGGCCCGCGTGGCGACAACTCATCGGAACTCGAGCAGGCCTTTGGCCGCTGGCAGAACCAGTTGCCGCTGTATAACCTGCGGATGAGCAACCTGAGCGCTGCAGTAATCCGTCCCCAGATGCCTGAATTGGCACGCCGTGTCCGCGATGGGTTGCAAAACCACGACTATGTGGCAGAGCGCCTGAACTCATCGCCCTATATCAACGTGCCTGCCCCGCTGGTGCCAGAGCGCAGGGCGCCGGACTCGATCCAGTTCAATCTGGTTGACCTAAGCGATGATGATATCCGCGCCTTTGCCGCAGCATCCGAAGCACGCGGGGTGAAAGTTCAGGTATTCGGCCTGAGTGAAGACAACGCCCGTGCCTTTTGGAACTGGCAATTCCTGCCGGAACAGACCGAGCTGCCACAAACGCGAAACATGCTGATGAAAGCTTGCGACGTGCGCCTGCCTGTACGCCTGACAGGCGCGGAACTGGATGTGATCGCTGATATTCTGTTGGCTTCAGTAGGGGAAATTACCGCCCCGAAAATCGCATTTGGAACCTGAACAAGCTGAATTCAAACGAAAAGGCCCGCCAGCGGCGGGCCTATTTCATTGTGTGGACAAATTCAGTTCAGTTTAGACAGCTTTTGCTGCAACTCCGCCAACTGCTTCTTGATGTCGTCCAGATCCTCACTCGACTGGGGTTTGGCCTCGCTATCCGTTTCCGGACCGGACCAACTGCCGGAAATGCCGCTGGTCATCGCCTTCAGAAATGCCTTTTGCTGCGCTTGCAGTGCTTCGAAACCCGGAATCTGGGTCATCGGATTCATCGCAGACATGTTTTCCATCATTTTGCTTTGGCTTTCGCGCAGCATTTCGAACGAGCTTTGCAGGAATTGCGGCATCACTCCTCCGCCCGGCAACATATAGCTGCGCACAAGATCGTTCAGCACGTTCACCGGCAGGACATTCTCACCGCGGCTTTCATGCTCGGCAATGATTTGCAGCAGATATTGCCGTGTCAGATCATCCCCAGTCTTCAGGTCTATGATCTGAACTTCGCGACCGTCACGTATGAATGCCGCAATATCTTCGAGCGTGACATAGTCACTGGTTTCAGTGTTATACAGCCGACGGCTGGCATATCGTTTGATTAGCAACGGTTTTTCTTGTTCTGACACCGTCTACCCTCCCCAAGGAATGATGCATTGCAGCAGAGATTATGCGAGTGCAGAACAAAAAGAAAGGGCAGGTCTTTCGACCCGCCCAACGCGATTGCACCAAATGGGAGGAGTGGGTGCGCCTCGCTATCTTACCTTACTTGGCGCCAGCTGCTTTTTTCGCAGCAGTGGACACGTCGTTGGTTGCTTTTTTGACAACGGCAGTTGCGTCTTCTGCAGCGTTTTTGCCAGCAGCCATCAGCAGCTCAACGGTTTCCGACTGAACTTTTTTCGCAATTTCAGCGAAAGCAGCCAGGTTTTCAGCAGCAACTTCAGCCGACGCGCTTGCGTAGTCGGTTGCAGCTTTTGCGTAATCTGCAGGGTCAGATTTCGCTTTCGACATATCGGACAGTTTGGCCAGGGTTTCCTTGGTCCATTTGTTCGAAATCTCAGCCGATTTCTCAGCCGCTTCCAGAGCAACGCCCGACAGCTTTTCGTTCAGGGTCGCGGTGGTGTTGAACGCACCTTCCAGAGCGGTGGTGTCAACAGGGAATGCACCCATCATGTCTTTCAGGGTCGCGGTAAAGTCTTGAGTCTTTGCCATTGTCCAAATCCTTTGCTTGCCGATCCGGGCCAACCCCGGGCTTCATCAGCTTGAGGACAATATCGTTGCTGCATCGCAGCATTGCAAGTTTTTTCTTGCTGCACTGCAGCAATATTTTTCTAAACTGTTAAAAATCAATCTGTTGCCTTCACCAAAACATAGGTTCCTGGTGCCTCGGCCAGGGAAACGTATCCCGAATCGCCCACTTGGCGCGCGGGGATTTGCTTGCCAGATCTCTTCTTCAGCCAGGCTTCCCACTGCGGCCACCAGGACCCTTTATGAAAATCGGCCTCTTTCATCCATGTATCGGCATCCGCATTCAGATCAGGGTTGGTGTAGTGGCCGTATTTCTTCTTGCTCGGCGGGTTCACGATGCCTGCTATGTGACCGGATTCCGAAACGACAAACGTCTTCGAACGTGACCCCATCTGCTGCACACCCCGATAACAATCTTTCCAGGCGGCGATATGGTCGGTTTCACAGCTGATGGCCATCAAAGGAACATCAACGTCGCGGATATGTAGTTTGTGCCCAAGCAAATCGAAACCGTCGGTCACAAATTGATTTTTCTGACAAAGCCCCCGCAGATACTCGATTGCCATTTTGCCCGGAAGATTTGCGCCATCCCCGTTCCAGTAGAGCAAATCAAACGCCGGAGGGGTCTCGCCCATCATATAGCTTCGAATGGCGGGGCCGTAGATCAGGTCATTCGATCGCAGGAACGACATGGTACGACCTATGACCCATGCTTTTAGGATACCGTCTTTCGTCACTTGTTCTTGAATGCCGTCGACAAAGTCGTTCTGTAGGAACGGCGTGAATTCCCCCTGTTCACCGAAATCGGTCAAGGTTGTGAAGAAGGTCGCCGATTTGATGGATTTGTCGCCACGCTGCTTCATCAGGGACAGCGTCAAGCTCAACGTGGTGCCGGCAATGCAATATCCCACCGCATTGACCTGCTTGACCTTACAGATCGACTTGACGGTCTCGATGGCGGTCAGAAATCCCTCTTCGACATAGTCGCCCATACCGACCTCGGCATGAGAAGCATCCGCATTAACCCAACTTACAACAAACAGGGTATAGCCTTGCTCGGTCACCCATTTGATGAGGCTGTTCTGCGCCTTAAGGTCCAGAATATAGTATTTGTTGATCCAGGGCGGAAACAGAACGATCGGGGTCTCGTGTACGGTCTCGGTCGTGGGTTTGTACTGGATCAACTCCATAAGCCTGTTGCGATAGACCACGTCGCCCGGAGTTGTCGCGATATTCTCGCCAAGCTTGAACGCGGATTCATCCGCCAGTCTGACAACCATTTCACCATTATTGGCTTCTAGGTCCGCAACTAGATTCTCTAGCCCTTTGATCAGCGATTGCCCTTCCGTCTCGACCGCCTTTTCCAGCGCGTCGGGATTGGAGGCCAGAAAATTCGTCGGAGACATCAAGTCAATGATCTGTTGCGAAAAGAAATGCAGCCTCTGCTTGTCCTTGCCGTCCAGATCGTCGACCGAAGCAACCGCCTGCGCGATTGCATCGGCGTTTGTCTGATACTGCTGGCGAATAAACCGGAAATAGGGATTGGTGTCCCAAAGAGGGTTTGAGAACCGTTTATCCTTGGGTCCGGGTTCGCTGTCCTCGACCCCGCCGGCGGCCAGCGTCTGCTGAGCCTCAGCAAAGTTCATAACGGATTGTCCCCAGAAAGCGACCTGATGTTCCAGAAGCTTGGCGGGATTCTGCCACGCTTCGGCGAAATACGAAGTTGCTGCTCTTGCGAAAAGATCTTGATTCGGACCGTCCAACGCGGGAGTGTGCGCCTCTTTGCCAGCCATCACATCGATCAGCCTTTTCGACAATTCTTCGACTTTCGTCATATTTTCTCTAATCCGTTCAAGGTGTTCCTCGGACAGCTCTGGCGCGTTATCTTCACTTGTTGTCATTTTAACAATTCCACCCTAACCTCGCTGCTATGCAGAATAACGTCGTGGGCGTCGGGGGGCAAAGCGACGAATGGTCCGAATTATCAGGCTGACACTCAGGAGGCCCATTTCATGCGCTACATGATGACCTACGATCTGATGGAAACGATGCGCAACACCAATCAGTGGATGGGTGCTACGGCAAGTGCCATGGCTTCTTATCCGCTGTTTTCGATGGTGCCCAACCCTGCGTTCAGCATGATGGCCGCCTGGGGCGAGGTGACTGAGCGGACGTTCCAGCGCATGGTTGTAAAACCCGACTGGGGAATCCGTACATTCACTTGCGAAGACGGCAAGGATCATCTGGTCGATATTGTCCCGGTGATCGAACGCCCTTTTGGTGACTTGATACATATTCGTGTCAATGGCCGCGCCGAACAGCCCCGCAAGGTGCTGTTGGTCGCCCCGATGTCTGGACATTACGCCACTTTGCTTCGGTCCACCGTAAAAAGCCTCTTGGTGAATTGCGAAGTTTATATCACTGACTGGCATAATGCGCGCGATATCCCCGTGTCCGAAGGTAAGTTTGATGTAGAGGATTATACACTTTACCTTGTCGATTTCATGAAAGAATTGGGACCGGACACCCATGTTGTAGCCGTCTGCCAACCGGCGCCGCTGACTCTGGCCGCCACAGCCTATCTGGCCGAGGTCGAACCCAAAGCCCAACCCAGCACGCTGACATTGATCGGCGGACCTGTTGACCCGGATGCCACACCTACCGACGTGACCGATTTTGGACGTCGCGTGACAATGGGACAGCTGGAAGAAACCATGATTCAGCGCGTCGGCTTCAAGTATAAGGGCGTCGGGCGCATGGTGTATCCCGGCCTGCTGCAGTTGGCCTCGTTCATGTCGATGAATTCGGACCGGCATTCGCAGGCGTTTTCCGAGCAGATCCAGAGGGTTATGCGGGACGAGGCTTCGGATCACGATGCCCATAACAGATTCTACGATGAATACCTCGCCGTCATGGACATGACCGCCGAGTTCTACCTTTCAACCGTCGAACGCGTCTTCAAAAACCGCGAAATCGCGCGCAACGAGTTTGTTGTTGCAGGGCACAAGGTAGATATCGGCAAAATTACAAACGTTGCTGTCAAAACAGTCGAAGGTGCGAATGACGACATCTCGGCCCCTGGCCAGTGCATTGCTGCGCTCGAGCTGTGTACAGGGCTGCCGGATTCGAAAAAAGCCAGCCATGTCGAATCTGGCGCAGGTCACTATGGCATCTTCGCCGGCCGCAGCTGGCGCGACAATATCCGCCCATTGGTGATCGAATTTATGAACGCCAACGCCCGCAAACCCTCGCGCAAAGCGGCCAACCGCAACAAAGTAGCCTAACGCCGATGGGAAAAAAAGTCGCCAAACAGACGGCTTTCGCCTGCAACTGTGGAAAACTCTTTGGCAGCATTACAGCCAGAGGCGTTCAGTACGGCACGCATGTAGTCTGCTTTTGCCGTGATTGCCGGGCCGCGCAGATATATTTCGGGCAACCGGACCCTGCGCCGGAACCGGTGGACATTTTCCAAATGGCCCCTGAAGAAATCAGGATCGACGGCGGCATCGAACACCTGGCCGCGATGCGCCTTGGCCCCAAGGGGATGCTGCGCTGGTATGCCAGCTGCTGCAATGCACCGCTGGCGACGACATCAAATACTCCAAAATTTCCGTTTGCGGGCTTTGATGTGAAACGAGTTTCCGATCCGGACTGTTTAGGGCCGGTTACGACCCAAGGGTTCATTCCGCAGGCCGATGGAAAACACAAACACAAGCGACTGGGTTACGCTGTCGCCGGGATTGTTACGCGGGTACTAAAATCCCGGCTTTCTGGCAGCTGGAGGGACACCCCGTTCTTTGATCAGAATACGGGCCAGACGATCTCAACCCCGGTCATTCTCAGCAAAGAACAGCGTAAAGCGCTCTACGCGTAATCCAGCGCAGGCTTCACGCTGAGCCAGGTCTTCAGCGCCTCGGTGACATTTTCAGGCGATTCCAACGTAGGCAAATGTCCTGCATCCTTGATGACGTGCAGTTCTGCATTTGGGATCAGGTCCGCCATGAACGCATGCCTTCGCACCGGAACAACCGTGTCATGCGCCCCACATAGCACCAAAGTCGGGGCCGTGATCCGGCGCAGGTTGCCCTGCTGATCCGGGCGACGCTGCAGCGCACGAATCTGACGCTCGAACACCTGCGGGCCCAAATCCAACGCCATCGAGATGACATCAGCAAGAATGGGAATACGCCGAGGCCCCGGGGCCAGCGAATCCGATCCAATCAGCCGACGCATCACTTCCTCTAACCGACCCATCTTGGCGGCGACCAACAGCTCCTCCCGCGCGGCTGCGGTCTGGGGCGATTCCGAATGCGCATCCGAAGCCATCAGACACAAGCGCGACACCCTCTCGGGTGCATATCGGACAATTTCCAAAGCGACTACTGCGCCCAGGCTTAGGCCCGCCAACGCAAAGCGTTGTGGCAACTGAACCAATAGGCCCCGCGCAATCTCTTCAATCCGTTCAGCGGTCGAAACCGAAGCGACCGTCACGGCGCGATCACGTGACAGGGCGCGCATCTGATGCTCAAATACCCGCGCATCACACATCAAACCGGGCAAAAGAACCAACGGCTCGATCAAACAACGCCTCCTTTGGAAAAGTCACTCAAATCGTCGTCATTAGTTTCAGGATGAGAGGTTTTGTATGGTTCGGCAAGTTAAAGTTCAGGGGTAGCGGATACCGCGAAAAGCGGGGAAGTCCGCATATAGTCTTTGCCGCTCAAGTTCACCCTCGCCAGGCGTGCCTCCTGGGCGCAGAAGGCAGCCCCGCGGCGCGATATAGCTGTCGATGCGCTTATGAGGCACAGGCCTCCAGACCAGATTGAAAGCACAGAGTTTTGGAAAGAACCAGATTTCGGAATATTCCAGATGGTCGTGCATCCACCACGCCAAATCCCGCCAATCCCGCCCCGCCTCATATTGATCGGCAAACCATGGGATCACGATCGATGCACCAGCAATCCGATCATCACCCACCGCGCGATCCCAGATGTGACATTCCAGCGGGTTATCATTTCGCGCGCAATTCAGCCGGTTTTCATTACCGAAACGGTTCAATGATGCCGAGCGATAGCCGGATCGTACGGCAATCCGGCCAAAGGTCTCCTCAAGCGGGTCCAGCAGGGTTTCGCAAAGCGCCTTTCCGGTTTCGATGGCAAGGTCGGGATCGTCAGGAAAATTCTGCTTTTCGTGAAAATTGCCTATTTCCGAATACAGAAAATCGCGCATGAAAAAATGACGGGACAGACGCACACGACCGAGGGTTTCAAGGCTCCACATACTGCCTGGTCTGCGCATTGTTTCTTCCTCACTCGATCCCCAAGGTATTCAGCCATCTCAGGATACCAGCCACAACATCGTTGGTCTGCCCCGGAGACATCAACCGCCCGGCGATCACATGGGAATTAGGATCGTCCCCGGGCCCCATTGTTACCAGCTCAACCGACGCAGGGGCGCCCCATGCCTTGGCAATCTCGTGGGTCAGGTCGGCACGCACGACCTGATCTTCATTCGAGAACCAGAACAACGCGGGAACCTTTGCGTCTGAAAAATCCAGCGCATAGACCACATCCACCAGCACTGTCATCGGCACCACAGCCTGCCAAGGGTAGACCGCCGACCAGAATTTGTTCATTTCCGGGTTCACCCCTGCGACGCCCCGGGTTTCACCCATCATCAGGGGCAACCAGATGCGCGCCCAAGGCAATCCGGGTATCCATGCGCCGGCCGCTTTAACGCCGAAATTCGGAGAAACAAATACGATCCCCGCAACGTTTTGGCTCAGCTCTTCATTCAGTGCGGCCGCAGCTGCCAACGTGCCGCCGGTTGATGTCGAAATCACCACGACCTGATCCCCAACCGCCCGTGCGGCAGCCAGCCCTTCGGCAAGATCCTGCATCCAACCCGAGGCCGTCGCCTCACCCATTGCTTCCCCCCCGCGACCATGACCCTGCAACCGCGTGTAGACCAGATTGGCGCCCAACGTTTCGGCGAGCAGATCGGGAACCGGTCGGATCTCTTCGGATGATGCAGAAAACCCGTGCAGATACAGAATCGAAACAGGTGTTCGCTGCTCTTTATAGCCCTCTTGCCAAATAACTCGCTTTTCGACCCCCGGAATGATGTCGGCGAATGCAGATTCTACACTTTCGAAATAGACCTGCACCCCTTCGCCGAATTTGCGCGCGTCAAATGTTGGGGCCAGATCAACCTTCTCACGCGGGCCAAGCCAATAGATCAGGCCAAACGCAACGATCAATGTCAGAAAAACGCGACCCAATATCCGCATTATTGGGCTGCCATCACATCGAGAACAGCTTGTTCAATCAACCCAAGGCATGGGCCATCCGAAAAGCGATGATCGGCGTGCTTGATCAATGACAGGCGCATATCGGGCCCGAACGCATGTTCAATCAGGCGCACTGCTGTTCCGATTGAAACCGCTGTGTCTTCGGTACCTTGCAAAAACCGCACGGGAAAAGGCATATGCAGAGGCTTGCGCAGGACCAAATGTTGGCGACCATCTTCGATCATCCGTTTGGTCACGATGTAAGGCTCCATATAGTCCGAAGGCAGCTCGACATGGCCAACAGTTTCCAGTGCCTGTTTCTGGTTTTTCGAGAATGAAGCCCAATACCCGTCCTCGGTAAAATCCGGCGCAGCAGCGATGGTCACCATTCCCTGAATCCGATCTGGCAGCGCTTTGGCCAACAGCAGCGCCTGCCACCCCCCCATGGACGAGCCGACAACAATCAGCGGCCCATCCGTCAATTCCGTGATCGCGGCCAGCGTATCCTCATGCCAGTCACCAATGCATCCTTCTTCGAACTTGCCCCCGCTTTCACCGTGACCTGAATAGTCGAACCGCAGAAATGAATGGCCACGCCCCTTCGCCCAGGCCTCCAAATGCACCGCCTTGGTGCCTTCCATATCGGATTTGAGCCCGCCCAGAAACACGATGGTCGGCCCGGTGCCCTCGCTTTTGTGATAGGCCAGCCGCCGTCCCTGCGCCGTTTCCAGAAAATTCGTCGCTGCCATGACACCCTCTTTTCTTTTTCCGATATCATGCACGCCCCACCCCCAAGTGCAATTCCCAGATCCCCCTTCATCTGGCCAAAAATACCTCGGGGAGCGCGAGGGGCCGGCCCCTCGCGCCGGCCCTTGACAGGTTCACCCCCACCTGACAAATGAAGCGAACACAACATAACCCGCAACCGGGCGTTCAGTGGGCGCCAAACCGACGAGGAGAGCCAGCCATGGCCTTGGACGCACAGTCAATCTCTCTCACTTTTCCTGACGGCAATGCACGATCCTATGACGTGGGTGTAACCCCTGCGCAGGTGGCCGCCGACATCTCGACCTCACTGGCCAAAAAGGCCATCTCAGCCACGGTGAATGGCCAGCATTGGGATCTGCAATGGCCCATTGAATCTGATGCCGAAATCGCCCTGCACACCATGAAAGATGAAGATCAGGCAAACGAACTGATCCGCCACGACCTGGCTCATATCATGGCCCGCGCCGTGCAGGAGATCTGGCCCGATACCAAAGTCACCATCGGCCCCGTCATCGAAAACGGCTGGTACTACGATTTCGACCGGGCCGAGCCATTTACGCCCGAAGACCTCGGCGCGATTGAGAAAAAGATGAAGGAAATCATCAACAAACGCGACACCGTGACCACCGAGGTCTGGGACCGTCAGCGCGCGATTGATTTCTACACCGAAAACAACGAGCCCTATAAGGTCGAACTGATCGACGCCATCCCAGGTGACGAGCCGCTGCGCATGTATTGGCACGGCGACTGGCAGGACCTGTGCCGCGGTCCGCATCTGCAGCATACCGGCCAGGTTCCGGGCGATGCGTTCAAGCTAATGAGCATTGCTGGCGCCTATTGGCGTGGTGACAGCGACCGTGCGATGCTGCAACGCATCTATGGCGTGGCTTTTACCGGCAAGGAAAAGCTAAAAGCGCACCTGCACATGCTGGAAGAGGCTGCCAAGCGTGACCACCGCAAGCTGGGCCGCGAAATGAACCTGTTCCACATGCAGGAAGAAGCTCCCGGCCAGATCTTCTGGCATCCGAATGGCTGGAAGATCTATACCACCCTGCAGGACTATATGCGCCGCATGCAGGAGCGTGACGGCTATGTCGAAGTCAACACACCGCAGGTTGTTGACCGCAAATTGTGGGAAGCCTCGGGCCACTGGGACAAGTATCAGGAAAACATGTTCATCGTCGAAGTCGACGAGGAACATGCCCGTGAAAAGGCCGTGAACGCCCTTAAGCCGATGAATTGTCCCTGCCACGTGCAGGTGTTCAATCAGGGTCTGAAATCCTATCGCGATCTGCCTCTGCGCATGGCCGAGTTCGGGTCTTGCGCGCGGTACGAACCCTCTGGCGCGCTGCATGGTATCATGCGGGTGCGCGGCTTTACCCAGGACGATGGGCATATTTTCTGCGCCGAAGATCAGATCGAATCTGAAACTGCAAAATTCATCGCGTTTCTGTCGAAGGTCTATGCCGATCTCGGTTTCCAT
Organism: Ruegeria sp. CDSC081; assembly: GCF_059610485.1. NCBI lineage: Bacteria > Pseudomonadati > Pseudomonadota > Alphaproteobacteria > Rhodobacterales > Roseobacteraceae > Ruegeria > Ruegeria sp. CDSC081. The sequence continues at coordinate 110,505 of NZ_JBXWNS010000004.1, read as the reverse complement.
GATTGGACCATCAAGCTCTCGACGCGCCCGGAAAAACGCATCGGGTCGGATGAAAGCTGGGATCTGGTCGAAAAAGCCCTAGGTGACGCCTGCAAGGCCGCAGGATACGACTATGAGCTTCTCGAAGGCGAAGGCGCCTTCTACGGACCCAAGCTTGAATTCACCCTGACCGACGCGATCGGCCGTACCTGGCAATGCGGCACCCTTCAGGTGGACCCCAACCTGCCCGAGCGGCTGGACGCCAATTTCATTGGCGCGGACGGATCGAAGCACCGCCCCTTCATGCTGCATCGTGCAACGCTGGGTTCGTTCGAACGGTTCATCGGCATCCTGATCGAAGAACACGCGGGCAAATTGCCCTTCTGGCTGGCCCCGCGTCAGGTCGTGGTCGCTTCGATCACCTCCGAGGCTGACGGTTACGTGCAGGAAGTGGTTGAGATACTCAAGGGCGCAGGTATCCGAGCCGAGGCGGACATCCGCAACGAAAAGATCAACTATAAGGTTCGTGAACACTCGGTCGGCAAAGTTCCGGTCATTCTGGCCGTCGGTCACCGTGAAGTTGAGGACCGCACGGTCAGTGTCCGTCGTCTTGGTGAGAAACAGACACAAGTGCAGCCGCTTGAGGCTGTAACAAATGAACTGTCGCGGGCCGCTACGCCGCCCGACCTGCTGTAACAATCAGCGGCAAATTGCACAAAATCCGGCCCCCTCTGAGGGGTCGGATTGAAACATTTGCGTTTTATCTCTTCTAAAACAAACTATTAGTTTGCAAGATGTCATGACAGTCATTGACGGGCTCGTGAGACACAGGCTCGTGAATTCAACTGTGACCTGCAACCCATTACCTTTGTCATTGTCGAACACAGACATACGCAGTCATCAAAAGGATAACCGAGATGTCGAACACCGCTAAATCCCTTGTCATCGCAAGCGCCGTAGCCGCAGCCGTTTCAGGCATGGCCACAACCGCATCCGCACAAGCCAAAGAAAAGTGCTATGGCGTTTCTCTGGCCGGTCAGAACGATTGTGCCGCCGGTCCTGGCACCACGTGCGCGGGCACCTCGACTGTTGATTATCAGGGCAATGCCTGGACGCTGGTAGATGCCGGCACCTGCGCCGATATCGACCTGCCTCAGTCAGCTGACGGCGCTGCCCGCAAGGGATCGCTCGAGCCGCTGGAGCGCGACCTGCCGGCATAAGCCTGAGTTTTTGCCAAATCTGAGGGGCGGGCAAGAATCGCCCGCCTCTTTTTTCAAGACCGCGAGGTTACCAGATGTTGGACAGCACAATCCGATCGAACAGGCTGCCTACGGCACCAGGCGTCGGCTATAAGCCTCAGCATTTCCAGCAGATTCTGGATCACCCGCAACCGGTCACATGGCTGGAAATCCACGCCGAGAATTACATGGGCGATGGTGGCCGCCCGCTGGCACAGCTGCGGCACTTGTCGGAACACTTCCCGATTTCCGTCCACGGCGTTGGCCTGTCCATCGGCGGTGAAGGCCCGCTGGATACCGACCACCTGGCCCGCTTGAAACACCTTGTCGGCTGGCTCAACCCCGCCAGCTTTTCCGAACATCTGGCCTGGTCGACACATGACAGCCACTTCCTGAATGATCTGTTGCCCCTGCCCTATACCGACGCAACCCTTGCACGGATTTGCGATCATATCGACCAAGTTCAGAATGTCGTTGGGCGACAGATGCTGCTTGAAAACCCGTCAAGCTATCTGGCGTTTGATGAAAGCACGTGGTCCGAACCCAACTTCCTGCGCGAAATTTCGGGCCGCACCGGATGCGGGCTCTTGCTGGATGTGAACAACGTTTTCGTATCGGCGACAAATCTCGACTTCTCACCGCAGAGCTATATCGACGCCTATCCGCTGGACAAGGTTGGTGAGATCCACCTTGGCGGGCATGATGAGGATGAAGACGACCACGGGCATCCCTTGCTGATCGATAGCCACGGGCGAGAAGTGGTTGATCCGGTTTGGGCTCTTCTGAACTATGTGCTTGAACAATCGGGACCAAAACCTGTTCTTGTGGAATGGGATACCGACGTCCCTGATTGGCCTGTCTTGCGTGCCGAAGCCGATCGCGCCCAAGCGGCACTGGACCGCATTCCAGCATGAGCGTGTCGCAAGAAGAGTTTCACCTGGCTTTGCTGGATCCAGCCATGTCGGTGCCTGAGGGCCTTGTGGACGCGTCGGATCAGCCGGCGGGACGGCGTTTCAGTGTCTATCGCAACAATGTTGCCATTTCGCTGACCGAAGCCATGCATCAGGCCTTCCCGGTTATCGCCAAGTTGCTGGGTTTGCAAAACATGGACGGGTTGGCCGGGCTTTTTCTGCGCAGCCACCCACCAACCTCGCCGTTGATGATGTTCTATGGCGAAGCGTTTCCGGATTTCCTGGCCGGGATGGATCAGCTGTCGCATATCGGGTACCTTCCCGATGTGGCGCGACTGGAGCTGGCCCTTCGCCGATCTTACCACGCGGCGGACAGCGTGCCAGCGTCGGACGACGCGTTAGCCGTGCCACCCGAAGATCTGTTCCGGGCCCGATTGGAATTCGCACCTTCGATGCAGATCTTGCGCTCGGACTGGCCCATCTTTTCGATATGGCGGTTCAATACCGAAGACGGCGCACCGAAACCCCAAGCTGGTGCTGAAGATACCCTGATCACGCGCCGCGAATATGATCCTGTTCCTCAGGCCCTGCCGCAAGGCGGGGCGGGTTGGATCGCCGCGATGCAGGCCGGAAACACAATCGGACAGGCATTTGAAAACACTACCGAAACCACCCCGGATTTTGATCTTGGGGCCACTCTGGCGCTGCTGTTACAGGGCGGCGCTATCACTTCTGTGACTATTGAAAGGCTGGCAACATGACTGCCCTGATCTCTCTTCATAACAACGTCCTGGGACGGATCGACAGCTCGGCCAACTGGCTGACACCAACCCTGGCGCGTCTTGTCTTTGTTGCCGTGTTGCTTGTCTACTACTGGAACTCAGCCACCCTGAAAATCGACGGGTCGATTTTCTCTCCGTCAGCGGGGGCGTTTGGGCAGATTTTCCCCAAAGCGGCAGAGGCCGTACTTTATGACGTAACCCAGATGACTTTTTTCCAACGCGTCGTAATCTTTCTGGGAACAGTCGCCGAATTTGTCCTGCCAGCCTTGTTGCTGGTCGGCCTGCTGACCCGGGTGGCAGCCCTTGGGATGATTGGGTTTGTTTGGGTCCAGACCATTGTCGACGTGACCGGTCATGGCGTCAAATTGGGAGGCCTGTTCGACAACGCACTTACTTTGATGGATCAGCGCGTGATGTGGACTTTCCTGTTTCTGGTCATCGCGATAAACGGCGCAGGCCCGATCTCGATCGATCGCATCCTGCGCCTGAAGTAACTCAGAAATGTGCCTTGGGCTCGTCCGGTTTACCCGCGGCCAGCCCAAGGAGACCCGCCACGGCGGCAAAGGCGACCGGGAACATGGTGAACACATTGAACCCGAACGCATAATACATCCCAGCCGCAGAAATCAGCAGCAACACGCCACCAATCAGAGCGCGGGCATGTGCCATCGCCCCGCCCGCAATAGCCAATAAAGGCGCAAGGATCGCCGCGGTTCGGATCAACTGCGCATTGTCCACCTGCTCGGCAATCCCGTCGATTTCGCCAAACCTGTCGATCAACTCGACATATCCATAGCCAACAAACCCGACCAACATGCCGATCAGACCGGCAACTACCCCTAAAATCATCGCTGCGTTACGCATTTAGAACCCTCTAGCTTGCGACCAACCACATAAGTACCCACTCAGCCAACGCCAAGGGCTGCCTGCGTTTCAGCCGTCCAGCCCAGATAAAGTGCACCGTCTTTCTCAACAAGCGGTCGCTTCATCAGGGTGGGGTGTTCCTGCAACAGCTCCAGCGGCTCTTTTTTGCGCTGCTCTGCATCTAACCCCCGCCATGTTGTTGATCGAATATTGAGCAAAGCCTCGCCGAAGTGATTCAGGGCCTGAGCCAGCACCGCCGCTGGCACGCCCTGCGCTCGGACGTCGATGAATTCTGCATCTGGAAGCGATTTCAATGCCTTACGACAAGTATCACATGTTTTCAGTCCATAAACGCGCATTTTCGGGCTGCTCCTGTATTGATTTTGGTCGTCGGCAAATTCGCCAGTGTATTCCGGTATTTCTTGATTTTTTACTTCACCGTGCAATGTTGAAAAAGACGAAACACGTAATTCGGGCCGTGTCGTGAGCGCGAGACGGTGATGTGTTGTGGTGACGTCAATTCCTACCCCCACCAATTTTGTGGGACAACGTGCAAGTAGAAGGAGACACGGGAAATGCCAACTGGCACCGTGAAATGGTTCAACACCACCAAAGGCTATGGGTTTATTGCCCCTGACGAGGGCGGCAAGGACGTATTTGTTCACATCTCGGCCGTTGAAAGATCCGGTCTTACCGGACTCGCAGACAATCAAAAGGTCGCTTACGAACTGGAAGACGGACGTGACGGCCGGCAAATGGCTTCAGATTTGAAGCCACTGTAAAATCCCGTTACTGCGGGTACGAAAATCAGGACAACGGCCAATTTCAGGCCGTTGGCCATCGAAAGTGATGTGCCTATTCTCGCACCCTGCTGCTTTCGGGGCGCGTGGTTCAATTTTGCCACATGGCACGATACAGGACGTACTGGTCGCATAGGTGACCACCATCGTCCAGTTGCCGGATTATCTAGTCCACACTTCCATCAGTTGTTCAGGATCGCAAATCCCGGCTCTTGCCCGGTCAGAGGTGAACTGGAGCGCAAGTTTTTGGTGCATGTAGCCGTGGGTTCGCAAATCACCATCGACGATGGGTGGACTCGGCCTGTGCCACGCAAGGCATGAACAGGGTCAGACAACCGGTTTTGATCAAAACTGAAAGTGTCATGAAACGATCGCAACCATTTCATGACGCCCCGTATAGACAAACGGCAAGCGCACTCAGCTTTCCTTGATGATCGCCTCGAACTCACGCCATTCCCGCCCGGTCATGCCCGAGTTTTCCTGAGTGACCGTCTCTCCGGCCAACATCCGACGCAGGCTGTCGACCATCTGGGCGGAAAGATTGACCGCACCCAGGCGGTAATCTTCAAACGCCTTATAGGCGGCCGGCACCCAATCAGCGACGATCTTGCACATGGCATCGGCGTAAACACGAATTTCGTATTGGGCATGAGGATCCGCGCGCAGACGCAGGAAGTGGAACAGGTTGTGCAGGTCAACCTTCCAGTACCATTGCGTGTAGATATTCGCCGGAAGGTTCATCCGCGCCAGTTCACGCGCAAGCCCTTGCTGCCCGTCCTGACCCATCATCGCCTCGTAATTGTCATAACAACGCGCGCTATCAGCTTTCAATATCTCAAGGACGCGCGCGGCTTCTTCGCCCTGCAACGTATCGCCGCGACCCTGATTGTTGATCTCGGACTGCGCGGACACGTGCTCGGGTGCCGGGATATAGAATTCACGGTCCAAAATCGAATAGCGCGCCGAATATTCATTCACATTCGCTGTCCGGTGCCGAATCCACTGTCGCGCGACAAAAACCGGTAACTTGACGTGCAACTTTATCTCGCACATCTCAAACGGGGTCGAGTGCCAGTGCCGCATCAGATAGCGGATCAACCCTTCGTCATTTTGCACTGATTTGGTGCCCTTGCCATAGGACACGCGTGCGGCCTGACAAATCGCAGCGTCATCACCCATATAGTCGATCACGCGCACAAAACCGTGGTCCAGAACCTGATGCGCCGTGTACAGGTGTTCCTCCATCCCCGCAGCTACAACACGGCGTGTTGGATGCGATTGCGCCCGTTGCGCTTCGATCTCGGCCAGTTGGTCAGAGGACAGCGGCATGAAATTTCCTTTCCAGCAATGAGTCGCCTGCCACTATATATCGCCAATCAAAAGACAGGAACCGCGATATGTGCGCCCACATTTGCATTTTCAGAATTGTGTCCGCGCGGCCTCTCGACACGTGATGTACGCGCGCTAAGGTGCAGGGCATCACCGGAACAGAAAGGAACCCGCAATGGGGCTCACTTACCTCCACACCATGGTTCGCGTGAAGGACCTGGACAAATCCATGGCGTTTTACAAGTTGCTGGGCCTTAAGGAAACGCGCCGCTATGACAGCGAACAGGGGCGGTTTTCCCTGATCTTCATGGCTCCCGCTGGGCAAGAGGATCGACCAATCGAGTTGACCTATAACTGGGATGGGGATGACGATCTGCCCAACGACAGCCGCCATTTCGGCCATCTCGCCTATGGAGTCGACAATATTTATGAAACCTGCCAGCACCTGCAGGACAATGGAGTCGTGATCAACCGGCCACCGCGCGACGGCCGAATGGCGTTTGTGCGGTCACCCGACAATATCTCGGTAGAGTTGCTACAAAACGGTGATGCGCTGGAACCGGCCGAACCCTGGGCCAGCATGGAAAGCACCGGGCACTGGTGATCCGCTGGTTGATCACACTGGGCCTAGCCTTTTTAGCCAGCCCCCTGCGGGCCGAGCCCTGTCGCCTTGCGCTTGCACTGGCAATGGACATTTCAACATCGGTAAGCGCAGAAGAGGACGCGCTGCAAAGGCAGGGCCTTGCCGCAGCGTTGGTTGCCCCCGAGGTGACCGAGGCCTTCTTTTCCTCGCCGATGCCGGTCGCGCTGGCTGTTTATGAATGGAGCGGCCGGGACGTTCAGCACATCATACTGGGCTGGACGATGATCAACACGCAGACCGATTTGCTGGTGGCAGCGACCACGATACAGCAATCGGTCCGATCAGACAGCGACTCGGCCACGGCGATGGGGTATGCGCTAGCCTTTGGGGCGACGCTGATGCAGCAGGCCCCGACATGTCTTTTTCAAACCATTGATCTGTCAGGTGACGGTTCGAACAACGATGGATATGGCCCGGATTCCGCCTATCGGCATTTTCCCTTTGAGAATACGATTGTGAATGGCCTGGTCATTAATGCCGCCGACTTCGAAGGCGAGCTGTACCTGATTCCCTTCTTTGAAAACAATGTCCTGTACGGCCCCGGGGCGTTTCTGGAAATCGCCGACGGGTTCCAGGATTTCGAACGCGCCATGCGGCGCAAACTTGAACGCGAACTAAAAGGTATGCAGATCGGTGCATTGTCGGGCCCCGGCCAGCGATGATACGTGCGCTTGCAACGATAGTCAGCATATTGGCCACCTCTGCGGCATCAGAATGCCGCCATGCTTTGGCTTTGGGCCTGGATGTGTCGGGATCAGTCGACAGCTCGGAATACCGGTTGCAGCTTGGCGGCTTGGCAGGTGCTTTGCGCAGGCCCGAGATTAAGCAACTCTTTCTTTCAGACACAGCAAACCCGGTACACATCGCGATTTATGAGTGGAGCGAACCCGGCCACCAACGCCTGTTACTGGGCTGGACCGCAGTACAATCGGACCTCGATCTGGGGCGCATAGCCACCCTGCTCGACCATGTGAAACGCAGCGGCGCTCCGCAAGGAACCGCCGTCGGGTCCGCCATGCTGTTCGGTGCCGAGCTTTTGGGCCAGAAACCCGATTGCTGGAAGCGGACATTGGATCTGTCGGGGGACGGAAAGCACAATATCGGCCTGCATCCAAGAAATGCGAAACAGACGCTCTCTGACGACGGTATCACGATCAATGGACTGGTCATCGGTGCCGACGACCCTGACATCGGTAGCACCCGCTATGTTCAGGTCGGAGAGCTGCAGGCCTATTTCAAAGCATGGGTCATCCTTGGCCCCGGCGCCTTTGTTGAGGTTGCCCTGGGCTTTGACGATTACGAAGAAGCAATGACCCGTAAACTGATCCGCGAACTTGAAGGCCTGACCCTATCAGATGCGGGACAGAGGCCGGCCAAGCATCAGTAGATATAGCGGATCTGATCCGTCCAATACCGTTCTACCCGCCGCAAAGCTCCGGTAATGTCTTCGATCCCTTCCTGTCCAAGCACGCCGCGCGATTGTAGACCTTCGGCATGTCTCGAAAACAGCTCGGAGACGATATCGCGGATTTCCCGGCCCTGTGGCGTTAACCGGACACGCACCGAACGGCGGTCTATTTCGCAACGCTGGTGGTGCATATACCCCATCTCGACCAATTTTTTGAGGTTGTAGCTGACATTGCTGCCTTGATAGTAGCCGCGGCTTTTCAATTCACCAGCGGTAACCTCATGATCTCCGATATTGAACAAAAGCAACGCTTGAACCGCGTTGATCTCAAGAACTCCGACCCGTTCAAACTCATCTTTGATGACATCCAACAACAAACGATGAAGCCGCTCAACCAGAGCAAGTGCCTCAAGATAGCTGGTCATGAAGCCTTTGACCTCCGGCGCGGAGACCTGCATTTCCAAACTCATACGATCCTCCGATTCATTCGCGCAGTTTCAGGCAGAATGAAGCGAAAAGCCGAAAAATCAGTTAAGCCGGATAATCTTTATTTTTGAAAGGTTTGTGCGATTTCGGAAACAAGGTCCGAGAATTGGGTAGGTGGCAGGACCTGACCGGTGACCCATTGATACAGGTCCTGATCATTCTCGTGCAACAGGGCGTCGTAAACATCCAGCCCTGTTGTATCCATGGAGTCCAGATTGCGGTCTGCATAGGCAGCCAGAATCAGATCCATCTCTTTGATGCCGCGTCGCATGGAACGCATTTTCATCCGTTTGATCCTGACATTGCGCGGTTCGGTCACTATTCCGCCTCCAGCATAATGCGCACACGTTTCTCCAGCCTAGCAGCCCGCTCGGCGCTGGCGCGCATCTCGCCTCGGATTGAACGAAGCTCGGATACGATTCTGGCCAGGTCAGGTGCGTTTTCTCCAGCCTCGACAGGGGCGTCCATCCCGTCGCCCTCGCCGGTGAGAAGCCACATGATCGAAACGTTGATCATGCCTGCCATCATCGACAGTCGGTTGGCCCGGGGCTCAGACAGATCATTTTCCCAGGCGGCAATCGTAGACTTCTTGACACCCAGCCTGCGGGCCAGATGTGCCTGCGTCATCCCCGCTGCCTCACGCGCCCCTGCCAGCCGGTCTCCGAATGTCGCCGCGTCGGGTCCGTACCAGTCATTTTCGTCGTTCATCGGGGTCTCCAAATCTCTTGTTTTATATCGCTTGATCGTCGTTCAGGCGCACCCTATGACAGTCAGGCAAAACATACAAACTGAGGCCGACCATGAGTTTCCTGTCTGCGACACTGTCACGCGTAAAACCATCTCCAACAATCGCGATGACAGCCAAGGCAGCCGAATTAAAGGCAGCCGGACGAGACGTAATTGGCCTAAGCGCCGGAGAGCCAGATTTCGACACGCCCCAGAACATCAAGGATGCTGCGGTGGCGGCCATCGCCGCTGGAAAGACCAAATACACCGCGCCCGATGGCATACCAGCGCTGAAGCAGGCGGTTTGCGCCAAGATGAAACGTGATCATGGACTGGACTATTCGCCTGCTCAGATCTCGGTCGGAACCGGTGGCAAGCAGACGCTGTATAACGCGCTGATGGCCACCATGAACGCGTGCGATGAGGTGGTCATACCTGCACCTTATTGGGTCAGCTATCCCGATATGGTTCTTCTGGCCGGGGGAACGCCTGTGACAGTTGAAACGACCCTGGAGAACAGTTTCAAACTAACCGCTGAACAGCTTGAGGCAGCTATTACCCCAAAGACCAAATGGTTCATCTTCAACTCTCCGTCCAACCCAACCGGTGCAGGGTATAGCCGGGCGGAATTGAGAGCTTTGACCGATGTCCTGATCAGGCACCCGCATGTTTGGGTAATGACGGATGATATGTACGAGCATCTGGCCTATGACGGGTTTGAGTTCTGCACACCGGCAGAAGTCGAGCCCAGGCTTTATGACCGCACCCTGACCTGCAATGGTGTATCCAAAGCCTATGCGATGACTGGCTGGCGGATTGGCTTTGCAGCAGGGCCTGCCGAATTGATTGCGGCAATGCGCAAGGTTCAGTCTCAATCGACCTCGAACCCCTGCTCGATCAGCCAATGGGCGGCGGTAGAGGCGCTGAACGGTACACAGTCCTTTCTGGCCCCGAACAATGAAACGTTCAAACGCCGCCGTGATCTGGTCATCAGCATGCTGAACCAGATCGAAGGAGTGTCCTGCCCAACTCCGGAAGGTGCGTTTTACGTCTACCCTTCCATTTCCGGGTTGATCGGAAAGACCACGCCTGCTGGCACTTTGATCGACACAGACGAAGCCTTCGCAACCGCGCTTTTGGAAGAGGCTGACGTTGCAGTCGTCTTCGGCGCTGCGTTTGGGTTGTCCCCCAACTTCCGCGTCAGCTATGCTACGTCAGATGAAGCGCTGACCGAAGCCTGCACGCGCATTCAGAGGTTTTGTGCTTCGCTGACCTGATCGGAGACTTTATGACTGCCGAATTGCCTGAGTACTATTTCCGCATACGCGAAAACGGTGCCGCGGTTTTCCGGATCGACACGGAAAACCGCCAACGTCGGATTGAAATGAACCAGATCGCGGTCATCAACATCCGCAACGGAGAGGTGAAGCCGCAGGGTCAACGCGCTCTGACTGAGGCGGATCAGGCCGAAATCGAGCGCTGGATGGCAGAACGTAAAGATCTTCTGGCGCAGCGCGATATCGACGATATTCACCGCGCGGTGGACTATCTGAACCTAACCACACAGTGGGCCCAGTCCAAAGCGACTGACCAACAGCTCGAGGACGTTACGGACCGGCTACTACTGGCGATGCATGATCTGCGCAGCGTATTGGTTCGGAAGAAAGCCGACCGGCTGAACAGAGGCTAATTTGCCTTCACGCTGCCGGTTCAGCGATCATACGCACTGATCGTAACCAGAAGCGCGCCATCAACAGTACGGCGGCACAGGCAAGACCCAGCACAAGGCCCAACCAGACACCGACGCCCTCCATGCCGCGGATGAACCCAAAATAGTAGGACGCCGGAATTCCGACGACCCAATAGCTTAGCCCCGCCATGACCATTGGCACCTTGGCATCCTGCAATCCGCGCAAAAGGCCCAACGCGATCACCTGTGCACCGTCCACCAGCTGGAACAACGCAGCCATGGCCAGCAACCCGGTACCTATGGCCAGAATCTCGGGGCGTTTCGGATCCTGCGGTTCCACAAATACGGAAATCAGAGGCTCGGCGCAGGTCAGGAACAGGATGATTGTCAGGATAGACACCACAAGAGACATCCCTGTCACGGCGACGGCTCCTTTTTCCAGATGCGCGCGGTCCTTGCGGCCAAGCGCATTGCCCGCCCGGATCGTGGCGGCGTTGGACAGGCCCAGATGCACCATGAATGTCGCCGAGGCGAGGTTCAGAGCGATCCCATGCGCCGCCAGCGGCACCTGACCGATCCAGCCCATCATAAAGGCCGACATCGCGAACAGAGACACTTCGGCCAGCAGGGTCAGCCCGATGGGTATGCCTAGCTTCAGAACGCTCAGCAGCATCTCCCAGTCGGGCCGCCAAAACCTTTGGAACAGGCTATGCTCGGGCAGAACTTTTACAGCATAGATGATAACCGCAATTAACGACACGGTCTGCGTCACGACCGAAGCGATAGCGGCGCCCATCACGCCCAGTTCAGGCGCACCCCAGTTGCCAAAGATCAAAGCATAGTTGGTCAGACCGTTCACCACCGCAGCTGCAACAGTGATCCACAAAACAACCTGGGTTCGCTCCAACGCCGCAAGGTAGGACTTCAAGACCATTACCACCAGAGCGGGGAACAGACCCCAGCCTGCAACCCGCAGGTATTCCGATGCAGTTTCTGCCACCTGTGGATCCTGATCTGTGGCGATCAAGATCGGGTATGACCACCACAGCAATGGCATTACCACTGCTGCATATAGCAACGACAACCAGAGCCCCATGCGGGTCGAACGGCGAATGCTGGTTTCATCGTCTTCGGCAGCGGCTGTTGCCACCATTGGCATAACGGCCAGACCGAACCCGCCCCCGAACAGGAACAGGACAAAGTAAAAGCTGCTGGCCAACGTGACCGCCGCCAGAGCTTCGACCCCGTACCAGCCAAGCATGATCGTGTCCGTCAGACCGATTGCGAACTGCGCCAGATGCCCGCCAACCAATGGCAGGCCCAGGACGGCAATGGCACGGAAATGGCCTTGATATGTCATCACCTTATTCATTCCACCAGCCATAGGCCCGGGGAAAGGCCGGGACAAGACCGGAACAGAGAAATTTCAGAGTGAGACATGGATCCGGGACAGGTGCCCTGCCCCGAACCTTAGGCCTAGCAGCGGGCGTCAGGATGCAGCGCGTTGCCCAGAATATGCTCGGATCGGTGGATCACATGATGCGCCTGACCCACGATCAAAGGATCGGGCTCGCCAACAATGCCGTGATCCTTGTCCGGGTAATCAAGTGTCGACAGAAAGTGGCGCATACAGTTCAGACGAGCGCGTTTTTTGTCATTCGATTTCACGATAGTCCAGGGCGCATCAGCGGTGTCTGTATAAAAGAACATCGCCTCTTTAGCCTCGGTATAGTCATCCCATTTGCCAAGGCTTGCCTTGTCGATCGGAGATAGTTTCCATTGCTTCAACGGATCGGTCTCACGGCTTTGAAACCGCCGCTGTTGTTCGGGTTGCGTGACCGAAAACCAGTATTTGTAAAGCTGAATTCCCGACCTCACCAACATCCGTTCAAGCTCTGGCGTCTGGCGCATAAACTCTAGGTACTCGTTCGGAGAACAGAACCCCATCACCCTCTCGACCCCGGCGCGGTTGTACCAAGAGCGGTCGTAGAACACCATTTCACCAACGGTGGGAAGCTCGTGCACATAGCGCTGATAGTACCATTGGCCCTTTTCTTCCCAGGTGGGTTTGTTAAGGGCGACCACGCGCGCCTGACGGGGGTTTAGGTGTTCCATAAACCGTTTGATTGTACCGCCTTTACCAGCCGCATCGCGCCCTTCGAACAGCAATACGAACCGTTGACCGGTTTCCTGCGCCCACAGCTGAACCTTAAGCAACTCAGCCTGCAGTTTGGCCTTCTCGGCCTCATAGACCCGCCGGGGCATCTTGCGATGATAGGGATATCTTCCGCTTTCGAATGCCTTGCGGATCTTTTCCGGGCTTGGCTCGGAAACAGCACCTGCAACAGGTGTTTCGTCATTCACGCGTGGTAGATTTTGCTCGGGTTGCGCAGCTGCATCCATTCATATTCTCCTTTTTTCACTGTTCGAAAAAACGGCTAGCAGAACCGAAGCTTTCGCGCTTTGATTGGGGTCAAACCAAATTCACTTATACGGCGAAAAGGCCAAGAAACATGGAAACCCGATTTCAGAACCTGAATGGCCAGAGGTTTCATATTCGCCGTTGGGGGTCATCCGACCTGCCACCCTTGCTGTTGCTACACGGCTTTCCGGAATATGGTGGGGCATGGGTCGATCTGGCGCCACATCTGGCATCTCATTTCCATTGCATTGCCCCTGATCAACGCGGTTACGGCCAAAGCTGGGCACCAGAGGGTGTCGGCCAATATGCCACGTCCGAGCTGGTCTCGGATATGATCGCACTTGTCGAAGGTCTGGATACGCCAATCAGTGTTCTGGGCCATGATTGGGGCGCCGCGGTCGCCTATGGCCTGGCCATGTTCCGCCCAGATCTCGTCGGTCGTCTGATTATCGCAAACGGCGTTCACCCGGTGCCCTTCCAACGGGCTATGGCATCGGGCGGCGCACAATCCGCGGCCTCTCAATATATTAACGCGCTACGGGCCCCTGATGCCGCAACACACTTTGCCGCGAACAATTTTACCCGCTTAGAAAGTTTCTTTCGCCACGGGATGGGCTTGGACTGGCTGTCCGATGACCGGATGGAGGACTATCGCACTGAATGGGCCCGTCCCGGTCGTCTGAATGCCATGCTGAACTGGTATCGGGCATCTCCGCTGGTTGTGGCGAAACCGGGCGAGCCCTGCACAGACCTGCCCCGGCTTCCGGTCGAGCGGCTGATGGTTCTTTGCCCACATCTTTTGCTATGGGGCTCCGATGACAAAGCGCTGCTGCCCGAGACGACAGACGGTCTGGAAGATTTCGCGCCCGACCTCACACGAGTCGATATTCCGGGCACAGATCACTGGTTGCACCACCAGAAGCCCGAAGCATTGGCACAGGCAATCATCGAGTGGACAGACGGCTGAGGCCTATTTATGCTCCCAATCGGCAGGATCAGCCGAGTTATTGGGGGACAGCCCCAGAATGTCACCATCGGTGGAACATCCCAGCCCCAGAACGGTGCGGTTAGCATAGGCGAAATAGGCGCAGACCTGATTGATCTCGAGGATTTCTCCATCATCCCACCCTGTGTTGCGCAGGGCGGCGATGTCACCTTCCACCAATTCTGCAGGGGCCTGCGTCAGCTTGCGCGCATACAGCATGGCCGCAACCTGAGCAGCCTCCAATGGTGCGCTTTCGGGTGTCCCAACTTCGATCGCGGCACGGATTGCATTACCGCGCACTTCGTCGCCTAACAGCTTTTGCAACCCGTTGAAATGATGCTCGACACAGTACCCGCAGTGGTTCAGGGAACTGACCCAGACACCCAGAGTTTCGAGAAACCACTTGGGAATCTGATTGGCCGAATGGTGCAGCACATTCTTGTACAGCGCCATATGTCCTTCCATCGAATGCGGCCGCAGGGAATGCGCCATCATGATGTTGTCGACATTGTTGTCGGGGCCGGTCACCCGCTCATACAGCTTGCGCAGCTTGCCCGTAGCTTGTTCGAAAGGAATGGTTTTGATCCAGCTCATTTGGCATGCCCTGTTACTGTTGTTCAGCTTCGCGAAAAGACTAGAAGCGAAAACTGAGCGTTGCGAGGTAAAAAGCAGAACTTTTAGCACCTCGGGGCATCGAACCAGATAGATACACAAGGTTCGGGATTTTTATACAACGTTTTGGGCTGCACATAGCGCCAATCCCAACACCACGTCGCCCCGGGCCCCACTATATTTTAATTTTCATTTCGGTGTTTTATTCGCTTCAGTTACATAGACTATCAATTTTGCGAAAGAGATTCTGGAATTGCGCATACTCTGTACTGTCTTCGTGCTCTCCGGGATAGGCACCGTCGTCGCATTGACGCAACCCGGGCTCACCGATTGGGTATTGCTGGCTGGGCCCTGCGCATTGGCAAGTGTGATATTGCTGCTCAAAAACTGGCTGAAGCGCTTTCAAAAAGCAAGAAAGTGGGCCGTCGTTGACGGATCAAACGTCATGCACTGGAAGGACGATGTTCCAAGTATCGAGACCGTTCGCGAGGTCACGATCGCACTGACCAAAGCAGGGCTAACGCCCGGAGTGGTCTTTGATGCGAATGTGGGATACAAAATTTCTGATCGATACATGAGTGACAAATATCTGGCGTCCAAGCTTAGGCTACCGAGAGATCGCGTTATGGTCGCTCCAAAAGGAACACCAGCAGACCCATTAGTCTTGCAAGCCGCCAGGGATTATCAAGCCACCATCGTTACGAATGACCGATTCCGCGATTGGGCTGATGACCACCAAGATGTTCTAAACGACAGAAAACCAATACGCGGCGGTTACAAGGACGGAATGCTTTGGTTGTCTCTTTGATACCTCACTCATTTACGGGTAGCTTTGCCTGACGTATTCGCTTGTATGTCTGTGCTTAGCCAAAGACAGACACCACAGAACGTCCAATTCCAAAGCATCGCTCCTACTCCTCGCGCTTCCAAGACCCAAACCATCCACAACACCTCGCGTCCCTCTTCCCCCGGACCACATCACCTGCCATAATAGGGGGAAACTCAAAAACAAGAGCAGCCCATATGCCCGACGATCTGTTGACGCCCGAAGCGACCAATACCTATGACGCCTCATCCATTGAGGTGCTCGAAGGTCTTGAACCTGTTCGCAAACGCCCCGGCATGTATATCGGCGGCACGGATGAGCGTGCGCTGCACCATATGGTCGCTGAAATCCTCGACAACTCGATGGACGAAGCGGTGGCAGGCCATGCCAACCGGATCGAGGTCGAACTGCACGCAGATTACGCCCTGACCGTGC
This sequence comes from Ruegeria sp. CDSC081, assembly GCF_059610485.1. NCBI lineage: Bacteria > Pseudomonadati > Pseudomonadota > Alphaproteobacteria > Rhodobacterales > Roseobacteraceae > Ruegeria > Ruegeria sp. CDSC081. The sequence continues at coordinate 94,369 of NZ_JBXWNS010000004.1, read as the reverse complement.
GCGACAATGGGCGCGGCATTCCGATCGATCCGCACCCGAAATTCCCCGACAAATCCGCGCTTGAGGTCATCCTGTGCACATTGCACGCGGGTGGCAAGTTCTCGGGTAAGGCGTATCAGACCTCGGGCGGTCTGCATGGGGTTGGTGCATCTGTGGTCAATGCTTTGTCGGATTCCATGGTTGTTCAGGTGGCCCGGGACAAACAGCTGTTCGAACAACGCTTCTCGCGCGGAGTACCTCAGGGACCGGTTGAAAAGGTTGGTGCTGCCCCCAATCGGCGCGGCACCACTGTGACCTTCCATGCCGACCCCGACATCTTTGGCCACCACAAATTCAAACCCGCGCGGCTGTTCAAATCCATCCGCTCCAAGGCCTATTTGTTCTCGGGCGTCGAAATCCGCTGGAAAACCGCCATCGACGACGGCGAAACCCCCACCGAGGCGACGTTCCACTTCCCCGGCGGGTTGTCGGATTACCTCAAAGAGACGATGAACGGCTCTTCGACCTATGCCGACCAGCCCTTTGCCGGCACCGTGGATTTCCGCGAAAAATTCAACGCCCCCGGCAAGGTCGAATGGGCGATCAACTGGACCCCCTCACGCGACGGGTTCATCCAATCCTACTGTAACACCGTCCCCACGCCCGAAGGCGGCACCCATGTGGCAGGCTTCTGGGCCGCTGTCCTCAAGGGCATCAAAGCTTACGGCGAGCTGATCAACAACAAAAAGGCCGCGCAGATCACCCGCGACGACCTGGTCACCGGCGGCTGCGCCCTGGTGTCCTGCTTTATCAGCGAGCCTGAATTCGTTGGCCAAACCAAAGACCGCCTCGCCACGGTCGAAGCTCAAAGGCTGGTCGAAAACTCGGTCCGTGACCATTTCGACAACTGGCTGGCCGCGGATAACAAATCCGCCGGAGCGATCCTCGATTTCCTCATTCTAAGGTCCGAGGAGCGCCTGCGCCGACGGGCTGAAAAGGAAACACAGCGCAAGTCCGCCACTAAGAAACTTCGTCTCCCCGGCAAGCTGGTGGACTGTAGTAGTTCAACACGGGACGGAACCGAATTATTCATCGTCGAAGGAGATTCTGCGGGCGGATCTGCAAAAATGGGTCGCGATCGCAAAACGCAGGCCCTTTTACCCCTGCGCGGCAAGATCCTGAACGTGCTGGGCGCGGCCAGTTCCAAGCTGGGCACCAATGCCGAGATCAACGACCTGACCCAAGCGCTGGGGGTTGGCCTTGGCACCCGCTTCAACGTCGATGACCTGCGCTATGACAAGATCATCATCATGACCGACGCGGATGTGGACGGCGCGCATATCGCGGCGCTGCTGATGACCTTCTTCTTCACCCAGATGCGGCCGATGATTGACGCGGGCCACCTGTATTTGGCATGCCCGCCGCTGTATCGCCTGACCCAAGGCGCCAAACGCGTCTATTGTCTGGACGAGGCCGAGCGGGACGAATGGCTGGAAAAAGGTCTGGGCGGCAAAGGCAAGATCGACGTCTCGCGCTTCAAGGGTCTGGGTGAGATGGACGCCAAAGACCTGAAAGAAACCACGATGGACCCGGCATCCCGCAAATTGATCCGCGTCACCATAGACGAGGACGAACCCGGCGAGACCGGCGATCTGGTCGAGCGCCTGATGGGTAAAAAACCCGAACTGCGGTTCCAGTACATTCAGGAGAACGCGCGGTTTGTGGAGGAGTTGGATGTGTAGTGGAACAAAACGTCTCTACTACTTCACCGGTCCAGAGCACGCTTTAGAAAACGTTGAAATGCGTCGCTTGAAATTGTCGTTCCCAGATAAGGTGAACGATATCTTCGAGATGATGCCTTTTGACTTTGGCAAAGACAAAGCATCTAGAAAAGCCTGGAAGAAAGCAATCTCAGAGGTTTCACAGATTTCCGGGTTTATCTCTTTTAGTAGCGAATGGAACGGTCCATCTATGTGGGGGCACTATGCTCAATACCACAAAGGCGCTTGTCTTGGTTTCGAAGTCGCGCGCGAGATAGTTACGAAAATAAAATACAAAAAGAAGTTCGAGAAATTCAACTATGAGTTCTTTAAATCAAGCGGGCAGTTGTTGGACAAGGTGTCTTACGCTCAAAAAACAAAGAGTGTTCACTGGAAGTATGAAAAGGAATGGAGACTATACACTGGATTGACTACTGAAGAGAAAGAGCAAAAGCGCAATGGAACTACCTTGTTCTTTCGTTCTTTCAATCAACAACTGGCGCTCCGAGAGGTTATCATAGGCGCAGATTCGCCGTTAACTTCTCAGCAGTTTCAGAAGGCCCTCATTGGTTACGATCAAGTCGAAGTGAAGACCGCTAGACCATCGTTTCGTGGCTTTAAAATCGTAGAACAGCAGTCCACAAGATTGCAAAAGTAACATCCAATTTATCTCTGGATGAGACATTTACTTTCGTACATTTTGAGAACCTCGCGCCCGGCCCGAGGGTGGGTGCGGAACGCGCCTGCCCATGGGGGCGGGTCGGGCGCGTGCTTGATGCAAAGCATCAAGCAATGGATGTATAGCGCCACACATCTCCACACCCCGTAGACCGGGCTTCAGCCCGGCACCCCGTCCAACCACTCCGCAATCTGCCCGGCAGGCCCTTCCCACCCCGGCTCCATGAACAGAAAATGCGCGTGGTTTTCGACCGGCAGAAACGTCGCGCGGCCTCCGTAGAGCTTCGCCAGCGCACGGCAGGTGTTGGGGTTCACGGCCCGATCTTCCGACCCTGAGACGATCAAAACCGGGCAATCGACCTTGTCGATCTCGACCTTCATCGCGTGGTAGTCGTCGAACATCCAAAAGAACATCTCGAACATCACCCTGCCGCTTTCCGCGCCCAACTGGTCGAACACCGCGTGCTGCTGCGCCTCGGGCATCTTGTTCAATGCAAAGGGGGCCATCAGATCGAACTCAACCCGCATGGGCTGTTTCCAGAACGCCCCGCCTTCCATCAACGCGCGCGGCACGGCGCGTTCGTCGTCGGTTTCGGGCAGCGTGCCCCATGGCGCGTTCGGATTGATCAGAACGATGGCGCTGGCTAGCCCGCGCGCGGCCACCTGCTGCGCCACAACGCCCGCGATGGCATGGCCCAGAATAATCGGCTTGCTGTCCAGCCCCTGAACAAAGTCGGCAATGTCATTTGTATAGTCCGTCACGCTGGTGTCGGTCAGGCCCGGATCGGGTTCGGCCTTGGGGTCGCCGCCATGGTACCGCAGAGCAGGCGTGTGCACGGTCCAACCCCGGTCGCGGAAGAACCCCGCGTAATCGGCCATACACCACGGTCCGGCAAAGGCTCCGTGGATCAGAACAATCTCTTTGGTCATGGAAACGCCCCCTCACCTGCCTTCACTATGAGAGATGAGGGAGCGGATCGGCAAGAGGCTTACAGCGCCGCTTTGAACAGCGCCGTCAGGTTGTCCTCGGTCAGTTCAATCGGGTTGCCGCCGCAAGAGGGATCGATGATCGCCCCCTTGACCAGTTCGGGGATTGCCGCATCGGTCACTTTCATATCCGAGAGTTTGCGGGGGATATCCAGCGAGTCATTAAACTCCTGCACAAAGGCGCGGAACCCGTCAAAGCCTCCATCGATGCCCAGATAGGCCGCGGCCTGCTGGAACCGGTCGGCGATGGCGGGGGCGTTGAACTCTAGCACCGCGGGCATACAGACCGCGTTGGTCGTCCCGTGATGGGTGTTGAACACCGCGCCAATCGGGTGGCTCATCGCGTGGATCGCGCCGAGGCCCTTTTGAAAGGCCGTGGCCCCCATGGCTGCCGCGCTCATCATCTGGGCACGGGCTTCGATATCGGTGCCATCGGTATAGGCGCGCGGCAGGTAGTCCTTGACCAGCCGCATCCCCTCGAGCGCGATGCCGTGTGACATCGGGTGGTAATGCGGGCTGGAGAACGCCTCGACACAATGGGCAAAGGCGTCCAAACCGGTGCCCGCGGTGATGAATTTCGGCATCCCCACGGTCAGTTCCGGGTCACAGATCACCACGGTTGGCAGTACCTTAGGGTGAAAGATGATCTTTTTCGCGTGGGTTTCCGAATTGGTGATGACGCTGGCGCGCCCGACCTCGGACCCGGTGCCAGCGGTGGTTGGAACCGCAATGATCGGCCCGATGACATCAGCATCTGCGCGGGTCCACCAGTCGCCAATATCTTCGAAATCCCAGACCGGGCGCGTCTGACCGGCCATGAAGGCCACCATCTTACCCAGATCCAGCCCCGAGCCACCGCCAAATGCGATCACCCCGTCATGATCGCCTGCCCGATACGCCGCAACGCCAGCCTCAAGGTTCTTCTCATTAGGGTTCGGGTCCACTTCGCTAAACAGGCCACGCCCCAGACCCGCAGCCTCAAGAATATCCAGCGTCGCCGAGGTGATCGGCAGATCAGCTAGCCCCTTGTCCGTGACCAGCAGAGGGCGTTTCATTCCGGCGGCAGCGCAGGCTTCGGGCAGTTCCTTGATGCGGCCAGCGCCGAATTTGATCGCGGTCGGATAAGACCAGTTTCCAGACAGGCTCATGGTGTCACCTTCTTCAGATGGTAGGATTTGGGGCGGGTAAGGTTGTGATAGCCGATGACAGAAAGACCTCCGCCACGCCCGGTATTCTTGCAACCGGTCCAGCACAGGCCCGGATCCAGATAATCGGCGCGGTTCATGAAGACGGTGCCAGTTTCAATCTGGTCCCCGACCTGCGCGGCCCGGTCCACGTCGCGGGTCCAGAGGCTGGCGGTCAGGCCAAACTCGCTGTCATTCATCAGCGCGATGGCTTCGTCATCCGACGACACTTTCATGATACCAACTACGGGGCCGAAACTCTCATCCCGCATCACCCGCATGTCGTGTGTGACATTGGTCAGGATTTGCGGGGTCAGATATGCCCCCCCATCATCCTCGGGGAAAGTGTCGATATGGGTAACTGCGCCATCCGCGACTGCCTCGGCAATCTGCGCGCGGACCTCATCGGCAAAGCGTACACTGGCCATCGGTCCAATCGTCGTCTCTGCATCCAGCGGATTGCCCAGCTTATAGCCCTGAACAATCTCAACCGCTTTGGCAACGAACGCATCATACAGGCTTTCGTGCACATAAATCCGCTCAATCCCGCAGCAGCACTGGCCCGCGTTGAACATCGCACCGTCGATCAGCGTATCAACAGCTGCGTCCAGATCGGCGTCGTCCATGACATAGCCTGGATCCTTGCCGCCCAACTCGGTACCGACCCCGGTGAATGTGCCCGCCGCCGCACGTTCCATCGCCTGACCACCACCGACCGAGCCAGTGAAGTTCACGAAATCAAACGCATTTCCAGCGATCAAATCGTTAGTCACATCATGACTCAGGAACACATTCTGGAACACATCCTCAGGAACACCTGCCGAATGGAAAGCCTGCGCCATCCGCTCACCCACCAACAAGGTCTGGGTCGCGTGTTTCAGCACCACGGTATTGCCCGCAATCAACGCCGGGGCCACCGTATTGATCGCAGTCATGTACGGGTAGTTCCAGGGCGCCACGACAAAGACCACCCCGTGCGGAATGCGTTTGATATAGCGCCTGAAGATCTCATCCTCGCCCACCGCAATATCGGCCAGTGCACCCTGCGCGATCTCGGCCATATGGCCGGCGCGCTCGTTGAACCCGCCGAACTCTCCGCCGTAGCGCACTGGCCGCCCCATCATATGGGCCAATTCGAGCACGATTTCGTCATTCATCGCACCAACAGCGGCGACACCCGCCATCACAAGATCAATTCGCTCTTGTATTGGGCGTGCTGCCCAGGCTGTATGCGCTTCCCTGGCCCGCGCAGCCACCTCAAACGCTGCTTCGCGCGATAAGGTTTCGCGCTCAGCATAAACCGATCCATCGATCGGCGAGATGCATTTCAACATCTGCCCCATCTCCATTCCATCCTCTAAAAAGCAGAATCTCCTGCTTTATCTGGCCAACACAAACCTCGGGGGCCGTCATTGATGCGCCATTGGTTCAAGCACCAATAGCGGCAGGCAGGGCCCCCAACTTCGTCCACCCTCAGGCCCGTTCGAACCCGCGGGCAATTTCCCAATCAGTAACCACGCTTTCGAATTCCTCGATTTCTACCTCGGCGGCGCGCGCATAGTGATCAACAACTTCGTCCCCCATAGCGGCCCGCAACATGGTTGAGCCAAGCAGGGCATCCCGCGCAGCGGGCAGGTTGCCGGGGATCATGCCGGACTCGCTCTGATACGCATCGCCTTTGGTTGGTGGTTCAAGCTCCAACCCCTCCTCGATGCCTGCGATACCCGCCGCCAACATACCAGCAATCGCCAGATACGGGTTCATATCCGAGCCCGGAATACGGCATTCCACGCGAACCGATTTGGTTCCATCACCACACAGTCGGAAACCGGCGGTGCGGTTGTCGACCGACCAGATGATCCGCGTCGGCGCAAAACTTCCTTTTTGGAAACGCTTGTAGCTGTTGATGTAGGGGGCCATGAAACACGTATAATCGGCAGCGTATTTCAACAACCCGGCCATATAGCTTTTCATTACTGCCGACATGCCGAGCGGATCTTTTTCGTCGAAAAAGATTGGCCTTCCCTCAGACCACAGCGACTGATGCACATGGGATGAACTACCAACCTTGTCATGATGCCATTTCGGCAGGAACGTGGCCGCATGCCCGTGCTGCCAGGCGATTTCCTTCACCGCATTCTTGGCGATCGAGTGATACTCGGCCGTTTCCATGGCGGCGGCGTATTTGATGTTCAATTCTTCCTGACCGGTCTCGGCCTCGCCCTTCGTATTCTCGACCGGGATGCCCGCGTTCCACAAATGATTGCGGATGGGACGCATCACATGCTCTTCCTTGGTGGTCTGCAGGATATGATAATCCTCATTATAGCCCGAGATCGGCGCCAGATCGCGAAACCCTTCCTTGCGGATCTGGTCAAAGCTCTTCTCAAACAAAAAGAACTCCAACTCAGTGGCGCACATCGCGTCGTAACCCATGGCTTTCAGGCGTTTGACCTGTTTCTTCAGGATCGACCGGGGCGCGTGCGGAACCTCTTCATGCGTGTGGTGATCCAGAACATCGCACATCACCATCACCGTGCCCTCAAGCCACGGCACCGGGCGCAAAGTGCTGAGATCAGGTTTCATGACGTAATCGCCATAGCCCCGCTCCCAGCTGGTCGAGGCATATCCGTCAGGCGTGCCCATTTCCAGATCTGTCGCCAACAGATAATTGCAGCAATGGGTCTCTTGCCAAGCGCCTGCCACAAAGTGACCGGCGTGAAACCGTTTGCCCATCAGCCGCCCCTGCATGTCCACCATGCAAACAAGAACGGTGTCTACTTCACCTGCTTCAACCTTGGTTTTGAGGTCCGCCAACACAACATCATGGCCCATCATGTTCATCCTTCATCACAATCGGGCCCACCGCGCCCCTGTTCCCATCGACGGCCGTTAGTCTTCGGCCGCTTCTTTCTCCATTTCCATAACCAGCCGCGTTTCCAGAACCTGTCCGCTTTTGTAGAGGATCGGATAGGCGATGGCCGCGATATGGCCGTGCAGATCGCGCATAGCGCGCAGTGCCTCCAGATGCAGATCGCTGGACTGGAAACTTTCCGTTTGACCACGCTCCAGCCGCTTTAGATGCGCCTTGCGGCTGTCGCGGGACATCCTTTTGATCTCGGCCTTGTCCAGAACAAGACGGCGGGCACAGTCGACGTCATCCACCAACAAAACGTGTCGCGCCAGCGAAAAACTTTCCAGAATGGTGGCGTGTAAATCCTTGAGTTCTTTCCACCCCTGGGCGGAAAACTCGGCCCTTTCCATGTGTTTAATCTTTGCTGAACGCGTCATTCTGTTCGACACGACATCTCCAGCGGCCTCGAGCCGAATAGCGTATTCCACCAAACCACGGGCGGCCTTGATCTGAGACTTGCTCATATTCTGCCGCGGCAACCGCGCGACAAAGCGTCGGATTTCCGTCAACTGGGCGTTTACCATTTCATCCTGCTGCGACAGGGCGGCAATGGTATCAATGTCGTCACGCTCATAGATATCCAGCACCGGGCGGAACATGCGTTCGACCTGCGTGACCATCTGCAACAATTCGTGGCGCACCGAGGACATCGCAACATCAGGGCCTGTGGCACTGGGGTCGCCTAGCGGATTAAGAGCACCCGAGAACTGATCTGCCACACCAGATTCAGGGTCGGTCTCGGGCATGAGCAATGCCATCGGCGCTTCCATCCGGGTGACGAATCCGGTTGCCAGCAGAAACACCACGAGGTTGAAACCGATATGGGCAAAGATCAACGATTGCCCCGGCCCGCTGATCATCAATGCGGCATGGGTCCCGGTGACGTTGACAGCAAACAGCATCACAAGCGCCGCACTGCCGCGCAGCAACAGGTTGGCTATCGGTATCCGGCGGGCCGAAACGATCTGGTCGCGCGTCAACCAGATCGGAATAAAGGCCGAGCCCAAATTTGCCCCCAATACCAACGACAAACCCGCCGCGAATGGGATTGCCCCGATCTGTACCAGCGTCACGCACATCAGGATTGTCGCAACCGAGCTGTGCATGACAAAGGCAAGCACAGCTCCAACGATGAAGGCACTGAAATAGTCGCTTTCAAGATAGCCCGCGATGGCCGGCAAAAAGGCGCTTTCGCGGATCGGATCGACAGCATCGCGCAAAAATTGCAGTGATACCAAAATGAAGGCTACACCCAGAACAATCCGCCCCATCAGGCGAACATTTGCCCGATCAGATTTGAGGTAGAGCCACCCGCCCAGCGCCAGCAACACCGGCTGCAACCATCCCAAATCATAAGACAGTATCTGAATGACCAGAGCCGATCCCAGATCGGCCCCCAAAACCCCCGCCAGGGCGATGCCAAAACTGACCATTCCGGCCGCCGCAAACCCTGTCAGCAAAACCGCCACGGCGGCTGAACTTTGCAGGATCGTAGCCAGAACCATACCCGCGCCACCGGCGACAAAACTGTTTGAATGTCGGGTCAAAAGCGATTGAAATAGCGCGCCAAATCGCCGCTCAATCCCCGTACGAACCAGGCGAACGGCGAAAAGCAGCAACATGGTTGCGGCAAAAATCTCGATCAGAAAACCAGCGATGGCCATGTGTTCATACCCCGTCCGACCGGTGAGCAGCACTGTGCATCCGGTTTCGCATCTCTGTTATTGGGATTGATATGAACATAAGAGGTGTCGCCAGGTGATGTCCAAACCCGACGCGAGAGGAGTTACCCGCGTCGGGAAGTTGCTTATTATCCGTAACGATAAGGCCGTCCGGCCTTGAGCATGTCGGCGTTGTATTGCTTGAATATCTCAACAACCCTCGCCTTGATCTCAGATTCTGCCGCAATCTCATCCCAGAATGCGATTGCCGCGCCTTCGACCTGTGCCCATTCCTCATCTGGGATCGTGGTCAGCTGCATCTTGTCGCCATTGACCCGCAAGCTGGCCTCGCCGCCCCAGTACCACCACTGGCGGTAGTAATGCGACTGATCACAGCAAACACGGAACAGCGTTTGCAGATCTTCCGGCAACTCGTTCCAGCGATCCATGTTGGCAAAGAAAGACCCGGCCCAGGCGCCTGAGATGTTGTTGGTCAGGAAGTAGTTGGTCACATCCGCCCAGCCGACAGTGTAATCCTCGGTGATGCCCGACCATGCGATGCCGTCCAACTCGCCGGTCTGTACGGCGACCTCGATATCTTCCCATGGCAGTGTAACTGGTACCACACCGAACTGGCTGAGGAAGCGACCCGCTGTTGGGAAAGTGAAGACACGCTTGCCTTGCAGATCCGCCAGGCTGTTGATTGGGTCCTTGGTGGCGAAATGGCACGGGTCCCAGGCGCCCGCCGAGATGTGCTTGACCCCGACTTTCGAGTATTCTTCGTCCCAGATTTCGTTCAGACCGTACTGATTGAACAGAACCGGTACATCCAGCGAATAGCGCGAGGCAAACGGGAAATAGCCGCCGAACACTGTGACATCGGTGGGCGACGCCATCGAGTCATCATCGGACTGTACCGCATCAATGGTACCTTTCTGCATGGCACGGAACAGTTCGCCTGTCGGAACAAGCTGGTCAGCATAGAACAGCTCGATTTGCATCCGGTCACCGGCAATCTTGTTGAACATCTCGATTGCCGGGTCGATCACATGCGCAGCCAGCGCAGGACCGGCATAGGTCTGCATGCGCCACGTGATCGTGCTTTGAGCCAGCGCCGGTGCGGCCAGAGGTGCGGCTGCGACCCCTACCCCGGCGGTTTTCAGAAACTTACGTCTTGTCGTCATGTCAATTTCCTCTCTGTTGAAGTGCTTCGTGCCTCTTCGAAAGGCATTCTTGTTAATTTCCATAGACATAGCCGGGCAGCCAAAGAGCCAGTTCCGGGAAGATCATGATAATCGTAAGCGCCAGAACCATCACGGCGACGAACGGAAAGATCGAGCCATAGATATCCCTCAGCGTGATTTCTGGTGGGGCCATCGCGCGCATCAGAAATAGGTTATAGCCGAAAGGCGGTGTCATATAGGCGATCTGTGTGGTGATCGTGTACAGAACCCCGTACCAAATCAAGTCAAAGCCCAGCGCACCAACCAGCGGTACATAAAGCGGTGCCACAATCACCAGCATCGCGGTGTCGTCCAGAAACGTGCCCATGACAATAAAGCTGAGCTGCATCAGGATCAGGATCATCCAGGGTGACAGGCCCAACTGGTCGGTAAACAAGTTGTCGATTGCCTTCACCGCACCAAGCCCGTCGAAAACCGCGCCAAAACCAAGTGCTGCAAGGATGATCCACATGAACATGCACGATATCGCCAGCGTATGCTTGGTACAGGTTTCAATAATCGCCCAGGTCATTCGACGTTTGGCCACCGAAACCACCAATGCCGCCAGCGCTCCGATGGCCGAACTTTCAACCAGTGACGTCCACCCGTTCACAAAGGGCACCATCATTGCAGCGAAGATAATCAGCGGCAACGCACCCGCGCCCAGCAACCGGAATTTCTCGGCCCGCGGAACCTCGTGCGCGTCTTTCATCGCTGGACCAAGCTCGGGCTGAATGCGGCAGCGGATCCAGATGTAAAGGATGAACATACCAGCCATCATCAGCCCGGGCACGATCCCCGCCAGCCATAACTGTCCCACAGGTTGACGGGCGATCATCGCATACAGCACCAGAACCACCGAAGGTGGTACAAGAATACCCAGACTGGACCCGGCCTGAATGACACCGGTCACCATGGTTTTGTCGTACCCGCGTCTCAACAGTTCAGGCAAAGCAATCGTGGCTCCAATAGCCATCCCGGCCACACTGAGGCCATTCATGGCAGAAACCAAGACCATCAAACCAATCGTCCCGATGGCAAGCCCGCCATTCACCGGCCCCATCCAGACATGGAACATGCGATACAGGTCATCCGCCAGCCTGCTTTCGCTGAGCACATAGCCCATGAAAATGAACATTGGCAGGGTCAGCAGCGGATACCACTTCATCAGCTTCATCGCGGCTGAAAATGTGATGTCCTGCCCTCCGGTTCCCCACAATGAAAGCGCCGCGATCGTCGCAACCGCACCGATCGCACCAAAAACGCGCTGACCTGTGAACAGCATCAGCATCATCAACGCGAACATGAAGATGGCGATATATTCCTGGCTCATGCCCGCTGTACCCCGATTTCCTGCCCGTTGATCCGCGCAATGTCTTTGAAAAATTCCGAGACTGCCTGCAGCAACATCAGGAAGAAGCCGAAAACCATGATGGATTTGACCGGCCAGATATACGGCCGCCACGCGGTCGAGGAACGTTCAAGCCGACCGATCTCTTCACTGCCGGTCAGCAGTCCGGTGAAGTAGGAAACGGGTTCGTCGCCCCAATAACCAAGGCTGTACGCCGTCGATCCAAGCCCACCGTAGAACAGCACACCCAGATAGAGGATCAGCAAAAGCACGGTGAACGCATCGAACCACGCTTTTCGTTGGGGGCTCCAGTTGTGGTAAAACAGGTCCATGCGCACATTCGAACCCAGCTGGATCGAATATGGCCCACCCATGATGTAATAGGTCACCATCGCAAACTGTGCCATTTCAAGTGTCCAGAGCGACGGTAGGAAGAAGGTCTTTGATATCGAAGACCACAGCAGGATGCCCATCATGACAAACAGGCACCACATCATGACCCGCCCGATCCGATAGTTGATCGCATCCACGATACGGACATATGCGCTCATTGCTTTGATCACGCTGACGCCCCTTCCTGAAAATCCGACAGAACACGCGCTATCCAGGGCACCAGGCAATCGGCCATCTCTGCCTGCTGCTTAGGCGTGCGGATCAAGTCATTGCGGATCTCGATCATCACGTTCAGCAAGCGGTGAGGCAGCGCCTGGGTATCCAGTGTATGAGCTACTCCATCCGCCGCAGAATAAGGCTCATTCAGCCTGATGATAAAGGGGCTGCCGATAGCTCCGTCAGCCATCATCGCTGTGGCAAACTGGTTGTCCACACCGTGCAGAATACCCAGTTCGACCTGCCGTTTCTGCCCCAGATAGATCGGCGTGAAACTGTGGATTGTCACCATCAACCTAAGTGAAGCGCTGTGCTGATCGATCAAATCCGACAGAGCGGCGCAAAACGGCTGATACACGTTTTCGATTCTGACCATTCGCTGCTCGGGCGACATGTTGATGTTCGCCGGGATTTCGTAATCCTCGCTGCGGATCGGCATTGCACCCGCCGCCTCGGGCGGGCGATTGCAGTCATAGACCAGCCGAGACACCCCGCCATGGACCAAAGGTGCTGACATGCGTTTGGCCATAGCCTGCGCCACGGCCAGTGCGCCTGGATCCCAGGCAATATGACTTTCGCGTGCTTCAGCGCTTAACCCCATATCACCCAGAAAAGCCGGGATACGATTAGACGCATGTTCGCACACCAGCACGACCACAGGCGCATTGCCCGCCAAATCCGTATGAACAACTTTGCCGAAGTCCAATCTACCGTCCTGCGATTCCAAAATGAGACATTGTGGAAAAATTTCCACAGACCGCATCATCCTGTCAATATTTTTTCTGTATAAATTTTTCCAAGCTTGATCTTGCTGAAAAATTATTCACATTATGGTCTGGTCGCATAATAGGAGGACACGCCAGTGCGGGTGACAGACAGGCTTCTGGCCCATCGGGACAAGATGACCCCGTCTGAACGGCAACTGGTCAGCGTTCTGCTGGATGATTACCCGATGGCCGGGCTGGGTAGTATTACCGAATTGGCCAGTACCGCCTCAGTCTCGACCACTACGGTTGCACGGATGCTGCAAAAGACCGGTTTTGACGGATATCCTCAATTTCAGGCCGCGCTGCGTGGTGAGGTCAAAGAAATGATCTCGGGGCCAGTAGCCAAACGTGATGTCTGGCAGAATGACCTGCCCGAAGAACATATCCTCAACCGCTATTCCCAGCGTTCTCTGGCCAACCAGAAGCGCACAATCGACGAGATCGACCCCGACGAATTCGATAGCTTCTGCAGCCTGCTGAGCGATCAGAACCGGCGTATTTTCATCACCGGTGGCCGCATTACCGGAACACTGGCGCAATACCTGTATCTGCACCTGCAAATGATCCGACCGGATGTCCGCCTGTTGCCGGTCGCCGCATCCTGGACCCATGATCTGTTGGACGTGCGTCAAGGGGATGTGCTGATCGCGCTGGATGTCCGGCGCTATGAGAATGCGAGCCTACTGATTGGTCAGCTCTGCCACGAGCGCGGGGCCGAAATCGTGCTGTTGACCGATCAGTGGCGCTCGCCAATCCACCGGCTGGCCAAACACACATTCGCGGCGCGCATCTCGGTGCCTTCTGCCTGGGATTCGATGGCTGCGATACTGACCCTGATGGAATGCGCCATAGCCGAAGTTCAGGAACGGCTTTGGGATTCGGTCAAAGATCGCACGGTCGAACTGGAACAGGCCTTTGATCGCACCAAGCTGTTTCGGAAATTCGGTCAAAGTTCGGGCTCTTAGCTTCGGATTGTTCCAAAACTACAACTGCCCGTGAGGAGTGTTGCCACTTGACCGGCGGTTGGTCACTTTGTTTCCATGACATTTATTACCGAAAACCAGCTGCCGCTGCTGATTCTGTTTTTTCTGATCGGCACAGTTGGCACAGCGTTCCTGTTTCGCAAACCAGCCGGGCATCGCGCATGGAAACTGGCTGATCTGGTCTGGGTGGTTCTGGGCGGGGTCGGCGCATTGGTTGCGGTGATGGCCGGGCTTTATACAGCGGACAGTTCCCGTCTGGACCGGCAGATTGACGTTGCCTATGCCGCAACACTTGCCTTTGACCGCGACGCCGCGCGGTTTCGATTGCGGTTCTGCGACCCAGCCTATGACAAGGATATCGGAGCGCTGTGCGAAAAAGTTGAGTTCCTTTCAGCCTCAACCGCAAGCAACGCTGACCTGCCCTTGTTTATTGCCGTAACAAACGAAGTCGCCCCTCTGAGGGGGCTACAATTCCTGTTTGGACGGCAGGCCCAGGAAGAGCGTGATGACATGCGCGCGATGACATCGAAGGTGCACTCATTCGACGTCGACCAGTTTCTGGTGTTCACAACGCTGGATGACCCGACACAGGAAGCTATCGACAATCTGCGCAGGAAAATTCCCGCAATCGCAGGCGACTATTTGATCTTGGCCCAAAGTTACGATGACCTTGTCACTCAAGTCGGCAAGCTTAAGGATGAATGGGAGTATTTGCGGGAAAACGGGCATATTCTGGTGCTTCAGATCATTGCGCTGTGCCTTGTCAGCTTTGCCGCCCCGTTCCGGCTGGGCAAATCCATTGTCGAACTCAGAACGACGCTTACTGCCGGTACGCCCGCGCCAACCGCTCGGGATCAGCGCCCAGAAGATAGCGGATCAGAGTCCACAGATTCCGACCACCACGACGCAACCACCCCGCCCGTTCATACCGGTCCGCGCTCGTAAAGGCGCGGGCGGACAACAGCGTGATGCGGTGCAACTTTTTGGCAAGCGCCACGTCCTCCATCAAGGGCTGGTCCGGGAAGCCGCCTGCATCTTGATATTCAGAACGCCGGACTAGCATGCCCTGGTCACCATAGGGCAACCCAAAGATCCGGCTACGAAGATTGGCCCATCCGGCAACCCAGGATGGCGCAAACCCCGCGGCCACAAAGGCCAGTCTGAACGCCGCAGGTCGCCCCGAGGGCAGATGATCCCGCACAACATTGCTCCACCCGTCCTGCAAAACCGTATCCGCATGAAGTACCAACAGCCAATCGGCTTTGGCGGCTGCACAGCCACGGCGCAGCTGCCCCCCGCGCGAGGCTTCTCCGGTCACGATCCTGGCCCCGGCATTCTCGGCGATTTCATGGGTTTTGTCGGTAGAGCCTGCGTCCGACACAATCAATTCGTGGATCAACCCTGCGCGCAGCCCCTCCATCAGCGCTCCAAGTGTAGCAGGCAAGGTTTCGGCCGCGTTCAGGGTTGGAATTACAATACTGATCGGTGCCGGCACGTCGGATATCCTCTGGTCTTATGAGCGATTTCTCATATATCACGAGCACCATGGAAAAGACGAGGACTCTGCCATGCCCAATCGCCGCATTCTGCGCCTAACCGGTGCCGACGTTGACAGCTTCTTGCAGGGGCTGGTGACCAATGACATTGCCGGGCTTGATCGGGGTCTGGTCTATACGGCGCTGCTGACCCCACAAGGCAAGTATCTGGCCGATTTCTTTCTGAAACGCGAGGGCGACGATATCTTGCTGGACGTCGCCGAGGTTATTGCCGACGGGTTGATCAAACGTCTGAGCATGTACAAGCTGCGCGCCGACCTGACGATCGAAGCCAGCGGCCTGAATCTGCAACGCGGCACTGGCCTGGCACCCGATGGGGCCCTGCCCGATCCGCGCCATTCAGATATGGGCTGGCGCGCATATACCGAAGATGCCGAAAGCGAGGACGGAACCGATTGGAACGCGATCCGCGTGCTCCATTGCATTCCCGAAACCGGAATCGAACTGACCGAAGACAGTTATATTCTGGAATCAGGGTTCGAGTTGCTGAACGGCGTTGATTTCAAAAAAGGGTGTTATGTCGGTCAGGAAGTGACCGCGCGCATGAAACACAAGACCGAGCTGCGTAAAGGGCTGCGCACGGTAAATGTCGCGGGCACCACGCCTGTCGGAACCGAAATAACTGCTGACGGGAAATCCGTGGGGCGCCTGTTTACCCAAGCGGATGGCCAGGGGATCGCATATCTCAGGCTCGACAGGGCCAAGGGTGATATGCAGGCGGGCGACGCGACCGTGCGCCTGAAGGAATGAAAATTCTCGAATACAGCCTGGTCATGGCCCCGCCAGCCCCGGAACCATTTGATCCGCCCAGCACAGGCTGCCAAACTAGGTTTGGTTCAGTGATCCGGGTGAGTTGATGTTTCGTCTGTATAAAGCAATTTGGCGTGCCAGTTCCGCCCGGCAGATCATCCTTATCATCCTGTCTATTGCGGTTGCCGCTCTGGCAGCCGTCCCGCTGGAGTTTCAGCGCGATATCATCAACCACCTGACCTCGGACGATGTATCTGTGGACCGAATGATCCTGCTTGGTGCGGGTATGATGGTGGTTATCTTGCTGAGCCTGGGGCTGAAATGGCTGCTCGGCTATCGGGCGGGGACATTGGGCGAGGATATGATCCGCCTGATCCGGCAAAGGCTGCTGGTCCGGTCCGCCGATCTGGATGAAACCGGCGAGACCATGCGCAAGGGGACCATGACTACCGCCATTTCTGCCGAAGCAGAAGAGCTGGGTAAATTCGCAGGCGGTGCCTTTTCCGACCCGGTGGTCCAAATCGGCACTCTGATCAGCGTGATTGGCTATATCTCGTCTACACAGCCGGGGTTGGGTTTGATCGCTTTTTCGATGGTCGCGCCGCAGATCATCATCGTTCTGGTTTCGCAACGCAAAGTGAACGTCTTTGTCGCCGAACGCGTTCGTATACTGCGCCGCGCCACCGACAGTTTGACAGCAGAAAAGATTGACGCGGCCGCGCACGAGATCGAAGCGGAATTCGACAAAATCTACGAAACTCGCAGAAAGATGTTCATCTGGAAGCTCTCGGCCAAATTCCTTCTAAGCGTGATCAACGGCGCCGGGACGGTTGGGGTTCTGATGCTGGGTGGCTGGCTTGTCCTTCAGGGCAGAACCGATGTCGGCACAGTTGTTGCCGCCACCAGTGGGCTCAGCCGCATTCAAGGCCCCACGGCTTTTCTGATCGCCTATTATCGCCAGGTCAGCGCAAACCGGATCAAATTCGAACTGATGCTCGAACTATTTGGCCCGAACCCAGAAAAATACCGACGCGTCAAAGACTAAAAATAGAAAGAACCGCGCAGCGCGGGCTGTCGCGGTTCTCGTTGTCTTGAAGCAGAAGTGCAGTTACGCGCGTTCCGAATAGTCCATGGTTTCAGTATTCACCACGATCATTTCATCTTGGCCCACAAATGGTGGCACCATGACTTTTACACCATTGTCCAGAACGGCCGGTTTGAACGAGTTCGCAGCGGTCTGACCTTTGACCACAGGCTCGGTCTCGACGATCTTGCACGTCACTTTCTGTGGCAGTTTGGCGTTCAGTGCCTCACTTTCGTAAAATTCTACGACGATAGTCATGCCGTCCTGCAGAAACGGGCGGCGATCACCCAACAGATCAGCGGACAGTTCGATCTGCTCATAGGTCTCGGAATCCATGAACACCAACATGCCGTCGGATTCGTATAGAAACTGCTGGTCTTTCTGTTCCAGGCGAACACGCTCGACCTTGTCAGCTGAGCGGAAACGTTCGTTCAGTTTGGAACCATTGCGCAGATTGCGCAGTTCGACCTGTGCAAAAGCCCCGCCTTTACCGGGCTTTACATGATCAACTTTGACAGCGGCCCATAGCCCATCGTTATGCTCAAGCACATTGCCGGGGCGAATTTCGTTCCCATTTATCTTGGGCATGACTTAAATCCTTCACAAACGGTTGATGCGTCAGTCGCGCACCCTATATCTGGCGTGGCCGCACCTGACAAGACAACGACACCTTGTGCTGCAGCCGCAGCAAGCTATGCGCGTGACGCAACGCAACTATGCACATTAGGTGTATCCGAATCGCACTTAATAGGTCATAAGAACCGTCACGCCGAAAATGCAAGAGCAAGAACAACAAGGAAGACGAGATGAGAGATTTCGTTGACGGCACCGCCTTTAACAATGAGCAAGGCAACCGTGCTCGTAAACTTTTCGCAGCCGTCGTTTTGGCTGCGCTGGATGATGCTATCGCCGACGACAAAAAGTATGGCAATGGCCCAGAACAGATCGCCCGCTGGGCACGCTCGCGCGATGGGCGCGAAGTGCTGTCTTGCGCGGGTATCGACCCAAATGAACGGGTTGTCAGCGGATTGATGGATTTCGTTGGTCGCGGTGTGCGTACTTCGGTCGCTCTTTCGCGCGAAGAAAGCGAGCGCCGCAACGCCGCCCAACAGGCCGAAGCCGCCTGATCACAGACACGAGTCTGTTTGAAAAAACGCGCCTCCTATTGATGGAGGCGTGTTTTTTTGTTGCATAGACCCCGAATATGAATTCCGGTGCGAAACTGCGCCCTCACCCGATGACTGAAAAATGATGACAATGCCACGTCATCCGGGGCTTTCCCTTCACCGTTAAATCAGGTCATCTGCGCGTTAGCTTACAGGAGACTCGGCATGGTTCGCGCCATCATGATTCAGGGCACAGGCAGCAATGTTGGAAAATCGGTTCTGGTGGCCGGATTGGCACGCGCCTATACGCGCCGAGGCCTACGGGTTGCCCCGTTCAAACCGCAGAACATGTCGAATAACGCCGCAGTAACCGAAAATGGTGGCGAGATCGGGCGCGCGCAAGCCCTACAGGCGTTGGCGGCACGACGCGCCACACATACGGATATGAACCCGATCCTTTTGAAGCCTGAAACAGATACAGGCGCGCAGATCATCATTCAGGGCAAACGCGCCGGAACGATGCAGGCTGGCGATTACCGCAAGGATAAATCCAAGCTGATGACAGCCGCGCGCCAGAGTTTTGACCGGCTCTGCACCGACGCTGATCTGGTGTTGGTTGAAGGGGCCGGAAGCCCCGCCGAGACCAACCTGCGTCAGGGTGATATTGCCAATATGGGCTTCGCCTGCGCCGCGGGTGTGCCGGTCGTACTTGTCGGCGATATTCACCGAGGTGGGGTAATTGCTCAGATCGTCGGGACTCAGGCCGTGCTGGATGCTGGCGATCTGGCAATGATCCGAGGCTTTGCCATCAATCGCTTTAAGGGCGATGTATCCCTATTCGACGAAGGTCGCGATGACATCGCCGCTCGAACAGGCTGGGCCTGTATCGGTGTTGTGCCTTGGTTCGACGATGCCTGGAAGCTGCCAGCCGAAGATATGATGGATATCCGGTCCCACAGTGGCGGTTCCTGTAAGGTTGCAGTACCTCAGTTGGAACGGATGGCCAATTTTGATGATCTTGATCCGCTATCGGCAGAGCCTGGCATCACGGTCGAGATCGTGCCCGCTGGCCGCGCGCTGCCCGGCGACGCCGATCTGGTCCTGCTTCCCGGAAGCAAATCAACCATTGGCGATTTGGCTTACTTTCGTGCGCAGGGCTGGGATATCGACCTTTATGCCCATGTGCGACGTGGCGGTCACGTGTTGGGATTATGCGGTGGCTACCAAATGCTAGGTAACACCATTGCTGATCCCGATGGTGTGGACGGGCGGCCAGGTACAGTCGATGGATTGGGGCTGTTGGATGTGGATACCGTTATGGTCGGTGAGAAAAAGGTGACCCTACGGACTGCACGCGCCCTGCCGGGGCACCAACCGCTAACCGGATATGAGATCCATATGGGCCGCACCGAAGGCAATGATTGCACCCGCGCCTGGCTGGAGGTCGAGGGCCGCCCGGAGGGCGCAGCTGATCGGACTGGCCGGATACGCGGAAGCTACCTACACGGTATATTCTCATCCGATCAATTTCGGGCCGACTACCTACAGCTTTTGGGAGTCTCTTCCACCCTGCACTATGAGGACGGTGTCGAAGATACGCTTGATCGTCTGGCCGACCATCTGGAACGACATATGGATCTGGATCGCTTGCTGGAACTGGCTGAAACGCCGATTAAAGGCTGACTCTCACTCGGCTTTTTGCTCGGCCAACGCACGGTAGATCTCGCGGCGAACCATTTTTCGAACGTTCCGCGTAATGCGTTCACCCAGTACGCCCTGCAGTTCTTCACGAACAACCTGCGCAATCAAAGAGCGCAAGCCATCGTCATCAAGCCGGGACATGGCAGCATCTGCTTCTGAACCTGTTGTATCCGCGGCAGCCGATACCTCTGGGTCCCGTACAAAAACTGCCTTTTCAACAGTCTCAGTCTCTGCATCTTGGGCTTCGTCTTGGGGTTGCCATTCCAACGGTTGATTTGGCGTTCCGGAATAGGCATCTACGCTGTCACCGTCGGGCTCCCACTGATCTTCGGTCCGGGCGATCGCGGCTTCCAGCGCCTCAATTTTGGCACTTAGACTTTTGGCTATGCCCTCTTCCGCAACTGGATCAGGTGAATGCTCTGTAGCCGACTCCGCTTCATCACCCGCAACAACATCGCAGGCGCGCAAAAGCATCGGTTTCACCGATTTTTCAGCGCTGTACTCAGCATCCAGCTTGAAAGGCTGCGTCTCGACACCTGTTTGCTCGCCAACCCTGAGCGCATCAGTCAGAACAAGCCGCCCTGGCTTTCGCTCTGACTTGGAACGCACCAGATCGGGAACTTTTCGACCTTCTTCGCTGACCAGCCGCTTGACCGATGACAGTACGTCTTCGATCCCGGAGTTCACGACATTGTCTGTCATTGTTTTCTACCGCTCTAACCTCAGGTCCGAGTGTAGCCAAACAATGCAGACCTCACAACAGGCAGTATTGGGTGTTTAATCCCGACGCAGTGCTTTCAGGACCCGATCCAGATCTTTGCTCTGCTTGCTGACCTGCGCGGGGGCTTTCTTCACCAGATTATAGTAAAGGGTCGGATCGTAAATCTGAACCGCCAGACCCAAACGCTCGGCCGTGAGCAAACCTTGGGCCTGCAGCAACTGATAAGCCGCCAGAGATCGCTCGGTTCTGGAAGCAATTTCGGCAAGCTGCGCGTCCAGCAAATCCTGCTGAGCAGCCAGCACGTCCAGAGTGGTCCGCGCACCCAAAGTTGCCTCTTCGCGGATACCATCAAACGCAACTTCCGAGGCGCGCACACGTTCCGAAGAGGCCCTCAGGCTTGCGCTTGCAGTTTGAAACCGGACATAGGCATCAGACACACCCTGCGTAATGTTCTTTTGCACATTCAGCAGATTGGCACGTGACCCATCCCGCGAGGCCATTGCGCGGCGCACGCTTGCCGCGAGTCGACCACCCGCATAGATCGGCTGGCTGAAGTTCAGCGAGATACTCGCATCATTCACATAATCGTCGTCATCATAGCTCTCGGTGACGCCCGCATCAGCGTTCAGGCTGACATTCGGACCCAGGCCCGCGCGCTGCTGCTGCACGACCAGATCAAGGGCGCGCACCTGATGCTGGGCGGACAGAATGGATGGGTGATTGCGTTGGGCCAGGCTGACGGCCTCGCTCTGGGACCGGGGCAAGTTTGGCAGGCTGGGCTGACCAGCAGTACGGCCCGGCAGTTTGCCAACTGCGTTCACATATTCCGCCTGAGCAGTGCTCAGATCGCCGCGCGCATTCGCCAGATCGGCCTGCGAGCTTGCAAGCTGAGCCTGAGACAATGCGACGTCTGTGCGGGTAACTTCCCCAACTTCGAAACGATCCTGCGAGGCGCGAAGCTCTTCTGCGGACAGTTCAACGTTGTTTTGACGAATCGATACGGTCTCTTCCTGCAGCAGAACACTCAGGTAAGCGGTCGCCGCGCGGAACAGGACCTGCTGTTCGATATCGATCAGCGCCTGCCGGGTCGACAGCACCGTTTCCTGCGCTGATTGCTTGCCCAGAATCGAGGCTCCGCCATCGTATAAAAGCTGGCTCAGCGTCAGGCCCGAGAAGAAGTTCGAAGGATCAACACTGTTCGTAACACCACTGTTTCTGCTGCGCGTATAGTCTTGGCTAACCGCGACGGTCCAGTTGATAATAGGGCGCAAAGCCGACAGCGCGATCGCCACATCCTCGTCCGCAGCCCGCAGCAGCGCCCGGTTCTGTTCCAGCAAACCGCTGGTATTATAAGCTCCGATGAACGCATCGGTCAGGTTATCGGCCCAAACCGCCTTACCGGGCAACGTGCCCAGAGCAATACCCGCAGTCACTGCCAGAGTCCTGACCAGCTTGCCTCCTGCTGCAAAACGCATGGCGAAATCCTCTCAAATCAAAATAACGCAGCCCTCAGGGCAGTTTGCGTCTTTGTGTTGAACTAATCAAGGCAGCAGATAAATCTGCCCGCCGACTATAGCGAAAATGCACTCTCGGCCGAGAAAGCCTTCAGAACAGGTGCACTGGCGTTGAATGCCTGGCGCCAGGTAACGCGATCGCCTGATTTGTGGCCTATACGGACGGTCCCAAGATCACCTTCCATGAACAGGCAGGCGATACGCCCATGATCCTTAAGCTGGTCAATCAATGCAGACGGAACCTCTTCTACACCGCCCTGGATCATGACCACGTCATAAGGCCCATGCTCGGCAGCGCCCTCATCCAGCGGCCCCACGTGAACGACCACATTATCCGCGTCAGCCTCCATCAGCAGAGTTTGCGCTTCGGCAGCTAGCGCTTCATCCGCTTCCACCGCTACGACCAACTGCGCCATACGGGCTGCAACAGCCGTCGAATATCCCAGCGCCGGAGCAATATCCAGAACAACCTCATCATTGGTAATGTTCAGCACATCCAACATCTTGGCCAGTGTTCTCGGTTCCAGAATGCAGCGTCCAGCCTCAAGTTCTATCATACCCTCGACATAGGCGGCTTCGCGTTGCGCGTCTGGCACAAAATTCTCGCGCTTGACGGACAGCATGGCATCAATGATCGGGAACTTGGTAACGTCCGAAGGCCGGACCTGCGTATCGACCATGGTGCGGCGGCGGGCTGCGAAATCTGTCATTGGATCGCTCATTCATTTCCCAAGGTTGATGGGCTTGTGCCACATCCCGGGCAAACCAGCAACGGCCCGCAAGCGGAAACTTTCGTCTGTCGTGAAGATTTTAGAGTGATCCGAATGGGTGATCCAATTTTCAGTACCTCAAATTTAGACCGAACCCACTGGACGCCCCGGATTAAAGCTGCTAAAACGCCTGTCACACCACGGCAAGTATTTGATATTACTTGAAAAGGCGAGTTGGCGGAGTGGTGACGCAGCGGATTGCAAATCCGTGTACACCGGTTCGATTCCGGTACTCGCCTCCAATACTTTCAAACAGTTGCTTCGCATTCGGTTTTTTCGAGCCTGCGACACGCCGTCTCGCCACTGCAGTGCTCTGCTGAGTGAAGCTTGACACCGGATTGATCAGAAGGCGGTGAACTCACTGGCTCGGCCGGTAAATTTGACCGCTCTATCGAATCCACGCGATATGCCCTTTGAAGTAACTGGCCCGCGAATCCTTTCGTCTGGATATCTTCGAGGCGCAAAGCCCAAACTCGCCTGCCGTCATTTTGCATGTGGCTGACCAAACATGCCGCTGACAGGCATTGGCAGGTCGCTTTTCCATTCTCGATGATTACCGTGCGTTTGCCGCGCTTGACAAGCCCCCTGCCCGTGCCGCATGTCCCATCCGTTGGTGTCTGCACATGCAGATGAAAAGGGAATGCGTCAGCGGTCATCCGTCAAACGCAGCCGCCCCCGCGACCGTGACCGGAGAGGGTGCCCAAAGCCACTGGCCAGACGGGCCGGGAAGGCGGGACATCTGCCAGAGGCCAGCCTCTGACATCCGCAAGCCGGGAGACCTGCCAACATCCGAAGTTGAAACCGGACGGGGTGATCCGGTGTCGGGCCCATGTCGCAATACGTGGCCCGCATGAAACCCCGTCCCCCGCGAAGAGGATTTGGGGGGATGAGAGACATGACCGAGACCACACCGGTTGAACTGCTGGTGTGCACGACCTGCCGCCGCGGCCTGCCCGTCGAGAATGATGCAGATCGTCCTGGGGCGTTGCTGCACAAGGCGTTGGAGCAGGCAGAACTTCCTGATGGCGTCACTTTGAAGGCAGTAGAATGCCTTTCAAATTGCGATCAGGGCTGCTCGATTGTGCTGCGTGGCGGACCGAAACGTTGGACCTTTGTCTATGAGCATCTCGATGAAACCGATCATGTCGAGACCATTGTTGAAGGCGCGACCAAATATCTCGCGACCCAAGATGGCCTCGTTAAATGGCGCGAACGTCCTGAACATTTCCGCAAAAACTGTGCGGCCCGCATTCCCCCGATTGGAGCTTAGATATGAGCAATCTCGAAAAACTGCCCGTCACTGTGATCACCGGCTTTCTGGGCTCGGGAAAGACCACGCTGGTGCGTCATCTGATGCAGAACCCGCAGGGCAAGCGCCTGGCCATTGTGGTCAACGAGTTTGGAGATGTTGGCGTCGATGGCGAAATCCTCAAATCCTGCGCGATCCCCGATTGCCCGGCGGAAAACATTATGGAATTGGCCAATGGATGCATCTGCTGCACCGTGGCAGATGATTTCATCCCGACCATCGAGGCGCTGATGGCGCTAGAGCCGCGCCCCGATCACATTCTGATCGAAACCTCTGGCTTGGCCCTGCCCAAGCCGCTGCTGAAAGCGTTCGACTGGCCGGATATCCGCTCGAAAATCACCGTGGATGGCGTAATTGCTCTGGCCGATGCCGAAGCTGTGGCCGCCGGTCGCTTTGCCCCGAATGTCGCTGCGGTGGATGCCCAGCGCCTGGCCGATGACTCGATTGATCACGAAACGCCGCTATCCGAGGTGTTCGAGGACCAGATCTCCTGCGCCGACATCATTCTGCTGACCAAGCCTGATCTTGCTGGCCCCGAGGGGGTCGCCAAGGCCAAGGAAATCATCGCGGCAGAGGCTCCGCGCCCGCTGCCCGTGGTCGAAGTGGCCGAAGGCGCTGTGGATGTACGTGTTGTGCTGGGGCTTGAGGCCGCTGCTGAAGATGACATGGAGGCACGTCCCAGCCATCACGATGGCCACCACGATCACGAGCATGATGATTTCGAAAGCATCATTGTCGAGCTGCCGGAACAGACCGATCCGGCCCAGTTGGTCGCCAATATCGAACGTCTGGCGAATGAACTGAACATCCTGCGGGTCAAAGGCTATGCCGCTGTTACCGGCAAACCCATGCGCCTTTTGGTGCAGGCAGTCGGGGCCCGTGTGCGTCATCAGTACGACCGCCCGTGGGAGCCAGGTGAAGAGCGTCGCTCGCGTCTGGTGGTCATCGCCGAGCATGACGACATCAAAGAGGCTGAAATCCGCGAAATCCTCGTGGGTGTAACCGAGGCCGCCGAGTAAGCCATGCACGTCGTCTTCCGCGAAAGCCACGGGTTAGAGGAAACGGAGACCCCAACCGATCTGGGCCAGAGCCCGGCGGATCTGGTGGTGCTGTCCTTTTCCGACAGTGACCTTGGCGCTTTCGCGGCAGGCTGGCATCGTGGTGGTGGACCCGAAGGCCGGATGCCGACCCTGCGGCTGGCCAATCTAACGGCGCTGAAACACCCGCTTTCTGTCGACACCTATGTCGAGCAGACGCTGGAGGGCGCCAAAGGTATCCTGATCCGCCTGATCGGTGGCGTGCCCTACTGGTCCTATGGCTTGCAGCAGGTTCTGGCACTGGCTCAAGCTAAGGGCATTGCCGTTGCTGTGCTGCCTGCGGATGGACGTGAAGATACGCGGCTGGATGACTATTCTACCCTGCCCGTTTCAACCCTGCGGCGGCTGGCGCATCTTTGCGACACAGGCGGTGAGGTCGCAGCGCAGGCTGCGCTGGCGCAAATGGCACTGGCCGCGGGGCTTTATTCTGGCCCGGTGATGGGGGCCAAGACGATCCCGGAATGTGGCGTATGGTGCCCGGATCGCGGTGTGATCCCGGCGGATACCGCATTCGCCGGTGATGCCAAGCGCATCCTCGTGACCTTCTATCGCGCCTATCTGACCTCGGCAGACACTGCCCCGGTCGCGGCCCTGATCCACCGTCTGCGTGCGCGTGGGTTTCAGGCTGTTGGCCTATTTGCGCCGTCGCTCAAAGCCCCTACCGCCGCTGACTGGCTGCGCGAACAGGTCGTAGCGCTGGCCCCCTCGGCAATCATCAACGCCACCTCCTTTTCGGGCAAAGGCGCCTCGGGAACGTCCCCGCTGGACGCCGCCAATGTGCCGGTATTTCAGGTCGCCTTGTCCACCGCACGCCGCAAGGCTTGGGTCGATGCGGAACGCGGGCTGTCCCCCGCCGACCTCGCAATGCATGTGGTCCTGCCCGAGGTGGATGGCCGCATTTCGGCGGGCATCGCTTCGTTCAAGGAACCGGGCAAGCGCGACCCGTATCTGGAATATTCCCGTTTTGCTCACTGCCCCGAGCCGGAACGGATTGAGGCGATCATTGACCGGGTCGACGGCTGGCTGGGCCTGACCGATAAACCCAAAGCCGATCAGAGACCGGGGCTGGTGCTGTCCACCTATCCCGGCAAGGATTGGCAGATGGCCCATGCGGTGGGCCTGGATGCACTGGCCTCGGCCGAGGCGATGCTGTCCGATCTGCAGGCCGAAGGCTATGACACCGCACCCGGCGCGCCGATTGCCGAGACGCTTTTGGATGCGCGACTGTCTTGGCCGCTCGCGGCCTATCAAACCGCGCTGGCGGACCTGCCGGAGCAGCTGCAAACGGATCTGCAATCCATTTGGGGCAAGCCCGAGGACGACCCGTTTTTTGCCGATGGTGCCTTCCACTTTACCGCCCTGAACCGGGGCAAGACGCTGATCGCGCTGCAACCCGAACGCGGCACACCCGAGCTGCGCGATGACGACTATCACGACCTGTCCCGCACCCCGCGCCACAGCTATGTTGCCTTCTATCTCTGGCTGCGTAAGGGGCATGGCGCGGACGCGCTGATCCATATCGGCGCGCATGGCACGTTGGAATGGCTGCCAGGCAAATCGGTCGCCCTGTCCCAAAACTGCTGGCCTGAGGCGTTGGTCCGCGATCTGCCGGTGATCTACCCCTTTATCGTGAATGACCCCGGCGAGGCCGCACAGGCCAAGCGCCGGATCGGCGCGGTTACACTGGGCCATATCCCACCCCCGATGCGAACAAGTGACACGCCGGACCGTATGGTGCGGCTGGAATCCCTGCTGGACGAATTCTCGAACGCCGACGGGCTGGACCCCAAACGCCGCGACCGACTACAAGAAGACATACGGGATGAGGCGCAGGCCATTGGTCTGGAAAGCGATCTGGGTCTGAATCAGGCAACCTGTACCGCCGAAGCGATCACCCGTATCGACCGATTTGTCTGCGACATCAAAGAAAGCCAGTTCGGCGACGGCTTGCACGTCTTTGGCCGCGTCCCCGAAGTGACCGGCAATTTTGATGCCACGCCTTCGGCGCATGCGGAACGTCAATCACTTTTGGACGCACTGGCCGGGAAACGGATCGAGGCTGGCCCCTCTGGCTCACCCTATCGCGGGCGCTCGGACGTGCTGCCGACAGGGCGAAATCTTTACACCACCGATCCGCGTTCGGTTCCAACTCGCGCGGCCTATACCCAAGGTGTCAAACTGGCCGAGGAACTAGTGCGGCGGCATCTGCAGGAAGAAGGCGATTACCCCAAGGGGCTGATTGTCGACCTCTGGGGCTCGGCCACGATGCGCACTGCGGGTGAAGAATTCGCCATGGCGCTTCACCTGCTGGGTGTGAAACCGGTTTGGGACAAGGGGTCGGAGCGGGTTTCCGGTATCGAGGTGCTGCCAATCACTGATCTCAGCCGTCCACGGCTAGACGTGACCTTGCGTGTCTCGGGCCTGTTCCGCGATGTATTCCCGACGCTTTCTGCGCTGTATGGCCAGGCAGTGCGAGCATTGTGTGAACGGGACGAGGCAGGAGACTGGAACCCATATGCCGGGCAGGCACCGGCCGCCCGTGTCTATGGCCCCGCCCCCGGCAGCTATGGCCTGAACATGACGCAGCTATCCGAAATCTATACGGACGAAGCGCGCGCACAGGCCGGTCAGGCTTGGCTGGATGCCAGTTCCTTTGCGCTTGAGGGCGAGCAAATTGCACGGGATGTCGATGGTATTACCCAACGCGTTGCCCTTGCCGACAGCTTTGTTCACCTTCAGGACCTGACCGAAACCGATCTGCTGTTGGCCAATGACTATGCCACGCATGAGGCCGGTTTTGCCGCCGCCAAGAAAGTCACTGGCGGTACTGCGCAGCTGTACCATCTGGACAATACCAACCCAGACACACCCCGCGCCCGAACCCTGTCTGAGGAAATCAGCCGCGTTGTCCACGCGCGCGCGGCTAATCCTGACTGGATCGCAGGAATGCAACGGCACGGATTCCGCGGCGCCGCCGAGATCGCGGCAACGCTGGATCATATGGCAAGCTTTGCCCATCTGTCGGGAACCGTTGCACCGCATCTGTTTGACATCTACCACGATGCCACACTGGGTAACGCCGAGGTTGATGCCTTTCTGCAAGAGAAGAACCCACAGGCGCATCAGGCCATGCAGGATCGGTTCCGTGCGCTGCTCGAGGCTGGCTTGTGGAACACGCGCCGAAACTCGATCCGAGCCGATCTGGAGGGGTTGGGATGAGTGCACCGATCGTTCAGGGCTGGTGCCCCGGCGCCCATCGCCCGATGATGTCGGGGGACGGGTTGGTCGTGCGGGTTCGGCCGCGGTTGGCGCGCCTTGAGGCAGCGCAGATGTTAGGCCTGTGCGAACTTGCCGACCGGTTCGGCAATGGCACCATTGACCTGACCAATCGCGCCAATCTGCAACTGCGCGGTGTGGCCGAGGCCGATCACCAACCTTTGCTAGAAGAACTCGCTGCGCTGAACCTTTTGGATGCGGAACCGGGTATCGAGGTGCGGCGCAATATTCTGGTGACGCCGCTCTACCAATCCGGCGATCTTACCGCACGACTGACGCAGGAACTGACCGACCGGTTGGGTGAATTGCCGTCGCTACCAGCCAAGTTTGGGTTTGCCATCGACACCGGACCAAATCGCCTGTTGGTCGGGGATTCGGCGGATATCCGGCTGGAGACAGGCCCCGACGGGCTGATCCTACGCGCTGATGGGGCCGAAACAGGGCGTCGCGTGACCGAAAAAATCGCCATCGACCACCTGATCGCGCTGGCCGAATGGTTCGCGGATCACCACACTCCCGAGGCCCGGCGCATGGCCCGCGTGGTTGCGACACAGGATTTGCCGTCAGAATGCCAAGGCAGCGCACCGGGTGATGTTGGCGCTCTGCCTGAGCCGGGCATCGTGGAACTGGGTGCGCTATACGGAGCCGCGTTCGGTCAGTTGCCAGCGCGCGCGCTTGCGGGGCTGATTGAGACCTGCGGTGCCTCTGCGCTGCGAGTCACCCCTTGGCGGCTGTTCCTGATGGAAGGCGGGGCGGCGATACCCGCCCGAGCGTTCGTCACCGATGGCACCGACCCGCTGATGACCACTGACGCCTGCCCCGGCGCCCCGCTCTGCCCGCAGGCGCAGGTGGAGACCCGCGATATCGCCCGCGCGCTTGCCTCGCGTATTCCCGGCCACTTGCATGTCTCGGGCTGTGCCAAAGGATGCGCGCGCATGGGACCAGCTGATGTCACCCTGGTCGGCCACGATGGTCGATTTGATCTTGTCAAACAAGGCCGCGCGGGAGATGAGCCAAACCTGCGCGGGTTAAGCCCCGAAACACTTATGACCATGGACTTCACCTGATGCCCTATGAATACGAAACCGACGGCGCCGCGATCTACAAACAAAGCTTTGCCACCATCCGGTCCGAGGCCGATCTGGCACGGTTCGACGCCGATGAGGAACAGGTCGCCGTCCGGATGATCCACGCGGCAGGTATGGTGGGGCTGGAAGAGTTCGTGCATTTCTCACCCGGTTTTGTGACCTCGGCCCGTGCCGCGTTGGAAGACGGCGCACCGATCCTGTGCGACGCCCGCATGGTCAGCGAGGGTGTGACCCGGTTCCGCCTGCCCGCCGATAACGAGGTGATCTGCACCCTGCACGACGAACGTGTGCGTCCGCTGGCTGCCGAGATGAGCAACACCCGGTCCGCCGCTGCGCTGGAGTTGTGGCGCCCGCATCTGCAAGGTGCCGTGGTGGCCATCGGTAATGCGCCCACCGCCCTGTTCCACCTGCTGAACATGCTGGAAGACCCCGACTGCCCGCGCCCTGCGGCCATCATCGGCTGCCCGGTGGGCTTTGTCGGTGCGGTCGAATCTAAAGACGCTCTGTGGGAGGCGCAGCCTGTGCCGTCCTGCATCGTCAAGGGTCGCCTTGGTGGCAGCGCCATCACGGTCGCCGCGGTCAACGCCATCGCGAGCCGCGCCGAATGAACGCGGGCAAGATATACGGTGTCGGCCTCGGCCCCGGCGATCCGGACCTGATAAGCGTCAGGGCCGACCGCCTACTGCGCACTGCCCGCCACGTGGCCTTTTTCCGCAAACCGGGTCGCAGTGGTCAGGCCCGCAAGATCGTCAATGGCATGATCCCAGAAGGCGCGGTGGAATTCCCGATGGAATACCCCGTGACCACAGAAATTCCATTGAGTGATCCGCGGTACAATGAGCTGCTCTCGGCGTTTTATGAAGATTGTGCCGCGCATCTGAAGACACTGTCGGATCAGGGCGAAGACGTGGTGGTCCTGTGCGAGGGTGATCCGTTCTTCTACGGATCATTCATGCATCTTTACAATCGATTACGCGGCGAATCTGAAGTTGAAGTCGTGCCTGCGATCACCGGTATGTCCGGCGCGTGGACCGCAACCGGCGACCCCATCACCTGGGGAGACGACGTATTGACCGTTCTGGTCGGCACATTGCCCGAAGACGATCTGGCCCACCGGATGGCCCAAACCGACGCGCTGGTGGTGATGAAGATCGGGCGCAATATCGACAAAGTGAAGCGGGCCTTGAAGACGGCCGGTTTGTATGACCGTGCTTGGATCGTGGAATACGCTCAGATGCCTAATCAACGCGTGTGCAAATTGTCGGAAAATTGCGAGGGGATCACCCCGTATTTCTCGATCATCATCGTTCACGGACAAGGGCGGCGGCCATGAGCGGCTGGGTCAAGATTGCAGGACTCGGGCCAGGAAACGAGGCTCTGGTGACGCCCGAAGTGACCGCTGCGCTGGCTGAGGCGACGGATGTCGTCGGCTACATTCCTTACGTCGCGCGCATCGCCGAACGCCCCGGCCTGACGCTGCATGCCAGCGACAACCGGGTTGAGATCGACCGTTCGCAGCATGCGTTGCAAATGGCGGCCGAAGGGAAGCGCGTAGTGGTCGTATCCTCGGGCGATCCGGGCGTATTTGCCATGGCAGCAGCGGTGTTCGAAGCGCTGGAAAACGGCCCCCGTGAATGGCGCGACCTATCGGTTGAGGTGCTGCCCGGGATCACCGCGATGCTTGCGGCCTCCGCCCGCGCTGGCGCCCCGCTTGGGCATGATTTCTGCACCATCAACCTGAGTGACAACCTCAAACCTTGGCCTCTGATCGAGAAGCGCCTGCGTCTGGCAGCGCAAGCGGATTTTGCGATGGCGTTTTACAACCCCCGCTCGAAATCCCGCCCCGAAGGCTTTGTCAAAACACTGGAAATTCTGCGTGAGGAATGCGAACCCGAACGGCTGATCCTGTTCGCCCGCGCTGTCAGCCGGGTGGATGAGGCAATCCGGATTTCGACATTGATTGAGGCCACGCCTGATATGGCCGATATGCAGACCGTTGTCATCGTCGGCTCATCACTGACCCGCGTGATCGAACGCGCCGGTGACCCGATCGTCTATACGCCGAGGTTCACCCCGGAATGAGCCAGCCAATCCAGAACCTGCGGAACGCTCGACAGTTCCAGCCGCTGCGGCAGGGCTGGACGGTCGACCATCAACACCGGTATGCCCAGAGCCCGCGCGGCGTCCAGCTTGGCGCGCGCGCCGGCGCCGCCCGCGTTCTTGGATACCACCAGCTGCGTGCCGTGGCGCTGCATCAACGCCCGGTCATCAGCCTCGGCAAAGGGTCCGCGCGCCACGACAACCTCGCAATTCGGCAAGGGCAGGACATCGGGTTCATCCACCAGCCGCAACAGGTAATGGTGCTGGGGCTGGCTGACGAAATCTTCGAGATGCATGCGCCCGACCGCAAGAAACACGCGCTGCGGATTACCGGACAAAGCGGCCACCGCTGCGGCGATATCCGGGACGCGCAGCCAGGTGTCACCGGGCTGCGGTGCCCATTCGGGCCGTGTCAGCGCAACAAGTGGAATCTGCGCCGCATGGCAGGCCTCAATCGCGTTACGGCTCATCCCGGCGGCAAAAGGGTGGGTCGCGTCGATCACGTGGCTTATGCTGTGGTCATGGATATATTTCACCAGCCCTTCGGCCCCACCGAACCCGCCAACACGTACCGGCAGAGGTTGCGGGCGCGGATTGTCGACACGCCCGGCATAGGAATAGGTCGCGGGAATACCCCGGTCGGCAATGGCTTTTGCCAGCGCGTTGGCCTCGGTCGTGCCGCCCAATATCAGGAGGTTGGACATGTCTGAAGCTCCGTGGCTGACCGTTTTGGGTTTGGGCGAAGATGGACTGGATGGCTTGCCCCCCGCAAGCCGTCAAGTGCTGGAACGCGCTGAAATCATCATGGGGCCACCGAGACACCTATCCTTGGTTCCCGATTTCGGAGCCCAGCAGGTGGAATGGCCTGTGCCCTTTGCCGATGGTCTGCCGATCCTGACCGGTTTTCGCGGGCGATCAACCGTGGTTCTGGCCTCGGGTGATCCGTTCTGGTTCGGCGCCGGATCCGTGATCGCGCGGAATTTCGAAGCCGGGGAATGGGCCGCCCTACCCGGCCAATCCACTTTTTCGCTGGCCGCTGCGCGGTTGGGCTGGCCGCTGGAAAGCACGCAGACATTTGGTCTGCACGCGGCCCCGCTGACCCGGCTGCGCCCGCATCTGGCCCCCGGCCTGCGCGCGATTCTGCTGTTGCGCGATGGTAAAGCCGTGACGGAACTTGCCACCTATCTGACTGACACCGGCTTTGCCGACACACACCTGCATGTGATGGAGGCCCTGGGCGGCCCGCGCGAACGGGCGCGCAGTGTCTCGCTGACCGAGGCGCTGTTGGGTGGGTTCGATCACCCGGTCTGCGTCGGGCTCGAGGTTGCTGGCGGCGGGCAGGCCTTTCCGCGCGCCTCTGGCAAACCGGATGAGATTTTTGAGACCGACGGCCAGATCACCAAACGCCCTATCCGTGCGCTGACCCTTTCGGCGCTGGCCCCGCAGCGGGACGAGCATCTGTGGGACATTGGCGGCGGCACCGGGTCAATCAGCATCGAATGGCTGATGTGTGATCCAACGCTCAGCGCCACGACGGTCGAACCCCGCGAAGACCGCGCCGAGCGTATTCGCCGCAATGCCGACGCTTTGGGTCAGGACCGGCTGCAGGTGGTGCATGGCACCGCCCCGGATGCGCTGGACGGCCTGCCCCTGCCCGATGTGGTTTTCATTGGCGGCGGGCTGAGCAGTGAGCTGCTGCAATGGCTGCATACAACCCTGCCCTCCGGCACGCGGCTGGTGGCCAACGCGGTGACTTTGGAAAGCGAAGCTCTACTAGCGCAGTGGCAGGATAGGCTGGGCGGTGAGCTGCTACGGGTCGAACTGGCACAGGCTTCAGCCCTGGGGCCGCGGCGCGGTTGGAAATCGGCCTATCCGGTGGTGCAATGGAGCGTCACGCTATGATCGTCGCAGGCATCGGTTTTTCCTCGGCCGCTACGCTGGACAGCCTGCGCGCCGCCTATGATCAGGCGAGTGCCGGTCACGCTGTGGACGCGCTTGCCACGGTAGCCGACAAGGAAGGCCACGCCGCACTAACAGATTTTGCCTCGGCCATTGCCCTGCCCTTGCATTTCATTCCCCCCGCCGATCTGGCCGGGCAGCGCACCCTCACCTGCTCGACCCGCAGCCGCGCCACCTATGGCACCGGCAGCGTCGCCGAAGCATCCGCCCTTGCCGCCGCCGGAACTGGTGCGCGGCTGATCTCACCCCGACAGATTTCAGACGACCGGCTGGCCACCTGCGCCATCGCCATCGGAGGACAGACATGACCGTTCATTTCATTGGCGCCGGACCGGGCGCCGCCGACCTGCTGACCCTGCGGGGGCGCGATATCATCGCCGCTTGCCCGGTCTGCCTGTATGCGGGTTCGCTGGTGCCAGAGGAAATTCTGGGCCATTGCCCCGACGACGCCAAGATCGTGAACACGGCGGCGATGGATCTGGATCAAATCATGGCCGAGATCGAGACCGCACATCAGGCCGGTCTGGATGTTGCGCGACTGCATTCCGGCGACCTGTCGGTCTGGTCGGCGATGGGCGAACAAATCCGCCGCCTCAAGGAATTGGGCATCCCGGTCAGCGTGACCCCCGGCGTGCCGTCTTTTGCCGCTGCAGCCGCATCTCTGGGCACGGAACTGACCCTGCCCGGACTTGCGCAATCAGTGGTCCTGACTCGGACACCGGGACGCGCATCGTCGATGCCCGAGGGCGAGACGCTGAAAAACTTTGCCCGCACCGGGGCGACACTGGCCATCCACCTGTCGATCGGCAATCTGGATACGGTGATCGCCGATCTGACACCTGCCTATGGGTCCGACTGCCCGGTGGCCGTTGTCTATCGTGCCAGCTGGCCCGATGAGCGGATCATCCGTGCCACGCTGGCAACCCTAAAAGACGCGTTGGACGAGAGCATCTCGCGCACTGCGCTGATCATGGTTGGCCCGGCACTGGCTGGTGAAGGATTCGACGAAAGCTGCCTGTATTCAAAGGATTACGACCGCCGGTATCGCCCGCAAAGCGCGGACAGCCCTTGGTCAAGCTGGAGCCATGGTGATGACTAACCCTCCGGGTATTCTGATTTCGGCACCGTCTTCGGGGACTGGCAAGACCACCGTGATGCTGGGCCTGCTGCGTGCGCTGGCCGAGGATGGCCTGACCGTCCAACCATTCAAAAGCGGCCCTGACTATATCGACCCGGCCTTTCACCGGGCTGCGGCTGGGCGCGCCTCGTTCAATCTGGACAGCTGGGCGATGGGCGATCCTCTGCTGAACGCAATATCGGCACAGGCTGACGGCGCGGATATCGTCGTAGCCGAAGGATCGATGGGTCTGTTCGACGGTGTCGCCAAACCCGGTGAGATTGGCCATGGATCTAGCGCGGAAACCGCGCAGCGTATGGGCTGGCCTGTGGTGTTGGTTCTGGATGTCGGCGGTCAGGCGCAATCAGCTGCAGCCACGGCGCTGGGGTTTCGGATGTACAACCCCGACCTGCCCTTTGCCGGGGTAATTTTGAACCGCTGCGCCAGCCCGCGCCACGAGCGTCTGACCCGGTTGGGTATGGAACGTGCAGGCCTGCCGGTTCTGGGCGTTCTGCCACGACGCGGAGACCTGACACTTCCCGAGCGGCACTTAGGTTTGATCCAGGCGGTGGAACATCCCGATCTGGAAAGCGCCATTGTCGGCTATGCTGCGTTCCTGCGTGAACATGTCGATCTGGAGGCGATCAAGCGGGCGGCTTCCTCAAGCCCAAATAGGCCATCGTCAGCCGTGCTACCCCGCCCTCCGGCGCAGCGGATCGCACTGGCGCGGGATGCTGCGTTTTCGTTCACCTATCCGCATTTGCTGGAAGGCTGGCGCACGGCGGGTGCAGAAATCCTACCGTTTTCACCGCTGGCGAATGAAGCCCCTGCCCCGGATGCCGATCTGGTCTGGCTGCCGGGTGGGTATCCCGAGTTGCACGCAGCCACATTGGCCGCCGCCAACACCTTCCAGACTGGGCTGCGCAAACATGCCGAGACAAGACCTGTGCATGGCGAATGCGGGGGCTACATGGCGCTGGGTCAGGCGTTGATCGACAAAGAGGGTGCCCGGCACGAAATGGCGGGCCTTCTGGGCCTTGTGACCTCCTATGAAAAGCGCAAGTTCAACCTGGGTTATCGCAAGGCGGAATTATTGGCCCCAATGGCCGGATTTGCCGAAGGCACAGCGCTACGCGGGCATGAGTTCCACTATTCCTCGATCATCGAACAGCCTGACGCCCCGCTGGCGCGCGTGTTCGACGCCGAAGGCGCGGAAGGCCCGCAAACCGGATCGGTGCGAAACAATGTCACCGGGACATTCTTTCATCTGATCGCCGAGGCCTCGGCATGAGTGGTTTTGTGTCCTTCATCGGTTCAGGCCCCGGCGACCCGGAATTGCTGACACTGAAGGCGGTAGACAGGATGCAGAAAGCCGATGCGGTGCTGTTTGATGACCTCAGCAGCGGCCCGATCCTGAGCCACGCGCGCGAGGATGCTGATCTGGTTGGTGTCGGCAAACGCGCCGGGCGCCCCTCGCCCAAGCAGGATCACGTCAGCCGCTTGTTGGTCGAATATGCACAAACCGGTCAGCATGTTGTGCGGTTGAAATCCGGTGATGGCGGCATGTTCGGCCGGCTTGAAGAAGAACTGGTGGCCCTGCAAGAGGCCGGGATCGACTATGAAATCATCCCCGGCATCCCCTCGGCGGTAGCGGCGGCGGCAGCGGCGGGCATTCCGCTGACCCGGCGACTGACCGCGCGGCGCGTGCAATTCGTCACCGGCCACGATGTCAGTGGCAAACTGCCCGAAGATCTGAACCTGGCAGCACTGGCTGATCCACAGGCTACGACCGTCGTGTTTATGGGCAAGCGCACCTTTCCCCTTTTGGTTGGCGCCCTGCATTCGCACGGCCTGCCGCTGGACACGCCTGCATTGATGGCCGAATCCGTCTCGACCCCCGAACAAAAACTGCAACGCTCGACCATCGGTGCTTTGTCGCAGCAGTTGGAAACCGAGATCGGCACCGCCCCGGCCCTGATCCTGTATGGACCTCTGGCAGAGTTCGAAAATGATTGACCTGACGCTGATCGGTATTGGCACCGGCAACCCGGATCATGTGACATTTCAAGGGGCGCAGGCGATCCGTTCGGCGGACCTGATCCTGATCCCCCGCAAGGGCGAAAACAAGGCCGATCTGGCAGGGCTGCGCGAGCAGATCATCGCTCAGGTCGCGGATACCCCTCCGCAAATCGCGTATTTCGACATTCCCAAACGCTGTGCCGATGATGGCTATTTACGCGGAGTGGACGAATGGCACGACGCGATTGCATTGCGCTGGCAGGAGGCCATCGCAGCCCACCCGAAGGCCCGCCATGTGGCGCTGCTGATCTGGGGGGATCCGTCGCTGTATGACAGTTCGCTGCGAATCGCGGCACGTTTGACCCCTCAGCCAGAAACACGGGTGATTCCCGGCATCACAGCGCTGCAAGCGCTGACGGCGGCCCATGCGATTCCGATCAACGAACTGGGCGCGCCCTATATCGTAACAACTGGTCGTCGCATCCGGGACGAAGGATGGCCGGAAACCGCAGAAAACGTGGCGGTGATGCTGGATGGCGAATGTTCCTTCCAAAACCTGAACATGGAAGAATTGGACATTTGGTGGGGCTCATATGTCGGCATGAAAGAGGAAATCCTGATCAAAGGCCCTTTGGCCGAGGTTGCGCAGCAGATTCTAGACCGCCGCGCCCATGCCCGTGCCGACCATGGTTGGATCATGGATATTTATTTGCTGAAAAAGCGCATAATCTGACACAATACGTCGCAAATGATGATTGCACCGCCACAGCTATAGCGGCTAAATGGGGGTGTCTGGTCCTGCCGGAGAAATCCGGATGCTAAGAGGGAATTTGGTGCGACTGCCTCGGTGGTCAACTCCAAAGCCGCCCCCGCGACTGTAAGCGGAGAGCCCCTGTTCAACCAGCCACTCCCGGTTCTCCGGGGGGAAGGCGAACAGAGGCATCGACCCGCAAGCCAGGAGACCTGCCAGGCGCAAAAACGAAACACCGGCCGTCGGGTGCGGCGGCAGAGGAGAATACAAAATGGCAACACAAACGAAAACAGCATCCGCCGCGCGTACAGGCTTTGTTCCGGTCATGTTTGCAGTGGTTCTGGGTCTGGGCCTCATCACGCTGACCGGTCACGTTCAGGCAGCGGCCCTGCATGATGCAGCGCATGACGTGCGTCACGCGACCGGCTTCCCCTGCCACTAAGACCGTGTTCAGTCGTATATTGACCAGCGCGTTGTTCGCTGGTGCTGCAGCGGGGCTGATTGCCGCCTTGCTGCAGTTGGTATTTGTGCAACCAGTATTGTTGCATGCCGAGCTTTATGAATCCGGAGAGCTGGTGCATTTCGGGGGCGAGACCGTATCGGCTCATCCCGAGCTGCCGCGCATGTTCTCTGAACTGACGCGTGATGCGCTGAGTGTCATCTTTACCATGCTGACCTATACCGGCTATGCGTTGGTGATGGTTGCGCTGATGTCGGTAGCCGAAGGTCAAGGACATCAGATTGATGGCCGGACCGGCGTCCTTTGGGGGTTGGCCGGATTTATCGCCTTCCACCTTGCACCAGGTTTCACCCTGGCGCCTGAAGTGCCGGGTGTCGCAGCAGCCGATGTCTATGCACGTCAGGTCTGGTGGTTCGCAACGGTTGCAGCAGCCCTTGTCGCCATGTGGTTGATCGCCTTTGGAGGTAACCTGATCAGCTATGTGATCGCTGCGGTACTTCTGTTGGTGCCACATCTTATCGGTGCACCCGAGCCCGATGTTTTCACCGGCCCTGTGCCGACTGAAATTGGCGCATTGTTCGCCGCACGAGCTTTTGGAATCGGTCTGGTTGCATGGGTTCTGGTTGGCGCGTTCGCTGGCTATTTCTGGCAGAAAGAAGCGCAACCTTCCGAAGCAACGGCCTGATCGCACTTCGATTGAACGCGCCGGGTGTAAACTTGGCGCGTTTCCCTATGTTTTCAAGGAAATACAATGACCCGTTCACTTGCTCTATTCGTGATCGGTCTGGTCTTTGGCGGCGGTGCAGGATTTGTAATTGCTGCTGCAAATGGCGTCACATTTGATGGCCACGACCATTCTGATCCGTCTATTCACGGAGCCTCACACACTGAGACCATGGCCCACGATCATTCCACGGCCCTGAACCTACCGGCAGGCACAGATGCACCTACACTGGACATCGCTCTGACACAGGATCCTATGTCTGGCTGGAACCTGCATGTCATGCCAAAAAACTTTACCTTCGCACCGCAGAACGCATCGACCGCAGACATGGCGGGCGAAGGGCACGCGCATGTTTACATCAACGGAGAAAAGCTCGCCCGGCTTTACGGCAGTTGGATGCACATTGATCAGTTGCCCAAAGGCGAGGTCGAGGTTTCGGTTTCGCTGAATTCCAACAGCCATAGCCCGCTTTCGGTCGATAACGTGCCGGTTCGTGCTGCGGTTACGGTTCAGGTCGATTAAAGCGCCGGAATACGCGCACGCAAACACATCCGAAGCCGCCCGCAGGGTCGGGCGTCTTCAATCCAGCCCTGCGGGCTGTTCAGGTAAGTACGGCAAGTTTCAGCGATATCCGCAGCATCCGCCGCCACATCGACTCCCGAAAACACATAAGATGCGCGCCCCTGCGCCTGTATAGCTAGGGCCGTGGGTTCCGCGCAGCCGCTGAAACAGGCGTGTTCGCTCACTTCGACCTGATCCGTCAATCCGGCCCTTTTCAGTGCGTCCTGCACAGCCTGCACCTCGGCCGCCCGATCGCGTGCGGTGCCACAGGTTTTGCAGATCATCAGGCGCATCCGATCCAGACCTTTCCCTTCGTCCTGCGCCCGTTTCTGCGGCTTTAAGCGGCGCGGCGCAATCCCGAATGCGCACAAGATTGTGAGTGCGACGTCCCCGCATTTCTGGCAGGATTCCTGCAGACACCTTAAAAGGAGGCCTCTGGATGAAACTGCTTTGGACTGTCTTCGCCCTGCTGGCTCTGCCCGCCTGGGCCGACGAACCGCTCTCGGGATGGGCCGTGTATCCAACAGGCAAAAGCTATGATGAATTGGTCTTGGACACCAAATCGGCGGTTAAGGCAAACGGTCTGATCGTGGTCACGCAGGCCGGCCCCACCAAAGCCGCCGCCGCGCGCGGGATCACAATCCCAGGCAATCTGGTGATCGGCGCCTTCAACAATGACTATGCGGTGCGCGTGCTGGAAACCTCGGTGCGCGCAATGATCGAAGCACCGATCCGGTTTTACGTGACCGAAAACGAGGACGGCACCGCCACCCTGTCCTATAAAACGCCCAGCTTTGTATTCGCGCCCTATATCTATGAGGGCGGAGACCCCCTGAGGGACATTGCCCAGGAATTGGATGACACCTTTCAGATCGTGGCCGAAGCCGCTGTCAAATAGTCACACTGGCGTGATGCGCCTTGCGTCCGGGTCTGTCCTCCGCAATCTGCGTTGAAACAGTTTTCGGAGCTTTACTGATGCAGGACTCGTCGCCCCGCGCTGCGGACATTCTGGCCCAACGGCTTTATGAGGCTGGCTGCCGTCACGCTTTTGGCATGCCAGGTGGCGAGGTGCTGACCCTAGTGGATGCGTTGGAAAAGGCGGGGATAACCTTTCACCTGACCAAACACGAGAACGCGGCCGGCTTTATGGCCGAGGCGGTGCATCACCGCGACGGCGCCCCGGCCATTCTGGTGGCCACGCTCGGCCCAGGCGCGATGAACGGGATCAATGTGGTCGCCAATGCGTTGCAGGACCGGGTGCCAATGATCGTGCTGACCGGCTGTGTCGACGCAGATGAGGCGCTGACATACACCCATCAGGTCATGGATCACGCACGGGTCTATCGCTCGATCACCAAAGGGACGTTCATGCTGACCGCCAAAGGCGCGGATATTATCGCAGACAAAGCGGTGTCGCTGGCCAATCAGCCGCGCCCAGGACCGGTGCATATCGACGTGCCGATTTCGGTTGCGGATGCGCCTGTGACCGATGTCAAACGCCGCCGTCTTGTCAAACCTGCCGCCGTCGCGCCCGAGGGGGATTGCGTTGAAAAAGCCCGCCGCTGGGTGGCACAGGCCGAACGGCCCATCGCGATTATCGGCCTGGATGTTCTATATGACGACTCGCGCAATGTGGTGCAGGCGTTCCTTGAACATTTTGGCATTCCTTTTGTGACAACCTACAAGGCCAAGGGCGTGGTTCCCGAGGATCATCCACTGTGCCTTGGCGGCGCGGGCCTGTCGCCGCTTGCTGACACCCATCTGGTGCCGCTGGTTGAACAGGCCGATCTGGTGTTGTGTCTGGGCTATGACCCGATCGAAATGCGCCCAGGCTGGCGCGAGATTTGGGACCCCGAAGAAAAGCGCGTCATCGACATTTCAGCGGTTCCAAACGATCACTACATGCATCAGGCCGGGTTGAACCTGGTGGCTGATACCGGCGCGACCCTCGAGGCCATTGCAAAGGGCAACCCTGCCCGCGCCACCTGGCCCGGCGGCGAGCCCGAACAGGTTCGGGCCGCCCTGGCGCGAGCCTTCCCTACTGATGACGTATGGGGTCCCGCCGCGGTAATTGCGGAAACCCGCGCGGCTCTTCCTGCCGAGACATTGGCTACCGCTGACAGTGGCGCACATCGCATCCTTCTCAGCCAGATGTGGGGATGTTCCGAAGAACGCGGGCTGATCCAGTCTTCGGCGCTCTGCACCATGGGCTGCGCTCTGCCAATGGCCGTCGGGCTGAAACTGGCCGAACCCACGCGCCCGGTCATCAGCTTTTCCGGCGATGCCGGGTTCCTGATGGTCGCCGGAGAACTGTCGACCGTTGCCGAGATGGGTGGTAACCCGATTTTCCTGGTGTTCGTCGACGCCAGCCTTGCCCTGATCGAGTTGAAACAGCGTCAGCGGCAAATGGGGAACGTAGGCGTCGATTTCGACCGCCACGACTTTGCAGCTATTGGCCGGGCCTTCGGCGGGAATGGTCACACGGTGCGCACCCGCGCCGAACTGAGGGATGCTCTGGAAGCGGCAACCAAGTCTGATAGGTTCACCGTAATTGCTGCTGAGATTGATCGCGGAGGATATGATGGCCGGATCTGAAGGACCGCTGAAGGGCGTCAAGGTTCTGGACCTGTCTCGCATTCTGGCCGGACCGACCTGCACACAGTTGCTGGGCGATTTGGGTGCCAGCGTTATCAAGATCGAAAACCCTGCTACTAAAGGGGACGACACGCGCCAGTGGGGCCCACCCTATGTCGCAGATGCCGACGGGTTTCCATCAGATCTTAGTGCCTATTTCATGTCAGCCAACCGCAACAAGAAATCGGTCGCCATCGACATCACCACACCCGAAGGTCAGGCGGAAATTCGGCGGCTGGCCTCGTTTGCGGACATCCTGATCGAGAATTTCAAACCCGGCGGGCTTGCGAAATACGGGCTGGATTACAAATCGCTCTCGCAGGAAATCCCTAGCCTCGTCTATTGTTCGATCTCAGGCTATGGGCAGGATGGGCCTAACGCATCAAAGCCCGGATATGATCTGATGGCGCAGGGCTATGGCGGTGTCATGTCTCTGACCGGCGATCCCCAAGGGGCGCCGATGAAAGTTGGCGTTGGTATCGCTGATGTCATGTGCGGTATGTATGCCTGCGTTGGCATTTTGGCAGCATTGCGCCATCGGGACCAGACCGGAGAGGGACAGCAAATTGATCTGGCTCTGGTCGATTCCCAGATTGCGTGGCTGATCAATGAAGGCGTGAATTATCTGACATCCGGCAATGTGCCACAACGCCGTGGGAATGGTCATCCAAATATCGTTCCATATGACGTTTACGAAACCGCTGATGGCCATGTGATCCTTGCTGTAGGTAATGACAGTCAGTTCCGCCGGTTCTGCGAATTCATCGACCAACCTGATCTGGCGGATGACGTCCGCTTTGCGACGAATCCGGCGCGGCTGGAAAACCGGGATGCGTTGAACGCCCTTTTGCGCCCTGCGGTTCAGTCATATGATACCACAACCGTCATCGCAGAACTTGAGGCACGCAAAGTACCAGTTGGGCCGGTCCAGACCCTGGATCAGGTTTTTGACACCGAGCAGGTCGCGGCGCGGCAAATGCAGATCGCAATGCAGGCCGCCCCAGCCGAGGTAAAACTGATCGGAAACCCGCTGAAATTGTCGCGGACACCGGTAACCTATCGGACGGCTCCGCCACAGTTCGGAGCGGACACTGCAGCAGTCTTGAACGCTAAGAACCCATTTGAAGATTGAAACACAATGCCTTACTAGGCGGCATATTGCTGAAACATGCCGTTGAATCGGCGGATTTTTTCACGTTTTCCACACACA
Source organism: Ruegeria sp. CDSC081 (assembly GCF_059610485.1). Lineage (NCBI taxonomy): Bacteria > Pseudomonadati > Pseudomonadota > Alphaproteobacteria > Rhodobacterales > Roseobacteraceae > Ruegeria > Ruegeria sp. CDSC081. Next base: position 50,766 of record NZ_JBXWNS010000004.1, on the reverse strand, counting down.
GCTTTTCACCAATTCGAGAGCAGGGCCGATACTGATACGACCCCGCCTGACTCTCTGCTAAATCGAATAAAGTAATAAATCGCAAATGGATTGGATCCCGCGCATGAAACAAGATGTTTTCGGACAGATGAACACTCTTTGCCATTCGGCCAGTGTCGAGGCGTGGAATGGTGTTCTGCTTGGTTTCATGGCGCATTCAGCTGTCACACCCCAGCATCTGGGCAAAGTGCTAGAGCTTGAGCCCGATTTCGCGCTTGGTCACGCCATCAAAGGTCTGTTCCTGGTCTTGCTGGGCCGGCGCGAGATGATGCGAGTTGCAGCGGAAGCGTTGAATGCTGCCAACACCGCTATGGATCGCCAACCGGTAACTGAGCGCGAGCGGCTTTATGTCGACGCGTTGGCCCTTTACCTGTCCGACCTGCCCTCACATGCAATCCAGAAGTTTGAAGAAATTCTGCGCCTACACCCACAGGACTCGCTGGCGATGAAACTCAGCCACGCAACACGGTTTGTCTTGGGAGATGCCGCTGGTATGCGACGGTCGATCGAACGTGTCCTGCCCGCTTATGAACCCGACCACGCCGGTCGCGGATATCTTCTGGGGTGCCATTCCTTCGCGCTTGAGGAAACCGGGGCCTATGAAAAAGCCGAAATCGCCGGACGTCAGGCCCTGTGGATGGTGTCGGATGATGCCTGGGGCCTGCACGCAGTGGCCCATGTGCACGAGATGACCGGCAATGCGCAGCAAGGTCTTGATTGGCTGGCCGGACGCGAGGATGCCTGGGCGCATTGCAACAACTTTCGCTATCATGTCTGGTGGCACAAGGCGCTGATGCATCTGGACCTGGGCCAGGTCGATCAGGTTATGGAACTGTATGACCAGTATGTCCGGCAGGACAAAACCGACGATTACCGAGACATATCGAATGCCACGTCGCTTTTGTCCCGGCTCGAGCTTGAGGGCGTCAAAGTTGGAAACCGCTGGGAGGAACTGGCCGACCTCAGCGCCGCCCGGACCGAAGATGGCTGCCTGATCTTCGCCGATCTTCACTATCTGCTGGCCCTGACCGGCGACAACCGGACCGAAGCGACCGGCAAAATGCTGCAGCGCATCCAGAAAGATGCCCAGCGCAATCAGGGCGACACTCCGATCCGGATGTCGGATCCCGGTATTGCCGCAGCCAAAGGGCTTGAAGCTTTTGGCGACGGCCTTTACGGCGAAGCATTTGATTTCCTGTCGAATGCACGGGACGGAATGCAACTGGCCGGTGGTAGCCACGCCCAACGTGATGTATTCGAGCGCATCACTATTGATTCCGGCCTGCGTGCCGGCCGTTTGGATGCTGTCGAGCGCATTCTAGACGACCGCCGTGCCAAGCGGGCCGGGGGTGAGGACAATTATGCTATGGCGCGCCGCGCATTGATCGATGCGGCCCGCGATAACCAAGACGCACAAAGCGTTCCGGCAGAATAACAAAACAAAAAGACTGAAGAAGGACAGAACTCGTATGGCGACTCTATCGCCCGCTTCTGATTTTGCACCTGTGGCAGCCACCTCGGCCGCCCCTGTTAGTACGCGCGACCCGCGTCTGGATTTCTATCGCGGAATTGCGATGTTCATCATCCTGATTGCGCATATTCCCAACGACCCCTGGGCCAAGTGGATCCCTGCCCGGTTTGGTTTTTCGGATGCAACCGAGATTTTTGTTTTTTGTTCGGGCATGGCCTCGGCAATCGCCTTTGGCGGCGCGTTCCTGCGCAAGGGCTGGTGGATGGGCACTGCGCGGGTATCATACCGGATCTGGCAGGTTTACTGGGCGCATATCGGCCTGTTCTTCTTTGTCGCGATGACGATGGCTGCGCTGAATCAAACAGGCCTGTTTGAGAAGAACTACATCTCGTCCCTGAACCTGCAGCATTTCTTCAATGATCCTGCGCCGCAGATCGTCGGCCTGTTCACCCTGACCTACGTGCCGAATTATTTCGACATTCTACCCATGTATCTGGTGGTACTTGCAATGATGCCGCTGTTCATGGGCCTGTCCCGCATCGGATTCTGGGCGGTTGCAGCCACATCCGTTGCTATCTGGCTCGTGGCGCAGACCGACGTTCTGGACCTGCCTGCCGAGCCCTGGTCGGATCGTCAGTGGTTCTTTAACCCTTTTGGCTGGCAGTTGCTGTTCTTTACAGGCTTTGCATTCATGCGCGGCTGGATCCCGGCCCCTCCGGTGTCAAAAACGTTGATCTGGGCAGCGGCGCTGTTCCTGATCTTTTCAATGCCTTTCGGGTCGTGGAAAGTGTTCACATGGGTGAATGCCGCAGCCCCGGACTTGGCCGATGAAATCCGCAAAGTCTGGCCCATCACGAAGGAATTCCGCGACAAAACCGATTTCGGTCTGTTTCGCTACATACATTTCCTGTCGCTGGCCTATCTGGGCTGGGTCGCTGCTGGCGAGCATGGACACCGCCTGATCGCAACCGGTCAGAGCGCAGGCGCCAAAGCTTGGCAAATCGTGCTAACCCTGGTCACCAAAGTGGGTCAGCAATCACTTGCCGTATTCGTATTTTCCATGGCAGCAGCACGACTTATCGGCGTTGGGCTCGATATGTTTGGGCGGGATTTTGCCACTGTCTTTGTCGCTAATATGATTGGCTTTGCCATGATCATCAGCGTGGCCTATTTGGCCGCGTGGTTTAAGTCACAACCCTGGAAATCAAAGAAATGAAATTCACACGTCGCGCATTTCTGGCCACGACTTCGGCGCTTGCCTTCGCCCCGGCCACCTTTGCCGTGGGCGGAAAGGTCCCGTTTGACCGCAGTGACGTGATCTCGCTGGCCCGCGAGTTGGCCGCAAAGCCCTTTGCCGAGCGCGAGATGGTCCCGCAGGAATGGCAGGACCTGACCTATGAGCAATACCGCTCGATCCGGTTCCGCCTGGATCGCGCGATGTGGTACGAGACCGAGACGCCGTTCAACGTCGATTTCTTCACCCCTGGGCTTTATTTCCCCCGCACGGTTCAGGTGTCGACTGTGGAAGACGGCATGGCCAAACCCGTAGCCTTCGATCTGTCGATGTTTGACAAGTCGACCGAGGTCCCTCAGTTGCCCGTCGACGACACGCTGGGTTTTTCGGGCCTGCGCCTGCGGACTGAAATGCACCGCCCTGGCAAAACGGATGAGTTCTGCGTCTTCCAAGGCGCCAGCTATTTCCGCGCCATCGGCTTGCACGAGGTCTACGGCCTGTCGGCCCGGGGGTTGGCGCTGAAAACCGGCGATCCGGATGGCGAAGAATTTCCCGAATTCATTCGTTTCTGGCTGGAACGTCCCAAGCCCGGTCAGCGCAACATGGTCGTTCACGCCCTGATGGACAGCCCGAGCGTGACAGGGGCCTATCGGTTCAATGTCACGGCAGGCGCGGATTGCGTGATGGAGGTCGAGGCCACTCTGTTCCCGCGTACGGAACTGACCCATGTCGGCATTGCACCCGGCACGTCGATGTTCCTGTTTGACCAGACCAATCACAGCCGTTTCGACGATTTCCGCCCTGCTGTGCATGACAGCGACGGGCTGCTGATCCGCAACGGCGCTGGCGAGGTCCTGTGGCGGCCTCTGGCAAACCCGACCCGCCTGCAGTTCTCGTCCTTTGTCGACATGAACCCGCGCGGGTTTGGCCTGATGCAGCGCAAACGGGCGTTCTCGGATTATGCCGATCTTGAGGCGAGTTACCACAAACGCCCCGGCCTCTGGGTCGAGCCAACTGGCGATTGGGGCAAAGGCGCGGTCACTCTGGTCGAAATTCCGGCCGATCAGGAAATCTACGACAATATCGTCGCCTATTGGCGTCCGATGGAGCCCTATGCGGCCGGAAGCCAGGTGGACCTGTCCTACCGCCTGATCTGGGGTGAAGAACCACAGCGCACCCCGATGCCGCGTGTGATCAACACCGCGATGGGTGACAATACATTTGGCGAGGGCCGTCTGGCTGTGATCGACTTTGAGGCTAGCGAGCTATTCGACGAACCTGAGGCGATGACGATCTTTGTGGACTCGCCCCATGCACCGACCTCGGAAGGCGTCCTACAGCGCAACCCCGATACTGGCGGCCTGCGGTTGGCCTTTTCCTTCGAGCCGGGAGACCGGAACCATGTGGAACTGCGGGCACAGTTGCTGAAAGACAAGCAGCCTGCCTCCGAAGTCTGGCTGTATCGTTGGACATCATGAGCAACGATCTGCATATCATGCCGCCTGAGGCACCCCTGGCAATGCCTGAGCAGAATTTCAGCGCAGGGTTCCGTGACGCTCAGGCGCCCGGCAGTAGGCAGGCATCTGCAGGATTCTGGCGTGCGCTGGCGTTCTCGCCTGCGATGGCGGCTACGCTGGGCATGCTTTGGGTCATGACCGACTGGTTCGGAGCCGAAGGGATCAATCTGATCGAAGCGATTCTGTTGGCTCTGATCTCATTCAACTTTTTCTGGATCTCTTTCACGGTCTGCACCGTGTTGTTGGGTATGATTTCCCTGTCGCGGCAGGAACAGCCCAAACGTCAGGGCCGCCCACAGGCGCTGCGCGTCGCGCTTCTTATGCCGGTCTATAATGAAGTACCCTGGAACGTGCTGGGCAACGCCCGCACGATGCTGGAAGACCTGCGCGCGCGGGATGGTCAGCACCACTATGCGATGTTCATCCTCTCTGACACCCGCGACCCCGAGATCGCGGCACAGGAACAAGCCAGCGTCGAAGCGTTGCGCACCACCCTCGCGCCGGGACTGGAACTGTATTACCGTCGGCGAGAACAGAACACAGACCGCAAGGTCGGAAATATCGCAGATTGGGTCAGCCGTTGGGGTGCGGATTGGGATGCGATGCTCGTGCTGGATGCCGACAGCCTGATGACCGGCCGCGCCATCCTGCGCCTGACGGATTCTCTGGCGCGCGACCCCGGTGCGGGCCTGATCCAGAGTTACCCTCAGTTAATTGGCGCTCAGTCGGTTTTTGCCCGGATGCAGCAATTTGCCAATGGTGTTTATGGTATCGCCTTCGCCGAAGGTCTGGCCCGCTGGTGTGGTCAGGAAGGTAACTATTGGGGCCATAACGCGATCATTCGCACCAAGGCTTTTGCCAACTGCGCGGGGCTGCCAAGACTGCGCGCAATGAATGGTCAGGAAAAACTGATCATGAGCCACGATTTCGTCGAGGCCGGCCTCATGCGTCGCGCCGGATGGGGCGTGCGGTTCCTACCGCGCATCCGAGGATCCTATGAAGAAACCCCACCAACGCTGATCGACCACGCGTTGCGTGACCGGCGCTGGTGTCAGGGCAATTTGCAACACCTGAAGTTGCTGGGCTCAACCGGATTCCGCGCTGTGTCGCGGTTCCACATGTTCCATGGAGCAGTCGGATATCTGATGTCGCCGCTGTGGTTTGCCTTGCTGGTGATGTGGGCGCTGATCGGTCAGGGCGAGGATGCCTCGGTCCTGCACTATTTCAGCCCCGACAATCCGCTGTTCCCGCAATGGCCCGAGATGTCGGAAACCCGCCACGTGCTGATCATTCTGGTCATGTATGCCATGTTGCTGGCCCCCAAGGTACTTGGCGTGCTTGCCCTGCCTCTTAGCGGTGTGCGCTATGCGGATTTCGGTGGCGCAGGTAAATTCATGACCTCATTCATCTCGGAAGTCATCCTGTCGATCCTCTATGCGCCGATCCTTATGGTGCAACAGATGATCGCCGTCTTCCGGACAATTCTTGGTATTCAAAAAGGCTGGTCTCCCCAGGCGCGGGATGGTGGCAGCTATGGACTGCGGACGCTGATCTTATGTCACACGTTGGAAACTATCAGCGGTACAGCCTTGGGCGCCGGCATCCTATCGGGTCTGGTGTCAATCTGGCTGGCTCCGATTGCCATAAGCCTGGCCTTTGCCATCCCGCTTTCCGCACTCAGCGGCGTTTCAACCTCACCGGCGCGGCGCATGGTCGGAATGAAAGAAGATGTTCAGGAACCGGCAATCACCCGGTCCGCCCGTCTCCACAGGGATGAATTGAAGCGCCTGGTCGAAGGTAAAACTGTCATGACTCCTGCCGAGTGATCAACCACCCGGCAGGCCCTCGTACCACTCTATCATCATATCCGACCACCCCTGCGGCACATTGTGACCACCGGGGAAAAGTGCGAATTCCAACATCGCCCCATCGGCGCATCCGGTCCATCTGCGGCGCATGAATTGCCCGGTCGTGGAAAATCCGCTGGGTTTGGTATCGGCGCATTCGTTTGCGACCCGCCAGATTTCCAGACCGGCAAAGATATCGCCCTGATGGAATCGACCACCGCCCAAAAGGCGCCCTTCCAGCGGGACTACATTGTCGGTCCAGCCATGGGTGTGAAACATACGCACCGGGCCATCGCAGGCCTCGGGATGCGGTCGCCAAAACCCACCTGAAACCGGAGCATAGGCCGAAAACGTATCCGGCGCCGCGCAAGCGAGGTAGTAGACCATGAAGGCCCCCGCAGAAAACCCGCCCAACACGACGCGGTCATCATCGACCCCGAACCGGTCCGACGCATCCTGAACCACCTCGCGCAGAAAAGCCGTTTCGTCACGCCCTTCCCAACCCGGGAAGAAATTCCAGCTTTGGCGGCCGTTACGCTCGGACCCCTCCGGTGCCATAACCGCATATCCGCGCGCAAGCAGAGGATCAACCAAGCTGCGGTTCTTCAGCGTTCCGGTCGCAGTCCCGCCATAACCGTGCAGAAACACCACCAGCGGTGGGTTTTCGGTTTCGGGAAGTTCGATATGGTACCCACCCGACGGCGTTTCGCACATGTCTTCCTGATCGACACAGGCGGCCATTCCTGCATTCGCGATCACGGCCATCCCAACCGACAGAAACAAGCTTCGGATCATTCTGCTTTCCCATCATAGTGTTGAACCGGCAGGCCTGCCCGGACCCAGCCCGGCCCTGCTGCTGAGCCTAACATACCCTCGGGCACGTCGATGATATTTTCGAATCCCGCCTCGGACAGCCGGTTGCTCAGCCGGGCCGAGCGCACACCGCGCGCGCAGATCAGGGCGATTGGGGCATCGAGGTCTCCGCCGACAATCTGCAGCAGCGCCTCATCAAAATCATCGCGACGCATGTCTAGGGGATGCGCGCCTTCGCCCACGCCCGAGGCATCCCATTCGCGTGGGGTACGGATGTCCACCAAAAATATATCTCCAAGCCTAGCTCGCTGATGCGCATCCCTGACACTGATCCGACCGCCCGCATAGCTCTGTGGGATCAGGCGGTATTCGCGGATCGCAAAACCGCCCAGAACAGCAGCCGCACCAAACAGCAGAACCTTTCGCCGTGTCCGGTTTGCCCCAGCAGCCACTGTAATCCCTCCTGATCCGATGCGGTCCTATGTATCACAGCAGCTTATCCAGTTCCGCGTCGAAATTAACCTGCCTGTTCAAGTTCGTGTCATCGCCGCTTTACCTGTACCATCCTCTGCCTTGGGGCCCCTGAACAGGCAGAATGGCTTGCAATCGCTGGACACTCCGCGAATTATCCTTACAAAATCAATAGCACTTTTGACCGCCCAGACCGGAGTATCGCAGTTGTCCCTATTCCTCATCGCGGCCCTTCCCTTCCTCGGAGCTGTATTCCCAGCCCTTTTGATCCGGGCTGGACGAAACGCAGCAGCCTCGGCCGCTGGGTTGACCACTTTTCTGGCGCTGATGGGGCTGTTGATTCACATCCCAACCGTGATGCGCGGCGAGGTCGTTACCGCCCGGTTCGACTGGATTCCGGCACTGGGCCTAAACGCCAATTTCATGTTGGACGGCCTTGGGTTTCTGTTCGCGCTGCTGATCCTTGGCATCGGTTTGCTGATCATCCTCTACGCCCGGTTCTACCTGTCGCGCGAAGACCCGATGGGGCAGTTTTACACCTATTTGCTGCTGTTTCAGGGCGCGATGGTGGGAATTGTTCTGTCGGACAATATTCTGCTTTTGCTGATATTCTGGGAACTTACCTCGCTTAGTTCATTCCTTTTGATCGGATATTGGAAACACCTCCCCGAGGGACGACAGGGCGCACGTATGGCGCTGGCTGTGACCGGCTCTGGCGGCTTGGCGATGATTGCGGGGATGCTGATCCTGGGCAATATCGTTGGCTCTTATGACCTAAGCGTCATTCTCCAGAACAAAGAGCTGATCCAGTCTTCACCCTATTACATGCCAGCGCTGATCCTGATTTTGCTGGGGTGTTTCACCAAATCGGCACAGTTCCCCTTCCATTTCTGGCTGCCACACGCGATGGCCGCCCCTACGCCAGTATCAGCCTATCTGCACTCGGCCACGATGGTGAAGGCAGGGTTGTTCCTGATGGCCCGCATGTGGCCCGTTCTGGCGGGTACTGATGCGTGGTTCTACATTGTGGCCACAACCGGCCTGGTAACCATGCTGATCGGGGCCTGCATCGCCCTGTTCAAAGACGATCTCAAGGCGCTGCTGGCGTTTTCGACCGTGTCGCATCTGGGCCTGATAACCATGCTGCTGGGGTTTGGAACCAAGATCGCCGCCGTTGCTGCCATCTTCCACATCATCAACCATGCGACGTTCAAAGCAGCCCTGTTCATGACCGCCGGGATCGTGGATCACGAGGCCGGGACCCGCGACATCAAGCGACTGGGCGGATTGCGCCATTTGATGCCCATCACCTTCACCATCGGGACGATTGCCGCACTTTCCATGGCCGGTCTACCTCCGCTGAACGGGTTTCTGTCCAAGGAGATGATGCTGGAGGAAACGGTCCACACAACCTGGCTGCATTCGCATTATCTTGTGCCCGGACTGGCGCTGCTGGCGGCCTTGTTCTCTGCAGCCTATTCGTTCCGCTTTGTTGGTCACGTGTTCCTTGGTCCAGTACGCGACGATTACCCAACCCATCCACATGACCCGCCGGCCGGGCTTTGGCTTGCACCCGCTTTCCTGGTCGTGCTTGTCGTCCTGATCGGTCTTTATTCCAACGCCATCGTAGGTCCGCTGGTGGCGGTTGTTTCAAGTGCGGTAATCGGGGGCGAGAAACTGCCCTATTATTCGCTGAAACTCTGGCACGGGTTTACGCCTGCCTTGTATATGTCCGCGTTCGCCACACTGGGTGGCCTGGCCTTGCTGGCACAGCATCGGCGTGGTGAGTTCATCTGGAATGCCCTGCCCAGACCCGAGGCGAAAACCATTTTTGACGCAGTAATCGCTGCGCTTACGGCGACCAGCCGCTGGGTCACAGATACTCTGCACAACGGGGTTCTCAGCCGGTATGCGGCCATCCTGATCGTCTTTACGGTTGGGCTGGGATATTATGCATTCGCCACCGGATCTATTGGCGTTGAAACACGCGCGCCCCTACCCGTTCAGATCATTCCGTTCATTGGCTGGATCTGCCTGATCGCCGCGACACTGGCCATCATGTGGTTTCACCGCAACCGGCTGTTATCCTTGGTGCTGATCGGGGTCGTGGGCCTGATCGTCTCGATGGCCTTCAACTATCTGTCCGCACCCGACCTTGCCCTGACACAGATTTCTGTCGAGGTAGTGACGATGATCCTGCTGTTGTTGTCACTTAACTTCCTGCCCACGGACACACCCTGGGACAGCAGCGCGGCGCGGCGTTGGCGGGATGCGGCAATTTCGGTCGTGGCAGGCATAGGATCAGGTGCGTTGATCTACGCGTTGATGCTGCGGGATTTCGGTTTCCCGAGCATTTCCGAATTCCATCTGGCCAACTCGTATAAGGGCGGCGGAGGCACCAATGTGGTCAACGTGATCCTGGTGGATTTCCGTGGCTTTGATACCTTCGGCGAAATCATCGTTCTGGGCATTGCCGCCCTGATCATCTTTGCCCTGACCGAGGCGGTTCTGGAAACCAATGTCCGGGGGTATTTGCTGAACCGTAAACCGCACTGGCCGCAATCGGGTGACTCTCATCCGTTGATGATGGTCGTGGCGACAAGAGTGATGATGCCGATCGCGCTGATGGTCGGGGCCTATATCTTTTTCCGCGGCCATAACCAACCAGGAGGAGGGTTCATCGCCGGTCTGGTCGTCGCCATCGCCTATCTGATGCAATATATGGCCAGCGGCTATACCTGGGCCATCGAACGGCAACGGTTCTATTATCACGGCACAATCGGCTGGGGCGTTCTGATCGCCGCAGCAACTGGAATTGGCGCATGGTTCAATGAACGTCCCTTCCTGACCAGCGATTTCGGATATCTGAACTGGCCGCCGCTGGAAGAGTTCGAATGGGCAACCGCCATGCTGTTCGATACCGGCGTGTTCCTTGCGGTTTTGGGCGCGGTGATGCTGGCACTGGATAGCCTGTCCCGCTTGGCCTGGCAGCCCGGCATGGCGCAGGAATTCCCAATGGATATCAACCCGCTGCGGGACGATCCGCCCGAAGAAGAACAAGAAGAAAAGGAGCAGGTCTGATGGAAGCGCTCGTAGCCTCTGCGGTTGGCGTGATGACCGCCGCCGGGATTTTCCTGATCCTGCGTCGCCGGACTTTTCCAGTCATTCTGGGACTGTCTCTACTGACCTATGCGGTGAACGTCTTTTTGTTTGCCACCGGGCGGCTGGCTTTGGACGCGCCGCCGGTTCTGAACAAATATGAAGAGGTCGCCTATACCGATCCCTTGCCGCAGGCCCTGGTGCTGACCGCCATCGTGATTTCATTCGGGATGACTGCGGTGATCGTGATGATCTCGCTTTCGGCTTACCTGTCGGCCAAGGATGACCACATCGACATGGCCGCTCATGACAATACGGACGCGCCGGGAGAAGACGCATGAACCATTGGATCGTTGCGCCAGTCGTCCTGCCCGCGATTCTGGCTCCGTTCATCATCATGGTCCTACGATACCACCTTGATTTGCAGCGCATATTCTCGGTCGCCGGTGTCGTGGCACTGCTTGGCATCGCCCTGACAATCACCGCACAGGCCGCAGGTGGAGACATTCTGGTCTATGAGTTGGGCAACTGGCCAGCGCCCTTTGGAATCGTGCTGGTGCTGGATCGGTTATCTGCCATGATGGTCTTGCTGACCGCGCTTTTAGCCCTTCCGATAGTGCTTTATTCGATTGCCTCCGGATGGGATGCACGCGGCAAGCACTTTCATCCCTTATTCCACTTTCAGCTTATGGGCGTATGCGGTGCCTTTCTGACAGGTGACGCCTTTAACCTGTTCGTGTTCTTCGAGGTATTGCTGATCGCGTCCTACGGTTTGATGACGCACGGCGGTGGAGCCGTTCGGCTCAAGGCAGGCGTGCAATATGTCGCCTACAACCTTTTGGGCTCAACGCTGTTTTTGTTTGCCCTTGGCACGCTCTATTCAGTGACCGGCACGCTGAACATGGCGGATATGGCTGTACGGATTGCCGAGCTTCCGCTCGAAGACACCGCTCTGATAAGAGTGGGTGCTGCCCTGTTGCTGCTGGTATTCTGCATTAAGGCTGCAGTTCTGCCGCTGCATTTCTGGCTACCGGCCAGCTATGCGAATGCTCCTATGCCAGTTGCCGCGCTGTTTGCGATCATGACAAAGGTCGGGGCGTACTCGATCTTGCGCATGTACACGCTTGGCTTTGGCCCCGAGGTTTTGGTTGCGCATGATCTTGTGATCAACTGGCTGCAACCTGCCGCTTTGGTAACTTTGGCGGTTGGTACAATCGGCATATTGGGCTCACGACACTTCGCGCGCCTTGTGGCTTTTTGCGCCATCGCGTCAATGGGTACCCTGCTGATCGCAATTTCCCTGTTCACCGAAACGGCCACTGCTGCCGCTTTGTTCTATATTTATCATTCGACACTGGCGACGGCACTGTTGTTCCTGATTGCTGATCTGGTGATCGAGCGGCGCGGAGGCGCAATTGCCCCAAAGCACCCAATGGCACAGACCGGACTGATTTCCGCACTGTTCTTTATTGGTGCGATTGCTTTGGCCGGGATGCCGCCCCTTTCCGGGTTCATTGGCAAACTGCTGGTCCTGGACGCCGCGCGAGATGCACCAGACGCAAATACGGTCTGGGCTGTGGTATTGATCGGCTCATTCGTAACCATAGTAGGGTTGGCCCGCGCCGGAACTTTGATCTTTTGGAAAAGCCATGACGCCAGCTTGACCACCGACCAAGCCGATACAACTGACGGCGAGACCGCCTTTCAGGCAGCCCCGGAACCTTCGCCCGGGTTGGCCTTTACGTCGGTATTTGCTTTGATCATCGGTCTGGTCATGCTGACATTGTTTGCCGGGCCTGCAATGAACTACGCTACCAGCACAGCGGAACAGTTGTTTGCACCCGAAAATTACATCTCGGCCGTGTTAGGGGTGGAAGAATGAAAAAACTGCTTCACCGGATATTCCCGCACCCGCATCTGACTTTCCTGCTGACGGTTGTGTGGATTTTGCTGGCAAACACACCATCGCTGAATTCACTGGTGTTTGGCCTTGTGCTGGGGATTATCATCCCCTTCGTCACACAGCCGTACTGGCCAGACCGGCCCGTTCTTCGGAATTGGCCGATGATCACCGAATACATATTGGTGGTTCTATGGGACATTGTTGTCGCCAATATGACAGTTGCCAGGATCATCCTGTTCAAACGGGATTCCGACCGTGAACCGAACTGGGTCTGCATTCCGCTGGAACTGCGCACACCCGAAGCGATTACGGTTCTGGCCGGGACAATCACCATGACCCCCGGCACCGTCAGTTGCGATCTGTCAGCGCAGGGTCACAACTTACTGGTACACTGCCTCGATGCGCCAAACCCGGACGAAGTACGCGATCAAATCAAGCAACGATACGAGCGCAGGCTAAAGGAGATTTTCGAATGATCGAGCTAGCAATCTACTTTGCCTTTGCCTGTTTCGGCGCAGCCATCATGATGTGCCTGTGGCGGATCATTACGGCCGATGGAGTGGGCACCCGGGTTCTGGCGCTGGACACGATGGTGATCAACACAATCGCCCTTATGGTGCTTTACGGGCTATTTCTGGGGACCGAGATTTTCTTCGAGGCCGCCATGATCATCGCAATGCTCGGCTTTGTCTCAACCGTTGCCTACGCGCGCTTTATGCTGCGCGGCAATATCATCGAGTGAGGGCGACATGTCGGTAATTTTTGAGTTTCTGGTCGCCTTCTTCCTGGTTGTTTCAGGCATATTTGGTTTTGTCGGATCGTACGGGATGATCAAGCTAAAGGACCCGATGTCCAGGCTTCACGCCCCCACCAAAGCGACAACGCTTGGGGTGGGTGGCGTTCTGATCGCCTCAATCATCCATTCCGTATTGATCGAACATCACCTGTCTCTGCACGAGCTGCTGATCACGCTGTTTCTGTTCCTGACTGCTCCGATCACGGCCCTGTTTATTGCCAAATGGCATATTCACCGCCATGAAAAGCCCCAGGATCTGCCGGACGCGGGTGAGGACAAAATCTGGGCCACACATGCGGTCGAACAGGTCGAAGACGTTCCTGATCACAGAAACACCTGATACCTATGTATAGACCTCCGCTGCCCCTGACCCGCGATCTGGTTCTTATCGGCGGCGGTCATACGCACGCGCTGGTGTTGCGAAAATGGGGGATGAACCCTCTGCCTGGCGCGCGCCTGACGGTCATCAACCCCGCGCCTTCAGCCCCCTATTCAGGGATGCTGCCCGGTTTCGTTGCCGGTCACTACCGCCGGGATGACCTGGATATTGATCTGGTGCGCTTGGCTCGCTTTGCCGGGGCACGGGTGATATTGGGTGCCGTCGAAGGGTTAGACCCTGACCGGCAAGAGGTACATGTACCCGGCCGACCGCCCGTCGCCTATGATGTAGCCTCGGTTAATGTTGGCATTACATCCGACATGCCGGCCCTGCCTGGATTTTCCGACCATGCGGTCCCCGCAAAACCGTTAGGGTCTTTTGCCGCCAGGTGGGCCGAGTACCAATCTGGCGCAGGCGCCGCCTCGGTTGCCGTGATCGGTGGTGGTGTTGCCGGGGTCGAGTTGATCATGGCGATGGCGCACGCTCTGCGTTCCGCAAACCGCAGCGCCCGATTGACCCTGATCGACAATGCTCGGGCCCTGACCGCGATTGGCGCAAAGGCGGCCTCGATCATTCGCAATGCGATGGCTGACCTTGGCATCGACGTGATCGAACAGGCCGCCATCGTCGAAATTCATGCGGATCACATCCGGTTGGAGGACGGGCGCCAGATTGCGGCTGAATTCGTGACGGGGGCGGCGGGGGCCAAACCCTATGGTTGGATGGCGCAGTCCGGGCTGGATCTTCACGATGGCTATATCACGGTGAATAGCAGGCTGCAGTCCAGCAATCCTTTTGTGTTCGCAGCCGGCGATTGTGCCCATCTGTCAGGAAACCCCAGACCAAAAGCAGGTGTCTATGCCGTCCGAGAAGCCCCGATTCTTTATGACAATCTTCGGGCCTCACTGGGTGTCGGAAAGATGCGCCCCTATCATCCGCAAAAAGATTACCTCAAGCTGATATCGCTGGGTGGGAAATCCGCATTGGCCGAGCGATTGGGAACCTCGCTCAGTGGTCCGTTGATGTGGAAATGGAAGAACCATATCGACCAGAATTTCATGAATAAGTTCCGGAATCTGCCGCAGATGAAAGCAGCAGAGTTGCCCCGCGACCACGCTTTGGGCGTGCCCGAAGTCCTGGGTGAAAAGCCCATGTGCGGTGGGTGCGGCGCAAAGATTGGGCGTCGCGCTTTGCGCAGTGTTCTGTCTGATTTACCGCCCCCCGATCGGCAAGACGTAATACCGCTTTCAGGTGACGATGCAGCTTTGCTTCTCACCGGCGGCGCGCGACAGGTGATGACCTCGGACCATTTGCGCAGCTTTACCAATGATCCGGTTTTGATGACACGGATCACGGCCATTCACGCATTAGGTGATATCTGGGCGATGGGTGCGGCACCGCAGGCCGCCACCGCGACGATTATTCTGCCTCGGATGTCACCCGCGCTGCAACAACGTACCATGTCAGAAATCATGGCCACCGCCAGTGACGTCATCCGCGCAACCGGGGCCGAAATCGTCGGAGGCCACAGTTCGATGGGGGATGAGATGACCATCGGGTTCACTCTGACCGGCCTGTGCGAAAACGACCCGATCATCTTGTCCGGGGCCCGCAAGGGCGACGCTTTGATCCTGACCAAGCCGATTGGCAGCGGCGTGATCATGGCCGCTGAAATGGCCGGTTTGGCCAATGGCATCTGGGTCGCAGAGGCGTTCCGCCACATGGTTCAGCCGCAAGGCGAAGCCGCGCGCATTCTGTTCAGCGCCCATGCGATGACCGATGTGACCGGGTTTGGTCTGGCAGGGCATCTGCAGGGTATTTGCGGTGCCTCGGGCTGCGGTGCGGTAATTGCTCTGGATGCGGTTCCCGTGATGGCCGGGGCTGTGGAGCTCAGTGCAAGCGGTGTTCGGTCCACGATCTTCGAGGACAACCGCGCCATCGCGCCTGAACTCGCCAACGAACCCACGGCTGATCTTCTTTTCGATCCTCAAACCGCCGGAGGGCTATTGGCCGCTGTCCAAGCCGATGACGCGCCAGGCCTGTGTGCAGACCTACGTGCTGCTGGATATCCAGCAGCAATCATCGGCATGATCGACGATACGCCGGGTTTAAAACTTCAGAGCTGATCCAGGACCTGTTCGACCCGCACAGCGACCTCTTTCAGACCGGTACTTGCCAGCGAGGGCACCTGGATCGAGGCTACAATTTCGGCGCTGTGTACGCGCGCCGACTTGGCATAAGCCGGGTCGTAATGCTGTTCCATAAGTGACCGTGTAAGGGCCAACTTGTTATCCCCGTCAATCAGCCCAAACCACCCATCCACCACCTCATGCCCACGGTGAGACCTCAGCGGCGACAGGAGATCTTTCAACCGCTCGGCATCGCTGAGGACATCGTCATATGCCGAGACCAGATATTCCGCGCGCGCTTCTATCGGGGCATCAATCTCAATGCGCACGGCCGCACACATGGCGGACCAAAGCCTCGGCGGCAGGATCAAAGAGCCGATTTTGGACGATTCCGCTTCGACTACGACGGGACGGGTGGGATCAAAACCACAAAGTTCTGCGGCCAGCGCAGATTCGAATGCCTTTTGGCTGGGTTGTCCGCCCGGCATTGCCCCAAGCAACGACCCCCGGTGATTGGCAAGCCCTTCGAGATCCAGAACCTGGACACCACGTTCCTGAAGGTGTGTAAGCAGCTCGGTCTTTGCTGTGCCCGTATACCCATCCAGAAGGACGAATTGAAACGGCAACGGATCGTCATACAGATACCGGCTCACCAAGCGGCGATAAGCCCGATAGCCGCCCTCGACAACCTCGGCCCGCCAGCCAATCTGTTGTAGCATCCAGGTAAACGAACCAGATCTCTGCCCACCGCGCCAGCAATATACAAGGGGTTTCCACCCCCCTTCGTGATGGGACAGGCTGTGTTCAATGTGGTTGGCCGCATTCCTGAAAACCAGAGCCGCCCCCAGCTTGCGGGCCAGAAACGGGCTTTCCTGGACATAGATCGTCCCGACGCGCGCCCGTTCGTCGTTATCCAGAACTGGCAGGTTGATAGACCCGGGCAAATGATCCTCCGCAAATTCAGCCGGGCTGCGCACGTCTATGGTTGTGTCGAACTCATGCGCGTATAACTGCTGAAGGCTGGTGATTTTCAGAACCATGTCAACGATCTAACCCGCGTTGAACCGGATGGAAAGGCACGGTGTCAACCTGCGATGGGATCGACAAGCGTCGGTCCACTGGCCCGATTGGAATTGACGCTCGGATCGACACGATGAAAGCCAAGAATATCTTCCTGCCCCGGAGACAGCAGCCGCGCAGCCCCTTTGCCCACTTCACCCAACCATAAAGGCCAGTTTTCGGGTTCAACAATCAGGGGCATGCGGTGATGAATTCTGCCCAGATTGCGGTTTGCTGGTGTCGTAACGATAGCGCATGTTCCCTTCTGGTCGCCCTCGGGGCCCCAATCTTGCCATACCCCGCCAAAAGCAATCGGGGCCCCGTCTTTTCTGAAAATATACCAGGGCAGCCGGTCTCCGCTCTCGGTTTTGGTCCATTCATAAAACCCGCTGGCAACGATCAGACATCTGCGTTCTCTGCAGGCCGCCCTGAAAGCCGGTTTTTCAGCTAGCGTTTCGGCGCGGGCATTGATCAACAATGGCCCAGCGGTTTTGGACTTGTACCAGTGTGGTAAAAACCCCCAACGCAAGGCATCCAACTGACGCCCGGTTTCGCCTGCCCTGACCACATGCACCTGACATGTCGGACAAACGTTGAAATTCGGGACAACAGGCAGAGCATTGGCCGGGCGCGCAGAAAACAACTGGGCCATGGCATCATTTGGAAGGGTTATTGCAAACCGTCCGCACATAGGTAATGAACTTTCAACAATCGTTTTCTACAGGCACAGGTTCTCACGGGGTCACATGCAAAATCAAACGGCGAAAACCTTAAAAGTCAAAGCTGTCGCAGCGCTGGAAGAAGGCAAATTCCAGGCTGCGCTGAAAAAGGCTCAACTTGGCGTAAAAAAGTTTCCGACCGACTCGGATTTTCATGCCATTTCCGGTTTTGTTCTGACCGAGTTGAAACAGTATAAAAGGTCGATCCCGCATTTTGTCGAAGCCGCGCGGATGAAACCTGACGATCCGCAATTCGTCGAAAACCTCGCCAATGCTCTTATGCAAACCGGCCAGATGGCCAAAGCCTTGGAATATGCCGAACTCAAGGCCGAAAAATTCCCAGCCAGCAAGGAACTGAACCGGGTCATTGATGAGATTACGCTGAAAGGACAGAACTGGCGTCTGATCATTGATCACGTGACCAAAAAACTTCAAAGCGACCCTGAAAATGTCAGCCTTTTGTCGACTCGTGCCCGCGCCTATGGCCGCATCGGTTATATCGAGCACAACTCACGCGATATAACCAAGGCGTATGAATTGGCACCGGACAACGAAAAGATAGCCTTTCAAAAAGCCGTAAATCTGCACCAGAGTGGCGACAAAAAGGGATGCGCCAATATTCTGCAGGGCATCTACGCCAAAGAACCCTTCCATGTTGCCACCCTTCTTCAGCTTTCGACAATGTCCAGCAAAGAGGACGCCCCGAAACTGATGGAGGCGGTAGAAGCAGCGATATCCGAAAGCGTACACGAGCTGTCGGAACTGGAATTTGCCAAGGCCCACCTGATCCAAAAAGCCGATAGCCTTGGCGCAGCACTGCCGCAATTTGCACGTGCCAATGCCATCCAACATAATGTCAAACCCTATGATTTAGAGGCGGAAGAACAGAAGTTCGAACGTATCACTGGCCTGTTCCCTGTAGGGGGAAGAGTTCCTTGGTCCGAACAAACCGATCAGCCGGTTCCGATCTTCGTTCTGGGCCAGCCGCGCTCTGGCACAACGCTCATGGAAATGATGCTGAGCTCCGCGCCAGACATTGCTGGCTGCGGCGAACTGACGGTTGGGGCCGATCTTTCGCGCGACTACGCACAACATCGCAAGACCTTCGATTCCACTGCCGCAGCGAAATATGCCAAAGAGTTCCGAGAGTTGATGCCGCCGATCCCCGATGGCTCGACCACTTTTGTTGACAAGATGCCCCACAATTTTCAGCGGGTCGGCTTCCTGTTGTCGGCATTCCCAAACGCCAAGATAATAAACATGCTGCGTGATCCGCGCGATGTCGGTCTTTCGAAATGGATCCGCCGGTTCCCTGCGGGGGGCATGAACTATGCCTCGAATCTTAAAACCATCGCCCATTCTGCCAACCTGTATCGTCGCTATATGGCGCATTGGGATGCTGTTTTTGGCGACAAGATCCTGACCGTTCCATATGAAAAGCTTGTCGCGGACCCCGAAACCTATAGCAAGCAGGTCGCCGCTTTCTGCGACCTCGAATGGACCGAGACGATGATGCATCCGGAAGAGAATACCAAACAGGTCCGGACTGCCAGTATCGACCAGGTTCGCAACAAAATCTCAACCAAATCCATTGGGGGATGGCGATCTGTGTCGGAACATATCCAGCCCATGCTTGCGGGTTTTGATACAGGGCTTTGGCCGGAATACGACATTGATCAAGGCTGAAGGTTAGCTGAATGAAATAGGGCCGCATCCCAAAGTGCGGCCCTTTTCGTTTCGCTCTGGTCGCCTTACTTTTGCTTGATGCGACCGTCCAGATAAGGCTGGTAAGGCGCGTTTTCGGCTAGGTATTCCGCCGTGACATCCGCCAGATCCGGGCCAAAGTCATAGGCATTTTTATCGTCGCCTTCGAACATACTGTACCCGTCACCGCCATTTCTGACGTAGTTATTGGTAACGACAAGGTAAGTCGCCGCCGGATCAATCGGGGTAAGCCCATCGCCGTTGGATACCATGACCTCTGATACGCGCCCTTCGTTTGGTGCCACCGATGCGTCCCAAACAAAGGTCAGACCGGCAACCTGCGGAAAGCGGCCCTTGACCTCTTCTACCTGGCTCACGCCGTTTTCAAGCGCGTCAACGATGCCTTGTCCGCTGATCTCAAAGGTTGAAAGCGTATTCTGGAACGGCAGCACGGTCAGAACTTCACCCATGGTCACATCGCCAGGGTCAATCGAAGCGCGCAGGCCGCCAGAGTTCGCAATCGCGATATGAACGCCCTGATCAGCAACCCGCGCAAGCATGGCATCAGCGACCAAATTGCCCATCTGACATTCCTGAACACGACAGATCGAACGGTCACCCTCAATCGCCTCAGACGTGCTGGCCACGACCTTATTGCGGATTTCGTCCAAAGGAGCGGCCAGTTCCGCGATACGGTCCAGCGAGGCCTGATCTTCGGCCACGTTGTTGTCCATGATCAGCGGCTCACCAGCCGCCGCGACAACATTTCCGTCGTCATCAAAAGTGACATTCAGCTCGCCCAGGAATTTGCCATAGGCATAGGCCTGAATGATCTGCACGCCATCGACCACTGTCGGATAGGGGCCAACAGCCTTGTCAGAAACGTTGGACAAATATGTATTGGAATGCCCACCTACGATTACGTCAACGCCGGTCGTTTCCTGTGCAACACGCTGGTCGACAGCATATCCCGAATGGCTGAGAACGATGATCTTGTTCACGCCTTCCGCGGTTAGCTTGTCCACTTCGGCCTGAACCGCGGGAACCGGGTCCGAGAATGTGATGTTCGGGCCAGGAGAGGCCAGTTCATGCGTGTCTTCCGGCGTCAGGCCAACAAGGCCGACTTTTTCTCCGCCGACTTCAATCACTGTAGACTTTTTGATCTTGCCGTTCAGCAATTCTTCGCCGGAAAAATCCGCGTTCGACATCAGCACCGGGAAATCAACCGTGTCGATAAACCCGCGCAGGACTTCCGGGCCATCATCGAATTCGTGGTTGCCCACGGTCATAGCGTTATAGCCCAGTTTGTTCATGAACTCGGCCGCGACCTTGCCCTTGTAATAGGTATAGAACAACGAGCCCTGAAACTGATCGCCGCCATCTACCAGGATCGAGTTTTCGGCACGCCCGCGGGCTTCTTCCACTGCTGTTACGAGACGGGCAGATCCGCCAAAACACTTACCTTCGGCGTTGTCATCTGAACTACAGCCGCTGTCATATTTGTTGATCGGCTCGATACGCGAATGAAAGTCGTTGGTGTGCAGAATGGTCAGTTTATATTCGGCGGCGGCCATTCCTGCAGTCAAACCCAGCACAGCAGCCGAGGCTAGGAAACGGGTGAACATATTTTAACTCCCTTTGTTAATTGCCAAGATGTTGCGCCGCCTTCAGCAAAGAGTCAAAGGGGGAAATCCGGCTTGAATCTAGCCGCAGCGCGGGGCATGACCGTTCTATGCTGATTTACAAGATTTTCCGCGCCAACGAATGGACGGCGCTGCAGACCGATGGCGCCACGGATGGTGCTCCGATTGATGTTTCGGACGGTTTTGTCCACTTTTCGACAGCTGAACAAGCTGCGGAAACCGCTGCCAAGCATTTTGCCGGCGCCGAAGGTTTGACGCTGTTGGTCTGCGATGCTGACGCGATGGGCGAGGAACTGAAGTGGGAGGTTTCGCGCGGGGGCGCTCTGTTTCCGCATCTCTACCGTCAGATCCGCATGACCGACATAGCTTGGTCCTGCCCCCTGCCCTTTGACGGCAACGCGCATCGCTTCCCGGACGACATGAAATGACGGAATATATCGACCCGGATCGCGCCCAGTTCGAAGCCTTCAAGGTGCTGGATCGTGACCACCCGATCGAGATGCTGAACCTGTTACGGTTTCGTGACCGTGCCGAATATCCATCGGGCCACAACCTGGCCAATAGCGGGCTGAGCGGAGCGCAAGCCTATCGGAACTATGGGGCCGAAACCGCACCGATCATCGCCCGCCTCGGGGCGTCAATCCTCTGGCGTGGCGCATTTCAGACCACGTTGATCGGCCCGCGCGATGAGGCATGGGACGCGGTATTTATCGCGCGTTACCCATCGGCCCATGCCTTTCTGGAAATGATATCCGACCCTGATTACAAACAGGCGGTCGTGCATCGTCAGGCTGCGGTGAAGACCTCTCGCCTGATCCGATGCGCGCCGACCGAAGGCGGAGAAATGTTTGGATGAAACTGACTGAAAAGCTGGGGCTGGCTGCCCTGCACCGCTTGGATCCGGAAACCGCACATGCCCTGTCGATCAAAGCCCTGAAGGCAGGGCTTGCGCCTGCACCAGGGCCGGTCACGTCACAGCGTTTGCGGACCAAATTCGCAGGGCTGGATCTGCCCAATCCGGTTGGTCTGGCAGCTGGGTTCGACAAGAACGGAGAGGTTCTTGGCCCCCTGTCTCGCGCCGGGTTTGGGTTCATCGAAGTCGGTGCCGTTACCCCACGCCCGCAGCCCGGCAATCCCAGGCCGCGCCTGTTCCGCCTGACCGAAGACCAGGCTGCCATCAACCGCTTTGGCTTTAACAACGAAGGGATGGAGGCCATGGCCCGTCGTCTGGCGGCGCGCCCCAGGGATGCGGTGATCGGACTGAACCTTGGTGCGAACAAAGACAGCGATGATCGACCCGGTGACTTTGCCAAGGTACTGGCCCATTGTGGGGCGCATCTGGATTTCGCTACGGTCAACGTGTCATCTCCGAACACTGAAAAGCTGCGGGATTTGCAAGGCAAAGCGGCGTTGAGCGCTCTGTTGAGCGGCGTGATCGAAACCCGAAACACCCTAATGCGCCCTCTACCAGTATTCCTCAAGATCGCCCCCGATCTGACCGAGGATGAGCTGCGGGATATCGCCGAAGTGGCCCATGCATCGGGCGTTGATGCGGTCATCGCCTCGAACACCACTTTGTCGCGCGATGGGTTGCGCAGCGCACACAGAGACGAAGCAGGCGGCCTGTCCGGCGCACCTTTGTTCGAAAAATCCACCCGCGTTCTTGCCCGGTTTAGCCATTTGACCGACGGTCAGATTCCGTTGATCGGTGTTGGTGGCATCAGCACAGCAGAACAGGCCTATGCCAAGATATGCGCCGGTGCTTCGACCGTGCAATTCTACACCGCGATGGTTTTCGGTGGTATCTCACTTGCGGCGGAAATCGCGCGAGGTTTGGATGACTTGCTGGCGCGCGACGGGTTTGAAACAGTTGCGCAGGCCGTTGGAAGCAAAAGACAGGACTGGATATGATCGAATACTGGCACAATCCCAGATGCTCTAAGTCTCGCGCAGGGCTCGCTTTGCTTGAGGAAAACGGAGCGCAGGTCGAAATTCGCAAATACCTTGAGGATACGCCCTCGGCAGACGAAATCCGGGCCGTACTTACACGCCTTGATATCCCCGCCATAGACCTGATGCGGACTAGCGAAAAGCTGTTCAAGGAACTGGGCCTAACCAAGAATACCGCTCAGGATGACCTGATCACAGCAATGGCGGCCCATCCGATTTTGATCGAGCGTCCGCTTGCAATCAAAGGAGACAACGCAGCCATTGGTCGCCCTACGGAATCCCTTCTGGACCTTCTTTAGGCGACCAAAGCCTCAAGCTTGGGGTACCGCCATCCCAGCGTGCAGGCACGCGCGATGTTCAAGATCATCAGCGCGGCCCAAAGGCCGTGATTGCCGAGCGCAGGCACCAATATGAACAGGGCCAAAACATAAATCGCAACCGAATGGATCATCGCATTGCGCATTGCGCGCGTCCAGGTCGCGCCTATGTAGATGCCGTCAAACATCCAGCTTGCCACACCGATCACCGGCGCCAGGGCCGCCCAGACCAGATACTCGCGTGCGGCTAGTCGCACCTCAGGTGCAGTTGACATCAGGTCGATCAACGCTGGCCCGGCCAGATAGAAAACCGCACCAAGTACAAATGCACCCCCTACCCCCCATTGCGAAGCCATGGCCGCGGCTCGGCGCACCTGATGCCGATCCCGCGCGCCAATGGCGCCGCCGACCAGTGCTTCGGCGGAAAAGGCGAACCCATCCAGTGCAAAGGCGGTAATTTCGAGAAACTGCAGCAAGACCTGATTGGCTGCCAGATTAACATCCCCCAGATCCGACCCGACGAAGAGGAATGTGGTAAAGGCGCCGGTCAGCAATACCGAACGGACCATGATGTCACCATTCACCTGCATCATCCGACGCAGACGCGTGGGATCAAAAATTCGCGGCCAGTCACGCCATTGATTCCCGGTAAAAGCACTGCGGCACAGCCAGAGACCCAGTGCCAGCCCGCTCCACTCGGCGATGAGCGTCGCGATGGCCACCCCCTCGACGCCCCAACCCAGACCAAGCACAAACCACAGATCCAGCAGAATATTCAGCCCGTTCATCCAGACCTGCAGGACAAAGACCCCACGCGTACGTTCAATCGCAATCAACCAGCCAGTGATGGCGAACAGCGCAATCGTTGCCGGCGCACCCCAGATGCGTATCCGCAGATAGTCGCGGGTCAGCGCCTCAACCTCGGGGCTGGCGGGGGAAAGGGCAAAAGCCCCTTTGAACAAAAGGACCTGGGCCAATATGAAAACCATACCTGCCGCACTGCCCAGCAATATGCCCCGCATCAGCAGCGCACCGGTTTCGGCAGTGTCACCCGCCCCGCGCGCCTGAGCCGCCAGGCCGGTGGTCCCCATCCTCAGAAAGCCGAATATCCAGTAGATCGAGGCCAGAATCACAGCCCCCATCCCAACAGCCCCAATCGGCGCAGCCAGACCCATCTGCCCGACTACGCCAGTATCCACGGCCCCAAGGATCGGAACCGTGGCATTAGACAGCACGATGGGCGCTGCAATTTTAAGCACGCGCCTGTGCGTGATTGGTGCCGAGGCGTCTTGCATGGAAATCTACTCAGCTTTCGATTTGGACTGCGGCATCAGAAAATGCCCGCTGGCCTGTGCGAAAGGACGCTGATGATTGTCCTGCCACGCTTCGACACGAACCGACGCATACCGGCGCCCTAATCGGCGAACAAAGGCACGCGCATAGGCATCCCGTGGCAAGCCCGATCGCAGGTAATCAACGGTAAAATCGACTGTTTTTGGAAACATGATGGTTTCATCTTGAAAGACCGTGCTGGCATCCAATTCGCCGTTTTCGATCCGGGGAAAGAAATACTCCCAACTCAGGGTGATAACCGCGGTTACTTCCAGAAAGGCAGCCGTCACACCACCATGAAGCGCCGGAAGCATCGGGTTTCCGATCAGCTTTTGGTCAAAGTTCAGTACCCCGGTCAACTCATTTCCCCGCCGGTCAAATTCGATTCCGAGAAACTGAATATATGGAACACCATCCACGATTGCCTTCAGTGCTGCATCGCGACGCTGTTCGATAAGCTGCATGGCTTCGGGCCGAGGTCGTGACATCATCGGCTCTCCACTGTGAATGAACCGGTGGCGGTTGCCACGGGCAGGTCCTTGTCCTCATCCATCGCAGTTGCGCGGACAAAGGCCACGTTTCTGGTGATATGATAACAGACAGCATGTGTCGTAATGCTCTGCCCTGGCGTCGCCGGGCGCATGTAGTCTATCCGCAGATCTATTGTCGCGGTGGCGCCGGGCGAAGAAGGATGGCACATGACCGCGGAACCGCAGCAGGTGTCAAGCAGGGCAAAAACCGCCCCGCCATGGATCACACCCGTGCGTGGATCACCGATCAGTTCGGCCTTGTAGGGCATCGAAATCTCGGCCTCGCCATTACCCATTTTGGTGAGTGTCAAACCCAAAGCTTTGGCATGCGGAATGGCCTCAATAAACTGTCGTGCTATAGCAGCTTTGTCGACCATCTACTTGTGTCCTCTCTGTTTCTCCCTTTATGAGCGTCAGGCTAGCAAAAGAGCAAGCCCGCCTGTTGCGCTTGAAGTCGCCACGTCCTACGCTGTTTCGAAGGAGACCAGGAATGCCCGACAACCGTTTGTCATTCAAAGAGATGTGCGCCGAGTTTGACGTGACTCCACGTACCCTGCGCTACTATGAATATATCGAACTTCTGCAGCCTGACCGCGAAGGCCGAACTCGCTTTTACGGGCCTAGGGAATGCGCTCGGATGACGCTGATCATGCGGGGACGGAAATACGGATTTCCACTGGAAGATATCCGCCAGTGGCTGCTGATCTACGAAGATCAGGGGAATCAGGCACAGATGAAGGCCTTCATCGAAATGGCCGAACATCAGCTTGTCGAACTGAACAATCAGAAAAAACAGTTGGATGAAGCCATAGATGCCTTGGAACAAATGCGTGACCAGACCGCGAAATTGTTAGACTAGGCATTGCTGCCCAGTTGATCGCGTTTACTATCGGATTTGCCAAAGCCAAAAACAGACCCTTCCTGGGCTCTTTTACCCTTTCAGCATGCTTTCCCGTGTTTGGAAAATTTCATCTGGAAGGTGATCTGACGTGACGTCCTGAAATTCCCTGCAGTAGAAACCTTGACGCGAACGGAAGTTACGTCAACTTATTTGTGACGCAGCGTTCGCGTTACGTGAACGGCATCTACGTGCTGTAAGACGCGCATCGACTGCGCAAATCAGCTTAACGAAGGCCAGTTACAAGAGTGCAGAAACCATGACCGAAGATCTGATGACCATTCGTGAAATGTGCGAGACCTATGATGTCACGCCGCGCACATTACGTTTTTACGAGGCAAAGGAACTTTTGTTTCCGATCCGCGAAGGGCAGAAACGACTGTTCACCAAAAGCGACCGGGCGCGTCTCAAGCTGATCCTGCGAGGCAAACGCTTTGGCTTCAGCCTGGAAGAAATTCGCCAGCTTCTTGATTTGTATCACGTAGGTGATCAGCAGGTTACACAGATGACCCGCACCTATGAGATCGCGTGCGAGCGGCTTGCCGATATGGAATCCCGGCGTGAAGAGCTGACCCAGGCCATTGACGATCTAAAAGAACAGTTGAGATGGGGCGAGAAAGTGATCGCCTCGATCAAGAGCGACAAAAAGGCCGCAGAATAACCCCGGCGGCACCCACCCACCGGACAAGCGAAACTAAGGAAGTTCCCAATGCCCGTATACAATGCACCAACCAAAGACATGCAGTTCGTATTGCACGAAGTGCTCAATGTATCGGGATCGGACATCCCGGGTTATAGCGAGCTTGAACCTGATTTTACCGGCGCTGTTCTAGAAGAAGCCGGTAAGGTGGCGACAAATGTTCTGCACCCGCTGAATACAATCGGTGATACCGAAGGATGTCGTTTGGAAAACGGTGTGGTATATACCCCTACTGGCTTTAAAGACGCATTCGGTCAGATGAAGGAAGGCGGCTGGACCGGCCTGGACATGCCCGAAGAATTCGGCGGCCAGAACATGCCTTATGTCATCGGCTCTGCCGTGGCCGAGATGTTTTCCGCCTCGAACCAGGCGTTCACCATGTATCAAGGTCTGACCCACGGCGCAGCCTCGGCCATTCTGGCGCACGGCACCCAAGAGCAGAAAGAAACCTATCTGCCGAACATGGTTAGCTGCGATTGGACCGGCACCATGAACCTGACCGAACCGCATTGCGGCACCGACCTGGGTCTGATGCGCACCAAGGCTGAACCGCAGGCGGATGGCTCCTACAAGATTTCCGGTCAGAAGATTTTTATCTCGGCTGGTGAACACGACATGGCCGACAACATCATTCACCTGGTGCTGGCCAAGATCGTGGGCGGCCCCGAAGGCATCAAGGGTGTATCCCTGTTCATCGTTCCTAAATTCATGGTGAACGAAGATGGCAGCCTGGGTGAACGCAACGGCGTATCGGTCGGCAACATCGAAGAAAAGATGGGCATCCACGGCAACTCGACCTGCGTCATGAACTATGACGAGGCAACCGGCTATCTTTTGGGCGAAGAGCATAAAGGCATGCGCGCGATGTTCACCATGATGAACGAAGCCCGTATGGGTGTAGCCATGCAGGGTCTGTCCCAGGCCGACGCGGCCTATCAGAACGCGGTGGAATACGCCAAAGACCGCCTGCAAGGCCGCGATGTGACCGGTGCGAAAAACCCGGACGGTCCAGCCGATCCGCTGATCGTGCATCCCGACATCCGCCGCAGCCTGATGGATCAGAAAAGCTTTACCGAGGGTGCCCGTGCCTTTGTTCTGTGGGGAGCGACCATGATCGACAAGGCCCACCGCTCTGGTGACGATGACGCCGATGGCCTGATCTCACTGCTGACGCCGGTCCTCAAAGGGTTCCTGACCGACGAAGGCTATGACATGACGGTCAAGGCCCAGCAAGTCTATGGCGGCCACGGCTACATCGAAGAATGGGGCATGTCGCAATATACCCGCGACGCCCGGATCGCGATGATCTACGAAGGCGCAAACGGCGTTCAGGCGCTTGACCTTGTGGGCCGTAAACTTGCCCAAGATGGCGGCAAACACGTCATGGCGTTTTTCGAAATGGTCAAAAACTTCTGCAAGGAAAACGCAGGTCAGAACGAAGCCTATGATACGGCGTTTATCGAACCGCTGAAAGCGGCCTCCAAGGATCTGCAGGCCGCTGCCATGTACTTTATGCAAAGCGGCACCAAGAACCCCAACCATGCGCTGGCTGGGTCGAATGACTTCATGCACATGTTCGGTCATGTCTGCCTGGGCCTGATGTGGGCACAGATGGCAAAAGCCTCTTATGCCGCACTTGAAGCCGGGACTTCGGACACCGAGTTCTACGAGACAAAGATTACCACCGGCCAGTTCTACATGGCGCGTCGCTTGCCAGCCACCAGTCTTCATCTGACACGCATCCAGAGCGGTGCGGATACTGTCATGGGCCTGGACGCGGCAAGCTTCTGATCTCTGACCGGCCCCAAACCATCTTGGGGCCGGCCATTCGAAAGGCTCGATATGCCAAAACGATTTCGCCTGACTCGCCGTTTCCCGGTCGCCATGACCGAAGACGGCTATCGCAGACTCAGAGGGTTCGCGCGCGAGGCTGGTCTGGACGAAGGTGAGGCACTGTCATTCCTGTTCGAGAACTTCAACAGCGTCATCGACGAAGAGAGCCTGACGCACCGTTTGCGTATCTTCAATTCCGAACTTGAAGAGCGCAAACGATAAGAAACCAGACCCGCCCGAAAAAGGGCGGGCTACATGATACAGCACATCGCACTGACTCATGTGCCAAGGGAGGCAAATGATGACCATCAAACTGCATTGTTTCGGCGTCAGCGGAAACTCGTACAAGGCGGCGCTGGCTCTGGAGTTATCAGGGTTAGAATGGGAAGCCGTCGAAGTCGACTTCTTCAAAGGAGTGACACGCACTCCCGAATTTCGTGCCACTATCAACGAAATGGGTGAAGCGCCCGTCATGATTGATGGCGACTTTCGCACCAGTCAGTCCGGGGCCATTCAGACTTATATAACTGAAAAAACAGGCATGTTCGGAGGAAAGACGCAGGAAGAGAAATACGAGGTACTGCGCTGGGTGCTGTGGGACAATCACAAACTCAGCTCGATGGCAGGCCTGACCCGTTTTTTGATCAACTTTCTGCCGGAAGAACATCGCAACCCAGATGTGATCGCATTCAACCAGGGTCGCCTGAAGGCTGCGTATCAAGTCCTGGATGCACATCTGAACGGTCGCGACTGGATCGTTGGGGACGGCGTAACCAATGCTGATCTCAGCTGCTGTGGCTATCTCTACTATCCTGAACCCTTCGGCTTTGACCGCACCGAATGGCCAAATATCGACGCCTGGCTGACACGCTTGTCCCAGCAGCCTGGCTGGAAACACCCCTACGACCTGATGCCCGGCTCTGTGCCGGATCGAGCTTAAGGAGAAAACTATGACCGACGCATATATCTATGACGCCCTGCGTACTCCGCGCGGCAAAGGCCGCAAGGATGGCAGCCTGCACGAGCTGACCTCGGCGCGCCTGTCCTCGCTGACATTGAACGCCGTAAAAGAGCGGAACAATCTAGAGGGCCACGCCGTAGAGGACGTCATCTGGGGCAACGTAACCCAGGTTATGGAACAGGGCGGCTGTCTGGCACGAACCGCAGTGCTGGGTTCTGATCTGGATGAATCGATCCCCGGGCTGGCGATCAACCGGTTCTGCGCGTCCGGCATGGAAGCCGTGAACCTGGCTGCTAACCAGGTCAAGGGCGGCGCAGGCGACGCATACATTGCAGGCGGTGTCGAGATGATGGGCCGCGTGCCTATGGGCAGCGATGGTGCCGCGATTGCGGTTGATCCCTCGCTGGCGATGAACACCTACTTTGTGCCGCAGGGTATTTCGGCTGACATCATTGCCACTGAATACGGTTTCTCTCGGGATCAGGCCGACCAATTGGCGATGGAATCGCAGCGCCGTGCAAAAGCTGCGTGGGACGACAACCGGTTCTCGAAATCGGTCATCACCGTTAAGGATCAGAACGGCCTGACCATTCTGGACCATGATGAATACATGCGCCCCGGCACGGACATGCAAAGCCTGGGTGGCTTGAACCCCGCATTCCAGATGATGGGCGAGCAAATGCCCGGCTTCGACAACGTCGCAAAGCTGAAATACCCGCATCTGGAAAAGATCAATCATATCCACCACGCGGGTAACAGCTCGGGCATCGTGGATGGTGCAGCGGCAGTTCTGATCGGCAACAAGGAATTCGGCGAGAAGTACGGCCTGAAGCCGCGCGCACGCATCAAGGCCACGGCCAAGATCGGCACCGACCCCACCATTATGCTGACCGGTCCGGTTCCGGTGACCGAGAAAATCCTCGCCGACAACGGCATGAAAATCAGCGATCTCGACCTGTTCGAAGTGAACGAAGCCTTTGCCTCGGTTGTTCTGCGCTTCCAGCAGGCATTCGATGTCGATCCGGCTTTGGTCAACGTCAATGGCGGCTCGATCGCAATGGGCCACCCGCTGGGCGCGACCGGCGCGATGATCATCGGCACCCTGCTGGATGAGCTTGAACGTCAGGACAAGGAAACCGGGCTGGCCACGCTTTGCATCGCATCCGGCATGGGTGCAGCAACGATCATCGAGCGCGTCTGATGCCAAAGCTGGATCTCTCTCAGATTCCGTTTCAGGGCGGCTCGGCCTATCCGGGCAAGCTGGCCGAGGCGACCGCAGGCCGTTTTGTTCAGCGCCTCGGTGATGCGGGCGGGCTGACCCAGTACGGGGTCAACATCGTACGGCTTGAACCGCAAGGCATGTCCTCGCTGCGCCACTACCATATGGAGCAGGACGAGTTTGCAATCATGCTAAGCGGCACCTGTACGCTGATCGACGACGATGGCGAGCATGAAATGCAGCCCGGCGATTGCGCCGTATGGCCCGCAGGTGAAGCCAACGGCCATCACCTTGTGAACAACACCGATGCGCCTGCGACCTTTCTGGTGGTGGGCACACGGACCCCGAACGAGACCGGCTATTACAGCGACTTAGACATGATGGTGAAGGATGATGAGAACGGATTCTCCTTCACCCGGAAAGATGGCAGCCCGCTAACGGCTGACCAGATTGGAGATGACAATGACTGATTTCACTCTGAGCAAAGACGCGGACGGCGTCGCCATTATCACCTGGGACGTCCTAGGAAAGTCCATGAACGTGATGTCTTTTGACGGCTTCGCACAGTTGAGCGATTGCATCGATCAGGCACTTGCCGATGACGAGATCAAAGGCATCGTTATCACCAGCGGGAAAGAAGGTTCGTTCGCCGGTGGCATGGACCTGAACCTGCTTGCGGTGATGAAAGAACAGGCGGGCGACAACCCCGCCAAGGGCCTGTTCGAAGGCACCATGAATATGCACGGCGTGCTGCGCAAGATCGAGCTGGCGGGCATGGACCCCAAGACCAAGAAAGGCGGCAAGCCGATTGCAACCGCCCTGCCCGGTACAGCCGCAGGCATTGGCATGGAACTACCGCTGTCGACGCACCGCATCTTTGCAGCCGAGAACCCAAAGGCGAAATACGGCCTGCCTGAAATCATGGTTGGCATCTTCCCCGGCGCTGGTGGCACCACCCGTATGGTCCGCAAGGTCGGTGCGATTGCAGCCGCTCCGCTGTTGCTGGAAGGCAAGATGCTGGACGTCAAAAAGGCGAAAAGTGCAGGCTACATCGATGAGATCGCCGAGGATCCAGTTGCCGCAGCAAAAGATTGGGTGCTGAACGCCAAAGATGCGGACATTGTGAAGCCTTGGGATGCCAAGGGTTACAAAATGCCCGGTGGCGCGCCTTACCACCCTGCCGGTTTCATGAATTTCGTCGGCGCCTCGGCTATGGTGAATAGCAAAACCCAGGGTGCGTTCCCTGCCGCCAAGGCGTTGCTAAGCGCTGTTTACGAAGGTGCACTGGTCGATTTCGACACCGCGCTAAAGATCGAAGCACGCTGGTTCACCTCGGTCCTGCTGAACCCGTCATCGGGTGCGATGATCCGCTCGCTGTTCCTGAACAAGGAAGCGCTGGAAAAAGGCGCTGTACGTCCTGCGGGCGTACCGGATCAATCGGTCAAGAAGATCGGTGTTCTGGGCGCAGGCATGATGGGTGCGGGTATCGCGCTGGTATCGGCGCAGGCCGGTATGGAAGTGGTTCTGGTCGACCGCGATCAGGAAGCCGCAGACAAAGGCAAAGCCTATACCGAAACATATCTGGACAAGGGTATGAAGCGCGGCAAGGTTACGGCTGAAAAGAAAGAGGCCATGCTGGGCCGCATCACCGCGACCCCTGACCTTGATCATCTGAAGGGCTGTGACCTGATCATCGAAGCCGTCTTCGAAGACATGGGCGTCAAGGCCGAGATGACCAAAAAGGTCGAGGCGATCATCCCCGAGGACTGCATCTTTGCCTCGAACACCTCGACCCTGCCGATCAGCGACCTGGCCAAAGCGTCTGTGCGCGCGGATCAGTTCATCGGCATCCACTTCTTCTCGCCCGTCGAAAAGATGTTCCTGGTCGAGATCATCAAAGGCAAGGAAACCGGTGATCGCGCGGTGGCCAAGGCGCTGGACTATGTGCGCCAGATCCGCAAGACGCCGATCGTGGTCAACGATGCCCGCTTCTTCTACGCCAACCGCTGCATCATTCCCTACATCAATGAAGGTGCCCGGATGGTGACCGAAGGCGTCAGCCCGGTTCTGATCGACAACGCGGCACGCCAGTTGGGCTTCCCTGTCGGGCCTATCCAGCTGACTGATGAGACCTCGATTGATCTGGGTGCCAAGATCGCACGCGCGACCAAGGCCGCGATGGGCAACGAATATCCTGAAAGCCCGTCCGATAATCTGATCTTCTGGATGGAAGAACAGGGCCGTCTGGGCCGCAAGGCAAACGCGGGCTTCTTCGACTATGACGAAAAAGGCAAGCGCGTCGAATATTGGAAGGGTCTGCAGGACAAGTATCCGCTGGCAGAGGATCAGCCCGACCTGATCGAAGTGCAGGAACGCCTGATGTTCGCTCAGGTTCTGGAGGCCGTCCGCGCATTGGAAGAAGGCGTTCTGGAAGACATCCGCGAGGGTGACGTCGGCGCAATCTTGGGCTGGGGCTTTGCACCTTGGTCAGGTGGCCCACTGAGCTGGCTGGACATCATCGGCACCCCTTATGCGGCCGAGCGCTGCGATCAGTTGACCGCACAATATGGGGAACGGTTTACCTGCCCGCCGCTGCTGCGTGAGATGGCAGATAAAGGCCAAAGCTTCTACGGGCGTTTCAACCCCGAAGCCAAGGCTGCCTAAACAGTTGGTGCTGGCGTAAGATACCTTACGCCAGCACCCTGCTTATCGTGTTTGGTTGGTCTGCCGTTCAGATCACTGGGAGAGGCCGGCCCGGACGACCCGGGCGACGCGCACCCCTGCTGGGTCTCAAAGGGACAACTTGTTCCAGTGAGATGGGTGCAGGCAGCGCACCCAACGGGTTGGCAAGGGCTGCCACGCGGCCCTCGGTTCGTATATTTTCGACCAATTCCGCCGCTGTTTCGCTTTCGGCAATTTGATAGCCCGCACTTGTGCCGCTGTGGCCGCCGAAACGCCCTGACGGGCAGAAGGCGCGCATGCCGCCTTCCATATAGACCACTTCATCCTCGTCAAAGAACAGTGCGCTGACATCGAATGATGATGCCGGGACGTCCGACTTGATGCGGAACAAACCGCTCAACTTTCGTGCTGCCACAACAGTCAGATCTGCGGTGCCATGCTCCAATGCTATACCCTGTTCAGGCATGATCCAAATCGTACCTGGGCTGTCGACGGCACTTGGGGGTACGCGGACTGGCAAATAGTCGATCCGACTTTCTTCAGTAGGAACCGAAATCGTATCGACAGAAATGCGCCTTACTACCTTAAAGCCGTTCTCGACTGTCCGGATCAGATCACCAGGCTGAATGTCTTCAATCGGCGTCCAGCCGTCGACAGTTGCAACCCTGGTCCCGTGGATCAAGCCGCCACGGCGCGCGTTCAGTTCTACTCTGGTTTCGAATTGTGTCCGGCTTTCCGGAACATCTGAAATACCCATGTCACTCACTACTTCAAACACGTGCCTCCCCCCCTGCTGGCACCAAAAAACAATAGATATTCATTAGCATCCAAACCGATCACGCGTCCAAATTTTGACACATTTGAGCCTGATTTGGGTCCCAAACCCCGTTGGATAACGCTAAAAACGGAACAACGATCTGTAATCGCCCGGTATTAAGTCCGGCAGGGAAACGATATTTCTGTCATCTAATCAAAAGAGTATCCGAATCTGTCTATATCTTCAGCGCAAGCCTCGGCGATGGCCTCCTGTGATGCGGCTGAATAATAGCTGCGGTAGTCTTGTGACCGCTCTGATCGGTTCAAATGCGGCAGCGTGATCCGAAACCCCAAATGGTCGAACAGAGGCTCTGCCCCCTGATCAAAGGCTTCGAGCCTGATGAAATGCTGGCATTGTTCAATACCATCGGCTCGCGTCACGTAGTGCCGCGCCGGATGCTGACGGAGCGACTGTTGCGTCGCGGGATGGCAGACAAATCCTTCAAACGAATGGGCGCGGGCCAGCGCGATTGCGGGATGATCAAAGCCTTGCACCTTGAGCCAGTGATAATAGCTGACAAGCCGATCCCAAGGATTTCGGACCAGAGTAAAGACTGTCATCCCCGAAAAGTCATCCGGTGAAAGAACACCTTCGATATCGGCGAGGGTTGAATGTTTCCAAAGGCGGCCGCGCGCCGATAGCTGTTTGATCCGCCTATTGCGTTTCTTTGCCTTGGGCGTATCTCCCAGCAAAATATCATCCTTCATCGCGCGCTGTTCCAAAGCCAGCGACAAAGATGTCCCTCCAGTTTTGGGAATGTGGACGAAGATATAAGAGCGACCGCGCGAAATGATCACGATGCGGACTCTGTAGCGGCGGGACGCGTGGACCGCCAGGCCAGCAGAACTCCGGCCGTTGCGATCAGGCATATGCCGAGGATCTGCAGAACACCGATATTCTGCCCAAAGACCCTCCAGGCGAACAAGGGTCCAAATATCATCACCGAATATTCAAACACCGCCACATAAGAGGTCTCACCGATCTGATAGGATTTGATCAGCATGAATACCGCAATCGTCGACCCTATTGCCTGAACTATAATCCAAGGAATTGCCGGTCCCATTTGCCAGACCCAGCCACGGGTGACGAAGCCCTCCGGCCCAGCGACCGGAACCCCCGGAAACAAGGATAACACGATCAGCCCTACCGCTCCGGCCACTCCCAAGGTTGTCACCATAGCCGCCAGCAATGCCGTTGTGCTTTCCTGCGCGCAGTGGCTTCGGGTGATGACTGAACTGAACGCGTAGAACAGCCCTCCGGCGACCGGCAACAGCGTTTTTGCATCAAACTCGCCGGGATTCGGCTGCAACACGCACAAAATCCCGGCAAACCCTACTGCAACGGCCAGAATACGCCATGGGCCTATCCGTTGCTTCATGGCGACGGTTGTAATCAACAGCACAAAGATCGGCGACGTGAACAAACCCG
Organism: Ruegeria sp. CDSC081; assembly: GCF_059610485.1. NCBI lineage: Bacteria > Pseudomonadati > Pseudomonadota > Alphaproteobacteria > Rhodobacterales > Roseobacteraceae > Ruegeria > Ruegeria sp. CDSC081. The sequence continues at coordinate 15,276 of NZ_JBXWNS010000004.1, read as the reverse complement.
CCAACGCCTGAGCAATCGGCATCAGCGCAAGCGAGGCAAAATAGAACAACATGGCCAATGTGATGAGAACACTACGCAGGATCACGGGGCCAAGCCTAATCGGGCGCAAGCGGCCCAGCCCAAGCAGTGACAGGCCCATTATCAGCGGTAGCATGAGCAGAGCCCGGCTGAAATGGAACTGCCACAGACCGATCGTTTCGGCCACCAAGATGACCACATTATCAATCACGCCGATGATTGCCATTGCACTGACCATCAGCACCGAGGCCAAAACCGGTGAAGTCTGGGTGTCCGCCTGCATCATTTTCCCCGCGGCATGATGGAGAGCGGTAACAGAATATTCCGCTCGTCTAGGTATCCAGCACATTTCCTGAACATCGCGCAACAGGTTTGCGCCGGTTGAATTTAGCGTGTTAAGCTGGCTCCAATTAAGAACGAGCAGACATCACCCCGATGACGGCACTGAAACAGTTCCAGCGGATCGAAGCCACCGGTCTGTGGCGCCCCTCGCCCGATGTTCAGCGGCGCGAGGTTGTTGTGTCGATTGGCGAAGCGACTCTGACGATATCAGATTTCAACGACCGGGCACTGACGCATTGGTCGCTGGCTGCGTTAGAGCGCCAGAACCCCGGTGTTTTCCCTGCGATTTACCACCCGGATGGCGACCCGCAAGAGACGTTGGAACTGGCCCAATCCGAAACCACGATGATCGAAGCCATTGACCGTCTACAGCGTGCCATCGACTGGTCACGCCCCCACCCCGGGCGTTTGCGGTGGTTCAGCGTGGCCGGGGTTGTGGCTGCTGTGGCCGCGCTCATGCTGTTGTGGTTACCGTCAGCGTTACAAAACCATGTCGTATCCGTCGTTCCCGAAATCAAACGTATCGACATCGGTGACACAATCCTGAGGCGCATCGAAAGAGTGTCAGGCCGCGCCTGCGTGTCCGAGGGCACTCAGGAAGCACTGGATCATCTGGCGGCAAGAACGGGCGTGCGCGCAATCGTTATCCTACCCGCCGGAGTACAGACCAGCCTGACCCTGCCGGGTGGAATTGTCCTGTTGAACCGATCTCTGGTCGAAGATCACGAGGACCCCTCGGTCGTGGCCGGGTACATCCTTGCGGAACGTGCACGTGTGCAGGCACAGGACCCACTGGATGATCTGCTGGACCGTACTGGCATCAGATCTGCGTTCCGCCTGCTGACAACCGGTGAGCTGACACCTCAGATTGTCGACAGTTATACCGAAGAAGTTCTATCAGAACCCCGTCCGGCTGTACCCGACGAGAACCTGCTGGAAATTTTTGCCGAGGCAGCTTTGCCCTCAGTCCCCTTTGCTTATGCGACGGACGTCACAGGTGAAACCGTGCTGGGCCTGATCGAGGCCGACCCGATGGCGGGCCAGCCCCTGCAACAGATACTGCCAGATCGCGAATGGGTCCGGCTGCAGAATATCTGCGGCGGATAAGCCCGCTTACTTGGTCCCGAACATCCTGTCACCCGCATCGCCCAGACCTGGCATGATATAGCCCTTCGAATTCAGCTCGCGGTCCAGTGCCGCGGTGACAATGTGAACATCCGGGTGCGCCTCTTTCATGCGGGCAACACCTTCGGGGGCGGCCAACAGGCAGAGGAAACGGATATCCGTCGCACCAGCCTCTTTCAGCAAATCAATCGCAGCGGCCGAACTGTTGCCGGTTGCCAGCATCGGGTCGACAGCAATGACCAAACGGTCCTTCAGCCCCTCGGGCGCTTTGAAGTAATATTGGACGGGCTTCAAAGTCTCTTCATCGCGGTACAGGCCAACAAAGCCAACACGGGCCGAGGGGATCAGTTCCAAAACGCCGTCCAGCATTCCGTTACCGGCGCGCAGGATAGAAACCAGCGCTAGTTTCTTACCTGCCAGGATGGGGGCGTCCATCTCTTCCATCGGGGTTTCAATGTGCCGGGTGGTCAATGGCATTTCGCGCGTGATCTCATAGGCCAGAAGCAAGGTGATCTCACGCAGCAACTGACGGAATTCGGCGGTCGAAGTGCCCTTGTCCCGCATGAGCGTCAATTTGTGCTGCACCAACGGGTGGTCGACGACGGTCAGGTGTTCGCTCATGATATCTCCAGTCTTTTCTTGACCCGCGCACGGGTCGCTTCATCGCAAAAAGCCGCATTCAGGGCAGTTTCGTTCACAGCGGCAAAATCCTCGACCTCCCATCCAAAGGCCTTGGCCAACATCTCATATTCACGCCGCATTGTGGTATGGAAAAACGGCGGATCGTCGGTGGACACGGTGACCTGGACACCTGCCTCGCGCAACTTGGAAATCGGATGGCTGGCAAAGTCGGGAAACAGGCCCAGAACCACGTTCGAGCCCGGGCAAACCTCGAGCGTCACACCACGATCAACGATCTCATGCACAAGGTCGGGATCTTCGATCGCACGCACGCCATGGCCGATGCGTTCAACTCCCAGATCACGGATCGCATCGCGGACACTATCCGGCCCGCCGAACTCTCCGGCATGGGTGGTCAGGCGTAGTCCAGCCTCGCGCGCGCAGTCAAACGCCCACTTATAGTCGCCCTGAACCCCCATGGATTCATTGCCCCCCATACCGAACCCAGTAATCCAGTCGCCCGCTGTTTCAGCGGCACAATATGCACTGAGCTTGGCCTGATCGGGTCCGAAATGCCGGACACAGGTCACCACGCCGCGCAGAGTGATATCGTATTTCCGCTCGGCTTCATCAGCGGCATCCTGAATGGCACTTAGATAGTCGCGCCAGGCCACCAAATCGCCACCGCCACAGAAATCGGGGCTCAGAAAGCTTTCCGAATACACCACCCCGTTCGCCGCGCTTTCTTCAAGAATAGCCAACGTCAGACGGCGGAAATCCTCGGGCGATTTCAGCACTTCACAGGCGGCCTCATATACGCTGAGGAAATGGGCGAAATCCCGGAAATCATATGACCCATCAGGTTTGAAAATCCCGCTGAGGTCGATGCGCTTTTCATGCGCCAGCTGACGGATGAAGGCAGGCGGCGCGGCACCTTCGTGATGCAAGTGCAGTTCGATCTTGGGTAGGTCAGCGACAGTCATAGAAAGCTCCGCCCCGGCCCTTGTGCCGGGATATTCAGGTGATGTGCGATACTGGCGGCAATGTCGGCGAATTTGACCTGACCGATCTGCCCCGCCCCCAGCCCTGCAATCAGGACAGGTACTTGCTCACGCGTGTGGTCGGTGCCGATCCAGCTTGGGTCGTTGCCGTGATCAGCGGTCAACAACATCAGGTCATCGGGGCGCAACCGGGTCAGAATTGCACCTATCTCTTGGTCAAACCATTCCAGCGCGCGGGCATAGCCGCTGATGTCGCGCCGATGGCCATAGAGACTGTCGAACTCGACAAAATTAGCGAATGTCAGGCTGCCCTCTTCGGCCTCATCGACCAGATCGGACAGATGACCCATCAAGTCAGCATCCGACCCTTTGCGCAGTGTGTCGATCCCCTGCATGGAAAAGATATCGCCGATCTTGCCCACTGCATGAACACGGCGGCCCACATCCTGACACCAATTCGTCAGCACCGGAGCGGGCGGCACGATGGCAAAATCCTTGCGGTTGGTCGTGCGGGTGAACCCCTGTTCGGGCGAGCCGACAAAGGGCCGTGCGATCACACGCCCCACTTTCATCTGGTGCAAACGTGGGGCCAGCGCGCGGCAGAGGTCAAGCAGACGGTCTAGGCCGAAACTTTCTTCATGAGCGGCGATCTGAAAGACACTGTCGGCCGAGGTATAGCAGATCGGCCAACCGGTTCGCATATGCTCGGCCCCCAATTCGGCGATGATCGTGGTGCCCGAGGCGTGGCAATCCCCTAAAATCCCTTCGGTTCCGGCGGCCTTGGCTGCGGCCTTGCTCAGATCAGCCGGAAATGATGGTGTTGTATTGGGAAAGTAATGCCAGTCCCACGGCACAGGCAGCCCTGCTAGCTCCCAATGCCCCGATGGCGTGTCCTTGCCCGGTGAATCCTCACAGGCGCAGCCCCACAGACCTGTCGGCTGGGCCAGCAAACCCGGCGTTTCCGCACCCGAGGCCAGCCGTGCCGCAGCACCCAACCCCAGCGCATCCAAATGCGGTAGATGCAAAGGCCCGGATCGCCCCTCTTCCGCCTGGCCTTGTGCACAAGCCTGCGCGATATGGGCCAGAGTGTTTGCCCCAGTATCCGGCATGTCGCCATTAAAGAACTGATCAGCATCGGGCGCGCCGCCGATACCCACAGAATCCATCACCACAAGGAAGGCGCGGCTCATGGCGTGATCCTCTCGTGGACAAGGGATGGCACCACTGGTTTACCCGTTCCAAGCGTGATCGCCTTTTGAACAGCATCAGCCGCACGTCGCGCGGCATCCTCGCGGGCGGCATGGACGACAGCCAATGGAACGCCTTTTTCGACCCGGTCGCCCAGTCGCACCAGATCTGACAGCCCGACCGCAGGGTCGATCACATCGCTTTCAACCTGACGTCCGCCACCCAATTCGACAACCGCAAGGCCCAGAGCCTCTCCGTCTATCGTGGTTACATAGCCCGCAGCGGGAGCGGACACTTCGAGGATCACGCTGGCTTCGGGCAAATAGCGCGACCAATCGTCGACAAAGTGAATGGGTGCCCCAACTGCGGCCATCATGCGGCCAAACCGTTCTGCGGCACGGCCATCGCGGATGACCTTGGCGATTTTGTCCCGGCCTTCTTCCGAAGTGGCAAACATACCGGCGTCAGCCAACAGAACCCCACCCAGTTCGGCAGAGATCACAGCCAACGGCGCGTCAGGCGCTTGGGTCAATACCTTCATGACCTCATCCACCTCAAGTGCATTGCCCAGCGCAGAGGCAAGCGGCTGGTTCATATCGGTTATGACTGCCGAGGTCCGACACCCTGCAGCGTTGGCGGTTTCCGTCAGCGCCCGTGCCAGATTGCGCCCGTCATCAAGGGTTTTCATAAAGGCCCCACTGCCAACCTTAACGTCCAGCACCAGCGCATCCGGGCTGGCCGCAAGCTTTTTCGACAGGATCGACGCGGTGATCAGGTCGAGGCTTTCAACTGTCGCCGTGACATCCCGAATGGCGTAAAGCCGTTTGTCCGCCGGCGCTATTTGCCCGGTGGCCCCGACGATGGCTGCTCCCGTTTCGTTCAGCACCTGCACCAGCCGGTCCTGGCTGATCTGGGTGGTCACACCGGGGATGGATTCGAGCTTGTCCAGCGTGCCGCCCGTATGTCCCAGTCCCCGGCCAGAAATCATTGGCACATAGGCCCCAAGCTCGGCCAGTGCGGGGGCCAGTACCAGGCTGACGCTGTCGCCCACACCCCCGGTCGAGTGTTTGTCGATTACCGGACCTTCCACATCCCAGTTCAGGACATCGCCGCTGTCGCGCATCGCAATGGTCAGATCGGCACGGCCCTGCGCACCCAACCCACCCATGCAAACCGCCATCGCAAAGGCCCCTGCCTGCGCGTCACTGACCCCACCATCGGCAAGCCTCTGGGCAAACCAGTGCAGTTCCTCGGCGGAGGGTATATCCTTGCGGCGCAACTTTGCGATGATCGAGCGGGCGTCCATGGGGTCAGACATCCTCCATATGCGAGGCGTCAAATGCGCCTGGCAGCAGATCCCCGATAGTGGTTTTCAACTCCGCCCCGTCCAAGCTGGCCAATACCACCTTGACGTCACGCTTGCCGAACTCGGCCAGTTTCTGGCGGCACCCCCCGCACGGCGGTACTGGCTGAGGAGACGACGCGACCACGTAAACCTCGGTCAGTTCCTGCTCGCCAGCAGCGACCATGGCGGCAATGGCTCCGGCCTCGGCGCAAGTGCCTTCGGGATAGGCCACGTTTTCCACATTGCAACCGGAGTAGATCTGCCCCGACAGGGACCGGATCGCCGCGCCGACCTTGAAATTGGAATAAGGCGCATAGGCGTTTTCCCGCACGGACAAGGCTGCGTCTTTCAAGCTCATGGCGATTCCCCATTTTTTGATCATCTGGTCAGAAAGTCATACCCTAAATGAAAGCCCCCGGGGAATTGAAGCCCCGAGCGCAGAATTCCTGAGCCAAAATGCTTAATCCAGAACCGTATTGAACACGCCAGGCAGCGTGACCTCAAGCAGTTCAACATCATCGGTCGGATCAGACAGGCGTGTCCGCATGCCCGGTGGAATGACAAAGGCATCACCTTGTTCCAGCCGATACGGGTCGCGCCCCTCGCCTTCGAGCGTCAACTCACCGTTCATAACGAAGGTGAAATGAATATCGGTATCATGTGTAGCCCAGGCGGTGTCACCCTGCCCCCGACGCACCACCTGAACGCCTGCGACACCCATCGTGTTCTGGGCAATCGTGGTGTCGCGACAGATGTAGCCCGGCAAACGGAACGGCCCCCATTCTGCCCCCTCGGCCCGGTTGTAGACAAAGCGCTGGCCCTGCCATTCGCGATCCGGGCGGTATTGCGGGGTCGGCAACTGCATTTCGTGGTCGATTTCGGTGACATGTTCGGCAGGAACACCAATTTCGATCACCTGCACATTGTCCGATGCTTCCAACACACGATGACGGATTTCGGGCGGCTGGATAAAGCAATCACCGGCGGTCAGGCGCATCTTGTCGCCCTGATCCTCGTAAACCACATCGACCCAGCCATGGATGCAGAAAATCAACTGAAACCCGACCTTGTGGAAATGCACCATGTCCGGAACCGGACCGCCATCGGGAATGCGGATATGGCTGGCAATGATCGACCCGCCCAAGCGATCGGGTACCAGATCGCGATAATGCATTCCGGCGCGCCCGATGACCCACGGGGCCTGATCCTTGAGTCTGCGCACGACAAAGGAATGCACGGTATCCGGCATCACCATCGGCGGGTTCAGTTCATCAATTTCGACACGCGTCCCGTTCGGCGCGACCAAACTGCGCTGGCCAGCCGCAAACTCATCCGGATTTTCGGTCAGAATGCGCAACATTCCGGGCGCCTCGGGTGCATCCTGTTCGATCCGCAATCGCAATCCATGCCCGGAGAACACGGCGACCCGAGGGTCATCAGCAGGATAGATCATATCCATCCGCATCCCCAGTACCTTGGTAAAAAACGGGATGTCGTCACGTAATTCCTGCGTCGGCAGACGAATCTCAGCTTTGGTCTGATTGCTGGTCATTCAAGTTCTCTTCGGTCGTGGCTTTGGGCCATCCGATCAGAACAGAAGCCAAAATGCCAATCGAAAAGAACATCTCAAGCGTTTCTTCCAACACAAACAAACGCATGATCATCTGGTCCGACAGGTCGTCTTTCAGTGCACCACTGACTTCTTCCAACCCCTGCGCAACCACCGCACACATACCGGCCAGAAAGAACACCATTAGAAACGGGACCCGTTGCTTGAACGCACGCCACCCGTTTGGCACCCCGTGCCAGAGCAAGCCTCCCAGAACCAAAACAGCCAGGATGACGCGAACCGCGTTCATATCAAGCAGCGTGTCCAGCCCATTCAGAATCCCATATGGCAGGCTATCTACGGCATAGATATCCGCAGCAAGTTCGCGCTCTGCCAGCAGCAAACAGACGAGACCGATATAGAGACGGGAAATCCCGCGATACCGGAAAAGCGCAATACCCCCGGCCAGAACAAGTGCCGCGGCCGAAATGGATTCGAACGGGCCGCCCTCATGGCTGAGGGACATCGCCTGCACCGGCCAGATACAGAGGACCACCAAGATCAGCAACGCAACACCAATCGCTGCACGAAACAGCGGCTGGTCCAGCCCAAAGGACCGCTTGGTATCGGTTGTGACGGGTATCGACTGAGATTGTTTTTCCGGGGTCATCTTGGGCCTTCGATCTCCTGTGGAAGCGGTGCCGAATATGAAGATGCGAGACCGTAACCATATTGGAACAAAATTCAACCTACGGCCGTGTTTGGCAAAAATCCATTTATGAAGTGACGTCACGTAGCCAAGGCGCCAGAAATAGTTTAACCCTTCAACCAAATTCGGAACGGAGATGAATTGCCTATGTCTGACACTCCCAACCTGCGACAGGCCGCGCTTGATTATCACGCTCACCCAAAGCCTGGAAAGCTCGAAATCAGGGCTACGAAACCCATGGCCAACGGTCGGGATCTGGCGCGCGCATACTCGCCTGGCGTCGCCGAGGCCAGCCTGGAAATCAAGGCCGACCCATCCAACGCCGAGCTTTACACTGCGCGGGGCAATCTTGTTGGCGTGGTCTCGAACGGAACAGCAGTGCTGGGCCTGGGCAATATAGGCGCTCTGGCTTCCAAGCCGGTGATGGAAGGCAAAGCGGTTCTGTTCAAGAAATTCGCAGGGATCGACTGTTTCGACATCGAGGTTGACCAATCCGACCCCGAAAAGCTGGCCGATATCGTTTGCGCGCTGGAACCCACGTTCGGTGCGATCAACCTTGAAGACATCAAGGCACCCGATTGTTTTATTGTCGAAAAACTGTGCCGCGAGCGGATGAACATCCCCGTTTTTCACGATGACCAGCACGGCACCGCAATCGTCGTGGGCGCCGCTGCCAAGAACGCGCTGTACGTTGCCGGGAAAAAGTTCGAAGATATCAAAATCGTCTCGACCGGCGGAGGCGCGGCTGGGATCGCCTGCCTGAATATGCTGGTGAAGCTGGGTGTGAAACGCGAAAACATCTGGCTGTGTGACATTCACGGGCTTGTCTATGAAGGGCGAGCCGAGGACATGAACCCGCACAAGAGCCAATTCGCGCAAAAGACTGATCTGCGCACGCTGGATGACGTGATCGGGGATGCCGATCTGTTTCTGGGGCTTAGCGGACCGAATGTCCTGAAACCCGAAATGGTCGCGAAAATGGCCAACAGACCAATCATCTTCGCGCTGGCCAACCCGACGCCCGAGATTCTGCCGGACGCAGCTCGCGAAGTGGCCCCCGATGCGATAATCGCAACGGGTCGCAGTGATTTTCCCAATCAGGTGAACAACGTTCTGTGCTTTCCTTTCATCTTCCGGGGCGCCCTGGATGTTGGTGCGACCGAAATTAACGACGCTATGCAGATCGCCTGCGTAGATGGTATCGCTGATATGGCCCGGGCAACGACCAGTGCAGAAGCCGCCGCCGCCTATAAGGGCGAGCAACTGACATTCGGACCTGACTATCTGATCCCAAAACCTTTTGACCCGCGCCTCGTCGCTGTTGTGTCCTCGTCAGTGGCCCGGGCGGCTATGGACAGTGGCGTTGCCAGGCGTCCGATTCCAGATATGGAGGCCTATAAAGAGCGCCTGAACCAGACGGTTTTCAAATCCGCCCTGATCATGCGCCCGGTTTTCGAGGCCGCAGCAGCTGCGTCGCGCCGAATAGTATTTGCCGAGGGCGAGGACGAACGTGTGCTGCGCGCCGCTCAGGCCATTCTGGAAGAAACCACGGAAACACCGATCCTGATCGGACGTCCCGAAGTCATCGAAGCGCGATGCGAGCGCCTGGGCCTGACAGTGCGTCCCGGCGAGGATTTTCAGATCGTGAACCCGGAACATGACAGTCGCTACTATGATTACTGGACCTCATATCACCAGATCATGCAGCGCCGCGGTGTCACCCCTGATCTGGCCAAGGCCATTATGCGCACAAACAGCACAGCCATTGGGGCGATCATGGTCCAACGTGGCGAGGCCGACAGCCTGATCTGCGGAACCTTTGGCGAATACCGCTGGCACCTAAGCTATGTCGAACAGGTGTTGGCCAATGGCGACCTGCGCGCGCATGGCGCTTTGTCTCTGATGGTTCTTGAGGACGGCCCCTTGTTCATTGCCGATACACATGTGCGGCAATTACCAACGCCTGCAGAGCTTGCCGAAACCACCCTGGGCGCGGCCCGTCATGTCCGGCGTTTCGGGTTGGAGCCAAAAATCGCGTTCTGTTCGCAATCTCAATTCGGCAATCAGGCCGAAGGCTCGGGCAAGCGCCTGCGGGCCGCTTTGGAGATTCTGGACTCGGAGCCACGCGATTTCACATATGAGGGTGAGATGAATCTGGACGTAGCGCTTGACCCGGAACTGCGGTCGCGCATTTTCCCGCATTCACGTCTAGAAGGTGTCGCCAACGTCCTGATATTTGCCCACGCAGATGCCGCCAGCGGTGTGCGCAACATCCTGAAGATGAAGGCCAACGCGCTGGAAGTTGGCCCGATCCTGATGGGTATGGGCAACAAGGCACATATCGTGACCCCCTCGATCACCGCACGCGGGTTACTGAACATGGCGGCGATCGCAGGAACGCCTGTCGCTCATTACGGGTAGAAGGTCACGGATCCCCTCCGGGCACCGAAACAGGTGCCCGGAGTGATTCCTTCATATTTGCACCAATACATTTGCAGTTTTGCAAAACTGTGAATTCGGCGCGCAAAATCCATAAATTGCCGACAGATTTGCAAAAATTTGCAGGGAAATTCTTATACATCTGCAAATATTTTGCGATAAAGTGACGCCCCGTCACTTCGACCGCTTGTCTGCCCCCTATACCCCGCCCTAGACACGGTGCAGGGATTTTTCGGAGGAGACCAAAGTGGCATATCAGGACGTTTACCAGAGCTGGAAATCCGATCCAGAGGCATTCTGGATGGAAGCTGCAAAAGGAATTGATTGGGTTCGGCCACCCAGCAAGGCTTTGTTTGACGACAATGCTCCTCTTTATGAATGGTTCTGTGATGCCAGGGTCAACACCTGCTGGAATGCAGTTGATCGCCATGTCGAGAATGGTCGCGGTGAACAGACGGCCATCATCTATGACAGCCCAATCACCCACACCAAGCGCGAGATCTCATATGTCGAACTGCGCAATCGGGTCGCTACTTTGGCCGGGGCATTGCGGGCAAAAGGTGTCGAAAAGGGCGACAGGGTTATCATCTATATGCCGATGATCCCCGAAGCGCTTGAGGCGATGTTGGCCTGTGCCCGGCTGGGTGCGGTGCACTCGGTTGTGTTTGGTGGCTTTGCAAGCAACGAATTGGCGGTCCGTATTGATGACGCCAAACCAAAAGCAATCATCGCCGCTTCTTGCGGGATGGAGCCGGGCCGTGTGGTGCATTATAAACCGCTGCTTGACGGTGCCATCGAACTTGCCAGCCACAAGCCCGATTTCTGCGTGATATTCCAGCGCGAACAAGAGGTTGCGCATTTGATCGAGGGGCGTGATTTCAACTGGCACGGGTTCCAGTACGGTGTTGAGCCTGCGGAATGTGTTCCTGTCGATGGCAATGATCCAGCTTATATCCTGTATACATCGGGCACGACCGGAGCGCCCAAAGGGGTCGTACGGCCGACGGCCGGCCATCTGGTCGCCCTGAACTGGACGATGAAGAACATCTATAACGTGGATCCCGGCGACGTGTTCTGGGCGGCTTCTGATGTCGGCTGGGTCGTTGGCCACTCATATATCTGCTACGCGCCGCTGATCCACGGCAACACCACGATAGTGTTCGAGGGCAAGCCGGTTGGAACCCCGGACGCGGGCACCTTCTGGCGGGTGATATCCGAGCATAATGTTCGCAGTTTCTTCACTGCTCCCACCGCAATCCGCGCGGTCAAACGTGAAGATCCCAAGGGGGAATTAATCCCTGAATACGACCTCTCCTGCCTGCGAGCCCTGTTTCTGGCCGGAGAGCGGGCAGATCCCGACACGATCGAATGGGCCAAAGACGCGCTGAACGTTCCGGTCATCGACCATTGGTGGCAAACCGAAACCGGTTGGACCATCGCGGGCAATCCGCTGGGGATTGAAGAGCTGCCAACCAAGCTGGGCTCACCTGCCAAGCCGATGCCCGGCTACGACGTGCAGATTCTGGACGAAGGCGGCCACCCGATGAGACCCGGAGAGCTGGGCGCGATTGCGGTAAAGCTGCCCCTGCCCCCCGGCACTCTGCCAACGCTGTGGAACGCCGAAGACCGGTTCAAAAGCTCGTACCTGAATCACTTTCCCGGATATTATGAAACCGGTGATGCGGGCATGGTTGATGAGGACGGGTACCTCTACATCATGGCGCGCACCGATGACGTGATCAACGTCGCCGGCCACCGCCTGTCCACCGGCGGAATGGAAGAGGTTCTGGCCGCGCACCCTGACGTTGCCGAATGCGCCGTGATCGGCGTGTCGGACCAGTTGAAAGGCCAGATGCCGGTTGGTTTCCTGTGTCTGAACGCGGGCTGTGATCGTGACCACGGTGACGTCGTTCAGGATGTCGTCAAGCTGGTGCGCGAAAAGATCGGACCGGTCGCTGCTTTCAAACTGGCCGTGGTTGTGGACCGGCTGCCCAAAACGCGGTCGGGCAAAATATTGCGCGGGACCATGGTCTCGATTGCGGATGGCAAGGAATACAAGATGCCCGCCACTATCGACGATCCGGTGATTCTGGACGAAATCACCGAAGCCCTGAAATCCATAGGCTACGCCCAGTAGAATATCGGCACAGTTGCCGCCTCTTGCAACCTGACACTGGGCCTCTACTGTCTGACCAAGACAGTGAGGCCCCATGACAGTGACCGACATCTGGCGTCTGAGCGCCACCGATCTGACCGCGTTGACCCGCAACCGTAAACTCAGCGCGGAAGAGGCCGTAAAAGCCGCAATCGAGCGGATGCATCAGGTCAACCCTTCGTTGAATGCGGTTGTTGAAGATCTGAGCCTGCAGGCGCTGGACCGTGCGCGATATCTGGACAAGGCGGTCGGTGGCGGAGAGCAGCCCGGCCCCCTGCATGGTGTGCCGGTCACCATCAAGATCAACGTCGATCAAAAAGGACATGCGACCTCGAATGGGGTCGTTGCCCTGAAAGACGTGATCGCCCCGGATGATGCGCCGGTTGTTTCCAACCTGCAAAAGGCGGGCGCCATCGTCATCGGTCGCACCAACACGCCCGAATTTTCATTCCGTGCTGACACAGATAACGAACTGCATGGCCGCACGTATAACCCCTGGGGGCGTCATATCTCGCCCGGGGGATCTTCTGGTGGCGCGGGCGCGGCTGTGATGGCTGGGATCGGTGCGCTGGCCCATGGCAACGATATAGGGGGCAGTCTGCGATTTCCAGCCGCCGCCAATGGGGCGGTCACCGTCAAACCGGGTCTGGGTCGTGTTCCGGCGTGGAATCCCAGCCAATCGGCAGAACGGGGCATATTGGCACAATCGATGTCGGTGCAGGGTCTGATCACGCGCTCCGCAGCGGACCTGCACCTGTCCATGCCCAGCTTGATCGCGCCCGATCCGCGCGATCCGTTTCACGTGCCGATGCCGTGGCGGGGTGAGGACCAAACCGGCCCGATCAAGGTCGCCTTCACCAAGCAGACCTTTGGATACGATTTGCATCCCGAAGTCGACAAGGCTCTGGATACTGCATGCGATGCATTGATCGATGCAGGCTATGTAGTGGAAGAGGTCGCACCACCCGATATCTTTGAAGCTGGTCGTGGTGGGTACCGCGCCCTGATGGGTGAAGTTCTGACCTTGTTGAAAGCCGATATCGAGGCTGCGGGATCAAAAACAATCCGCGACATATTCGAGGTCTACTTTCAGGAATTCCCACCCATAGTTGGCACAGACCTTATCGAAATGCTGGCCAAGCGCAGCCACTATGCGCGCGAGTGGTCTCTGTTCATGCAAAACTATCCTCTGGTCCTGTCACCATTCCTGCCACAGCCGTTCTTCAAACCGGACCGAGACACCGAGGGCGCCGAGGGCGTGCATGAAGTATTGGGCTGTGCGGTCTATTCCTATGCGATGAACTTCATCGGCCTGCCCGCGGCATGTGTTCCGGCGCGGCTGGCCGAGCTGCCGCATGGGCCGCAGCCGATCAACATCCAGATCGCAGCCCGCAGATGGCGCGAGGATATGGTCGTAGACGCCGCCGCGGCAATAGAAGACCGGGTAGGGCAAATGTGCCTGCCATTGTGGAAGAAAATGGGACGTCCTTCTAAATAGACGTTGTCCAAAAAAATTGACCCCGGGGTTTTGTACCCGGGGTCCGCTTTCTAAAATATGCCTAGAAATCCGATAACGAGCGTAGCACCACCTACCCTCGCCCGCACATAAACTGCACGTTCATTTCGAAACCGCCGTTGATGGCCACTCACTTCCACCATGGCGTGTTCTCCAGGCAAATTCACAGTACCTTAATGTTAATCGGATTAGTGTGAACTGGTTCACACAAGCGCGATTAATTCATACTTGGCCTTTCATTTAGGTGAACTGCTCCGAAATCAGACGCTCTTCCAGGCCGTGGCCCGGGTCGAACAGGATACGGTGCCGTATCGCCGGTTCAGATCGAATTTCGACCCAATCAATATCCGGAAATGAATTTGAATCCGCATCCGCCATGACCGGCCGCTTATCCGCATCCAACACATCGAAGCGCACCTGGGCGATTTTGGGCAGCAGCGCCCCCCGCCAGCGTCGCGGACGAAAGGCAGCAATCGCTGTCAGGGCTAGAACATCCGATCCAATCGGCAGGATTGGCCCATGCGCGGAATAGTTATAAGCCGTCGATCCTGCTGGCGTTGACAGCAAAGCGCCATCGCAAACCAATTCATCCATGCGCACGCGACCGTCCACACTGATCCTCAGCCGCGCCGCCTGAGGGCCTGCCCTTAGCAAAGAGACCTCATTGATGGCTAGCGCCTCATGAATCTTGCCGGACTGATCCATCGCGCGCATTGCCAGCGGGTTGATGACCTCTTCTTCAGCGGCGGAAAGACGGTCCATCAGGTCTTCTTCGTGGAACTCGTTCATCAGGAACCCGATTGTTCCACGATTCATGCCATATACGGGCGTATCGAGGTGCTGCATGTTGTGCAAAGTGTGCAGCATAAAGCCGTCCCCACCCAGCGCGACAATTACACCGGCATCACGCGGCGCCGCATTGCCATAGCGCCTGACCAATTTGTCGCGTGCGGTTTGAGCCACCTTGGCGTCGCTGGCAAGAAAAGCGATTCTTTGAATCATCTATTGTGGTTTCCAGTGCTGCACATTTGGTTCCGAAACAATCATACCTTTCCCCTATAGACCAGACTTGACGCCACCGCTGGCCAAATCGTCGCTTTAAGCCTTTTGCCGATGTCCCGTTTCCGATAGGAAATCCGCAAGAAATCCCAGCATTGTGGAGCCCCCATGAACGCCAATCTACGTGATACCGGTTTTTTCACCCAGTCTCTCTCAGCGCGCGACCCAGAGCTGTTCGGCTCGATCACGTCCGAGCTGGGCCGTCAGCG